>JADJGJ010000001.1:1933335-2577780 GCA_016708105.1 Crocinitomicaceae bacterium
CTTTCTGCGAAGCAAGAGTATGAGACAGTTTACCTGATTCAATCAATGAAATTAATTCAGCAATGTGCGAGGGTAGTATTTTAATTTCGCTAATGTGAAGTGCATTGGCATTTAAGTATGATTTAACCTCACCCATTACCCAATTGGCTGCCATTTTATAGTTGGATGTATGTCGAATAATTTCTTCAAAAAACAGTGCAATTTCTTTTTGATCAGTTAGTACTCTGGCATCATAATCTGAGAGACCAAATTCAGTTGTATATTTTTTATAAAGTTCATTTGGCAAAGCCGGCATTTCAGAATGAATGCGTTGAATATGGTCTTTAGTGACCCTCACAGGTTGTAAATCAGGTTCAGGAAAATACCGGTAGTCATTTGCAGCTTCTTTAGCACGCATAGATGCTGTAGTGCCTGTTGCTGCATTAAAATTTCTCGTTTCCTGAACAATTATTTCACCATTTTCTATAGCGGTAATTTGTCTTTCAATTTCGTAATCAATTGCGCGCTGAACATTTCTAATAGAGTTCATATTTTTAACCTCAACCTTTACGCCATATGAAGTTGCATCTTTCAACATCACAGAAATATTGGCATCGCACCGCAAACTTCCTTCTTCCATATTTCCATCACAAATATCCAGGTATCTAACCAGTTTTCTTACTTCAGTGACATAATTATAGGCTTCAGCAGATGATGTAATATCCGGATCAGAAACTATCTCAATTAGTGGTGTACCCGCACGGTTCAAATCTATCAGGGTATTGAATGGATCTATGTCATGCAAACTTTTGCCTGCATCTTCTTCCATATGTATGCGGGTAAGACCAATTTTTTTTTCGTTACCTGATTCATCTTTTATTAATACATAACCGCCGGTGCAAATTGGGGTAGTATCTTGGGTGATTTGGTATCCTTTAGGAAGATCAGGATAAAAATAATTTTTACGTGCAAAATGTTGCCATTCGGTAATTGAACATTCACATGCAATTCCCATTCTGATGGCAAAATCAATTGTTTTTTTATTCATGCGTGGCAAGGTGCCCGGATGCCCAAGCGTGATTGCACTTACATTGGTATTGGGTTGCGCACCGTATTCATTTCTATCATTGGAATACGCTTTTGATTTGGTGAGCAGCTGCGCGTGAATTTCAAGACCAATTACTGGTCGGTATTTATTTTTTATTTCTTCAGATAGTGCCATTAGATTCTTGAAATTAATTCTTTCATAATCAAGGTCATTTTGGGCTCTTGGGTGCTTGCAACTTCAATTACATCTTGTACGCTTACTTTTTTAATTTTTCCTTTAACCCCTAAATCAGTAACAATAGAGACTGCAAAAACCGGAATATCCATGTGTCTTGCAACAATGACTTCAGGAACAGTTGACATGCCTACTGCATCTGCCCCAAGCACTCGCACGTAGTTGTATTCAGCCGGTGTTTCAAGCGTTGGCCCTGTCAAACCAAGGTACACACCTTCAGAAACTTCAATTTTGTTTTCATACGCAATTTTCTTTGCCATATCAATCATTTCACGATCATAGGCATCACTCATATCTGGGAAACGCGGACCAAGTTCATCAAGATTTTTTCCAATTAACGGGTTTCCGGGGAATAAATTGATGTGATCATTTAGAATCATGATTTCACCAATTTTATAATCAGGATTCACCCCACCTGATGCATTACTCAAGAAGAGGCGTTTTATTCCCAGCATTTTCATAACTCTGATTGGAAAAGTCACATCCTGAAGTGAGTAACCTTCGTAATAATGAAAACGACCTTGCATGGCAATCACTTTTTTGTTGCCCAGCAAACCAAAAATTAATTTACCTGAATGACTTTCAACTGTAGAAACCGGAAAGTTTGGAATATTTTTGTAGTCAATAGAATATTTCACATCAATTTCTTTGACAAGACCACCTAATCCTGTTCCCAAAACAATACCTACTTCTGGCGCAAAAGGCGCCATTTCATGAATATATTCAACTGTTTCAACTATTTTTTTCAGCATAATCAAGTATTAACTTTTTAAATTCTTCAGGTTTGTCCAACTCAACTTCAATATTCTGGTAATACCATGGGTAATCACTCAGCGTTTCTGTAAGTATTGGTGTTTTCAGCCTCATTGCATCCTTTTCAGTGGTCACAATCAAAGTTTGTGGCCCGGCAAATTTATCAAATAAATCGTGAATTTCGTTGATGTCACGTGTGTTAAACGAATGATGATCACGATATCTGCAATGATACAGAATTTCATTGTTTTCGCGCAGATGTTCAACCAAAGGCGCACCATCCGCAATTCCGGTAACTACGATCAATTGATATCCTGATAATCCAAACAACATTGAATCGTCTGTCAGAGAACTCATGGAACCATATGTAACCGTTGAGAAAAAAACATGTTGGTGTGAACAGGGTTTCAATTTTGAAATGATGTTCTCTTTATTGGACAGATCAAGCGATTTACATTTTGTAAATACAATGATATCTGCCCTTTTAAAGCCTGAACGACTTTCTCTCAAATTACCAACCGGCACAATCCAGTCTTGATAAAATGGTTTCTCAAGAGTTGTCAATAGAATCGATAATCCGGGCTGAATTGCACGATGTTGAAAGGCATCATCCAATAGAATCAGATTTGTGCTTGGTTTTTCACGACAAATGTCCATTACTCCATGTACACGATTGGCTTCAACAGCGACAGTAATAGATGATCCGAATTTCATGTGATATTGCAAAGGCTCATCACCCAAGTTGTTTACCGTTGCTTTGTCATCTGCAATTCTGAATTGATATTCTTTTCTGCCAAAACCACGACTAAGGGTTGCAAGTTGATATTTGTCTTTTAATAAACGAATAAGATATTCTGTATGCGGTGTTTTACCGGTGCCGCCTAAACTTAAATTTCCAACCGAAATAATTGGCAAATTGAATTTAGATGATTTAAAAATGCCGTATTTATAAAACAGGTTTCTCAATCCTGTAATTGCCCAATACAAAAAAGCAAATGGAAAAAGTAATAACTTCAAAAATTGCATGCCTTGCAAAGTTAGCGTGCAGAAATGATTATTTCATGTGAAAATCAAATAATATTCGGTAGGTATCAATTGATAAAGCAAATATCGAATTTATGACATCCACCAGATGATAGATGATTTTATTTGTAAGTTCACACCATGTTTGCTTTAAATTGAACCTGATGTAATGAGTAATTAAACTGTTATGTATGTATGCGACACACTTTATACTAATTACACTGTTAATAACAGTATTGCCTTGCTGTACTGAATCTTCAGACCATCGTGCTACAATTACGGATCAGGTCACTATAGTTGATAGTACAGGTCAAGATTCTATACAAACTAATAGTGCAAAAACAGAGACATTGGCTTATACAGATTCAATTTACCCATATGGTGCATCCATTAATTCAACTTTTAAATACGGCTATAAGAATCACCTTGGTAAGCTGATAACTGAACCAATTTTTGATTTGGCTGGACCATTTTGTAACGGTTTTGCCCCGGTAGTGCAAGGTGATGTTCATGGCATCATTGATACAACCGGTGAACTGATCTATATATTCCAAAAATACAAACACGCATTGTGGTATGATGAACTTGCGGGAGTGTATGAATTTTCTGGAGTTTCAGAGTGCATGTATAAAATTCAAATCAATGATACTTCATTTGGTTACATCAATCAAAAACACCAATTAGTCACTCAAAATATTATTCAGAATTAGGAGAATTTTCAGACGGAAGGGCGAGTTATTATGATAATAAATCTCAGCTTTATGGATATATTAATAAGCAAGGAGATGAGGTTATAAAAGCGCAATATGAAAGAGGCAGATTGTTTTGTGAAAACCGAGCATCTGTTACGGTAGACGGAAAAATTGGATTCATTGATACATCAGGAGTTCTTGTGATTCCTGCCATTTATACTGCTACCGGATTTTTTTCTCAAGGACTTTGTCACGTCACTCAATCTGAAAATAACGATCAATATTATTATATTGACATCAATGGGCAAATTTCAATTCCGGGGTTTTACGAAGATGCAGATGCATTCAGAGGCGATACTGCGGTAGTATTTAAACGAGGTATATGTAGAGTAATTAATAAAAGTGGTAAAGAGATAAGAAAATTAAATTGGGACTATTTTGGTGGATGTTAAAATAGAGATGAATACTTTCAAATTGATTTTTGAATTTTATCAGGCATGAGTTTTTCAAAACCCAATCATCAAAATCACATTTTTTATATCATTGATTTACTGATATATAGTATTATTAAATTCCATATTTACAATTTTTTGCAATTTTGGAATTGAGAAATAAAGCAATTTTTGGAACCGAGATTACAATTATTCAATTCATGAACTATTTCTAAAATTAATAGTGTTGCTTCATTACAAATTCATGACCTCATAAAAAGGCAAAGCAACTAGATCATCATCAAAGGATTTTTCATCTTTGCCGCCGTAAAGCAGCATACCACCAGACTGTCTTAAGAATCGGTTAAACCAACGAACTCCACGCAAGTCTCCGCTGTTAATTCGTCTAGCCGATTTTATTTCAATTGGTACGAGTGAATCACCTCTATCTATTACAACATCAACTTCATTTCCAACACTGTCTCTGAAGAAAAAAACATCACCTGATTGCTCATGGTTCTTGCGGTTTTTCACAATTTCAGTTACAATAAAATTCTCAAATATTTCACCATAATGCCGAGACGAGGCCAAAGCAGAAGCAGATCTTATTCCAAGCAAATGACAAAGCACACCGGTATCATAAAAATACAGTTTAGGAGATTTAATAACGCGCTTGTTGAAATTGACATGATATGGGGGGAGTCGGTACACGATATAACTCATCTCTAATACACTAATCCAGGCATCAATTGTTTTTACATCCACTCCAATTTCATTCGCAATAGAAGACAGATTCAATAATTGAGAAGCTCTGCCTGCACATACTCTTAAAAAACGGTTAAAAGTAGACAAGCTTCCGATATTCCTAAGGAGCCTAAGATCTTTTTCAATATAGGTCTTAATGTAGTTGTCATTCCATCTAGCAGCGCTAGTTTTACCAGTTACAACAACAGGGTATCCACCTCTGAAAATAGCAGAAGTAACATCGTCATCGGCGGCGTCATTGATAGATAATTCAGACTGACTGAATGGCAATAATTCAATATACCCTACTCTACCTGCGAGAGATTGAGAAATACCTTCCTGCAGCAGAAAATTACTACTACCCGTTAATATAAACTGTCCATTCTGACCCTGCTTATCCACCCATCCCTGCAAGTAATTAAAAAGTTCAGGTACGCGCTGAACTTCATCTAAAATAGTTCTGCCTTTACACGCTGATAAAAATTTGCGAGGTTGATCTCGTGCAAAACCAGCCATATCAGGATCTTCAAGATTGATATATTTTGTTTTTTTAAATAAATTCTTGCAAAAAGTAGTTTTACCAGACTGACGCGGTCCGGTGACACATAAAATTTTAAACTCGTTTGCAGTTTCAATTGCCTCAGCCTTGAGCGCACGAGTATAGTTAAATTGCCTATTCATATTCAGCTGTTATCCTGATAACTAACCCCGTCAAATTCCATATTTACAATTTTTTGCATTTTCGGAATTCAAGCATGATCTTCAAACATGAACGATTCAAAAAGTGAATTCATAAATTCATATTTATAGACTCCTGTATATCTGTTATTTATCATCTTAAAATTCCATATTTACAATTTTTTGTGATTTTGGAATTCAAGATATAAGCTCAAATATACGATATATTAATTGCAAAAAAAATAGACTCTTAAATTATAACATTTTTTATTTATCTGTTTTTCTGAAACATAACCTACTTCAATTCCATATTTGCAATTTTTTACATTTTTGGAATTTGACTAAAATCGTCTCAGTTTGGAGTTTGTTAAATTGTAAAAATTATGAATTGCTAACTTCAAATATTTATACAGTTTGAATGATTGATAATTGAACTTATTTAATTCCACATTTGCAATTTTTTGCATTTTTGGTATTCATATTTTACGATCAACTTTCCAATAATTTATTCCAATAAAATTTTAACTAATCATTTTTATAATTTTATTTATCTGTATTTCTGATGTTTAACATATATAAATTCCATATTTACAAATTTTTACATTTTTGGAATTTGCTAACATTAGATCAACTTTCTACAACAATTTATATCGCATAAATTTCATTAATCGAAAAAAGAAAAATATTATTATATTGTTTTACAATTACTTAAAACCTGTCAATTCCAAATTTACAATTATTTGCATTTTTGGAATTGTGCTAAACTCAAGGACAATGAACCAACATAAAATAATCATCCTAACTTTATTGAATGAAATATCAACTTCGTCCATGGAAAATATCGGATATTGAGCATCTTATAAAATACGCTGACAATCCAAAAATTGCGGTAAACATGACAGACGGTTTCCCAACGCCCTACACGCGTGAGAATGGTCAGAACTTTCTGGACATGGCTACCCAAAACCCAGATAGACTGTTTGCTATTATAGTGAATCACGAGGCGGTTGGAGGAATAGGCATTCACCCTCTTTCAGACATCCAGCGCAAAAATGCTGAATTAGGTTATTGGTTAGCAGAACCCTATTGGAACAACGGAATTGTTTCATCAGCTATCAGAAAAGTAACTACAATAGCATTTCAAAATTTTGACATTACCCGATTTTTTGCAAGACCCTTTGGAACTAATTTGGCATCACAGAAAGTACTTGAAAAGGTCGGTTACAAACTTGAGGCACGATTAAAAGACACGTTCTTCAAAAATGGAAAATTCATTGATGAACTAATCTATTCTGTCCGAAAGAACGATTGGAATTGTGATTCTGACAATATTCATCTTCATGCACTGACCAGCGACTGGAAATAGAACGAATTCATTTTTTAACCCATTCAACACATTTTGTTTCAAGGTTGCTTGGATAAATTTCTACATTTGTCAATCAAAATAAATACTCATAACATGAAAAACACAGCACTCACAGACAAGCACATTTCACTTGGAGCTAAAATGGTACCATTCGCCGGATACAACATGCCGGTACAATATGAAGGAGTAAAAGCAGAACACGATTGTGTGCGCAATAGTGTTGGTGTTTTTGACGTTTCTCACATGGGTGAGTTTATGATACGCGGTGATAAAGCACTTGATCTCATTCAGAAGGTAACTTCAAATGATGCGTCCAAAATGGTAAACGGACAAGCGCAGTATTCATGCCTACCAAATAATGAAGGGGGAATAGTTGATGATTTAATTGTTTACAAGTTCAACGATAAAGAATACATGTTAGTAGTGAATGCTTCTAACATTGAAAAAGACTGGAATTGGATCAGCAAACACAACACGATGGGAGCTGAAATGCAAAACATGTCTGATGATACCTCTCTACTTGCCATTCAAGGTCCAAAAGCCGTTGAAGCACTTCAGAAACTCACCTCTACTAATTTGGCTCAGATGAAATACTACACCTTTGAAAAAGGAACATTTGCAGGGATTCCGGATGTAATTATTTCTGCAACTGGATACACCGGAGCAGGTGGATTTGAAGTATACTTTCCTAATAAATTTGCAAATCAAATGTGGGATGAAGTATTCAAAGCCGGAGCCGCTTATGGTATTAAACCAATAGGTCTTGCGGCACGTGACACATTAAGACTTGAGATGGGTTATTGCCTTTATGGTAATGATATCAATGACACCACTTCGCCTCTTGAAGCCGGTTTGGGATGGATTACAAAATTTACCAAAGACTTCACGAATAGCGCTAATTTAAAAGCTCAAAAAGAGTCTGGTGTTACAAGAAAATTAGTTGGCTTTGAAATGGTTGACAAAGGAATTCCAAGACATGATTATGAAATTGTAGATGCCAATGGAAAGAAAATTGGTATTGTTACATCAGGTACCATGTCACCTTCAATGAACATTGCGATAGGTTTGGGTTATGTCCCTACTGGGCTATCAAGTCCCGGCAGTGAAATCTATATTTCAATTCGTGACAAAGCGTTGAAAGCAAAAGTAGTTGCCTTACCTTTCTACAAAAAATAAGTTGAAAAAATATATTCAAAAAAAGCCGGAAACGCTTCCGGCTTTTTTTATGTGCAATCGTTTCGCATTTACGATCTAAAATTCTTGACAACAACTTTATTATCAAAATTCTATCTTTGCTTTAAAATCGAAATATATGCTTTTAACCACTTTTATCTTTGCAGGAATTACTGCCAAAGTGCTGGCGCCACTTGACAGCCCTGAAAATAAAGTTATTGGACATTGGAAAGGCATTGAGATGTATCAGGACGAAAACTCCTACGATGGCAAAACATTTTATTTGCCCAACTCTGAAGAAATCATCATTGAGCCTGCTAAATTGAAAGTGTATTTCTATCCCTACTTTAAAACAGATGAATTTGTAAGTGAAATAAGTTCCAAATATATTCTTTGTGATATAGGTAAAAAGAAAGTAAAAAGCGAGTATCATTTTATTGGAGACACCTTGGTTTTGAGCATGCATTTTATTAATAAAAACTTCATAAAAATGTATGAACGTGTTGAGCTGGACAATCAAATCATCACTGAGTTAGATGCCTTTGGATTCAACCCTTCAAGTTTACCTCATGAATACGAGCTGGACACTCTACATCCAAAATTGAAACTTGGTTTTAAACATTATGATTCTCTACAATTCAACCCATGGAACTACATTCAGTTTGTTGATGATCAACATTTAAAAATTAACCGCCAAGACGAAGTACAATTTGATAGAGAATATCAGGTAATTTCATTTACGTATAAAGGAATTCTAAACAGGTGGAGAATTTCAAGGGTTGAGGGAACCCAGCAATTATCAATGATTCCCCAATCATATTGTGAATGTGATAGTATTCATATCCCATATATGACTGTTACTTGGGCAGACAGAATGCGTAAAAAAATAGAAGAAGAACAATACTAATTGTGTTGAGATCTTTCGTAAACAGCCCTGAATTCTTCGCACTGTAAAATTAAAAGTTCTCTTTGCTCAGCTAATTTTTCAGCTGCAGGTTGATCAGCTTTAAGCAGTTTTCTCAGACGTTTTCTATGTACACTATAATTAATTGCTGCGCGATAAATTTGCGCGTAAACACCAAATAAATAAGATACAACAGGAAAAATTAACGCCCACCAACTTAATGGTGTAGCAAAGAACAACACAATGGAACTTATTAGATAGTATAGAGTAAACACAATCAATCCCGCGCCCATAGCAACTGAACCCTGAAATGAATCTTTGAAGCGTAATCTCTTGAGAATAAATTGCGTCAAAAACCAGGGAAACGCATTGAGTATAGCACCAACAAAAAAAATCGGAAATCCAAAAATGAAAATTCCAATTCGTCTAAAAGACTGGCTGAATTGTATATCATGAATATCTTCATCACTTAAACCATGAGCCTTGAGAGAATTCAGATATTCATCTACCTTTTTCGCAAGATTATTCAAGCCAACAGGATTATGCTCTCTGAAATATCTGATTGCGTTCACCATCTCTTTCTGCACATTAAATTCTCTGACCTGCTCTGTGAACTGAATTCCCAATTCATCTTTAAGATCTCGTGTATAAATAGCATCAAGCTGAGTCAATAATTTATCGTCATCCTCATTTTCAACATGAAGCGTTGTTTCATATAGAGCTTGTTCAGCTTTAGTTGTTAGTTGATCAATATCATGTGCTTCATTTTTTTCATCTTGTGAAATAAAATCAATCACGCGTATTGGTTTGCCTATATTAATGAACACATCACTTCTGAATTGATGTGGATCTGAATAATTAAGACCAACCGGAACGAAATGAATATTCAATTTGAAATTATTTTTTATTTCAGCTCCTCTTGCTATTCGTGCAACACCGGTTTTAAACGGGAGAATTTTTCTTTGCGTAACTGAAACGCCTTCAGGAAAAACCATTAAATGACCTCCGGCAGATAAATGCTTGTAGCAGTGTTCAAACATTTGTTTGTTTTTATGCACATCATCTGGTCGGGTTGATGGTCTATATACCGGAATCATGTGCAGCATTTTTCTAAAAATCCAGCCTCTAATTCCTGTTCCCACATATTCACCGGCAGCCAGAAAATAGATAGATTGCTGTACATAAGTTGCAATCAACATGGGATCCATGAATGCACTTGGATGATTGGCAATAAAAATAACCGGCACATTTTGCGGAATATTTTCTTTACCAATCACACTTTTACGTCTGAAGTAAATTCCGATTGTCAGCCTGGATAAATATTTCAGGATAAAATACAACACCGTCTGAAATTATTATGGTTTGATACCAATTACACAGACATCATCAATTTGTTCAAGATCTCCCTGCCATTCTTCAATCAATGCATGGAGAATATCATGTTGTTCAGCCATTTCTTTCTGATGAATTTCAACCAGAATTTCTTTAAAGCGTGAGTACTTGAATTTTTTTCCTTTTGGTCCACCAAATTGATCTGCATAACCATCTGAGAATAAATAAATGCAATCACCTTCTTGAAGCTGAATAAGATTATTTGTGAATTCAGGATTTTGCGAGAAGCCGGCACCAATTGGAAATTTGTCTCCCTTAATTTCTTCCATTTCTCCATTTCTGACGAGATATAATGGATTAAATGCACCGGCAAATTGAAGTTCGTTTGTATCTAAGTTCAATGAACAAATTGCCATGTCCATTCCGTCTTTGATATTGGTGCCTTTTTCAGTTGAATTATGTAATGTCTTTGAAACAATCCGGTTAAGTTCCTCCAATATTTTATTTGGTTGGTAAATTTTTAGTTCATTGACAATTTGGTTTAGGCTGTTATGACCAATTAAGCTGAGAAAAGCGCCTGGTACACCGTGTCCGGTACAATCAACAACGGCAAATAATATGAGATTTTGAACACGTTCAATCCAATAAAAATCACCACTTACAATGTCTTTTGGTTTAAAGAGTACGAATGAATTTTCAAGATATGATTTTACCAAATCTTTGGCTGGCAAGGTTGCATCCTGAATTCGTTTGGCGTAAATAATACTATCGGTAATGTTTTTATTTTTTTCTTCAATAATCTCTTTCTGTTTCACTACCTCTGCGGTTCTTTCACGCACTTTATCTTCTAAGCTCTCATACAACTTGGCGTTTTCAATAGCCGCAGCAATCGTGTTTGCCAAACCTCTCAGAATATCTAGTTCATATTCAGTGTACGCATTTATTTTAAAGCTCTGCACGGTAATCAGTCCCACCATTTCATCTTTAAGACAAAGCGGAAGATAGATGATAGATAATGAATCTTTACCTGAAACTGGTTTTTGAATGCCCTTGATATAGTGATGGTACTCTTCAAAATAGTTGCTGATGAAAATTTCTTTCTTGTTATTGAAACACCAGGTTGCAAGCCGATCATCGGTAATGTGATATCCGAAAAGTTCCATCCGCTCACCGTTTTCAATAAAGCCCGGCATATTGATCATTTGCGTTTGTTGATCATAAATTCCAATTCCAAAACAGGTTGCATCCATCACGGCATTGATATTACTGTATACCTTGTCAATGATTTTTTCAACAGAAAGAGACTCCGTAATGTCACGACTGATCTGACCAATGAGTTTTGTATTTTGATAAGCACGATCAATTTCTGCCGTACGTAAAAGCACACGCTCTTCCAAATTTTGATAGAGTCCTGCGTTGTCAAGCGCAATTGCAGTATAAACAGCCAGAGAACGCAAGATGTTCACATGATATTCATTGTAGGCATTCTCAGTAAAACTTTGAACTGTGATCACGCCTATTTTTCTACCCTTCACTTTCAAAGGCAGATAGATTAGCGAACTCACTGCTTTGCCATGAACGGGTGCACTATATTTTTTTATATATTTTGAATATTCTGTATTCAGATTTCCAACAACAATTTCATTATCATGATGAAAACAATAGCCTGCAATCATGTTTTCATCTTCCAAATCGTCATAACACTCTTCTAAAATTTCATCCAACTCAATATATCCCGGATAGAAAAGTTTGTTTACACGATCATCATAAATTCCAATTCCAAAGCCGTCTGCAGGCATTAATTGGTTAATGCGTGAGTACACCAAAGCATTGATTTTTTCAACACTCAATTCTGAGGTTATATCACGACCAATTTCACTGATCAATTTAGTATTTTCATACGAGCGCGAAACTTCTTCTTTTTGAGAAACTAACTCAGCTGTGCGCTCACGCACTGCCTCTTCCATTACCTCATAGTTTCTGGCATTCTCAAGTGCAATTACTGTATAATGTGCAAGTGTTTTTACAATATTGAGATGATACTCTGAATATGCATTTTTTTCAAAAGACTGCACACTGATTGCCCCCAAAACTTTATCCCCCTTGCGCAAGGGATAAAAAATTAATGAATAAGGAAAATCGCCACCAACCAACATCACTTTACTAACATATTTTTTGTAGTCAGTTTCATTATTGTGTATAAGAATTTCTTTATCATTTTCAATACACCAAACAGAATAATTGTCCTTGTTATTCATGCTGACAGAGAGCGGTTCAAGTCGCTGCCCTTTTTCATATTCATACAAATATTCTACCGTGTTTTTTTCTGAATCAAACAACCGCACACCAAATATGGTAGCATCCATCAATTTATTCACGTTTTGATACAAACGTTCAAAAACAGTTTCAAAGTCAAGTGTTGAAATTAATTCCTGACCAATATGATTTAAAATTCTAGAATCTTCATGAGACTTGATCAATTCTTTCGTTCTCTCTTCCACCCTATCTTCCATGTCTTTATACAGACTTGCATTTTCAAGGGCAGAGGCGATGTATACCGATAAAGTTCTGAGAATATTCAGATGATATTCATGGTAAATATTTCGTTCAAAACTTTGAACTGTTATTACTCCAATCTTTTTTTCTTTTGAAACCAAAGGCAGATAAATCATAGATTCAGGCATCTCACCTTGGGCAGCTTCATAATCAGAATTTACATATTGTCTGAATTCAAGTTGCCAATCGTTGATAATAATTTCCTCAAGTTTATTGAAACAGCGCGTGGCAATTTTATCAGCACTAACCGGATACGAAAAATCACCTAACCTTTCATTTTTTTCCATTGCACCAGGAAAAAATAAATCTTCATTACCCGGACGGTAAATACCAATGCCAAAAATGGTAGCATCCATGAGGTTGTTCACGTTGCTATATACTTTTGAAATTATCTCAGGTATTGATAATTCTGCCGCAATTTCTTTACCAACTTCACTAAGCAACTTGGTATTTTCGTATGATTTCTGAACTTCTTCTTTTTGCCTCACTAATTCAGCAGTACGAGCGCGAACAGCCTCTTCCATTATTTCATAGTTACGGGCGTTTTCAAGCGCAATAACCGTATAGTGGGCAAGCGTTTTTACAATGTTAACATGATAATCAGTGTAGACATTTTTATCAAAAGACTGTACACTGATTGCACCCAATACTTTGTCTCCTTTTCTGAGCGGATAAAAAATGAGTGAGTACGGAAAATCTCCGCCAACAACCATCACTTTACTCACATAATGAACGTAATCTACTTCATTATTATGGATCAAAATTTCTTTGTTATTACGAATACACCAAACAGAATAATTATCAAGATTATCCATGCTTACAGAAACATGATTTAATCTTTCACCGCGTTCATATTCGTATAAATATTCAACTGTATTTTTTTCGGCATCGAAAAGTCTGACACCAAAAATGGTAGCATCCATGAGCTTATTCACATTGCTATACAATCTTTCAAAAACATCTTCAAAATTAAGAGTTGAGATTAGTTCTTGACCAATTTGATTTAATGTCTCTGTGTTAAGATAAGATTGCTGCAATTCTTTGGTTCTGTCTTTGACCACGCCTTCCATATTTTGGTAGAGACGGGCATTTTCAATTGCAATCGAGATGTATCCGGCAAGTGTTTTTATCAGGTTAAAATGATGATCAGAGAATGCGTTTATTTTTTCACTCTCTACTAATAAAACACCACTAATTTTTTCTTTAGATGTTAACGGCAGTATGACTACCGAGGGAAGTTTCTCAGATTTAATATGCTCATCACCTTGAAAATATTTACGAATTTCATGTTGATAATTTCCAATGTGCACTTCACATCCTGTAGTAGCAACCAAAACAGGTAGACTATTTTTCACTGCAAGATCATACTCAAAAAAGTCATCGCGTTTGCCTTTTTGTATTGCAAGTTTTACTTCTAGTGTATTTCTCTCGGTATTGCATAAACCAATAAACACACCAGAGGTATGCATGATACTGTTGATGCGCTGATAAATAATATTGAAAATACCTTCAATATCAAGGGTAGATGTCAGTTCATTTCCAATTTCACTCAACGTTTTTACATCTTCAAAATACGTTTGGAGCTGTGCGTTTTTTTCTTCAAGTATTTCTTTTTCTTTCTGAATTTGCTCCAGTTTTCCGCTCAATTCAAACGCCTTGAGTTTTTTTGATTCAACCTCAGAATTATGAACTTGCTTTTGGGTATGATATGCTTTAAAATGTTCAACAAAGAGTTGCAGATTTCCCATTTTCTCATAGAGATCTGAAAGCCCTTTATGCGCTTTGAAGGAAAGTTCTGATGACTTTAGTTCTTCGCCAATTTTCAGGGCATCTTTAAAGTATTTTAATGAAGAGATATTATCGCCGGCGGTGCTGTACATTTCAGCAATATGCAAAGACGTATCTCCAACTCCCTTTCTGAAACCCATTTCAGTTCTAAGCTGAATAGATTTTTGAAAATGTTCCAAAGCTTTTGGATAATCTTCAAGACGAGAATAAATTTCACCCAAGCCATCATAAGCAAATGACTGAACCTGCTTAACCCCTGTCTGATTAACTATTTCAAGACATTTGTTTTTATACTCAAGTGCCTTGGGATAATTTTCAAGATGAAAATAAGCCTGACCAATTCCGTCGTAGACTTTACCAAGTACGTTTTTATCACCAATTTCAATGGCAATTTCAGCGCCTTGCATGAGGTATTCAATGGCTTGCTCATCTTTACCAAATACGTAATGAGCTGTGCCCAATCCGTTAAAGCCATTAGCAACACCAGATTTATCACCAACAGTGCGAGCGAGATTAAGTGATTCCTGAGCGTAATGAATTTGTTTTTCAGCATCTCCAAGCAAGTGAAAAATGATGAAAATATTGTAGAGTACCTGAACTTCATTTCGCTGATCACCAATGGAGCGCAAAATTTCAAGTGATTTGAATGAGAACTCCAGTGCCTTTTCATAATTACCTAACCAAGTATGGGCTGCGCCAATGATTCCAAATGCCCAGCCGGCGCCAGAAGCATAACCTTCCTGTTCGGCTTTGGCGGCATTTTCAATTGCAATTTCAAGCGCACGTGCAGGATCTGTTCGCACAACTTGCCATGCTTCTGCATTTGCTGTATCAATGGTACTTGTATACGCTATGGTATTTGACATTCAAGATTGGGTTAGGCTTTTGCAAGTCTCAAATATACTAAATAATAGGAATTCAAGAACAAGAAGATATTGATTAAATAAAAGAGGAATACTAAGAAATTTATCAAATCAATTACAGATAATGAGCGTGTTAGCGGTTATGATCATTTTCCGAAAACAAGCTGAAAGAAACCGATTAACTTTGGAAAAAATTCGAATCATGCTAAGAATTGGATTATTTGGTGTTGGTCATTTGGGAAAAATTCACGCAAAACTCATTCGTGAATTAAACACGGTTTACAATTTTATCGGCTTCTTTGATCCCAATAATGAAAATGCTTCATTTATTGAAAGTGAATATCAGATCAAGCGATATACCAATATCAGTGAGCTCATTGACGCAGTAGACTGCATAGACATAGTGACCCCTACACCATCTCATTTTTCCATTGCATCTTTAGCTATTCAAAAAGGCAAACACGTTTTTATTGAGAAACCTGTAACAGAAAATATTGAAGAAGCAGCAGACTTACTTTCACTTCAAAAACAGCATCCGGTAAAGATTCAAATTGGTCATGTTGAAAGGTTTAATCCTGCATTTAAAAAAGCGATTCCATATCTTGAAAATCCCATGTTTATTGAAGTGCATCGCTTAGCGCAATATAATCCGCGCGGTACTGATGTTCCGGTGGTGCTTGATTTGATGATACACGATTTAGACATTGTACTGAGTACGGTTAAATCAAAAGTATCCAATGTTTCAGCAAGCGGTGTGGCCATTGTGAGTGATACGCCTGACATTACTAATGCGCGCATTGAATTTGAAAATGGCTGTGTGGCAAATCTCACGGCCTCACGCATATCACTCAAGAACATGCGTAAAACTAGATTCTTTCAAAGTAATGCGTATATATCTGTTGATTTTCTTACCAAAGAAACTGAAATTGTAAAAATGTCTGAAGTTGTTGGAGAGCCTGATCCTTTTGATATTGTGCTTGATTTAGGCAACGGAAAATCCAAAAAGAAAATTGAAATTTTTAAACCTGAAATTGAAACATCAAACGCCATTCGTGAAGAACTTCAAACTTTTGCTGATGCCATTCTCTTTGATAAAATTCCTGCGGTTAGCCTTGAGGCCGGAACACAGGCGCTTGAAGTAGCCATGCTCATTATGCAAAAAGTGAAAGAAGGAAATGATTTGGTTAGAAATAATAATTCTTGATTTTATTCGTTTTGAAAACATACACAAACCGCCTGGCATGAAGTTTTTTTACGCACTCTTGATTTTCTCACCCTTATTATTTACCGGCTGTCATGAAGATACAACGCCCTGTTGGGTAAATATTCCAACCATTGATCTAGAGACAGACGAAGTACTTGAAGGAGAAAACTCTCACGGTATTTCAGATGCATGGGTTTACATGGACGGAACAGCTTTAGGTGTTTTTGAATTACCTGCTCGCATTCCGGTTCTTGCTGAAGGCACTCATAAATTCCAGATTTTTGCAGGCATAAAAAATAACGGAATTTCTGCCACACGAGTTAAATACCCTTTCTACGATGATTATGAAACAGAACTCACGTTGACCAAAGGAACAGAGATAACGGTAAATCCGGTTGTGCATTACAAAACTAATCTTGTCTTTGAATTAAAAGAAGATTTTGAAGACACCGGCATTGAGTTTGACGCAGAAGCATATTCAGACACTCCAATGGTTTTTATTGACAAAACTGATTTCCCTGAAATTGTTGAATATGGTCAGCGTTGCGGAGGAATTTTTCTAACGCAGACAGATAGTTTATTTAAAGCAATTACCAGTACCTATCTTGATTTGCCAAGAAATGAAGATGTATATATTGAATTTGATTATCTCAACAACAATGCAATCAGTATGGGAGTTATTGCCCAAAACTCAGTTGATTATAATGAGCATACTCCCTTGGTACAAATGAATGCACAAGATGAGACCGAGTGGAAATGGAAAAAAATTTATATTGATTTGACTGAAGATGTAAGCTATGAAATTTATGCAACCAGTTATGAAATTTATCTGTTAGCCGTCATTCATTCTGATCTGACAGAGGCCAAAATTTACCTTGACAATATCAAAGTGATCCGATATCAATGAAGCGTTCACCATTACTTGCTTTTTACCTGGTCTTTGATTACCTCACGGCTGTTTCAGTATGGTTACTGTTCTATATTTATCGTGTAACTGAGGTAGAAAAATCTGATCTAATTTTTAAAGGAAGTTTTTTTGAGGGCATTATCATAATTCCACTTTGCTGGATGTTTTTATATACCCTTCAAGGAACCTACAACGCGGTTGAACGCAGTTATCGGCTCAAAACTATCAAGCAAACTTTTTTTGGAACCTTGCTTGGCACCATGCTGGTATTTTTTGCTTTGATTTTGAATGATTATGTCTATTCATACAAACAATTTTATACCTTATTAGGTGTACTATTTGCCTTGCAATTTTTTCTAACTCTGACACCAAGAATCATTATTACTACCATACATGTTAAACGCATACACAGTGGTAAATTTGGATTTAAAACGCTCATTATTGGAGGAAGCCAGAAAGCAGCTGATATCTATGATGAGATCAAAAAACAAAATCAGCAATCAGGTTATATTTTTACGGGTTATGTAAACATTAATGGCAGTGATTTCGCATTAGATAAGCACATGCCATTACTAGGCAATATTAGTCAGATCAATGACGTATTACAAAAAAATAAGATAGAGGAAGTTATCATCGCCGTTGAAAGCACAGACCATGAAAAACTGAATTGGATTATTGCAAATCTTGCAGGGTATAATGTGAGAATAAATTTGATACCTGACACGTATGATATTTTATCAGGACATGTTCAAATGAATAGTATTTTCGGCGCTTTACTTATTAGAGTCAATGATGCCGTGATGCCTGAGTGGCAAATTTCAACCAAACGTATTCTTGATGTTTTTATCTCACTTATTGCACTGATCAGTTTAATTCCTCTTTATTTGGTATTGGCATTGCTTGTGAAGTTCAGTTCAAAAGGGCCAATTTTTTTCAAACAAGAGCGCATAGGAATTCATCAAAAACCTTTTCATATCATCAAGTATAGAACCATGTATACAGATGCCGAAAAGGAAGGGCCTCAATTGTCAAGCTCTCATGATAAAAGGATAACACCTATTGGCAAATTTCTGCGCAAAACTCGGCTCGATGAATTTCCTCAATTCTTTAATGTATTGGTTGGTGAGATGTCATTAGTTGGCCCCAGACCAGAGCGCAGGCATTTTATAGATCAAATAACAAAACATGATCCGCAGTATTTGTTCTTACATCAAGTAAAACCAGGTATTACATCATGGGGGCAGGTAAAATTTGGATATGCTGAAAACGTACAACAGATGGTACAACGCATGAAATATGACCTGCTATATATCCGCAACATGTCTCTAGCGCTTGATTTTAAAATCATGTTCTATACCATTGCCATTATCTTCAAAGGAAGCGGTAAGTAATTTTCAAATTACACAATCAAATTCATTTTCCGGGATTGAGGTAATAGATTGCTGACTACTCTATCAGCAGAAAAATGTACATTTGCATTATATCAGACAACCATGAGTTCAAAACCTTCAATACCTAAAGGCACCCGCGATTTTTTACCATCTGTAATGGCTAAGCGGAATTATATTTTTTCAGTGATTAAATCAGTTTTTGAAAAGTATGGTTTCTTGCCAATTGAAACCCCTGCCATGGAAAACACCGATACCTTATTAGGTAAGTATGGAGATGAAGGTGATAAATTAATTTTCAGAATTCTTGAATCAGGTGAAGGAGTAAAAAATGCAGACACAGCTGCTTTGCAAGAAGGAAATTACGCACGTTTTGCCAATTCTGTTGCGGGCAAAGCGTTGCGATATGATTTGACAGTTCCGTTTGCACGATTTGTGGTGATGAATCAAAATGAAATTTCGTTCCCTTTCAAACGCTATCAGATACAACCTGTCTGGCGCGCTGACAAACCACAAAGAGGAAGATATCGTGAATTTTATCAATGTGACGCTGATGTGGTTGGCAGTGATTCATTGCTCTATGAAATTGAACTCACAAAACTTTTTGATGATGTTTTTACTAAACTCGGTTTGACAGATGTTACCATTAAAATTAATAACAGAAAAATATTAAGTGGTATTGCTGAAGTATGCGGCGAAGCAGACAAACTGGTGAACATCACTGTTGCCATTGATAAATTAGATAAAATTGGAATTGACGGTGTAATTAAAGAATTGCGTGAACGAAATGTCAGCGAAAAAGCCATTGAAAAAATTCATCCGCTGTTTTCACTCAATGGATCTAACGAAGAAAAACTAGACATTCTCAGAAAATATCTTGAGCTGTCAGAAAGCGGATTAAAAGGAATTGAAGAGCTAAGTTTTGTACTTGAAAATGTTACTGCTCTGGGATTAAAAAATGCTACTATTGAATTTGATGTCACTCTTGCGCGCGGGCTCAATTATTACACCGGTGCTATTTTTGAAGTAAAAGCAAACAACGTTAAAATGGGAAGCATTTGCGGTGGAGGAAGATATGATGACCTCACCGGACTTTTTGGTTTAAAAGGTGTCCCAGGTGTTGGTATATCGTTTGGGGCTGACCGAATTTATGATGTGATGGAAGAATTGAATTTGTTTCCGCATGCAATAAGTTCATTAACCAAAATTCTATTTGTGAACTTTGGTGCTGAAGAACAAAAGCATTGTTTAAAATACGCAAGCTTATTAAGAGAACAAAATATTTCTTGTGAGGTTTATCCTTCTTCTGCAAAAATGCAAAAACAAATGAAGTATGCCAATGATAGAAAAATTCCGTTTGTTGTTTTATTGGGTTCAAAAGAAATAGAAGACCACACGCTGACATGGAAAAATATGGATAACGGAAATCAAAGCACCGGAAAAATTGAAGAATTTATCAAAGCCATTCACTAATGAATCATCTCATATCATCTGAATACCTGAGTTTGTCAAGATTAAAAGAAATCATTGAAAAAAATCTCAAACTTGAATTGTCAGCCGATGCAAAAATCCGCATTCAGCAGTGTCGTGATTATCTTGACAACAAAATGAGTGTACCCGGAGAAGTTCATTACGGAATCAATACCGGATTTGGTTCACTGTGCAATACGGTAATCTCCTCAGAAGATTTAGGAAAACTGCAGCGCAACTTAGTACTTTCTCATGCTTGCGGAACCGGTGATGAAGTTCAAAAATCAATTGTGAGACTGATTTTATTATTGAAAATTCAAGGTCTTTCTTATGGAAATTCAGGTGTACAAATTCAAACCGTACAACGGCTTATTGATTTTTATAATCAGGATATCACACCGGTAATTTATCAACAAGGATCATTAGGCGCATCAGGAGATTTGGCACCATTAGCACATCTTTCATTACCATTAATTGGTGAAGGAGAAGTATATTTTGGTGGAGATAAAATGAAATCATCAGAGATGTTATCCTTGATGAATTGGAATAAAATTGAATTGAAATCAAAAGAAGGATTGGCTTTGTTGAATGGCACCCAGTTTATGAGCGCACATGCCGCTTGGTGTCTTATACAAGCTCAGCATTTGTGCATTTCAGCTGATATCACCGGTGCTGTTTCACTTGAAGCATTTGATGGAAGAATCAATCCTTTTTCAGAAAATGTGAATCAAATCAGAAATCAAGAGGGACAAATACAAACTGCCGAATTTTTCAGAAAAATATTAGAAGGATCAGAACTCATTCAGCAGAAAAAAATTCACGTGCAGGATCCTTATTCATTCCGCTGCATACCACAAGTGCATGGTGCAAGTAAAGATGCAATCAACTACGCAGTAAAAATTATTGAACGAGAAATCAATGCAGTTACTGATAACCCAACCATTTTTCCTGAAACGGATGAGATAATATCAGCCGGAAATTTTCATGGTCAGCCACTTGCTATGGCAATGGATTTTGTGGCAATTGCACTTGCTGAATTGGGCAGTATTTCAGAAAGAAGAATCTATCAACTCATAAGCGGATCACGGAACCTACCGGCATTTCTTGTTGCTAAACCCGGATTAAATTCTGGCTTTATGATTCCGCAATATACCGCAGCATCTATTGCCAGTCAGAACAAACAACTTGCGGTGCCTGCAGTTACTGACTCCATTGAATCATCAAATGGACAAGAAGATCATGTGAGCATGGGGGCAAATTCTGCCACCAAATTATTTCGCGTGGTTGAAAATGTCTGGCGTATTTTAGGTATTGAACTCATGAATGCAGCACAGGCAATTGAATTCAGACGCCCTTTAAAATCAAGTGATACCATTGAAAAAATCTTGCTTGATTATCGCAAGTCAATTAAGTTTATCAGTGAAGATACTTATATGCGTCCTGAACTTGAAAAATCAATTACATTTATTAAAAAAATACACCATTATGTCTGAATCACTTGATGAGAATCTGAGCTTAAAAGAAAAAAGAGGAGGTGCCTTAAAGGTATATGCAATATTATCTTGGATATACATTGGTTTAACTGCACTGGGATTATTGATGAGCATGGCAACCGGTCCAATGAGTGTTGAAGAATTAGAACAGAGCAAAGTTATTCTCATGGAAAGCTGGGATGAAGAAACCATTCAATTAATTGGAACAGATTTATTGAATGAAATGGTTTTGCGTCTTGATATAGCAAATGAAAAACACTATTTGATACTAGGTTTTAATTTTGCTATTGTGGTGCTTGGTTTTTATGGTGTACTTCAAATGTTCCAACTTAAAAAAACCGGGTATTATTTTTATTTGGCATATAGCGCCCTGCCCGCAATTGTTGAAATAATGCATTTTGGTACCGGAACCTTAGCAATTTTCAATATCATCTTTGGTTTATTAGTCTCAGGTATTTTCTGCTTGCTTTATGGCTTGCAACTTAAACGCATGCAATAAGCCATTACAAACGCTGGCTGGTTTTTATTCGTATTCCTTTCATGAAAAATTTGTTCTGGTATATTGTCTGTCTGCTGATCATCACTGCATGTAAAAAAGACAACGGACCTATTTTTTATGGTTATCATTTTTTCCCGGTGAATGAGGGCAATTATATTATCTATGATGTGGTTGACATATTTCATGATGTTGCTTTGCTGCCTGCTCACGACACCAATTTTTATCAAATCAAAGAGCGTATTGGTGAAACAGAGATAGATGGTGAAGGAGAAACTTATCAGAAATTATATCGGTATTATCGTTTGAATGACACCAGTGCATGGAGTTTACAAGATGTTTGGACAATCAAGCGCACATCACAAACGGCAGAAACGTTAGAAGAAAATAAGCGAAGAATTAGTATGGCTTTTTCCATTTCGTATGACCGGTTTTGGAATTACAATGCACTCAATGAAGATGCCGAATTAACTGCACGCTATGAAAATATTTATGAGCCGCTATCTATTGGTGCAAATTCATTTGACAGCACAGTGCGCGTTGAAATTGAAAATACAATTAGCTTCATTGAATACCGAAGACAGTATACTATTTACGCTTCAGAGGTTGGTAAAATATACAGCGTGAAAAAAGATCTTGAAATTTTAAATTCTGACACGACCGATATTAAAAAAGGCACAGAACTTTTTTACACTGCCGTTTCTTTTGGAGTAGAATAAATTCAAAAAATTCAGCCATGACAAATTCTCCTTTTCAAATTCTACCGGCTACGGGAAAAGCCGCACCAATAATCATAAGCATTCCACATTGTGGTATTGATTTTCCGGATGAATTGAAAGATAAATTCTTGCCTGAACAAGTTCAATATTTAGATGACACCGATTGGTATTTACAACTTCTAAATGACTTTGCACCTGAACTTGGCATTACAGTGATATACGCCAGATACAGCCGCTGGGTAATTGATTTGAACCGAGACCCGCATAGCGTTCCACTTTATAACGACGGAAGATTAATTACCGGTTTGACAACAAGTACTGACTTTCTTGGCAATCCATTATATCATTCAGGACATGAGCCTGATCAAGCTGAAACTGAAAGAAGATTAGCTCAGTATTACTGGCCTTATTACCAAAAAATAGAATCGCTGCTTAACGAACGTAAAGCCACATTTGGCAAAGCCTTACTTTGGGATGCACATTCAATCAGACGGGTCGTTAAATCAATCAGACAAGACCCTTTTCCTGAAATGATTTTAGGTAATAATGATGAAAAATCTGCTGCAAAAAAATTCATTGAAATCACGCTAAAAAATCTTTCTACTACATATCAGGTCAGCCACAATACGCCTTTCAAAGGAGGACACATAACCCGCTATTTTGGCAAACCACAAGATGAGATTCATGCCTTGCAATTAGAACGTTGCAAAAATTTATACATGGATGATCAAGAGCGTCATTATGATCAATCAAGAGCAAACAAAATGCGTGAAGTATTAAAGAAAAATTTTTCTGAATTGATTGAGGGGTTGGTGAGGTGAGAACCATCAAAACCCCAACCCCGTCAACTGCTCTGCAATTTTTTTTCTGCGAGTGGCAAATTTTTCAAGGATATCTTTTTTAACTGAAGTAATGCGCACAGTATCCATAAATTTTAGCGCATAGTTGTAAGCAATTACACCTGTAATAGCAGGGACAGTTAGAAAGTAGGCCAAGCCCAACCAATAACTTGGATAAACAAATTCATAGAACAACCAAATAACCGGAAGGTTGAGAATAAAATCAATCGTTGTTCCAAGCAACAATTTAACACCACTCCAGAAAACTTTGCGGCGAAACATTTTTTCAACTAATTTTTTCACCAGAATATAGGCAAGAAAATTATGTGCAAATCCAACTATAAAAACTGGAAACAAAAAAATCAAAAACAGCAAGCGGAGCAATAGATTTTTATTCTGTGATTTTGAATAATGATACACCCAGTTCTCATTCACCTTTTGTTTTTTCTGATCGGTAAAATAATTTTCTAATTCAGATTTTATTCCTGTCCATTGAGCATCTTCAGCCTTGTAATTTTCATTCACGCGCTGGGCAGTTGCTTTGGAATTCTCCCATCGTTTAACCAAGGGAATACGGGTGTCACGATACCAATGATTCATACCCTTGCGGGTTATTGCCATGATGTGATCAACAAATGGTGCCAGAGATTTATCTTTCACATACGTGATTTGATCTTTCAGATTTTTATCCAATTCACGGGTGAGTTGTGTTGCCGCTTTATTTGGATTTTCTTCGTATGTTTTTTGAAAATCTTTCAGGTGAATGACAGGCCCGGCTGAAATCAACAAATCACAATTAAACGATGTTGGGTCAGAATAATTTACTCCGACGGTCTGCACTTTAATATCTTCACTCCAGTTAGTTGCTTCCATGGCACCAAAAGCAATTCGTGCCGGCCCCTTTTTCATAGTTTTTAAACTGCGAATAAATACGTCATCCGTATATCCTTCACCAAACATAATGAGGGATCTTTTTTTCTGAAGAATACCAATGGCATCTTTAAATGAAGCTAGATTTTTTTCTGCACTGTCACTTCCATCTTCTGCCGTTCTGTAAATAGGCACCATGTGACAAGCCCATGTAACAGGTTTCAGCCAAGGTTTAAAAACATCACTCCGCGTCATAAAGTGAATGATGGGATTATGAAAATTCGCAATGATCAAAGGATCAATAAATGCACTGGGGTGATTACACACAAAAATAGTTTGTGCCTTAAAATTTTTCTGAGTATTCAAAACCTTCGTTCTCCGGTAAAAAACACGAAGCATATAAGGTAATGTTAACCAAAGATATAAATACAGTGGACGCATAACTGGGTACAAAGCTACAAATAATCTGTGATTAGCTAATGAAATGGCACTTATCCAACTTGACATTTTATTGAAAAATGAACGAATAAGACTATTCAATCTATAATTTCAAGTTTTAATTAGTTTTGTACAAACATATCCCCAAAACAAATTTTATGGTGGCTTTTTTGGTTTCTGTCGCTGTGGTTGCAATGGTTATTTACCTGTTTACTTCAAGATCAAAAAAAGGTAGCTCCGGTATGCGAATTGGCATCATGAGGTCTCCTTTGTGGGTGGGTATTGAAAATGCAGGTAGCTACAAAGACTTGGACAATAAACTCATTATATTTTATCATCAGTTGCTTACCAAACACATTGACTATTACCGAAAACTTGACAAAACAGACAGAAAAAAATTCATTGACCGTTTACATGAATTAATTGAACATATGGAATTTCAAGGCCGCAACGGACAGGCAATTAACCTCAAAGTAAGTGCACTATGCTGCGCCCCGGTTATTCAAATCACAATGGGACTTGACACGTGGTTGTTCAATCAGTATCACACCATTGTTGTTTATCCGCGTCAATTTTTCTCTGAGACACAACGAACTTATGTAAAAGGCGGCGTGTCACGCGGTGATGCAATCTTTTTGTCTTTTGAAGATTTATTGAAAGGATACGCACATCCCACTGACGCACTTAACTTAGGTTTACATGAAATGGCTCATGCTATCCATATTGAATATTTTGATGATGATTTTGAAAAACGATTTCCGCATTGGGAACAAGCAGCAGAACAGGAAGTAATAAAAATGCGTGGCCAGCAAGATAAAGTACTGAGAAATTATGCCGGACAAAATAAGCATGAATTATTTGCTGTTTGTATTGAAACTTTTTTTGAACAACCGGATGAAATGAATAGCAAAGCACCTGGTTTGTACCAGGCCATGTGTGCGCTGCTCAATCAAAACCCATTAAAGATGACGGCATCAAGAGTTAACCATTGAGCACGTTTTTACGTCTACTAAGTTGTTCACGTCATGATTTATATACAACAAATCGTATGATTAAAAAATTTTCTGCATTCCTCTTCCTACTATATTTTTCGTTTTCAGTCAAAGCACAATTTGGTTTTGAACGTATTGACACCATTGATGTATACCGCAGTTCAATTCTACAAAAATACGCTTGGGTAGGCGGTTTAGATTACGCTCAATTTTCAAATATTGATTTAGATTTTGATGGTACTGAAGATGTATTTGTATTTGATCGTACCAACAACAAAGTACTTACATTTATTCAACAAGGCATACCCGGAACAATTGATTTGGTATACGCCCCGGAATATGAATCAAAATTTCCGGAATATAAAAACATCTTTGATCCCTATGAAGACGAAGATTATTTATTTAACTGGGTATTGCTTGTAGATTATAATTGTGATGGCAAGAAAGATATTTTTGCTGCAAGATCAGGTGGAATAAAAGTATACAAAAATACCGGCAACAGTACTGACGGCCTTTCGTTTGAGATTGTATCACTCAGGTTAAAATCTTTTCAATATACCATGCAACAATACTTATATGTTAGCAATGCTGATTTGCCAGGTATCAAAGATATTGACGGAGATGGCGACGTAGATATTCTCACGTTTGGAGGCACAGGTCAGGCAATTGAATATCACAAAAATCTTAGCATGGAAACGTATGGGCATTGTGACTCACTCTACTTTGAAATGAAAAATATTTGCTGGGGATTATTTCAAGAATCTGCCACTACCAATTCAGTAACATTATGGGATACACTCTCCTACCCTTGTGATGATCAAATTGCTAATCCTGAATCATGGCATCCTTCAGGTGGCGGTGACCGACATTCAGGATCTACGGTTACGCCGTTGGACATGAACAATAATGGTGTGATGGATCTACTGGTAGGTGACATTTCTTATGGTAATCTGGTGATGTTAATGAACAGCGGTATCGCACCAAATACTGATTCAGGCATGAACTCAGCTGATCCAAATTTTCCGTCATCATCACTGGCTGCTGATGTGAGTATTTATCCCGGCGCATATCATGTTGACATCAACAATGATGGTAAACGAGATTTAGTTGTCACGCCCTCATCAAAAGTAGGTTCTGAAAATAGAACGGCAACGTGGTACTACTTCAACACAGGCACTGATCTATCACCCGTATTCATTTATCAGCAAGATGATTTTATGCAAGATGGAATGATTGATGTCGGATCTCGTTCATTTCCTGTTTTTTTTGATCACAACGGAGACGGTTTGAAAGATTTAATTGTGAGCTCACAAGGCCATTTTGATTCAGGAACAGGAAATCAGATTTCATCTATTTATTATTATGAAAATACAGGTACGCTGGCTAATCCTGAATTCACTTTTGTTACTGATGATTATATGAATATTTCAACTATGGGCATAGGGCTGAGTCTCTACTTCTACCCTACGTTTGGTGATTTAGATAATGATGGTGATGAGGATATGGTGCTGGGTGAATATTCTGGATATTGTTATTACTTTGAAAACACGGGAGGTGCCGGTAACCCTGCAATCTTCAGTACATATATCATGTTGAATGATTACATGAGCAATCCGTTGGTTACACCTACTAATGCAGGCATTTATATTGTTCCGGTACTGGTTGATCTTGATCGTGATGACGATCTTGACTTGGTGCTTGGAAGAAGGAATGGGCAAATAAATTATTATGAAAATATTGGCAATGCATCAGCGTATAGTTTTATGTATCTTACCAATAATTTGGGAGGCATAAATGTTTCTGAATGGTGGTCTATTGAAGGCTTTGCTGTACCGCAGTTTGTTGATGTAAACGGAACGTACAAAATGATCATAGGTGCAAAAAATGGATATCTGCATTTATATGATTCTATTGAAGGAAATATTGGAAATTATTTTCACCTGGTTGATTCAACATTGGATAATATTCAAACCGGAACATACGCAGCGCCGGCAATTTATGATTTGAATAATGACGGGCGCTACGAAATGGTAGTAGGCAATGAACGGGGTGGTTTAGTTTTATTTAAATCTGCTGACACTTCAAATATTGGAGTGAAAGAAATTGCCTCGACCGGTGAAATAAAAGTATATCCAAACCCCGCTGAAAATTGTGTAACTATTGATTTCTCAAATGTCTATGCCAACAATAATCAAGCAATACACATTGAGGTAATTGATATCACCGGCAGAAAATTCATGGAATTACCCATATCAGAAAGCAAAGTTCAACTCAACATTTCTCAGTTGCCAAAGGGAACTTACATACTGAAAATTACCAGTGGTGATCTAGTATTCACAAAAAGAATAGTCAAGATATAGAGACTGATCTTAGTCTCCGGTTATGGTGTTGAACAAATCAGTTAATTTGGCATTGTAATCATCGTAATCAATTTGATCAAGTTCATTTGAACGTTCAAATTCTGAGTCTTTCACTTCACGCTCTTTAAATCCGCTGATCTCTAAATGCATGCGCACACCGTACTGGTCAATATCATAAATCAGCGGCACACCAACTACATTATTATAGTTAGAGAACCAGGTAATATTTTGTAATGAAAGATCTTCAGTGAACCATGATTCAAATTCAGGCACCGTATCACTGTCATATTTAACGGTATATTTTTTTGCCCACAAACCTTTTAAGCTATCAGCTGTTGATGTTGGAGTAACAGTATAGTTTGGCAAATTTTTTCTGAATGTATTCTGGTCATTTTGGTCAAGTACGGTGTAAAATAAATCAGAGCCAAAATCCAGTCTCATTTCTAATTCTTTCGTTGCTTCATCAGCGTAAATGTCTGTTCTGAACATTCTGCCGCGCTTAACAATGGTTAGCATTTTTGAACCTTTAAAAATAAGGGTTGCTTCTTTTGGTAAAATTGCCTTCATACCAATTGATAAATCTGTATTGTAGGGATAGGTAATATCAAATGTAATCTCACCCTCTTGGATATAACTTTTTCCACAACCGGTAATAACGAGAGTCAACGTCAGTATAACTGAAACGTGAAGAATAATTTTTTTCAGGGTTTTCATGGTTAATTTTTTTCGGTTGCACGCTTGTCAGTCAAAGAACAGGCGTTTAATATTTCTCGTTCAGATGTAGTAGCAAACTTTTTAGTGATGTTTCTATTCCATTAAAATATCAAATAACTCTTGCGCAATGGCTTCATATTCCTGAAAGCTCACTTCTTTCAATTCAGGATTTCTATCAAACTCTTTATCCTGCACTTCACGTTCAGAAAATTTCACGGCAGACAATCGCATAAGAACATCGTAGCGCTCAATATCATAAATCAAGGGCATCCCTTCAATGCCACTGTACGACGAAAACCAAAAAGGATCTTTTGGTGTCAAGGCAGTAGTAAACCAAGATGTCTCATGATTTGCACTATCTGTTTTGCAAGTCACAACATATTCTGAAGCCCATAATCCGGCAACACTGTCTTCATGATTGGCTTTCACCACATCGTATACTGGTTGAGAATTTTTTAATTGAGTAATTTCTTCAGCTGTCAGGATGGTGTATATAGCATGCTCACTTCCAAACTCCAACCGCATTTCTACTGACTTGGTTGATTCATCTGTAATGATTTGCGTACTAAATAATTTACCACGTTTAATTGATGTCATCACTTTAGTTCCCTTGAAAACACATGTCATTTCATCAGGCAACATGGATAGGGTGAATCCTGAAACCTGAATACCCGGATACGTTATGGTATACTCCAATTGTCCCTGTTCAATTTTGTCGGCACCACATGCAGTAAGCAATGATAGCGCAGGTAACAGGATGTAAAGAAGTCTTTTTTTCATGCTGATTCTCATGGTTTCTTATTCAATTGTTTTATTCTTTGCCTTATCCATGTTTTCATTTGGGCGCAGTGAAGTTTTTAAAACTGAATACTTGCAATTAATCAGACAAATATATCATTTTCCCTGAACGCAGTAACTTGTAAAACGTATTATACCTATCATATTTATAATTTAAGCCCTATTGCACTGAGGCATTAGCTATTCAGATCAATCTGTTTGATCATCTGCATGGATACTTTCTGTATTCCCATTGAAATTGATTAACTTTGCAGGCTCTTACAAGATTATGTCAGAAATAAAAATTATTGAAAATACGTCAGAAATTGCAGCAGGTACCAGAGGTGCTAGTCTTGGTGTGGCAGCATTAAAAGTTGCATCATTCAAAGCTGACAGCGATTATTTTGAACGTTATGAACGCTTTAAAGTAAATTCTGACAATGATGTGCTCTTTGAAGCCACGCCCTTTCGCACTGCAAAAAGAATAGATGCGCTCGTAAATATTTATCAAGATGTTTGTGATCAGGTATCCTTCATCCTATCCAACGGTGATTTCCCTATTGTTTTGGCAGGTGATCATGCAAGTGCCGGGGGAACCATTGCCGGAATTAAAAAAGCATTCCCTTCAAAAAAACTTGGCGTAATTTGGATTGATGCGCATGCTGATTTACATACTCCCTACACCACCCCATCAGGTAACCTGCATGGTATGCCGCTTGCAACAGCTTTAGGTATTGATAACCTTAAAGATAAAATCAATGAACCTCTTGCTGAAACTATTGAGTTTTGGAACACCCTTAAAAAAATAGGGAATATTTGTCCCAAGTTAACACCTGAAGACATTGTATTCATTGGGCTTAGGGATTTTGAAAAACCGGAAGAAAATTTAATTGCTGAAAATAATATTTCAGTATTTACCGTTGACGATGTCAGAAATCTCTCCCCGGATAAAGTTGCTGCAGCCATTGAAAAAAAATTCAGCAAGCATGATTTGGTCTATGTGTCTTTTGATGTAGACAGCATGGATCCTGAACTGGTATCAAAAGGAACAGGCACCCCGGCAGAGCACGGCCTCAGTCCTGAAGAAACTTCTCAATTGATTGATATTTTTGCCCGATGGGACAAAACCTGCTGCATTGAGGTGGTTGAAATTAATCCATGTCTTGACAACAAGATCAATAAAATGGCTGAAACCACTTTTGATATTTTGGAGAATTTCACTCACACCATTGAAAAACGAATTTAATTTATGAGCCCTGATTCACTGCTGCAACCTGCTATTGCAGGTATTGTAAATGATTTATACCATATTCAACCTGAAGCTTCTCTCATTCAATTACAAAAAACCAAAAAGGAATTTGAAGGAGATACCACGCTGGTTGTTTTTCCAATATCAAAAATTGCAAAGAAATCTCCGGCTGATACAGCAGAAGAAATTGGCCGCGCTTTGTGTGAAAAAATTGCCGAAGTAAAATCGTATAATGTTGTTCAGGGTTTTCTCAATATTTCTCTCAATGATAATTGGTGGCTCAATGTATTGAAGGATATTCAAAACCAGCCTGATTTTGGAATTTCTTCAGAAAAAAAATCACAAATCATGGTGGAATATTCTTCACCAAACACCAATAAACCTTTGCACCTTGGTCACTTGCGGAATAATTTTTTGGGATATTCGGTCAGCCAGATTTTATCAACTAACGGACATGATGTAATTAAAACACAAGTCATCAATGACCGCGGCATACACATTTGCAAAAGTATGCTTGCCTGGGAAAAATTTGGCAAAGGTGAAACGCCCGAAAGTTCAGGTTTGAAAGGTGATAAATTAGTAGGCAAATATTATGTTGAGTTTGACAAAGCCATGCGTGAACAATCAACGCAACTTCAACAGGCTTGGAATAGCGGAAATTTTACCGATACCCCTTCAGATATTGCGGCAGAATATCGCAGATTAAATCAGGCCTTGGAAGGTAAAGATGATAAAGCACGCAAAGGCATTGAAGGAAAAATAAAAGAGCTTGCAAATAGTCAAACACCCATCATGGCTGAAGTAAAAACCATGCTAAAAAAATGGGAAGATGGAGATGAACAAGTCACATCACTCTGGAAAAAAATGAATGGCTGGGTATATGACGGCTTTGCGCAAACCTATACCACCATGGGCGTTGATTTTCATAAATTGTATTACGAATCAGACACCTACATTTCAGGCAAAACCATGGTTGAAGAAGGCATTGCCAGAAAAATATTTTATAAAAAAGAAGACGGTTCAGTTTGGGTTGATCTCACCAAAGAAGGGTTAGATGAAAAAATTGTGCTGCGCTCAGACGGAACTGCGGTGTATATGACGCAAGACATTGGCACAGCACGTCAACGTTTTATTGATTTTCCTGATTTGAATGGCATTATTTACACCGTTGGTAACGAACAAGATTATCACTTCAAAGCCCTCTTTCTGATTCTGGAAAAACTGGGATTCAGTTGGGCAAAAAACTGTTATCATTTATCTTATGGCATGGTTGATTTGCCTTCAGGTAAAATGAAATCACGTGAAGGTACCGTGGTTGATGCAGATGATTTGATGCAGGAAGTCATTGACAAAGCCCGTGAAATAACCTGTGAACGCGGACATATTGAAGGCATGAGTGACGATGAGAAACAACATCTTTACCGCATCATTGGCTTAGGCGGATTAAAATATTATCTGCTCAAAGTAGATCCTAAAAAAAGAATGTTGTTTGATCCGGCTGAATCAGTTGACCTCAATGGTAACACCGGTCCGTTTATTCAATACGCACATGCACGCATTGCTTCTTTGTTGCGTAAAACTGATCATATTGAAATGCCATCTTCATTGTCAGAAATGCACAGCGCTGAAAAAGAATTGATCAAACAATTGATTCAATATCCTGATGTAGTTTCTGAAGCGGGCACCACCTTTTCTCCTGCGCTCATTGCTAACTACGCGTATGATTTGGTAAAACTATACAATCATTTTTACCAAAGTGTCAGTATTTTTAAAGAAGAAGACGAAGCTAAAAAACAATTCCGCCTGGTATTGAGCCAACAGGTAGCCGGGGTCATCAAATCAGCCATGTCATTGCTGGGCATTGAGGTGCCTGAGAGAATGTGATGGGCTTGCTGCTTTTTTATCTACAAAAGACATAATTTTACTTTTTAAAGAGTTTTCATGACTGATTTCAGATCCATCTTAATAAAAATTTACGAGCAAACCAATGAATACGGCAAGCTGCATGGTATGCAATTACAAAAATTTGAAGACGATGAAATTATATACCGGCTTGAAGTAAAAAAAGAACATCTGGCAACACCAACTACAGCGCACGGCGGACTCATTGCAGGGTATATGGATGGAGTACTTGGGCTTGCCGCATTGCACGCTTCATCAGCAAACGCTTGCCTGGTATCAACCGTTGAATTCAAAATCAATTATTTGAAACCCGTGAGGCTTGGAGATATTCTAATTGGGCGCGGTTACGTTATTTCAAACGGAAAACGCATCATCATTTCACAAGGAGAAATAACCTGTGAACAAACCGGTGAAAAAGTTGCTGTAGGCACTGGCACGTTTAACGCCTATCCTTACGAGAAGAGCGGAATGAACAGAGATTATTTTGGAATTTAGCTCAACAACCTCAGGTGAGCGGAATTGTTTAGATTTGTAAAACAGAATTTGCATAAAACATATAGGCTGATTTCAGCATTGAATTCAACCAACCCGAGAAAGAAAACTGAAAATATTGACACATGATCAAATTGTCTGACCGCGTTAACGCACTTGAAGAATCTGCAACACTAGCCATGGCAGCACGCAGCAGGGCTCTGAAAGCTGAAGGAAAAGATATCATCTCACTCAGCTTGGGTGAACCTGATTTCAATACGCCTGATTTTATTAAAGAAGCTGCCAAGAAAGCTATTGATGACAATTTCTCAACCTATATGCCGGTGCAAGGATATCAGGATTTGCGTGAAGCCATTTGTCTGAAATTTAAACGTGATAATGGCCTCACGTATACCCCTGACCAAATTGTAGTGTCAACCGGAGCCAAACAAAGTTTAATCAATGTAATTCTTTGTCTGGTTAATCCGGGTGACGAGGTAATTATTCCTGCACCTTACTGGGTAACATATTTTGAGCAAGTGCGCATGGCTGGCGGAATACCGGTTGTGATCAATACAACCATTGAAAGTGATTTTAAAATAACCGCGGCACAATTTGAGAAAGCTATTTCACCTAAAACCAAACTCATGGTTTTCAGTAATCCATGTAATCCAACCGGGTCACTTTATACCCGTGATGAATTGCGCGGACTGGCAGATGTAGTTGCAAAAAACCCTGGCATGTTTGTGATTTCTGATGAAATTTATGAGCACATCAATTTTGTTGGCAAGAATGAAAGCTTTGCTCAATTCCAAGATGTATATAACCAAACCATCACCGTGAATGGAGTTGCCAAAGCCTTTGCCATGACCGGTTGGCGCATTGGATACATTGGTGCACCAAAAGAAATTGCAGCAGCTTGCACAAAATTACAAGGTCAATATACCTCAGGTACCGGTTCAATTTCACAACGTGCTACCAAGGCAGCCATGGAGGCTGATCCGTCAAAAATAAAATTCATGGTTGACGCTTTTCATAAAAGACGTGATCTGGTAGTTGGTCTTTTGAAAGAAATAAAAGGTCTCAAAGTAAATCAACCACAAGGTGCGTTTTATGTTTTTCCTGATGTATCGTATTTCTTCGGTAAATCATACAACGGACGCACCATTAAAACAGCTGAAGACCTCACCATGTATTTATTAGATGAAGCGCTGGTTGCCCTTGTCACCGGAGAAGCATTTGGTGATGGAAACTGTGTGCGTATTTCCTACGCAACAGATGAGAACACCTTGAAATCTGCCATTGCAAGAATAAAAGCAGCACTTGAAAAATTAAACGGATGATTGATTTGCAAAATACCTTTGCTGATTTTTCAGAAAAAAAGATTTTAGTTCTGGGAGATGTGATGGTTGACACCTATCTCACAGGATCAGTTACGCGCATTTCACCTGAAGCACCTGTTCCGGTGGTGCGTTTTAAATCACGTGAAAGCAGATTGGGTGGCGCTGCCAACGTGGCAATGAACATCAAGGCGCTTGGTGCTGAAGCCATCATTTGTTCAGTGATAGGGCAAGATGAAGAGGGCGATAATTTTTTGCGTTTGCTTGACCAAAACAAGTTAAGACATGAAGGCATTTTGCGCTCAGCTGATTTGATGACTACTGTTAAAACGCGAATCATTGGAAACAACCAACAACTCCTGCGTATTGATCATGAAGAAATTATTCCGCTTAATGCAACCTTATCTAAACAATTAGTGGAGCGTATACGTTCTATTATTCAAAAAGAACAAATTGCTGCCATCATTTTTGAGGATTATAATAAGGGGGTACTGGTGCCTGATGTCATTCAGCATATTATTCAACTTGCTAATGAAAAAGGAATCATCACCACAGTTGATCCGAAAAAAGAAAACTTTTTTGAATATAAAAATGTGACCCTGTTTAAACCAAATTTAAAAGAGTTGAAAGAAGGAACAAATACAGAATTTTCAATCAAAGATAAATCCGCATTTCTTAACGCAGTTAGCTTGCTGAACACGAAACTGAATCCAAAACACACCTTTGTTACCTTGTCAGAACATGGGGTATATATCAATGATGAAAAGCAAGATCATTTTATACCTGCACATTACCGGTTGATTACTGATGTGTCTGGCGCAGGAGATACCGTGATAAGTGTAGCTACCCTATGTTTGGCATGCGGCTTAACAGCAAAATTATCAGCAGAAATTGCAAACCTGGCAGGAGGTTTAGTTTGTGAAAAAGTGGGAGTAGTTTCAGTAGATAAAGAACAACTCATGAATGAAGCATTAAACCTGCTTTAGTTTCATGTAACCAATTCAAGATGGGAACACCGGTAAAACCATACAACAAAGCAGATAGTACTAAGAAAGAAGAAGTAGCGGAAATGTTTGACAGCATTTCAAAACGCTATGATTTTCTGAACCATTTTCTTTCACTTGGAATTGATAAAGTGTGGAGAAAAAAAGCCATTCGCATTCTGTCTAAAGAACAACCCAAATCAATACTTGATATTGCAACCGGCACCGGAGATTTTGCGCTGGCCGCTTTAAAACTTAAACCCGCGAGAGTTGTTGGTCTAGATTTATCTGCAGGCATGCTTCAAGTAGGCAGAGAAAAAATGATCAAGAAAAAGGTTGATCACATTATTGAAATGATTCAAGGTGATTCTGAAAATTTGCCTTTTGATGATAATACATTTGATGCATTTACCGTTGGATTTGGAGTGCGCAATTTTGAAAATCTTGAACGTGGCTTGAGTGAAATGCTGCGCGTGTTGCGCCCGGGCGGAACAGGCATCATTCTGGAGTTTTCAAAACCAAAAAAATTTCCGGTGAAACAGTATTATAAATTTCATTCCAAATACATCATTCCAAAATTAGGTTCTGCTATCTCAAAGGACAAAGCTGCCTATAGTTATTTACCTGAATCAGTTGCCGCATTCCCTGAAGGAAAGGCGTTTTTAGATATACTGACCAAAGTAGGCTACGTGAAGTTGGAATCTAAATTAGTAAGCGGTGGAATTGCCACTATCTACGTTGGCAGGAAAAAGGATTAAGGATTGCTGACTAAGTACCTCTACAACTTCGCTAAAAATTTCATGGTATCAACACCATCTGCATAATCAGTAAGACCCGGTTTTTGTGACATGCCAAAGGGAATATAATTTTTACCCACAATCACTTGTATTCGATCTTTATTATCCGCTAAAAAATGTTCGGCATCAATTGAATCTTGATAACGCACATAGTGAATCATACCCAATGGAGAATTTAAATTAAAATCTTCTTTCAAGAGCAGAAAACCATTATCAAGCAAATTAGCTTTGTTCATCAAATACACTGCCTTGTTATAATCATAATTGTTAGCGTATTTGTTATGATGAATAATGGGATTGAATTGATAGATAGCTTCAAAAAAGCGGTTGAGATCAAAGTCAGTTGGCATCCATAGTTGAGATACATTTCTGCAACCCATACCAAAATAGGTAAAAATATCTTTGCCCAATTCAGTCAATTCTTCTTTGGTTTCAGACCCGTCAATAACAGCAACTGAAGTACGATTGCGTCGAATGATATGAGGATGTTTTCCAAAATATGATTCAAAATAACGTGCACTATTATCACTACCGGTTGCAATCACGGCATCAAATTCACCCAGAAAACGTTCTTTTATTTCAACAAGGCCTTTGATGCGTTCATCCATCACACCTAAGTAATGCATGATGGCTTTAAATAGATGTTGATCTGTTGAAGACAATTTAATGACTGAAATATGTCCGCTCAGGAATACTGATAAAAAATCATGAAAGCCCACCAGAGGGATATTTCCGGCCATTACAATAGCTACCCGCTTTGGATTTTGCGGTTGCAATAAATATTGATTTGTCCAAGCATTGAGTGCATCTTCAGTTAACCAAGCCGCAATACCTTTAAACGCCGTTTGAACAGATTCTTTGGTAAACCAGCCGTTGTGAACATGCACTCGTTCAATCAGCTTTTCAAATTCTTCATATTCAGTTTTACTCAAACCAACTTGAAAACCCGGCCAAGGTTTTGATTCAGCCAAATGATCTAGAATATTTCCCAGGCCTGACAATAATTTTATCTTTTCTTCAAGATTCATGTGACAGTATCTATCTTTGCAAAAGTAAATATTGTAAATTGAAGTAGCAATGGCAATTATTATCACTGACGAATGTATTAACTGCGGGGCATGTGAACCAGAATGCCCAAACAACGCAATTTATGAAGGAGGCGCAAACTGGAGATACTCAGACGGAACCTCGCTTACCGGTTTATTCAAACTGCTTGATGGCTCTGAACAGAACGCTGACAATGACAATGAACCTGTGAATATGGACAATTATTTCATTGTACCAAATAAATGCACTGAGTGTAAAGGATTTCATGATGAACCACAATGTGCGGCGGTATGTCCTGTTGATTGCTGTGTAGAAGATCCTGCTCATCGTGAGCCGGCTGAAACCCTGTTAGCAAAAAAAGATATCATGCACCTTGGCTAGTACCCGAGATCGTGAATGTTGCATTTTTTCAAGCATCAATGAAATTTTTGTTAATTTAGAGTTATGGAAGGAGGACCACTAATAGATCCGGAAGAGACCAGAAAACGGGTTGAAGTTTGTTTTTCACCTTATCTGTTCCCTCTTTACCGTGATGAGTTTGACATCATTGTTGTTATTGATGTATTGCGCGCAACCTCTGCTATTTGTGCGGCTTTTCATTATGGCGTGAAAGAAATTATTCCAGTTTCAACTATTGAAGAAGCTAAAGCATTTCAAGAAAAAGGATTTTTGGTTGGAGCTGAACGAGGCGGGCAAGTTGTTGAAGGTTTCAACTTTGGAAATTCACCTTACGCCTACATGGTTCCTGAAGTAAAAGATCAAACCGTTGTGCTAACAACTACCAATGGTACCAAGGCAATCAATTTGGCAAAAGAATGTGGTCAGGTAGTTATTGGTGCTTTGTCTAATCTTGAAGTGTTGCAACATTGGCTTGCCAAACAAGAAAAAAATATTCTCTGTCTTTGCTCTGGTTGGCAAAATAAATTTAATCTGGAAGACACCATTTGTGCAGGCGCAATTTGTGATCACTTATTATCTACCGGAAAATTTCACTCAGTTGAAGATGCATCTATTGCGGCAAAATATTTATTCCTCAGTGCAAAAGACAATATGCTTGGATATCTAAAAGCATCATCGCATCGCAGACGATTAAAAAATCTGAATCTCAATGTAGATATCAAATATTGTCTCAATCCTAATTTGGCGCCTGTTATTCCGGTATTACAAGGTGACCGCTTGGTAGCCATTGAGACAGATGTTTTGATTTGAACGTTTTCTGGTGAACAAGGTATTTAAACTAAAAACTATGAAATGTTCACACAGTAAAATCTCATTTTTCTTCCTTTCAGTTTTTGGTTTATTTTCATGTGCCGGCAGTGGTTTGATTGCTCCGCAAATTGATTTGCCTGAAAATCCTGATAAGATAATCATAGAATGGTATGAAGGAGGAGGCATGGAACCGGAATCAGAATGCATTTATCTTTCAGTTGACAGTTCATACTGGAGTCACTGGCGCAGCCCCGGAGAACAAAAAGTGTATTTCAACACTTCAACCGAAGAGCTCAAAAAATTGTATCAGACACTTGTGGAATTTAATTTCGCAAACATACGACTGATTGAAGAGCATGAGGTTTATGACCGTGGTGGTACCTCAATCAGACTTCAGGCAGATGGAAAATTCTATGATAAAAATAATTCAGGTATGACATTTATCCATCAAAGTGATGTGGATAATTATTTTGAAATTGAAACAGCCATTTATGATTTTGCCAAAAACAAAACCGCTTTATTGAAGAAGTCTTTTGAATTGGTCATTGCTGAAAATTTACTGCGCTCTAAATATAAATTTAATTTAATGATCAATGGTCAATCTGTTTTGTATGTCAAAGATTCAATATATCCTGGTTTAATTGATACCCTGCTTTACCCAGGATTTAATGAGTTCACTTTTGGTATTTATGATTCAGATACCGTAGATTACTACGGCTACCCTACCCGTATTCAAGAAATTTCAGCCGTTAGATTTGTATCTGATAGCATTTCAAAAATTAAATTCTCCATGAAATCAGGTACAATTATTGCTGAGTAAAATTTAGCGAATGATTAACCAATTTATTGTTTCACCCTATAAACAAAAAAGCTATGCCAACAAATTTTTCAAAACTGATATCATTGTATTGTGTGCTGTTTGTGCTGCAGTTTTCTTTCGCACAAGCAACAGACTACAGTAATCTGCAAGCTATACTCATTGTTGGGCATCAGGAGGATGGCACCCAAAGCGCCATTGAAGACATGGATGAAATTGCATCTGTATTTGAAGAGCATAAAATTGGCGTTCATAAATTTTATGATAATGAGGCCGTGTGGAGTGAAATTATAAAGGTGTCTCCTGAATGTAATTTTCTTGTTTATTCAGGACACGGCAGCACATTGGGTATTGATGGAAAAACAGGTGGAATTTGTGTTGAGCCCAACAGTGTTTCAACGGCGACAATTCTCAAAGAACTGAGGTTGAAAGAAAATTCGCTTGTACTTTTTAAATCAGTTTGCCGTGGTGCCGGATCATCAGCAAGTGACAATGATGACATTGGGATTAAAGTAGCAAAAGAACGAGTTACAGGTTATGCGTATCCATTTTTTGAAATTGGTGCTGTCGGTTATTACGCTAATAATTTTGGAAGTGGCGTTTATAATTTTTTGAAAGATTTTCTTGCCGGAAAAACCTTGAAAGAAGCGTATGTAAACTCAACCTCTCCCTGGACAACCATTGAATTTGAGGAACCATTCCCTAAAGACAGCACTAAGTCCTACAGTATTGCAAGTACTCCGGGGGGAGGAACATCAACCAGAACTACGTACACCAATGGGGTAAAAAAAGTTGAAAAAGTACCTACGCCAAAAGAATATGAAATAGCTTATGTGGGCAATACCACTTTTTCAATAAAAGATATGCCAAAGTAAAAAAGGAACTATGAAGCAAAAAAAAAACCGGATGTTTTCCGGTTTTTTTTTGTTAATTTTTTAAATATCAATGTTCGCGTATTTGGCGTTCTTTTCAATGAACTCTCTGCGAGGCGGAACTTCATCTCCCATCAACATGGAGAAGGTTCTGTCAGTAGCAATATCATCTTCAATTTTCACCTGACGTAATGTTCTTCCTTCAGGCGCCATAGTGGTTTCCCAAAGTTGTTCGGCGTTCATTTCACCTAAACCTTTATAGCGTTGAACCGTAACAGAAGAGTCAGCACCTGCGCCTTTCATTTCCATGATTAAACGATCACGCTGATCTTCATTCCATGCATATTCTGCACGTTTACCCTTTTTAACCTGATATAAAGGAGGCGTAGCAATATAAATATATCCATGTTCAATCAGCTTACGCATATGACGGAAGAAGAAAGTAAGAATCAACGTTTCAATGTGAGAACCGTCTACGTCGGCATCGCACATGATAATGATTTTGTGATATCTTAATTTTTCAATATTCAACGCACGATCATCTTCTTCAGTTCCAATGCGCACACCAAGAGCAGTGTAAATATTTTTGATCTCTTCGTTTTCAAAAATTTTGTGCTGCATAGCTTTTTCAACGTTCAGAATTTTTCCACGCAGCGGCATGATAGCTTGAAAATGTCTATCTCTACCTTGTTTTGCTGTACCACCCGCAGAATCACCCTCAACAAGATAAATTTCACTTTCAGCAGGATCTTTTGAAGAGCAATCAGCTAATTTACCAGGCAGGCCTGTACCGGTTAATACACTTTTTCTTTGAACCAATTCACGCGCCTTGTGTGCAGCATGACGTGCTTGTGCAGCCAAAATCACTTTCTCAACAATGAGTCGAGCATCTTTTGGATGTTCTTCAAGATAATTGGCAACCATTTCTCTCACCGCCTGAGAAACCGGGGCAGTAATTTCTTTATTTCCAAGTTTAGTTTTAGTTTGACCTTCAAACTGCGGTTCAGCAACTTTAACTGAAACCACCGCTGTTAGTCCTTCACGAAAATCATCTCCATTAATATCAAATTTCAACTTGCTCAACATGCCACTGTCCTCAGCATATTTTTTAAGCGTATCGGTAAGTCCGCGTCTGAAACCTGAAAGGTGCGTACCGCCCTCATGCGTGTTGATATTATTCACATAGGTATGTAAATTCTCAGCAAATGACGTATTGTATATCATGGCAACTTCAACAGGAACGCCATTTTTTTCACCTTCAATATGAATTACTTTTTCAATGAGGGGAATTCTATTTTCATCAAGAAATCTGACAAATTCACTTAATCCTTCTTTTGAGAAAAAAGTTTCTTTTCTGAAATTTCCCTCATCATCTTTACTGCGCTCATCAGTAATTGAAATGGTGAGACCTTTATTAAGATAAGCCAACTCGCGCATGCGTGATGCCAGAGTATCATAACTATATTCCAGATCTTCAAAAATTTGTGGATCAGGGAAGAAAGTCACTGTGGTACCATTTGAAGTTGCTGTTCCGTTTTCTTTCACCGGATACATTGCTTTACCACGTTCATATTCCTGAACATAGGCTTTTTTATCACGATAGACATCAGCTCTCAGATGTCTTGATAATGCATTCACTACAGATACCCCAACCCCGTGCAAACCACCAGATACTTTATAAGAATCTTTATCAAACTTACCACCTGCACCAATTTTAGTCATTACCACTTCAAGCGCTGATACACCTTCTTTTTTGTGCATATCAACCGGAATACCTCGCCCGTTGTCAACGACTTTAATTCCGTTACCTTCCAGAATAGCTACCTCAATATGGTTACAATGACCGGCCATTGCTTCATCAATGGAATTATCAACTACTTCATAAACCAGGTGGTGTAAACCTCTTAAACCAATGTCACCAATGTACATGGAGGGACGCATACGCACGTGTTCCATCCCTTCAAGTGCCTGAATACTGTCGGCTGAATACGCTTTACTTTTGTTTTCTTCGCTCATAATAAAATGATCAGATTTTTTTGGTAAATATTTTGCCCTTTTTATTGGGCTAACAAAGATACAAAAACGACTGCCTTTTCAGGCTATAATAGCTAGAAAGAAGGGTATTTTTTCAACATTCAAAATCATACGGAAAACCCAATAAAAACAAGGGTTTTCAATAAATTAAAAAGTATAGTCAACCAAAGATGTTGATAACCCCCGTAAAATTGAGATTTTTTAGCGCAATCAAATGAATAAAAAAGTGGCAAATAATCTACCCTTTTTGCAGCACAATATTCATTTTTTGCAAGCCGTTCCAGAATCGGAAAATATCCATCATGATATCTTTTGTTTCTATCGGATAGTGATTTGATTCAAAATATGATCCGTATATATATGTCACCTTGGTTCCTTCTTGTTTCATGTGAGAAGAAATCACAATGCCATCATGCGGACACAAATCATCAGATTCAACAACATTGGCAGGCAAGGTAATGATAGATCCGGTTGGGAAATTAATTTCAATTACTTCAACAGAATATAGTGCACTGCCAAAAGTGAAATCTGTTTTTTTCTTTTCAATTTCCTTCAACGCTGCATACTCACCAAATAAACTGCCCAGTTTAAATATCATCTTTTCACCTGCGTAATCAATGAGCGGAATATGAAGCTCTGTTACAATGCCTTTCACAATAAGTGGTTTGACGTAAGCATCTTCAGGATTAACGTTGGCAATGTAAGTCACTTTATAGGTTGAATTATCATTTAACACATTGAGCAGTGCCTCTGATTTTAATTCTTTTTTTGCCGCATTATACAAATGATAATACGACTGAAATTCTCCCGCTTCATATCCGGTGAGATGAACTTCAACTTCAATTTCAAACGTTGCATAATCATCCAATACATTTATTCTGATAATGGTACTGTCAGCATTGTCTTTGCCTGAAACTGCAGGCACAGGTTTTACTTTTCCTGTTGTTACAGGTGTTGGATATTGTTTCATCGTAAACAACAGGGCATTGTTTGGAATCCAGTCTTTATCCAGATATCCTAAACGGGTTGAAAAATCAAGTGGAGCGAGATACATCTCAATGTCAGGGAAATAAAAAATATAACTCTGCAAAAAGTACATTGATTCAATTTCATTGCTGAAATGTGTATCATACCGATCAGAAATAAAACCATATTCAAACCTGATATCATACTCATTAAATAAGGCCATATATAACAAGATACATCCGATAGATCCTGCGCGTTCAGTTTCAATTACGTCAGCCATTGGCGTTGACATTGGTATATCATTATTCAGCGCGATATTAGTTTTGATGAAATTTTCAACGAGGCGTACATTATCTTCAACCCGTTGACGAGGATTTAAGCCAAGACGCTCACCTAAGCCCTGAATACTTTTCAAATCTTTACCTTTCCATACTTTATTGTAAACTGAATTAAGATCAACTTCAAAATTATCGTAAGGAGAATAACTTCTGTCAGCTTCAGAACCAAAACCACGCAGGGTAACGTCCAATTTCATGGTCACGTTATTATACTCTGAAAAATACTCAGCTTTAAATGCAGGAATGGTGTCAAGATGCGAAGTCCATTGATGTCTATGAAGTATGGTATCAACTAAATCAGGTTCCGGAAAATTATTATGCGCAAGAAAATCAAAATACGCATCATTAGGTCCAATAAAATAAAAATCAAAATTATACACCGGATATTCTCCCTGGAAATAGAATTGATCACCATCAACTGCTGATTCCATTTTTAGTGTATAGAGAATTTCAATTTCATCACCCAGTTCAATCCCTTCAACCGGGAAATAATAATATTGTTCTGATTCTTCATCACTATAAAATTCTTCAACAGCGGGTTTGAAATCTACAACTTTGTCAGGTTTAATTACCCGAGCTTTTACGCTTTTAAGGTTTACTACATCTTCCATTGAAATGTAAATTTTGTTGAACTCTTCAATAGCTATATCTGAATTCAGTTTGATGCGATAATGTTCAGTTTTATATTTGAAGTAGCGCCCGTAATACTCATCATACTCATACTCAATTGCCATGGTATATTTGGTGTAATAATAGAGTGCATCATGTTCGTGAATATCACTCATTACAGGGCTTTTTTCCCATTTATAGTGTTCAAAGAAAGGATATTTTTGTGCATGGGATGTCAAGCAGAAAAACGCAAATAGTAAAGTCCAGAAATATTTCATGCGAATGTTTTTTAAAATCTGATTCATGATAGTACGCTATTAAATTTTTTGAAGAATAATATTTTGAGCATCGGATTTGTTCATTGCGTCAGAGAAGGCGTTCCATTCATCAAACAGATCAGGAGTAACTGCCAGCGTGCGATAGAGATAACCCGCCTTAATCACCAGTGTATTGCCTTCAAGTGCATACGAAGAGTGGAACTCAAACAAATCATGAACGTGATCAACGCCTTGCGGAATATATGTCAACTTAAATCCGGCAGGAATATTAAAGTGGTATTCATACTGTACCGTGCGGTGATGATTTTTTTTCCGTTCTTGTTTATAATCTTCTGCATTGAATTGAGTAACCCTAGGCTTGAATAATAAAGGATTCATGATGTAATCATTCTCGTGTTTAGTAAAAAGATTATCTACTGAAAAATCGTATCGTAGAATTAGTTCCTTGTTATTGTCATCAACATTTTCCATTTGATATTTCAACAAGGTATATCTGTTTCTTCCACCCAAGGTCATGTCTTTTATGTAATCGTATAAATCTTCTTGTTCCAGATTTTTGAGACTGTAACTTTCAGATTCACGTTCATAACCTCCGAGGTAATCCACACCACTTCCGCGCAATGAATCATTTTCATCAAAGGTGTAGGTGATGACCGTTTTGAAATAATTAGTTTCTGCAGCCACAGCAGGCACTTTATAGAGTTTGAATTTTCCGGGACCCATGTGAACCAGAATTTCTTTTTCCTGAATTCCTGAAGGTGGTAATTCATGTCCCATTTCAGAACCGGTAGCGTCTAAATAGTAATATGATCCATCCTCTTTTTCAACTACACAAATTACATGGTTACAGGTGAGCGGTGAAGGAATTTCACTCATTTGATAAGGAATATCACGTGTACCAACCCAAGCAATAAACGCATTTTTAACACCGGCAAACGTCAACATTTCAACCAACAGATTACTCATGTCTTTGCAATCACCGTAACGATTTTTCATCACCTCACTGCAAGCACGGGGCACATAACCATTGATACCATCTTCAAATGCAATGTATTTGATATTGTCTTGTACCCATTTATATATAGTATCAATTTTTTCTTCGTCAGTTTGTTTTTCTTCAATTAATTTGGTGGTTACTTCATTGATTTCTTTTCTGTTTGATTCATCGTCTTTCTGCAAAAGAAATTCTTCAAAAAAAGCATGTAGTTGTTCAACATTTCCTATGAGCTCTTTTGTTTGTCCATTAAATTGATAAGAAGTGATTTGCGCAAGAATATGCGGAATGTGATTGCTGATTGCCGTGCTGCCTTCTTCACTTTTATAGGCAGGAGTTTCGCCCATTTCCCAAACAACTGTGCGTATTCCCTTCACTGTTGTATCTGATTTTTTGATATTATACTTACCAAACGCACGCTCATAAAAATTGATATTCACTGACTGTGGAAAAGATATGCTGACTGTACTTTTTACAAGTGGAAATCCGGAAATAAGATGAAACGAATCAAAAAACTCAGGCTTTTTTAATTTTTTAGTATGGCTGATGATAGAACGATATCCGGCTCTTAACTCTACTAAATCAAAAATCATTTCTTTATCATCATCATGAAATACCCATGAACTTGGTTCTGAGTCAATGGTTCTGAAATCTTCAGGTTTTAGTTTTCGTGTTTTTCCTTCAGCAGTGATGACTGAAGCGCTCACTGAAATAACTGATTCAAAAAACTCAGATAAAGAAATACTCTCATTGGTATAAAATCGTGCTGAATTTTTCAAATACAAAATATCTTCATAATTAGTTTCAAGAATAATTAGTTCGCCTGTTTTTCCGACTGAAATTGAAACTGTCTGTGAGTGATCAAGAATAACTCCGAGATCATCCGGATATTTTTCTTGATAAGCGCTTACATTTATTACATCTTTGGCAAAACTAAGGTGTGCAAAAAATAAGGCGATAAAAACAAAGATTCCTTTGCGGATGTTAAGATTTGGGTAATTTCTCATAAAAATGTGCAATGCAAAAATCAAAAATAACCATTCTTTGATTCAATTCACTAAATAATACATGACATTTAAAAAGATTTATTCACAAAAGTCAAGGAGTGAAAAGCAACACAGAGATGATATTCACAAATAAACAGATAATTCGTATTTTTGCCCCTCAAATAAGCAGAATTGACAAACCATGAGCAATCAATTTTACCCGTTAACGGTGCAAGAAGTTCGCAGAGAAACTGCCGATACCGTTTCAGTATCATTCAATGTACCTTCAGCGCAGCTCAACCTCTTTGAGTTCAAAGCCGGACAATATCTCACATTAAAAAAAGATTTAAACGGAACTGACACTCGTCGCGCGTATTCAATTTGCAGTGCACCACATGAAAATGAATTGCGTGTAGCCATTAAAAAGGTACATGATGGCGTTTTCTCAACGTTTGCAACCACACAGCTTCAAGCGGGTGATACGCTTGATATCATGCCACCCAAAGGACATTTTTGCGTGACACCTGAAAGTCAAAGCATGAAAAATTATGTATTCTTTGCTGCCGGTTCAGGCATTACACCGGTCATTTCAATGGTCAAGGCCTTATTGCAAACTGAAACAGGAAGTACAGTATATCTTTATTATGTAAACAAAACAAAAGCTGATACAATTTTTCAAAAAGAATTAGATGAGCTTGCAGAAAAAAATCTCAATCTCAATTTGTTCTATTTGTTAACCCGAGAAGATTCAGGCAATGCGCTCACCAACGGAAGATTAGATCAAAACAAATTGAACACACTATTCAATACACATCTTGCACATTTTTCAATTGGCGCAATTTATTCATGCGGACCAAAAGAAATGGTTACTAACATCAAAGAATTTTTTATTACCAAAGGTGTTCCAACTGACCGCATTCATTTTGAATTATTCACAGCTACACCAATTTCAGATGAGAAAAAGGCTACTACCAATCAAAAAACTTTTACAGCAGATGTAACCGTAATCATTGATGACGAAAAATATAAATTCCAACTTGAATCAACAGGAAAATCAATTTTGCAAGCAGCTCAGGATGCCGGTGCTGATGTGCCATTCTCATGCAAAGGCGGTGTATGTTGTACCTGCAAAGCAAAAGTAATGGAAGGTTCTGCAAAAATGGATTTAAATTATGCTCTTGAACCGGATGAAGTTGATGCAGGTTTTATTCTCACCTGCCAATCTCATCCAACTTCAGAAAAAATTGTGGTCTCATTTGATGAGTATTGATTTTGCAAAACAGCCAAAAAAATATCATCATCACCGGAGCAAGCAAAGGAATTGGCTTTGCGCTGACAAAACACTTGAGCAAACATCATCGTGTTTTATCAATTGCAAGAAATACCAAATCATTGATATCCTTAGCCAACGAAAATGCGAATGTTACCGCCTTAAATTTGGATATAACGGATGAAAACCTGGTAAGTAAACTTGAGAAAGAAATAAAATCACATTTTAACTCCGTTGACATACTCATCAACAATGCGGGATTTTTGGTGAATAAACCTTTCACTCAAATTACCCGAAAAGAAATGATGGCTGTTTACTCCACTAACGTTTTTGGATTAATGGAGCTATGTCAGGCTGTTATTCCGTTTATGTCAAAAGGTGCACATATCGTGAATATTGGTTCAATGGGAGGTTTTCAGGGCAGTACCAAATTTTCGGGCTTAAGTGTTTATAGTTCATCAAAAGCTGCTGTTGCAGGTTTTACAGAATGTTTGGCTGAGGAATTAAAACAAGATCAAATTTCAGTTAATTGCTTAGCGCTTGGCGCTGTTCAAACTGAAATGCTTTCTGCTGCTTTTCCTGAATTCAAAGCACCTGTTACCGCAACAGAAATGGCAGCATTCATTGCAAATTTTGCCCTTACCGGCAATCAATATTTCAACGGAAAAGTTCTCCCAGTATCATCTACAACACCTTGATTATTTTTGAACTTTTCACCAGTTTATGTGTACAGAGATTAAACTTACCGGTATGCGTTTTAGTGTGATTCTTTCATTGGTCATGATACTTTTTCTAAGTAAAAGTATTTATGCACAAAAAGAAAATAAAGTCAGAAATAAAAAAGTGAAAACTGAAATAGTTCAGGATACATTGAAGATTGTAACTGAAGACACTATTACTGATGACTTCAATGTTTCTATCAAATTCATGCATTACTATCCTTACTGCGGAGGCGCTTATCCTGATGAATCAGAGCTAAACAATTACTTCATATTCACGAACACCACCTATAATTTGATCAACCTGACAGACAAAACAAAAATTCAAGTCAAAACAGATTCACTCGGCTATTTGAATATATTTCTTCCTCCGGGAAAATATGGTATTCAAGAATTATTCAAGGATTGTACGTTTGATGAATTTTATGAGCGATATAAGAGCAAAACTACAGATCAATACACAGAAGATCAAGGAACAATTTGTTATCGTTCATGGTGGTCATCTATGCTTGTGGAGTTTGAAATTACAGACAGCACCACAGTATTCACCTGGGAGGCCACAACTTTCTCAGCTTGTTTTACAGGAGAAAATCCTTGCCTAAATTATTTTGGACCTTATCCTCCGTAAAAAAAAATCAGAATAACAGTTGCTTAAATACTAAACTGGTCTTTGAAACGAATTGTCTGCCGACGTGAAATTTCAATTTTAGTACCACAGGTTAGTTCTACTTGTAATCCTCCGTTAAACCAACTTTCAATATTAACAATGTGTTGCAGATTGATGATGAATTTGCGATTTGCTCTGAAAAATAATTTTTCATCCAACCGCTCTTCCAAACTATTCAATGAACGCAAAATGAGCGGGCGGAATTTTTCAAAATGTACTTTTACATAATTTCCTTCAGACTCAAAATATCTCACATCATCAATTTTTATAAACCAAACTTTGTCACCGTCTTTAATTAAAATGCGATCACCTGAGCAAAGTTTATTGTTGTTTGCTACACTTTCAGGAGTTTTATTTTCTTCAGAAATTCTTTTGAAAACCTCAGCCAATCTTTCAGGATCAACCGGCTTCATCAAATAATCATACGCCTTCAATTCAAATGCCTTAATTGCATGTTCGTCATAGGCAGTTACAAAAACTGTGCGCGGTGGATTTTGAATCTTCTCTAATAATTCAAGTCCTGTTTCACCCGGCATTTGAATATCCATAAAAACAAGATCAGGTGCATCTCGCTCAATAGCAATTCTTGCTTCAGCCGTATTTTTATATTCTCCAATCAAATCAACATCTGAATAATTTGAGAGAAGACTTTTTAATTCTTCTCTTGCCAGCCGTTCGTCATCTACAATAATGGTTCTCATGAGTACGAGATATTTATTTTTACACTTACCAAATCACCTGGTTGTGAAATATCCAGATGCGCTTTATCACCAAAAAGCAATTTTAATCTTTTTCTTGAGTTCACTAAACCCACTCCATTTTTAGGTGGATTTTGAGCAGCCAGTTTCCCGGTGTTATTTATTATTAGTTCAAGTTTGTTATTCTGTTTGTTACTGATGATGATGATATCACCTCCCGAAACCGATTTTGAAATTCCATGTTTAATTGCATTCTCAACAATGGTTTGCAACATCAAGGGCGGAATTTCACAACCCAGTGCGCTTTCTGACACTTCAAATTTCACACTCAGCCGCTCTTCAAATCGCATTTGCTCCAATCTTAAATAATTCTTCACTAATTCAAGTTCATCGCGCAGCGGAACTAGTTTTTGTTTACCCAAATTGATAGAACTTCTGAGTAGAAAAGATAATTGCGTGATGGCATCCTTAGCTTGATCAGGATTTAAACCAACCAAAGCTCTGATAGAATTGAGTGAATTAAATAAAAAATGAGGATTTAATTGTGCGCGTAAATTTTTTAATTCAATTTCATTTTTAGATGCTTCCCACTGCAGGTTTAGCATTTCTTGCTTGCGTGATTTTTCAATGATAACAAAAACATAATATGAACCACTCCACAATAAAAACAAGATAACAGATCTTAAGATGGCGAGCAGAAATTCAGAAAAATTAAATTCAGTTGACCATGCCTCTTCCAGCGGAAAAAAATCTTGTGTAATACAAAATGTCATGAAATGCTGAAAGGTTTCCAAAAGCGTTGCGCTGATAAAAGAGAGTATGAGCGTATAAATAATGAGTAGGTGTAATTTTTTTGAAAGCAAATCACCACGAATGATAACCCAGCGCATACCATGAGACACAGCAACTGAAAAGAGCATCCAAGTGAAAAGCGACAGCCCAAGATTAAACGTAGGAAAAAAGATTTCACTGGAGATGAGCAACAAGGCAGAGAAACCGTAATAGGCACTCCAACCTACAAATTGCGCAATCCAATAGAGAATGACTTTTCTTTCCATGAATCAAACATACTAAATCTATAAGTTGCGTAGAAATTTATTGGATCGGTGGAAAGAAAACCGCTTGAATGAAAAAATTGCCTGATAGATGGACAGGCTCAGACATTGAAACGGAAATGCATGATGTCACCATCTTCAACCACATAGCCTTTTCCCTCAACACCAAGTTTTCCTGCTTCTTTCACTGCAGCTTCAGAACCAAGACGAATAAAATCTTGGAATTTCATAACCTCAGCACGAATAAATCCTTTCTCAAAATCAGAGTGAATCACACCGGCTGCCTGAGGGGCTGTTGCTCCAACGGGAATTGTCCAAGCGCGCACTTCTTTCACCCCGGCCGTAAAATAGGTTTGCAAATTCAGCAATTTATATGCAGCCCGTATGAGACGATTTACGCCTGCCTCTTCTAAGCCCAACTCTTCTAAAAATAACTGTCGCTCATCATACGTTTCTAACTCTGCAATGTCGGCTTCTATTTTTGTTCCTATTACTAATACTTCTGCATGCTCATCTTTCACGGCTTGTTTCACTGATTCAACGTAAGCATTACCGGTTTTAACAGATGACTCGTCCACATTACATAAATACAGTACCGGTTTAGAGGTTAGTAGTTGTAAATCTTTCAGAATTTTCTCTTCACTTTCATTTGAAGCCGGAACGGTACGTGCAGATTTCCCTTGCTCTAGTACTGTTTTAATTTTCTGACAATATTCTAGTTGTTTTAATACTTCTTTATCGCCTGATTTTGCTGCTTTGTTGAGCGAATGAATTTTACTTTCTACTGATTCAAGATCTTTCAATTGCAATTCAAAATCAACTACCTCTTTATCACGCACGGGATTTACACTGCCATCAACGTGTACAATATTTGGATCATCAAAACATCTCAATACATGAATAATTGCATCTGTTTCTCTGATATTTGCTAAAAATTTATTACCCAATCCTTCTCCTTTTGAAGCGCCTTTCACTAATCCGGCAATGTCAACAATTTCAATAGTTGTAGGAACAACCCGTTCAGGAATAACAATTTTTTCAAGTTCAGTCAAGCGGTTGTCCGGCACTGTGATCACCCCAATATTGGGTTCAATAGTGCAAAACGGAAAATTTGCAGCTTGCGCGCGTGCATTAGACAAACAATTAAAAAGTGTTGATTTTCCTACATTGGGTAAGCCAACTATTCCGCATTTCAATGACATCAGTATTTTTTTTTGTGGTGCAAAGATAATAGCAATTTGAAAGATTCAGCGCTTGCAAAATCAATAGGATATGATAACAAAAAGAGGCAACCTCTCGATTGCCTCTTTTCTTGTCAAATTTTTTATCTAGTTCCTTATCAAATGCACCGTACCTTGTCCTTCAAACTCAGTTCCGTTTGATGCTACTCCGTGATAAATGAAGAAGTAGACACCATCAGTTGCCGGTTTTCCGTTTTTGGTGGTGCCGTCCCATGCATCAGTGATACTAGTGAACTGGAACATCTCTTTACCCCAACGGTCAAATACTGTACACTCAAATTCAACAATTGCAGTTTGACGATTTTCAAAAGTGAATAAAGGGTTAGCTGCATCATTGCCCGGTGTGAACACGTTAGGTGCAACCAAAGTTGGGTAATCATAAATTGTCAACACCTTGCACGTTGTATCTGAACATCCGTTTTTATTTAATGCAACCAAACAAACTTCATATTGCCCTTCAGAATAATAACATGTATCAAATACTTCATTTACATCATGACTGATTTGCCAAGGCAAGCCATATCCCATTTCCCAGAAGAAGGTGGTATCAGCCAAAGGATCATATTCATTAGCAAAATATTGTGATGTATTTTCAAATTCAGTACATACAATTGCAGTTCCTGAAAGTGAAGGAATATCTAATGATGCATCAGCAGATAATACATTGAAATTGGCAATTGGATTAACTGAATCTAACTGAATAGTTTCAACCAAAGTACAACCTACATCATCAGTCACCGTCATTTGATATGTAGCAGGATTCAAGCCTCCCCATGTTGTAGCATTTGTAGTTGCTCCGGTTGATAAATTCACCCATTCATATTCATAATCAGGCACACCACCACTTGCTGATGCATACACAACACCATTACCTGATTGATATGAGAACATACGACAAAAAGCAGGGTGTGAACCAAATTCTGCAAACACGATTTCAGGATTTTGTGTCAAGGTAAATTCATATTGGTTGTAGCACATCGCATCTTGAATAGTTAAAACATAAGTACCAATTGGTAATCCATTTGCTACGTTTGACGTTGAAGGTGGATTTGGCACCACCCCTGAAAGATTCCAGAAATAGCTTACGGTTCCAACTTCATTCACCACATCATCAACAATAATTGCTCCTGTGCTGTCTCCGTAACACAAAACATCTTTCACGGTAAACACTCCATATAAAGAATCAGGTTGACCTAAATCAATCATCACAGAATCTTCACATCCGTTTTGGTCAGTAACATATGCCCAGTAAATTCCGGCTTCAAGGTTATTAAATGTATTTCCCGGAACGCCGTTAACAGGATTCCACGAGTATACAAGTCCACCTGATCCACCAGTTGATTGAACAGTGATTGAGCCATCAGAGTATGCATAACAGGTAGGTTGATTAGAATTTGAAACATATAAATCTAATGCTTGCGGAGAAGTTATTTCAATTGGAATACTTACTTCACAACCCAAATCATCTACAATAGTTACAATCCAGTTTCCTGGCTCCATGGCTGACTGACTATTATTAGCCGGTCCACCCGGATCACCGCCAGGATGTTGTCCTGATGGACCTGTCCAAGTGATGCTGGTAACATTTCCTGAAGGCGTTGGAATTGCACTGATTTGTGCTGATCCTTGGTTGTCTCCGTAACAATCTTCACCTGTTACGCTAATTATATCAACATCAATAAAGTGTCCGGCAGAAGTTATGGTCACCGTTGAATCAGAAATACAACCTTCATCATCAGCAATAACAATGTAAACCGCAGTACCAGCTCCATCAGAATAAGAATCCGTAGTTCCGGTAGTTGGAGGATCACCTGCCATGATGATAGTATAAGGAGCTCCATTTCCTGACGTTCCATTTACTGTAACATCCACCTGACCATTCGAAGCTGACGGACATGTTGGCGCTGGAGTAATAGTTATGTTCTGAAAAACAGGTGCAACAAATACACCAGATGCTGAAGTTGTGCAACCTTGTGCATCGGTGATATCAATTTCCCAACCTTCATTGTTTTCCAAATTATTGATATTTGCTGTTCCACCATTTGGAACAGAACCAGATACAAGATTTCCATCACCTTGATTCACTACAGTGTAATTCCCTGGTGCACCGCCTGTAATCTGAACGTCAATTCCGTTAATGGTAGTTGGAGGATTACAATCTAATGAAACCGTTGTTTGCATTTCGCAAGCGTAAGTCACCTGAATTGGTGTTCCCAACAAAAAGCAATCATTATTATTTTTATCCCAATGTAAACCACCGTTATCATTCACCCCATTGGCTACGTTATTATTTCCTCCAACACCGTCATCACCGGCAACAGGTACAAACCAATAAGTACCGCAACCTAACCCACTAACGATTGGACTTGTTCCATTATTAATATCAGACAAATCTTCACTTGGAATAATCATATTTAAAAATCCGGGGTCAGTTGCAGGATCACCACTAGTTGGAGCGGCATCATACACAAGCCACATAAGTTGAGCAGAGTAAACTCCGTCACCTACCGGCAAAGGAATAGTATCGTTTGGTAAAATATAATTTCCATCAGATATGGCTTCAAATGATTCACCTTGACACAAATAAACAGGGCTTGAACTTAGCGTCCCATTTTTTTCAACAGTATAAGTTCCGGGATCAGATACACATGGATCAGGCGTAATGATTGAACAATCTGTTGATCCGGTACCGCCTACTTGAGTCAATGTTACATCCTGAACAACGGATGCGTAGTTTGTAATCAGCATCACATACACATCACCGGTAACAGCACTTGGAATTGAAGGATACTCATCATTGGTACCGGAATAACTGCAATCAACTTCAGGTGCATTTGGACTCACTCCCATTTGACCACAGTAGGATTGAGCCTCAGCTAAATCATCAAACGGACCCCAAATAATGAAGTCAATATCAGATGGTGCCCAAAGGTTCATGTCAATATTTCCATCAGTTGCAATCTCAAAATAATACCAAGTTGGATTAGGTTGAGAAAATAGACAACCATAATCATTAGGATCAGGTCCAATGCTCACACCTGTTTGAGCTGTAAAACTCAAACCGGCATCAGTACAAATTGGTTCCATCTCTGAACACTCATCATTTGTCTGAGCCATTGCTCCTATTCCGGTCAGAAATAATCCTGAAATCAGAATTGTTTTTTTCATGTCTAAATACATAGTTCTGGTTTGTATTATTTAGATTCTAATTCTTCAATACGAGCTTTTAAATCAGCTCTGGTTTTCTCAGCATTTTCAAACCATCCCGAATCAATTGCTTTTTGCAATTCATCAGGATTTGATCTTATCCACGCTTCTTTTATATCCAATGCTTCCAGCAAATTTTTACAATTTTCAATTTCCTGCTCTTTGGTGAGTTCAGGCTTTTGTTCTGACTCAGGCATTTTATAAATTTTCATTGGAGAAACCTGATTGCCGTTTTGTTGGGCAAAACTGCTCATTCCGGCACCTACCAGGAATGAAATGCAAAGAAAAAGTCGTTTCATTATTTTTTGGTTTTATAGCTTTACAACGACCATGCAGACACATAAGTTGCATGATCAACCACAAATTTGTGATTTTTTTTTCAGACAGTCGCTACAACCGTTAATAAACCTATTAAATGTGCAAAACTTTGGGGATAACTATTTTCCCGAACCCCGTTATATACCTGCATTTTGCGCTAATTTCGCCGGCAAAATCAAATTTTTCCTATGGCCATTGCTAGTTCAGAAAAAATCAGTTCTCAAGTTAGGCGTGACATCATTCGTATGGTTACCGATGTACAATCAGGGCATCCGGGTGGATCATTGGGTTGTGCAGATTTTATGACACTGCTCTACTTTGAAATCATGGATATTAAACCTGAAAACTGGCAAATGGATGGCAAGGGCGAGGATATTTTTTTCTTGTCAAATGGACATATTTCACCCTGTTTATATAGCGTGCTGGCTCACAAAGGATATTTTGATATAAAGGAACTGAGTACATTTCGTAGATTAGGTTCAAGACTACAAGGTCATCCGACACCTGATAAAGGATTACCTGGCGTGCGCATTGCTACAGGTTCATTAGGTCAGGGATTATCTGTGGGAATAGGAACTGCATTAGCAAAAAAACTAAATGGTGATCAAAAGTTAGTATTCACACTGCATGGTGATGGAGAATTACAGGAAGGTCAAATATGGGAAGCAGCTATGTACGCAGCCGCTAATAAAGTTGACAACCTAATTGCCACCATAGATTACAACCATAAACAAATAGACGGTGATATTGATGATGTGCTGCCAATGGGTGATCTAAAACAAAAATGGCAGGCTTTTGGATGGGAGGTTCTTGAAATGAACGGACACGACTTTGCAACCATGCGTTCTGTCTTAAAATCTGCAAAGGATAAGACAGGAAAAGGCAAACCTGTAGTGATTGTGATGACTACCATTATGGGTAAAGGGGTTGATTTTATGGAAGGCACTCATAAGTGGCACGGTTCACCACCAAGCAAAGAACAGGCAGAAAAAGCATTGTCCGCAATAGTAGAAACAACAGGAGATTATTAATTGAAAAAGATTCTTTTTATATTATTACTTGGGGGCATATTTCAGCCTTTGTCAGCGCAACAACTTACACGCATTCTCTTTGTATTTGATGCTTCAAATTCAATGAATGGAAAATGGGAAGGGGCAACAAAAATTGAACATGCACGCCGGATTTTTGCTGAAACCATCAACAAATTGGAAGGCATTCCTAATCTTGAAATTGCCCTGCGCGTGTATGGACATCAATCACCTATCACGCCAACGTTTCAAGACTGCAATGACACAAAGCTTGAGGTGCCTTTTGGACCAGATAACTTTGCAGCCGTGAAAGGATTTGTGCAAACAGTAGAATGTAAAGGTACCACTCCCATTGCACGCTCTCTTGAAGCATCTGCAGATGATTTCCCGGATGCCAATGCTAGAAATGTAATCATATTAATTACCGATGGCTTAGAAGCGTGTGATGAATTCCCTTGCGAATCAGCACGCAAACTGAAAGAAAAAGATATCGCAGTGACGCCTTTTGTAGTTGGGCTGGGTATAGATCTTGCCTATCTTAACAATTTTGAATGTATCGGACGAGTTTACGAAGCATCCAACCTGCAGTCATTTGAAAAAGTAATGAACTCAGTAATCATTGATGCGCTATTTGCAACCTCAGTACAAATTGATTTAAACGATATTAACGGTGATCCCATACATACCAATTCAACTGTGTTTTTTTATGAAGCAGGAACAAAAAATCTGAAATATACTTTCATGCATACGCTAAATATCAAAGGCAATCCTGATACAATTGTGGTTATAGATCCAACCATGAAATACGACATTGTTGTAAATACCTTACCTAAAGTTGAGTTAAAAAACATTAGTATTACCAAAGGGATACACAATATTATTCCCGTTGATTGTCCACAGGGCATGATTGCAGTGCGCATTAAAGGTCCCACAAAAAGTTCAAATGTTCAGGTGAGAGTAACGCAAGATGGGGTATCAGTCACTTTGAATGTGCAACAATTAGATGAAATACAAAATTATTTGGTTGGGACATACGATCTTGAAATTCTCACATTGCCCCGCATTTATCAGAACGATGTCAAGGTGAGCCAGAGCGAATATACCTACATTGATATACCCGGTTCAGGTTTATTGAAATATACATCTGCAAAAGCTATTGTAGGGCAAATATTTGTTGTACATGAAGGAGAAAAAGATGCATGGGTTTGTGATCTTGATCCATTAAAAACAACTGACCAGTATTACCTACAACCTGGGAATTACAAAATAGTTTATCGTCTCAAAACAGCTGTTTCAACTGATTATACACTTGTTAAACCATTCCAGATATTATCAGGAGAAAATACCATTATTACCCTTTAACCATGACTGAAATAAAAATCATTGATGAAAAAGACACCCGCTCAGGCTTTGGAGCAGGACTTTCCGAACTTGGTAAAAAAAATCCAAATGTCGTAGCGCTTTGTGCTGATTTAACCGGCTCATTAAAAATGGATGAATTCCAAAAAAATCATCCTGATCGTTTTTTTCAAGTGGGTATTGCCGAGGCAAATATGATTGGAATTGCAGCGGGATTAACTATTGGGGGTAAAATTCCATTTACCGGAACGTTTGCGAATTTTTCTACCGGAAGGGTATATGATCAAATAAGACAATCAGTTGCCTACTCAGGTAAAAACGTAAAAATTTGCGCATCACATGCAGGTCTAACATTAGGAGAAGATGGAGCAACTCATCAAATTTTAGAGGACATTGGTTTGATGAAAATGTTGCCAAACATGACTGTTATTTCTCCTTGTGATTATAACCAAACTAAAGCAGCAACCATTGCAATAGCTGATTATAAAGGTCCGGTTTATTTGCGTTTTGGGCGTCCCAAAGTACCAAATTTTACTCCGGCTGACAAACCATTTGTAATTGGCAAGGCCGATATTCTTTCAGAAGGAACTGATGTGACAATTTTTGCAACCGGACATTTAGTTTGGAAATCTATAGAAGCAGCAAGGGTTTTGGAAGAAAAAGGAATACGTGCAGAAATAATAAATATTCACACTATTAAACCTTTGGATGAAACCGCAGTCTTAAAGTCAGTTGGAAAAACAAAATGCGTAGTAACAGCTGAAGAACACATGCGCCACGGTGGATTAGGAGACAGCATTGCACAAGTACTCAGTCTTCATCTGCCAACACCTATTGAAATGGTTGCGGTAGATGATAAATTTGGTGAAAGCGGACAAGGCGAAGAACTCTTGAGCAAATATCACATCAACACCGCAGATATAATTGCTGCAGCAGAAAAGGTTGTAAAACGAAAATAATGTTTATTCCAACTGATAAAACATGAACGCGCATGACATTATCAGACGAGGAAATTTTAGCTCATTACAAATCTAATCCTGAAAAGGGTTTTCAGATTTTGGTTGAACAATTTCAGGAGAGAGTTTACTGGCAAATCAGACGCTTGGTTAAAAATCATGATGACACCGCAGATGTCATGCAAAATGTATTTATCAAGGTATGGAAAGCCCTACCTGAATTCAGGGGTGATGCGGCTTTGTACACCTGGCTTTATCGGATTGCTTTTAATGAAACGCACACTTTTTTGAGTAAAGCTGCCAAACGGCAGACAGTAGATCTGGATCCTCCATTATTTGAAAATAGCATTGAAGTAGACGGAAAAAATTATTCTCCTCAAGAAATTGAAAACATCTTCAACAAAGCTATTGAGACCTTACCTGAAAAACAAAAACTGGTTTTTCAACTCAAATATTTTGACGAATTAAAATTTACCGAAATTGAATCAATGCTTGGAACCAGTGTGGGCGCATTAAAAGCCTCGTATCATCTGGCAGTAAAAAAAATAGAAGAATTCCTGAAAGCAGGTTAAACCTTGTTTGCGCTTTAGAGTCTAATAGATGTAAAATGGAAAATCAAGTGCATAACATATCAAACATCATCAAAAGAAAAAAACCGGACGTGCCTGTTGATTTTTTTCATGATTTCCCAAAAATTATCTTGGATAAAATTCAATTGGTATCATCTTCAACTAATGAAGATCAAAAACCAGGTGTACCTGCAGATTTTTTTAAAAATTTCTACCATCAGGTTGCTGATGAAATTGCCGCTGACGAAGTTTTTGAAAAATACGGAATTAAAAAATCAGTAAAACCTGAAGTCCCTGTTGAATATTTTGATCAAAATATTTCGTCTCCAGCAACAAGTCAACCCATCAGAAAATCAAGAGGTCGTGTATACAAAATCACGTTCTGGGCATCAGTTGCAGCTGCCGCCGCCGGATTATTACTCTTGCTTTTACCCGGCCAAAACACACCATCAATTGAGCCGGTAATACCAACAGAAACTGCAAAAACTGAAATATCTGATGAACATCTTGATACCTATGCTGACTTTATTGATGAAGAAAGTATGGTGGAATATATTGTTGAAAATGATGTTGATTTAGGAGAATCAGAGAATGATGAAGTGTATGATTTTGTCGAAAGTGAAATTGAAGAAACTTATCTTGATTTGTAGGGGTTAGGGGTTAGAACTTAGGGATTAGGGATTAGGGATTAGGAATTAGGGATTAGGGATTAGGGATTAGGACTTGGGGATGATAATTTTAGAGAAAAAATATAATTGAAAACATAGAATATTAAAAACTTAAATACGTATTTATGAAAACCCGCATTAGCATTTTTACTCTCACTTTGCTGGCATCCTTGCAGAGTTTTGCACAGCCTGACGACAAACCTAAACAAGATAAAGAGGAGTATATCAAAACGCAAAAAATTGCTTTTATCTCAACCCAGTTGGAATTAACAACTGAAGAGGCTGAAAAATTCTGGCCGGTGTACAATGAATATGATGCCAAAATGGAAGCCATCCGAGATGAAAAAAAAGGATATATGAAAGAGTTAAAAACCATCAATGATCTTTCAGAAGAGAAGGCATATGAATTGACTGAAAAGATTTTAGATGCTGACGTGCGAGAAGCCAACCTCAGAAAAGAGTATTTGAGTAAATTTGCAGATGTGATCGGCAAAAAGAAAGCAGCCAAAGTATTTTATGCTGAAGAAAAATTTAAACGTGAGCTGCTAAAAGAAATCCGTGATCATGAACCACATGATGGACCACCTCCGGGAAAATGATTTTCTAAAATTTCAGGGACAAACTAATCAGTCTCCTTACCTAATTGATATAGATAGCGCAGAAGGCATTTATATCTGGGACAAAACAGGAAAACGCTTCGCAGATATGATTGCAGGTGTTGCAGTTACCAATATTGGACACCGGCATCCACAAGTCATTGAGGCTATACAATCACAATTAGAAAAACATCTTCACGTCATGGTGTATGGAGAATATATTCAAGATTCTCAACTTGCACTTGCAAAAAATATTGCGTCATTACTACCTGATTCACTAAGTTGCACATACGTTGTGAATTCAGGAACTGAAGCAAATGAGGCCGCATTAAAACTAGCTAAACGCTGTACCGGACGACACGAACTGATTGCTTTCAAAGGATCATACCACGGCAATACACACGGGTCAATGAGCGTATCATGGAATGAAATCAAAAAAGCAAAATTCAGACCGCTGCTTCCCGGGGTGAAATTTATTGAGTTAAATAATTTTGATGATCTGCAAGAAATCACACATCAAACTGCAGGCGTTATTCTTGAAACTATACAAGCAGATGCAGGAGTAAGAAAACCAACGCAAGAATATCTCAATGCCTTGCGCAAACGATGCACTGAAGCAGGTGCTTTTCTTATTCTTGACGAAGTACAAGTTGGCATGGGACGCACCGGCACCTTCTTTGCGTTTGAACAATACAACATTGTACCTGACGTACTCACCGTTGGAAAGTCGTTAGGCGGAGGAATGCCTATTGGCGCTTTTATCTCTTCACATCAAAACATGCAGATGCTTACACAAGATCCAATTCTTGGACACATCACAACCTTTGGCGGACATCCTGTAATTTGCGCTGCTGCCAATGCTTGTGTTGATGTTTTAAAAACTGAAACCTGGATTCATGATACAGAAATGAAAGGCGCCTTGCTTGAATCTATTCTGGCGCAGCATGATGAAGTAATTGAAATTAGACGAGCAGGATTATTGTTTGCTATTGAAATGAAATCACCTGAACGTGTTCAGCGCGTTGTTGAAAAATGTCTTGAAAAAGGAATCATCACATTTTGGTTTTTATCTAATCCAGATAGTTTCAGGTTGTCTCCCCCACTCTGCATCACAGTGCAGGAAATTGAAATAATCGGAAATCAGATTTTAGATGCTATACGTGAAACTGAGTAAAGTACTTTTTTATTTCACACTTCTTTGCCGAATAGCTTCAAACAATAAAATTGCGGCTGCGTTTGACACGTTCATGGAATCAATTTTTCCTTTCATTGGAATTAATATTTGCTCGTCTGCCTGCTTCAGCCAAAATGTTGAAAGTCCTTCTGATTCTGATCCCATTAAGATGGCTGTGCTATTTATAAAATCAGCTTCATAACAAGATTTTTTTGCAGTTAATGCAGCTGCAAAAAGTTTGATTCCGCCCTGATGACACCAAGCTAATACTTCATCATTAGATGCCGCAGCTACCGGAACAGTAAACAAACATCCAACACTTGAACGCACTACATTAGGATTAAAAAAATCTGTTGATTGATCACAAATAATTACACCATCCAATCCTGCGGCATCTGCGGTGCGTAACATGGCGCCCATGTTGCCGGGTTTTTCAACTCGTTCCAGTATCAAATACAAACCATTTGACTTTGGTTTTATATCATCAAGTAACAGGGCTTTCATTTTTGCAACTGCGATAATTCCCCCTGAATTTTCACGATATGCAATATGGGCAAAAACATCTTCAGTCACATGTAAAATATCATCAGCTGTTAGCTCAATGGGATATTGTGCATCTGGCACATACACCGCTTCACAAACATAGATGGCAGTGAATTCATACCCGCTTTGTTGAGCCAGAGAAATTTCCCGTATTCCTTCAATCATGAAAGATTGACTCTCTTTTCTGTCTCTGGATTTTTCCAACGATTGGAGAAATTTAATTCGCGGATTTTTTATACTCGTTATTTCCAGCGCCATATTTGATTGGTGTAATAAGGGTCAAATTTACGCTTTGACTGAGATAGCGCACTATTGAGTACAAAGGTTTTTTTTTGTACCTTTGGATTTCAATATGGCAATTGAAATTAAACGAACACCGGTACTACATGATGAAGCAGCTCAGATTTTCCTAAAAAAAATCAGCAGCAAAAAATCGCGTGCCTCTTCAAAAAAGGTGAAAAATTCTATGAAAATAGCAGCAAAAATCCTTTTTTCATACAAGAGTGCAGAAGAATGATTAGTTTAGAAAGTGATTGCACTTTACACGTTATTTCTGCCAAGCACCCAATTAAAAAATTTGATTGCAGCAACCCTGATCTGAACGATTTTTTCTGCAATGAGGCACTAAAGTATCAAGACCAACTTTTGGGTGAAACCTATTTTTTCAGATTAAAAACTTCAAACAAAATTGTCTGTGCATTCACTATTGCAAATGATAGTATCAAAGTGTTTGATCTACCTAACAGCAGAAAGAAGAAGGTTAGTAAATCTGTTCCTCGTGAAAAAATAATGCGATCATTTCCAGCTTTGTTGATTGGGCGTCTGGGGGTTGACTCCGAATTCGCCTCGCAATCGGTCGGCACACAGTTATTGGATTTCATCAAATCATTTGCCCTCATTGAATTTAAAAACAGATGCAGGTTCTTGCTGGTGGATGCTTACAATAACGAAAAAGCATTAAATTTTTACATCAAAAATGAATTCTGGTTTGTGTTTTCAACTGAAGAACAAGAAAAAGAATATTACAGTCAAATAAATTCAGGAGAATTAAAAACCAGATTCATGTGTTTTGATCTTCTAACCTGGAAAAATGCATTAAAATAAGTTGCCTGAATTTTCAGTATTCATTGCATCATCAAAATAAATCTTGATTTTATTTAATTAAAAATCCTCTGAATCTCACTGAGATAATGCCTATTATCCCTCTTTCTCAGCAAATGATTAATTTTAGGCCGTAATATCAAACTTTCAATGCAGCAAGAAACCAAAAATAAAAAAACGTCAGTTCAACTTGTTTTTATTCTCATGATACTATTCATGATACAAGGTTGTGGTGACTCCAACAGGCATCCTGTGATTGGTGGAGGTTACGGCATTGGAGAAAAGGTGAATGAAAAACGTGAAGGCTACTGGAAATTTTATGGTGATAATGATTCGCTAAAGGCTGAAGGAAATTATATAAACAACTTGGCTCAAGGCGAATGGAAATTTTATCACTCCAACGGAACGCTGCAAGAACAAAGTATTTGGACCAATGATTTAGTCAATGGGCCTATCACCACTTGGCATGAAAATGGAAAAATTCATTACAAGGGCAAATTCATCATGAATAAAAAAGATGGTTATTGGGAATATTATTATACTGATGGAAGTTTGATGCAACAAGAATATTACGTAAACGGACGCGAAGATTCAACTTGGACGTGGTATTATCCAACCGGTGGTATTGAGCAAATTCAAACTTTCAGAGATAGCGCTGTCAGCGGACCCTTCGTAAAATATTTTGAAAATGGCAACAAGCAAATGGAAGGTAATTATTTTTTCAACCAGCAAGATGGTGACTGGTACACCTATTATGAAGACGGCACCCTGCAAGATCACTCAATTTATAAAAACGGAAAACTTAACGGGCACGCTATCGGATATCACGCCAACAGCATGACACGCTTTGAAGGCAATTATATCAATGATTTAGAAGAAGGAATTATCACCTGGTATTATGATAACGGAAAAAAACAAGTGGAAGGAAATTATACTAAAGGAATGGAAAACGGTACCTTTACCTACTACACCATAGAAGGTAAAGTGAATTATACCCGAACCTATGTAAACGGAACTGAATTACTTGATAATACCGTAGAGTAATTAAATTCCGCGTTAATTAGCATTAATAAAAAACAAGATACATCACATGAAAATCAATCGTGAATTTGCAACACAAGAGGCAGCGCTTAAATTATACCATAGCCCATTGATGGATTTAATATATCAGGCCGCTACCATTCACAGACAATATCACAACCCTAACGAGGTGCAAATGAGTTCACTCATTTCAATAAAAACCGGAGGCTGCGCTGAAGACTGCAGTTATTGTCCGCAATCAGCAAAATACCATACTGATTTAGATGTAAAACCACTCATGACAGTTGATGAGGTATTAGGTCTTGCTGCCAATGCCAAAGCCAACGGCTCATCCCGCGTATGCATGGGAGCCGCCTGGAGAAACGTGCGTGATAACCGCGATTTTGACCGTGTGCTTGACATGGTAAAAGGCATCAACACCATGGGCATGGAAGTGTGCGCAACCTTGGGTATGCTCACGGCACAACAAGCTGAAAAATTAAAAAACGCAGGCCTCTACGCTTACAATCACAACCTTGATTCATCGCGTGAATTTTATAAAGACATTATTTCAACGCGTGAATATGATGAGCGTATTGAAACCATTCATCACGTGCGCAAAGCAGGCATTGCAGTTTGCTCGGGCGGAATCATAGGCATGGGTGAGCGCGTTGAAGACCGCATCGGCTTATTACTTACCTATGTGTTAATGGAGCAGCCACCTGAATCAATTCCAATCAACGCACTGGTAGCTGTTGAGGGCACACCACTTGAAAATCAACAAGAGGTTCCGGTATGGGAAATGGTGCGCATGATTGCAACTGCACGCATCCTTTTTCCTCAATCCATTATTCGTTTATCAGCCGGTCGCACGCAAATGTCTAAAGAGGCGCAGGCACTCTGTTTTATGGCAGGTGCATCATCTGTTTTTGCAGGTGATAAATTGCTTACCACTCCTAATCCGTCGTTTAATGAAGACCAGGAACTCTTCACTATTTTAGGCATGAAACCCAAAGCACCTTTTGTTGATGGTGAACAACCTAAAATTATAGATGACAAAAATGAAAAAGAAAACGCCTGTGAACAAAAAATAAAAAGTTCTTCATCATCTGCTAACAAAGGTGAAAGCGGCAGTTTTCAGCCTCGCAAAATTGTTGTTGAGTAAATACCTCTATCAAACATTGTGTATCTTTGGTAAGCTTGTCGCTCATATTTATTTTGGCAGGTTTACTTTGAGTTATTATACATGCATCTTGCGCGCATTTCATTAGTTAATTTTAAAAATTATCTGCAGGCTGATTTAGAGTTTACAGATGGTATCAATGTATTTACCGGTGATAATGGCGCAGGCAAAACAAATTTGCTTGATGCTATTTATTATCTCTGCTTCTGTAAAAGTTTTCTCAATCCAATAGATAGTCAGAATATTCGCAACAGTGAAAAGTTTTTTTTAGTGCAAGGCCTATTCCAATCATCAGAAAAAGAAACTGAAATATCATGCAGTGTTCAGCACGGTCAGAAAAAAAAAGTAAAACGCAATAAAAAAGAATACGATAAACTGGCTGATCATATTGGTGCTTTTCCTGCGGTAGTTATTTCACCTTATGACACCAATTTAATCAGTGAAGGCAGTGATACCCGCCGCCGTTTTATTGACAGCATCATTTCACAATTTGACAAAACTTATCTTGACACCTTGTTGCGTTATAACAAGGTGCTTGATCAGCGCAACGCATTGCTCAAACAATTTTATGATCAGCGTTTGTTTGATGCTGAAAGTATTGATGTGTGGACCCATCAATTGGTTGAACTTGGTCAGGTCATTTATGAAAAACGACAACATTTTTTATCCGCTTTCATCCCTGTTTTTCAAAAATATTTTGATCTTATTTCCAATCACCGTGAAGAAATTCATATTGAATACCGCAGTCAGTTAAGTGATCATGATTTTACATCTGAATTAAAAAACAGTGAACGGCGTGATATGCAAAGTGGCTACACGTCTGTAGGCATTCATAAAGATGATCTTATCTTTCTTATTCACCAGCAACCCGTTAAAAAATTTGGTTCGCAAGGGCAGCAAAAATCTTTCTTAGTTGCACTTAAATTAGCCCAATTTGAACTCATCAGTCAACTCCTTGGTATGAAACCACTCTTGTTGCTTGATGATATTTTTGATAAATTAGATCATCAACGCGTAACACACCTCATGCAGTTAGTATCTGACCACGCATTTGGGCAAGTATTTGTAACTGATACTGACCTTGATCGCATTAAAAAAGTATTTTCATCCAGCGGCTTTACGCAGCGTATTTTTAAAGTAGAAGGAGGCAACATTGAGCAGACGATCTGATAAAGAAGACGGCGTTTCTATGAAAATAGCCATTGAACAATACCTCAAAGCCATGGGCATTGATCGTAAATTGTTTGAAACTTCCATACTTGCCAAATGGCCTCAATTAATGGGTGATGCCGTAGCACAGCGCACTGATTCAAAAGAAATTCGTGAAGGCATTCTTTACCTAAAAATAAATTCCTCTGTCATGCGCAATGAACTTTTTCAAATGCGTTCAGTCATCATCAAGCGGGTGAATGAGGCTGCAGGTTTTGAATTAATTACTGACGTATATTTCAGTTAATCAGGTTATTTTTAATTTGGGCGTGCCCCATCCCCAATGGGTATGGGTCGGGCTTTCCGCTACAAGTCCTCTGCTGCGCATGCGGGCTTTTCACTGCAATCCCTCACGCAGCAATTATACAACTTGAAATTTTGATGCTGTCATGCGTTGCGCAATACTAATCAACTTGGTAATATTGACCGTGATTAGCAAAAAACTCAGTGACTTTTCTTTTTCTCAGTTTCTGAAATATCTACATTTTTTCTTGCCACCATCAAACCAAACATCATAATAAGTGCTGTTAAAATAATCACCTGAATTATTACTGATCGGTTGACAATAGGTATTTGTTGTGCCTGGTCAATTGATAAAAAAAGTAAAATAGTAATTAAGCCTCTCGGCGAAATAAATAAGGCCGGGTTCAGCGGCATACCTGACAATTTGAGTTGAATCACCCTGATGGCAAAAATAATTCCAACAATACCAAACGACCACATAAGGGTTTCCATATTTAATATTTCAGCAGTTTCAATCAAATATCCAAACAGTAAAAAAAACAGGGCGCGCACCAAAAATGTTGCCTCACCGGTGAGCTCTTTAAACCGCTTAACCTCTTTGTTTAATTCTGCCGGGTCTAGCCTTTTAATCCATTTGAATTGTTTCAGTTCATCCAAATTGCCAATAAATAATCCAAACAACAAAATAAAAATCAGTGATGGTAAATGAAATGATTTTGCAATGGCATAAATTAATATCACCAATAATATAATGGGCACAAATTTAATGTGGTGTTCAATGCGCTTCAGCAATATTGCAAGCCCTAATGTTGCAATAAATGAAACAATACCCATAATCAACACCTCTAGTCCAAAATAACTAAAAGCAGCAAAATCATACACCTCATTCAGTGCAATAAAATTGAAAAGTAGTACACCAAAAATATCTGAGAAACTACTTTCATACACAATGAATTCACGCTGTTTTTTATCCAAATTGCGTACACTGGGAATTGCAATAGCACTGCTGATTACAGCAATAGGAATAGCATTTATCAAACTAAGTCTAAATGAAAAATTCCCGTAATAATAAAATAAAAATGCCATTAAAAAAGACATAGCAACCAGTGAAAGCAATGCACCAAAAACTGATTTACTCATCAATCTTAATTTAGATTTGTTCATCTCAACTTCCAATGATCCTTCCAACACAATTAAAATCAAACCAATAGTACCAAGCACAGGTAATACTTCAGTAAAATCAGGTAATTCTAAATAAAAAAATGAAGTAACCTGCCTAACAAACCAACCTAACAAAAGCAATAAAATAACTGACGGCACCTTAGTTTTTGATGCAGTTAAATCAAAAATATAAGCAATTAGCAGTAATGAACAAATGGCAATTATGATAGTCTGAGTCATTCAGTATTTCAGCATTCGTTTGAAAAAAAAAACAGGGATGAATTTTCAGAATTAACACCCAAACTGCGAGGTAAATTTACAGATAATAAGCAATGTAAAAATTGTGCTTAGTCAATTTATATTCACAGTGACTTATTCAAACACGTTGAGTTGGTAGGTGTCATAGGTGCCGTCACTCAAATAGAACTTGTACATGTAGGTACCGGCCGTGTCATGACTTATTGGGTAATATGATGAGTCCTCCTTGAATTCAAGATTACAACTGCAACCCTCATACATAAGTTTTACTTTTATTTCTGTCAAAGCGCCGGTTTCAACAGTTTCAAATTCAAGAAAATTGCCGCATGAATTTTCAATAATGTATTTAACTTTTAGCTCATGCATTACACCGGCCTGCAGGCTGTCCGGAAAATCACTCACCAGGGCTGACCCATATTTTTCTTCATCACATGCGTCATCAATTTGATCACAAGCCACTGCAACCAAAACTACCAGAAATATTATTGTCCAAATTTTAAATTTCATTTTCTGAATCCTTCAATCAATACGGTGCATGATCTGTTAAACGGTGCCGGGTTTGCTTTGTCCGGATGCATGATATTCAAAATCATAGATCCGTCAGGTAAAAATATCACCCCGGTTCCTTCAGTTCCTTTGGGCGTAACCGCAAAACGCATCAAATCATCAACCGTTGGATTTTCAATACTCATATCTAAAAAATACAACTCGTTGAAAAAAGTTTTGTTGTCAGCACCTGCCCTTCCTCTGTCAGCGCCATTGATATCTTCACAAAATACCAAATACGTTCTTCCTCCCAGAGTAACGGACGTAATGCAATCAGGGTTGGAAAAACAGCCGGAAGAATCAGAAAAAAATCCGCCTTCAAGATATGATCTCATGCTATTTGTCTGTGGGTCAAACGCTAAAATACGACCAAACGGATCATCAAATTCATTGCCTTGTCTATGTAAACCCGTCATCACATAATCTGGTACCGTACCTCCTTTGCTTATTCCATCTGTCCAGTCAAACATATCTTCACCTGTTTCAGTGATATAAATTTTACCATTCACTTCCTGCATCCATTCATGACGAATGAACATAGAAGCGCCTTTTTCCATGGCAATTTTTGTACAGTTAATAAGTGAAACGGTGTCCATTGGTAAGGCTATCCAATCTCCACCTTGCCCGTCAGCACTTTGTTTATAGGCATACAATTGCCCGTCTTCATATTGATTTGGTTTGGTTGCAATAAATTTCAAAAACACACCCGGGCTGTTGTCATCAGTCAAATAAACCGTTGTGCCATCACTCATAAACTGAATATCTTCATGTACGTAACGTCCCATTTTCCAATGTTTTTTAATTGCCTTACCGGTATGCGGATCCACTTCAACCACATATCCCATGTTTTGCCAAAGTGGTCTTCCGTTTTGAAATGAAGTATCGGTATGACCTTGTCCGTTTGACCAAAGCACACCGGTGTTTGGTGCCCACACCTCTTCACAGGTAAATACCGTTCCGTTGGGTGAAATACTTCCGCCGCAATTTCTATCTGTTCCTCCAACGCCTGAAAAATCAACATGTTTAAATTCACCGGTTACTTCCCAACTTCCATTTTTAAGTTCAATGTCAAAAACTGTTGCGCCTCCTCCATCTCCCAGATCAGCATTAGCGGCGCGTGTTTCATGTGATATGTATAATTTTCCTTTAGTATCAGGTGATGATTTATCCGGAATAAAAACTGACAAATCAAAACTTCCTTTAGCCGGGAATTGTTTTCCATCAGCGCGGGTAACCAAATCAAATTCTTCTCTGAATAAAATTTTATACCTGAATCCATCTGGTAATAAAAGTGAATCCGTTGTAAAATTTGATTCAAGCGACGTGAACTGCGGAACGGTGTCAACAGTTACAGTTACCGCAGACGTGGTATCTTGATTAGAATTATTGTTTACATTTTTTTCTCCGGCGCAGCCAAAAAATAAAACTACAATCAGACTTAAAATAAATTGTTGCATGGCTTTTTCTTTAGGGGATGTAAAGATAAAAAACTCTTTGGTGTGCGGTGTTAATAAACAGAGTATTGATATATAAGAAATATCCGCTTATTACAATTTAATGTAATATCACAGCTATCAGCCCAATACACTTTGATGAAAACACATGGACACTTGTTGAAGATTAGTTCAAGAGACAATCTGCTGTGGACATATCAATGTATTCAATCACAATGTTGCCAACTTCACCTACAACACAAACTTAATAGACACATTAAATCTGCATCTTGTCACTGCGCCTTCATGATACGCCGATGACCATTTTGGAAAAATTGAAACCAGTCTGATAGCCTCAGCATCCAAACTTGGTGACTAGATTTTTATATTAATCGTACTTAATAAACTTATTGCCTATACCCAATATATGCTGCGCTGTCTCCATCATGGGCATAAGTAAAGGTCAGTTTTTCAGTTTCGCCTTGATACAAGAATTCATAGAGGCCATCATACGATCCTACCAACTCAACATTCAAGCCATTGTTAGCAACAACTGGAGTAAAAGTAGAAAACAACGAGCCCATTACTTCAACCGTACTTTTATCTAATCGGGTAACAGAGACAACGTAACCAGAATTTATAATGGTATCATTTCCGTCAACTAAACCTTGAAAATTTCCACTGAAATTTCCCTCCATCAAAGTAGAAGGTTGATTTTTTTTACATGAGATCATCAAGCATGATCCGGCAAGCAATGCACCTAAAATAAATTTCATTTTTTTCATACAGAGATTCGTTTTTTTCAATTCATTATTACCAAAGCATTATCCTTTTTTTATCGTGAGATAATTCTTTGCGTACTTCTATTTACCGAGCTAAAGGTAGCGAATTTTAATTTTTCAGCCATTTGATCTATAAATGATTGATTTTAAAAGTTTATGCCATTCAATTTATAAAGAACTTTAAAGAGGCACAGGAATTGTAACAGCAGAGCAAAGAAAAAACAGGTAAATTTGACCTATGCGTAAATCAATTCTAACCCTCATCATCAGTTATCTATTTTCCATGAGTTTGTTCGCGCAGCTCACGGATACCTTGAGCGTGATGTCTTATAATCTATTGAATTTCCCAAGCGCTTCACCTGAACGAATTGATACATTAAAAGGAATTTTGCAATATGTTCAGCCCGATATTTTAATGGTTTGTGAACTCACCAGCGGAGCAGGCGGAGACGATATTTTATTTAACGCATTAAATGTTGGCGGCATCACCAGTTATGAATCAGCAAGTTTTTCAGACGGACCTGATACGGATAATCTGGTCTATTATAATTCAGACAAACTTGGATTGAAAGAGCAAAACGTAATTTCAACTGCCTTGCGTGACATCAATGAATATGTATTGTACTACAAAAGCACTGACATATCAACTACTACAGACACCACATTTTTTTACATTTACGTATGTCACCTTAAGGCAAGTTCAGGTTTTGAAGCAGAACGTAATGCAGAAGTACAGCAATTAAAAAATTATCTGTCAACACGCACAAACAGGCAAAATGTGTTAATTGCAGGTGATTTTAATTTTTACGGAAGCGATACTGAACCAGCGTGGAATACTTTGCTGAGCGGTTCAGGCGTTACGATTGTTGACCCTATTAACAGCCCGGGACACTGGAATTCTAATTCATCTTTTGCATCTATTCATACACAAAGCACGCGCACAGCAAGCTTTGGTGGTGGTAGCACCGGAGGTATGGATGATCGGTTTGATTTTATTTTCATTTCGCCTGATCTCACTAATTATGGCAATGATGCCAAATACGTAACAGGCACTTACAAACCTATTGGTCAGGATGGATTACACTACAACGATGCACTCATTGATGCTCCTCTTAACACAACAGTTCCCTTAAGTGTATTATATAATTTATACAACATGTCTGACCACCTACCCGTGTTTATGAAAATTTCTGTTGCAACAATTACCAATGATTTACCGGAATCATTGAACGGAATTAAAATATGGTATGATCAGTCAACCGATAAAATCAGATTTCAAACTGAACAGCAGCATGAACTCAATGGTCCTTTTTCAGTATGTGACCTGAGCGGAAAAATTGTTTTACAACAAGATTTTTTAAATGCTGATCAAACACTCAGCACTGAACTCCTTGATTCAGGATTATACATTTTACAAATGGAAAAATACCAATATCGCTTTAAGTTTTTGGTACCGTAAAAGTTTATTCTTTTTTCTTCTTTTTACCGCCATCCTGATTTTCTTCACCTTCACCGGTATCCGTCTTTTTTTCTTCTTCAGGCGCAGCAACTTCTTCACCAAACTCATTGTAATAATGCTCTTCAACTACCACACCTTTTTTATAGATAGCGCTGTATTTTAGCGTGTTTTTATCATCATCATAGTATTCTTCAAAAATTCCCCAGCGCACCCCTTTTTTATAATTTTCTACTGTCCATTTTCTGCCGGTCATGTAAAAGCGTTTGCACTCTCCTTCCAATACACCGTTTTCATGATTTTCAGTATAAAACAATACCCCTGTTTCATAGTAATAAGATGAGGGGCCGGTTTTTTTATCATTGATATATTGTTGTTCTGATTCTACCTTTCCATCCAAAAAATAGGTACGATACATGCCATCAAATTTTCCGTTTTTGTATTCAATTTCTTTTTTCAAAGCGCCGCCCGGATAAAACTCTTGTTTTTTTCCATTGAGCTGACCCATTTTCCACATTTCAATTTTTTCGATGGTGGAGTCAGCAAAATAATATCGTTGTTCACCATCAGCAGCACCCATTACAAAAGTTTTTTCCCATTTGAGAGAACCATCTTCGCGGTAAAATTTCCAGGTACCGTTTTCTTTTCCTAAACCTTCAGTATCATGGGCGCGAATCAGGTTAATATTGCCATTTTCATAGTACACGGTATCAATACCAAACGACCACCCATTTTTATATTCAAGATACATCCATACATTTCCATTGTTGTGACATACTTTACAACGACCACTATATACGGCCTGTGTCTTTTTATTATACACAATATCTTTGTCTTCACCGTTGATATTTACCTTGTCAACGTAGACCAAATTTTCACAATCAGGCACCATTCTGAAACGGGGATCTCGGCACAAAGGCGGTTTCACTTCATTGGTTTGTTTATTTTCACCAGAATCAGGCGTGAGATTCTGTGCAAAAGCAATTCCTGAAAAAAATATCCAGGCTAAAATTGAAATATGTTTCATACAACAAATTATAAATGAAAGAGACTACAATGCAAATATCATGAGGCATTCAGATTGGTAAAAATCAACACCAAAAATCTGCCGGCAAATAATTACAGGGCTTAAATTAATAAAAATGCTTTCAATTAGTGTGCCTAAGCTGAAATTCGGCGATGTTTGTTCAAAACTTCACGCACCTTTTCAGGCACGGGTATAGTTTTACCAATGGTGTAGTCAAGACAAACCACCACTGATTCTCCATAGGTTTTCAGCACATCATTCTGATCTTTCACCTCATACGAAAGGGTGAAACTTTTTTCACCAATGTGAGCACAACTCACTTCAATTCTGATTTGATCAGTGAGATAAACCGGCACATGATATTCAATGGTGTTTTTTTTCAAGATAAAACCAAATTTTTTCCAATCCCAATCAGTGCCTAAATCTGTGACAAAAAATGTCATGCGAGAAGATTCAAAATAATGAAGGTAAGCAGCGTTGTGTACGTGACCTCCCATATCGCAATCAGCATATCTGATTTGAATTTTTGTTGAAATCATTTGTCAAGGTTTTCGTAGATGGAGTTATTGCTTTTAAATTCAGGCACAATCTCTTTCATCAAACGCACAATTTCAGTATTGTTTTGTCCGTCAAAGAGACTGGTAAGTTTTTCAATGGATTTTGAAATTTCATTAAAGTCATATTCTCTGACACGTGCAATTAAAATTTGCGGATGGTGTGTTGGAATGGTATTCTCTTCATTAGTGAGTAATTCTTCATACAATTTTTCACCCGGGCGCAAGCCGGTAATTTTTATGTAAATGTCTTTATTTGGTTCAAATCCTGACAGCTTGATCATTTTAACTGCCAGATCATAAATGCGCACAGATTCTCCCATGTCAAACACAAAAATTTCTTTCCCCTGCCCCATCATGCCTGCCTCAAGCACCAGCTGACAAGCCTCAGGTATTGTCATAAAAAACCGGGTAATGTTTTTATCGGTAACCGTGATTGGTCCGCCTGATTCAATTTGTTTTTTGAAAAGCGGAATTACAGATCCGTTTGAACCCAGCACATTTCCAAAACGCGTGGTAATAAATTTTGTAGCACCAATTGCGTTGGCAGACTGTGCGTATATTTCAGCAATACGTTTTGAACAACCCATCACATTAGTTGGATTCACTGCTTTGTCAGTAGAGATGAGTACAAATTTTTCAACCTTATATTTCACCGCTAAATCAACCATGTTTTTTGAACCTAATACATTGGTTAAAATGGCTTCTGACGGATTATCTTCCATCAAAGGCACATGCTTGTATGCACCGGCATGAAAAACATACTGCGGTTTAAAAGTACGAAACACATTTTCAAGCCGATTGACATTTCTGATATCGGCAATAACAGATTCAGTAAACTGCTTTTGCCTTTTCTCGGTGAGCTCCATTTCTAATTCGTACAAAGGAGACTCAGCCTGATCAAGCATGATGATTCTTTTAGGGCTGTATTCAACTAATTGTCTCACTAACTCACTGCCAATCGAACCTGCTGCACCGGTCACCAAAATAATCTTACCAACAAACTCTTGTGTCAGCTGATCCTGATCTAATTTAATAGATTCACGTCCTAACAAATCTTCAATACGTATTGGTGTGATTTGTCCTGAAGTAAATTCACCATTCATCCATTTGCTTGGTGAGGGCACATTTAACACTTCTACATTATTTGCAAGACAAATATCTATGACGGCTCGTTTATTTCGGTTATCCGGATTTTTAATAGCAAGAATAATTTTGCGGATATTTTTTGTCTTGATCACCTGTTCTAATTTTGATGAATGAAAAATCGGAATTCCTTCCATCATACTTCTATCTTTCAATTTATCATCATCAATATAGCATACTACGTGTCCGTCTACATTTGCTTCTTTATCAAGTGTGTGTTTAGTGATCAAACCATATATACCGGCACCATACACCGCAACAGCAATTTCAGATTTTGAGCTTTTGATATCTTGTATGTATAATAGTTTTATTGCAAATCTGAATACCAAAAGAAAACTTATACTCACAAAAAATTCAACCACTAAAACAGAAATGGGGAATAAAAAAGTACCGGCAATCCAGTAGAATTTTATCACCGAATAAACAGCCAGCAAAAAAGTACCTGAGAGCATGGCATAAATCACCCGTTTGACATCTTGTGAACCCGTATGCCTTAAAATACTTGTATGAATTTTGAATGTGAAAAAACAGATGCCCCTAATTACTAAAAACACGGGTAAACCATTCAGAAAAATATCCAACTCTTCATCAAACGGGATATTCACCACATCAAACCGAATGAGGTAAGCAATGATCAGTGAAAAGAATACCAGTACAAGGTCAATACTTAAAATGACCCAGCGAGGAGTTATGCGTTGTGGAATATGAATCACGCTACAAAATTAGTGATTGTCTTGCATCATACGTAAAACAACAGAAAAGTAGACAAGATTTATGCCTTTTTTTTTCAGAATACATGAAAGCGCTCACGATTATGATCAAACTTAGCCATTATATCCTCTGCTTCTTTTCTAGTAATTGGAAAATTATTCAGTACAATATCCTGATGCTTATTGCCTTTGCCTTGTCCTTCAAAATAAACTTTTTCAGCAGTGAGGTATGCCTGTTCTTCTTGCTTCAAATAGAACAGATGAAATTTTGTGAACCTATTTCCTGTGCCTTTACCAATACTCTCAAGTGCCAACACCGGATTAATTCTGAGACTTTCAACCAAATCAGTGGTTACTACAATACTCTCAAAATCTCGGTGTAAGGTAAATTTTGGAAACCATTGATTGGTGTTTTCTGAAAAAGGATATTCTTTCGTTTTTAATGTGGCAATGACAGGACCACTTAACATAATTGCAGCTTCAATAATCCAAATTAACAGGAGTTGCCAACCATTGATAACGCTACCAAATACTGACCACATGCCGTAATCCAAAGCATATCCCATGGCGCTGAAAGACTCTTTAGGCTGTAGTATCCAAGGAACCATAGAAAGGTATGATGTAAAATCTTTATCACCTGGAAATAAAGCAATAGACAAATAAGCTGTCCAGGCAAAATAAACACCAAAAAAACCTATCACAAGGGCATGAATAATGCGTGCTTTTCTATTCCTGTTTTTAGCTAGCCTGGCAAGCAAAAGAATAATAATACCAATGATCAATGAATATCCAACACAAATAACAATATTCAGATAAACAACCGGAATGAGAAAAAGTAAAATGGCGTAAATAAACGCAAGAAACCAAATGACGACTAGGGCAATCAGCGTAGTGAGAACCAAGCCCGGTACGCTCACTTTACCTGATTCTCTGTAGTATCCGGTTTCAGTTAACAGCATATTTTATCCACGTCTGCGTTCAAGTAACACCATCATCATTAAGGCAAGTAGCATGCGTTCACCATCTCCCGGTTCAAGTTCTTGCAACTTATCTAATTTAAATCGGCGACCAAAAAATGATTTCATTTTTGACAATCGTGCCACAGTGGTACCGTCAGGTTTTACTACAATATAACGCGGATTGAACATGTAACCGCTGAACAAGCCAAGTAATGGTACTTCACAAAGCAATGCATCAAATACTTTGCTCCATGGATTTTCTTCACGAATAGAATATTCAATTTTTCCTTCGTTATCAAAAATATCATAATTCGCTTTCCAAAGAGACTTCATTCCCTTTCTTCCCAATTTACCAATCACTTGATCCTGATTATCTGTGAACGAATAACACGCGTTAAAATCAATAATTCTGTCAGCTGCAATTTTGTAAATGACGTTGGTTTTATCTTCATTGTCATAAATCTGAATTGCTTCTTTTAGTTTAAACATTTTTTGCCTCACGTAGGCCACAAGCGCACCGCTTGCATCATGTGCAAGAAAGTCATTTGAAAACGTAGAAATTTTGAAGGTAAATGTCAGCGGAAAATCGTATTCTTTAAATTCTCTTTTTGATTTAAATGAAGAGTCAATTGTTTCAATAGCCATGATTTTAATTTTTTATAAAGGTGATAAAATTATTGGGTTAAATTTCGTTGAAATATTTTTTTGTTTTGATTAGACAACGATCAATCATTGCAAGACAATCATCAATGGTTTTGCGCTTTGTTCTGAATGATAGAATTGCCATACGAATAACTTGTTTGCCATTAATTTTGGTAGAACTCAAAAATATTTTTCCGTCGGCATGAATCAGTTCCGTCAATTTTTGATTGAAAGCATCCACATCTGTTTTAGTTGATGGCCAATAAAAATAACTGACAGATAAATCAGGTTCAGGCCCAAGCCTAAAACCTCGCTCAGCCAGTTTTAATCTGAAATATTGTGTGAGAATTAATTTTTCATCTAAGCAGGCAATAAACGGTTCAATTCCGTGCATTTGCAACGGGAACCACATGCGTAATCCACGAAAATGTTTTGTCAATTCAGGTGAAACATCAGCCGGATTTAATGGTAAATCAGGATTTGTTGCATCCTGCATGTAGTTGGCGGTGTAGTGATGAGAATGAAACAAAGCATCTTTATCTTTCACCAACACAGCACCCAAACCATAAGGTAGAAACAACCCTTTGTGCGGATCAACAACTAAAGAATCAGCTTTTTCAATTCCCCTGAATTTATCTTTTACTTGATTTGAAAGAATAAAAAATCCACCATAAGCAGCATCTACATGAAACCACATTTGGTGTGAATGTGCAATATCTGCAATTTGATCAAGCGGGTCAACGGCACCGGTATCCGTTGTGCCGGCTGAAGCTATAATCATAAAGGGGTGCAAGCCTGATTTTTTATCTACTTCAATATGTTTTTTGAGTAGCTCAGCATCAATGCGAGAGAATTCATCCAGTTCAAGTTCTCGGATCACGATATCTTCAAGCCCTATAATCCTTAACGCCTTATGAATACAATGATGCACTTGCGGACTCAAATAAATGACTGCGTTCTCAATTTTTTCATTTTTAATTCCATGTTTATCTCTTGCCGCAGTAAGCGCAATAAGGTTGGCAATAGAACCACCGGATGTAAGATTACCAACAGCTGAAACCGGAAAGTGGAAAACATTTTTCAACCAGTTGATCAGTTCATTTTCAATAGTCACAGCGCCCGGTGAACCAAAATACATGCCCGCATATTCATTAGAAACAGCTGCCAAAAAATCACCCAGTGCAGCAGTGTACAAACCGCCGCCAGGTATATAACCAATGTGCCCTCCCGAAGCAGGAATCAAACCATGATCAACTACTTCATCAGAATAAATTTTCAAGAGTTGTTCAAGATTTTTTTTCTTGCCATCAATAGCCAACTTTTTTGCATTTGCTTTTGATTTAGAAAAAGTATTTCTTGAATCCAGTGATTGAATGAAATCACTGCTGTACTCATTCAACTGATTGAGATAAGCTGTGCGTTGGTTTTCTGTTGGCTCAAGTGCTGACGACGCCTGTTCAAGTGTTTCAAGCTTTGCCAGTAAATCATTCAAAGTATCTTGTTGCATGTGCAGTATAAAAAGGAATGATAAAATTAAGTAGGATTACGATAATTTTGCGGATGAATTTTTCAACTTATGTGTTGACGAAGAAAAAATAGTCAAACCAATAAACGTGAACAAACCATTCACCAGCAACAATTCATAACCAAACGTATATCCCATTAAAATTTCCGCTGAAAAATAGTGGAGCAAAAAAGTACATATAACAGAAATGATGCTGATAACCGGAACCAAATTATCACGGGTACGAAGCTTGGTGAATAGTCCAAAAACAAATAGTCCAAGCAAAGGCCCGTAGGTGTATGTCGCTGTTGTAAAAATTAAATCAATCACAGCAGTTTTTGGCAAAAGTTCAGACGCCAGAATGGTGAGAAGTAGCAATACAGCAAAAGAGATATGCACGATGATGCGAACCTTGGTTCTTTTCTTTTCATCATAATTTTTATTGTCATTTGTCCGTAAAAAATCCAAACAAAATGATGTAGTAAGAGTTGTCAGAACAGAATCAGCACTAGAAAAAGTTGCAGCTGTTAATCCAATAATAAAAATCACCGATGCAAAAATTCCCAAATGATTCAGTGCCAAAAAAGGGAAAACCTGATCTGTCACCACCTTCTGTGTTTCAGCATTAATGGGCAGTTGAATACCGGCCTGAGCAGAATAAATATAAAGCAAAGCACCTAAAGAAACAAAAAGTAAATTCACAAAAACAAGCACGATACTGAACCAGTATAAATTTTTCTGCGCCGATCTAAGATCAGGACAACTGAGACTTTTTTGCATCATGTTTTGATCAAGACCTGTCATAACAACAGCAATAAAAGCACCACTTAAAAACTGTTTTGGAAAAAATGATTTTTCTTGCCAATCCCAGAAAAATATTTTAGACATTTCAGATTGCTGAATTTCAGAGATAGCTTTTCCTAAACTCCAATCAAGTTGAGAAAGAATAGCTGTGATCGACAACACAACACCACCAAGCAGCAAAGCAGATTGCAAGGTATCAGTCCATACCAAAGTTTTTATTCCACCACGGTAAGTATATAACAGCATGAGTAAAATTATAATGGCCACCGTTAATGGAAACGGAACATTATAATGATCAAATAAAAAGAGTTGTAAAACAGCCGCAGCAAGATACAAGCGCAGAGCAGCGCCAATTAAACGAGAAATCAGAAAATAAAATGAGCCGGTCATTTGAGCGCTGCGTCCAAAACGCTCTAGTAAATATCCATAGATTGAAGTCAGATTCAACTTATAATACAGAGGCAATAAAACACGGGCAATTAAAAAATACCCCAGCAAATAACCCAGTACCATTTGCATGTAAGAAAACTTTGCGCCTTCAACTGTGCCCGGTAGAGAAATAAACGTAACTCCAGAAAGAGAGTCACCAATCATACCAAACGCCACAGCAAACCACGGCGATTTTTTATTCCCTAAAAAATAGGCGTCATTCCCTGCATTGCGTGATGTAAACAGCGAAATACCGAAGAGAATACCAAAGTATCCAAGTATGGTAAAACCGATGATGGCGGGACTCATAAGATTATTTTATTCGTGCATCAAAAAATACAATACAAAGTAAACGCAAAGCATGCTGGACTTTGCGCAAGCCCAGTAAAATCAATTAACAAACTTTGCACAATACAGGTAAACAATCAGGCCAATTGATATGAAAAATGCGTGCTTTGTCAAGAATGCGAAAAAGAAAAACTTGAAAAGCAGAAAAAAATAATGAACTTTGTATTCGCTTATGAATCTGTTTTAAGAAAACGTGAACATAAGCAAGAAAATAAATTGACAAGCAAAACAGACAATTATGGCATTAGAAGTAACAGATGCTAACTACGAAGAGGTAGTTGGAAAAGCAGACAAACCCGTTGTATTAGATTTTTGGGCAGCGTGGTGCGGACCATGTAAAATGATTGCACCTATCATTGATGAATTGCACAGTGAATACGCCGGTAAAGCAATTATTGGAAAAGTAGATGTTGATAACAATCCTGGCATTGCCGGAAAATTTGGTATCAGAAACATTCCTACCGTTGCATTTATCAAAGGTGGACAAGTAGTTGATAAATCTGTTGGTGCTGTTCCAAAAGCACAACTGGCATCTAAATTAGATGCTATATTATAAGGAAAATTATTTCATTTTGAAAAAGCCGAGCAGTTATTGTTCGGCTTTTTTTTTAATTTTTTAAAGAAGACTTCAATGACTGTAGAGACTTCATGCCAAAACAAAATGAATTAAATCATACCCTAAAAATCAATATCAAGGTTGAAGAGTTTTCTGAATTTATGGAGTGAAGGATTTTCCTCTGCCAGTTTTTCAAAAGTTGATTTAGTATCAGTTGAGAAGGATTGTTTTTTCTCTGAGATTTTATAGTTAAAACTTATTTTGTAATTCCGCAACTGACTTCTTAGATGCGCCAAAAGATTTACTTTTTCACGCTCAAGATCCAAGGCTTGCGCACTGTTTGCAATATCAAGCGTTATGGCAAATTCTGAATTGAGATGCGGTTCTGAACTGGTGAGCGTTGCGTACAAACTATCTTTTTTCTCGCGTCGAAGATTTAACGCGTAACCGTTCCATACCGCCATCAAGTCAGTATGCGTGAAGTGCTCAGCCAAATCAGGCAACAAAGCAGCTTCATTTTCCATCTGTTTATTTTTTGGCGGATTCAGAATGCTTTTTATTCCAATGGTACGTGCAACAATGTGTTGACCGTTTTGCGTTGTGTTTTTACGATCAATGCTTGCTTGCGTATTGATTGTTGTGCCAACATTCACTAAAGGTTTTTGCATTGTCTCAGTTGCTCCTATATCCGTATTGGAATTTACGGCTACAGTTTTCTCTGCAGGTTTATCTGCTACTTTAACCTGTTGCCCTTCATAAGGGAGAATTTCTATGTTTTTAAAATTTAAGATACTGCCTGTTTTTTTAATGAAGATAAGATGGATGTAAATTTCATCAGAGAAATTTCAACGATGAGTCGTTTGTTTTTTGCCGACTTGAATTGGATTTCAGCATCGCGCAGCAAATCTAAACCAACCAATAAAAATTCAGTTTCAGCAGCACTTGCCTGTGCCTGATATTGCGCTTTGATATCAGCCGGAACTTCAAGTAATGAAATAGTGGTATCATCTTTACACACCAATAAATTTCTTAGATGTTCAGCCAACCCAATTAAAAATTGTCCGCCGTCAAAACCTTTAGCAAGAATGTCATTATACACTAATAAATTGGCCGGAATATTTCCTGAAAGTGCTGCATCAACAATTTTGAAATAATATGCGTAATCCAACACATTCAGATTTTCTAAAACAGATTGGTAAGTAACATTTCTATTGCTGTAGGAGACAATCTGATCAAAAATGGAAAGTGCATCACGCATGGCGCCATCTGCCTTTTGCGCAATGATATGCAAAGCCTTTTCTTCTGCCTGAATATTTTCTTTTGACGCAATGCCCTGCAATTGTTTTACGATATCCGCAATCTGAATTCTATGAAAATCAAAAATCTGACAACGGGACAAAATGGTAGGAATAATTTTATGTTTCTCTGTAGTAGCTAAAATAAAAACAGCATGTGCCGGCGGCTCTTCCAACGTTTTTAAAAAAGCATTAAACGCCTGCGCTGAAAGCATGTGAACCTCGTCAATGATGAAGATTTTATGGTTACCAATTTGCGGCGCAATGCGCACCTGATCAATCAAATTCCGGATATCATCAACTGAGTTATTTGAAGCAGCATCTAATTCAAGAATATTAAATGAATGTCCTTCATTAAATGATTTGCACGATTCACAGGTATTGCATGGTTCAATATCAGTTGATAAATTCAAACAATTGATAGTTTTTGCCAGAATACGGGCGGTGGTAGTCTTACCCACTCCTCTTGAACCGAAAAATAAAAACGCCTGCGCAAGTTGTTTATTCCGGATAGCATTTTTAAGAGTCACCGTAACTGACCCTTGTCCAACTACAGATTCAAATGTTTGCGGCCGATACTTACGTGCTGATACAACAAAATTACTCATAACATGTGATGATCAACAAATATACATCAAAGGATGCAGTGATAGCGACATGAATTATTAACAAACAAGGGGTGTTATAAAGGGGACTTTTAAGTTAGGCACGGGACGCTTCCACCTTTCGGAAACTATACACAGCAATCTACCAAATTTAATTCAAAACATTTTTCTCAAAACACCCCCAACCGAAGCATTACCAATGTACACGCCTCTTCTGTTTGAATTTGATGCTCTCTGAGTAATTTTTCAAAAGCAGGATTTTCAGCTCCCGGATTGAAAACTACTCTGATCGGTTTGAGTGACATAATATAATCCATCCACTCCGTTTGATTTTTTGCGCTGAGATATAAAGTAACTGTATCCATTGATGTTGGATAAATTTTTTCCTTTGAAATTTCTACTCCTCTCACCTGCCCGGTTTTATTACCAATGGCAAATACTTCAAATCCGCAATCAAGTAATAAGTGAATGGCCTTATTGGAATATCTTTCAGGATTTGTGCTTGCGCCCAGTACGAGGACTTTTCTTGTTGATGGAATCATAGTTTGGTTAATTTTTTTTGCGTAGGCGCAGGTCGTGACCTGCGCCTACGCAATTCGTGGCCTGCACCTGCACAATTCGAATGTCTCAGGGTATATTTATTTCATGTTATAAATATTTTACTAAATTAGTGCAAACTCAATTAAATAGCAGAATTGTCTGGGAGAATAAAAACTTTACAAGAATTGATTAAGTCTCAAAATTCAGGTTATTTGCAAAAACATAAAACACAATGAAAAAATTATTAAGTTGTATTATGCTCACCTTCGGAGCCAGTCAGCTATTTGCCGGCGGTTTCCAGCTCAATGTTCAAAGCGCAAGATCACTAGGTTTGGGAGGTGCTAACACTGGGTTCTCGTGGGGAACAGAATCAGTATTTTTCAATCCCGGCGGAATGTGCAATCTCAAAGGGCATAATTTTACTTTTGGCGGCTCCTATATTATGCCTCTGGTTTCTTTACAAACTCCATCAACTGACAATATCAATCAAACCTCACCTAATTCTACCCCCATTCACTTTTATTATGGCGGAGAAATCATAGAAAATTTATACGCCGGTCTGAGCATCAACAATCAATTTGGCTCTTCATCATCTTTTGATGACGACTGGGAAGGACGATTTATTGTACAAAATATCTCATTGAAAACATTCACGTTTCAACCAACAGTAGCTTATAAAATTCATGACTACATCAGCATTGGCGCCGGCTTTATGTACACCACCGGAAATTTTGCGATTGAAAAAGCTGTACCCGTTGGTTCAACAGAATTTGATTACGGAAAAGCAAAATTATCAGGGAAAGGCACAACGTACGGATTCAATGTAGGTATCTTTTCAACCCTGCTTGACAATGATCATTACCGCATTACATTTGGCGCCTCATACCGCAGTGGACAAACCCTTTCACTAAAAAGTGGTCAAGCAGAATTTTCTGATATTCCGGTTTCATTACAAGGCACTTTCCCAACATCAACTGCTTTTACCGGTGAGTTGAAATTACCATCTGTAATCACAACAGGAATATCTGCACAATATAAAATCAATGATAAAAATAAACTAACTCTGGTGTATGATTTTAATTACACCGGATGGTCATCTTATGATACGCTTGCATTTGATTTTGACAATACAGACACGCCTGATTCAAAAACTACCAAAGCATGGAAAAATACACCAACACATCGTTTTGGACTTGAATACGCGTTGAATGACATGTTCTTTTTTCGCCTAGGTGGATACTACGATATCACTCCAATTCAAGATGGGTTCGTGAGTCCTGAACTGCCTGATCAAACTCAATTTGTACCAACTTTTGGATTTGGAATGATGATTAAAGATCACGTTGGTTTTGACATTGCATGGATACATCAGGATGCTGAGCGCGAATCAGATTTAACTGATGCAGGATTTACAGCAAAATATCACCGCGTTGCAGATGTAATAACTTTTAGTGCAACTATAAAATTTTAAAAAAACGACCATGAAAAATTCACACTATTTATTTATTGCGACAATCATTGCTGGCAGTGTATCATGTCGTAAAACAGAATTTGCAGAAGTAGAGCGCACAAACGGTGAAGCAGATTTCACCCATTATATTGCCGTTGGAAATTCGCTCACACAAGGATATCAAGACGGTGGTGTATTTGAAGAAGGGCAAGAAAATTCATACCCTGCTATTATAGCACGACAAATGAATTTGGTGCAAAATGACATGGATGATTTTGAGCAACCAATGTTAAATGCTAACGGTTCAGGCTATATGCATCTTGAATATATCAATGGAGAAATTGAAGTCATTTCACCGGGTGATACCCTTGGTACGCCAACTGAAGAAGACGCATCATGGGCTGACTGGGGCACTTCTATGAAATCAATCAAGTATAATAATTTGGGAATTTCAGGCATTACGTTGATGCAATGTGTTGCACTGAATGATGAAGAGATGATTGTAAACAACGGAATTTTGGGAGGATTTTCATTACAAATTCCACCGTTTATTGATTATGAAGTGCCGGGAAATCCGTTTGCGCGCTTTATGGATTTTGGTGGAAACCCACATATGCTCATTGGCGGAACACCTATTCAATACATTGATCATATACGCAACAGTGAAGCAACTTTTTTCACCAGCTGGCTTGGTGATAATGATGTGTTAGGCTACGCTACATCAGGCGGAATACCTACAGAAATTGACGGTACCCTTTTAGGACTTGGTGTAATTCAATATGGAAATCTTTCTGATCCGGTTGCATTTAGACAGAAATATGATTCTGTACTCACTGCATTCAGTTCAATTGGTGCACAAGGTGTTTGCGCAACAATTCCTGATGTAACGGTAATACCTTACTTCAATACATTTACCGTAGCAGGTATCAAAGAAGATTATGGTTATGCAGATGTTTGGATTGAAGAAGGAGATGGCAATGGAGGCGTTGTACAAACGCGTGTTGCAACTGATGAAGATTTGATTCTACTTACCGCATCTGATGATATTGAAGCAGGCGCAGGAAGCTCAGAAACCAATCCCCTGACCAATGGTCGTGTGCTTGATAAAAATGAAGTGATTGCTTGTCAAAACAGAACGATTGAATTCAATAATGCCATTAAAGCATCAGCAGCAAGTTTTGGATATCCTGTAGTTGACATGTATGATTTTCTTGACAGAATAAAACCCGGCATCATGCTTGAAGGCATAGGCATTTCACCTGAATATATTGGCGGTGGCGCTTTTTCATTAGATGGTGTACACCTGAATCCACGCGGGTATGCTATAGCAGCCAACGAATTTATCAAGGTGATCAACGAGCATTACGGATCTAACATTCCGCTTGCGCAGATTGGATCTTATCGTGGGGTGATTTTTCCGTGAGAAGTTGAGAGAAAAATAGAATCACCAAATGTATTTTTGTACTGGCAAAAAATACGTGTTGTGGTGTCGGTGAAATAGATTAATGCATTCTATAGGTTAATTTTTTAAGTGTACCCATGACTTCTGATACAACGCGGACAGGCAACAATCATTTACCGACTGACCCACTGCTTTTAGTCCGTACAGGAATAATTCTCTACATTGCAATAGCCGAAACCATTTGGACTTTCGGTATGTTTATGCGTGAAATTTATATTTCCGTCGGTACAGAACCTAAAAATATTGAGTTATACACACGATGCACTGAATTGCTTGTTCTACTAATCAGCGTTCCTTTTGTAGCGCGATTTGTAAAAAATAAAATTAAAAAAGCATCCAAAACCAGCATAGAAAAACTTCTGATGTATATAATCTTTGTTCTAGCCGGAACCGTGCTATTAACACTACTTCATAATCATTCTTTAATCTATTTATATCCAAAGAAATATTGGGATAATTTGACTGCTTACCAAACGCATCTTCAATCCATTAAAAATTCACCATGGTTACAATACTACTTTGAACTCGTGAAGTACATAATATGGGTATCCTGTTTATGCCAAGTCGAAATAAATCAACTTAAGACACGTTACAAAATAGAAATAATAAAATTATTGCGTTATTTTGGTGGTACTAATAATGGTTTCCGACATTCCTAACAATTAAAAATGATAAGAATGAAAAAGCATTTACTCATCTCAGCAATTTGTATTGGACTGACAACGGTTTTTAACTTGACAAATGCCCAGACGACAAATTATGTTTTAAACTTCAACGGTGGCAATAATTATGTTGATTTAGGCAATGCCTTTGGAAGTAATATCCGCAGTATTGAATTTTGGTTCAAGCCCAATATAAACACCTGGAACAGACCCTTAGTTATAAGAGCAATGAATATGGCTTATAAGAGGGGAATGGACAGGTTGGTTGGGGCAATTTATTTTGTGCGTGACCATGGTGTCCTTCACGAAATAAAAACCAATGACATTTTTTGGGATGCTGGCACCTGGTATCACGTTTGCGGAACAATTGATGAAAGCACAGGAATGAAACTTTACATAAACGGAATTTTACAAAGCCAAACCGACCCTACATGCACCAATCCAATCCCATCAAGCGGAGAAATTACCGCAATTGGAACTTGGGGTGATGCTTTTGTCCGCAATTACAATGGACAAATTGACGAACTCCGTTTTTGGAACCGCTCATTATCTCAGACAGAAATACAATCTAAAATGTGTTACTGGCTAACGCCTGCAAATGAAACTGGACTTGTCGGCTACTGGAAAATGAATGAGGGTAGCGGTTCTACAATTATTGATGCTACTTCTGGCTCTAACAATGGCACAGTAATAAGCGCAACTTTCATTCAAGACAGTCTTTGCTTTAGTGGATATTTTTCCGGCAATGAAGAAAATAATCAAACGAATACCTCCATTTTCCCTAACCCATTTTCCTTGCAGACAACTCTGTGGACATCGGACCAGTTGCAAAACGCAGCGCTCTATATAGTGAACGTTAACGGACAGACAGTAAAAGAAATAAAAAACATCAACGGGCAGACAGTCATTCTCTCTCGCGAAAATCTCGCAAGCGGGCTGTATTTCGCAAGGTTGACACAAGACAATCAGGTAATCGCAACATTCAAAATCGTAATCACCGACTGACAAATTGTAATTCGCACAGTGTAGAGTTGAGCGTATAAATATACAACAGAACTATGGATTATTTAAAAAGCAATTACAATATCATCTCAACAATAATGTTCTTGTTGGCAATTGTACTTGCTCACATTTTTGCAACCAATAACTACGACTGGACAAAAAATACAATCAGCGACTTGGGGTCGCAAGGTTATGACAGAAAGTATATCATGCAGTTTGGCTTTTTAGCTTTTGGACTGACATTATCAGCGGGTATTTTATTCAACGGATTGACATGGCGGACAGCCCCATTATTATTTTATGGACTTTGTATCGCCTTAACGGGTGTATTCTGTAGCAAACCATTTTCTGATCTTGATACTTATTCTGAAACACAATCAACAATCCATTCTATTCTTGCACAATCAGCCGGCGTGGCATTTAGTGTTGGCATTTTAACGCAAATAATTTTTTCGGCTGATAATAATTTAAAATATGTTCACCTTACCTTCTTTATCCTTGTAATTGCCCTTTCAGCAAGCTTTGGACTATTTAAAAATTACCAAGGAATTTCACAGCGATTTCTATATTTAATAAGTTTTATTTGGCTAATAAAATATTATAAACCTTGACGATGAAGCAAAGCTTATTCAAAAAATATTTGCTTAATTGTTTCCTGTTGACAATACCTATTTTAATTTGGAACATTGTCTTAACGAACAAACTACCCAAGGATTTTCAGCCTGAAGTATTTTGGAATGACATCCCAAATTATTTGACTTATGGAGAAAATATTTCAAGGATCATGGTGTTCATTCTAACATTTCTGATGCCTTTAAATATTTTAACTCATACACAGAAGAAGGGGTTGATATTATATTTAGTTGGGACAATCTTTTACTTTGCCTCTTGGATTTTCTTGATATATTTCCCTGAAAGTTGGTGGAGCAATCATATCATAGGTTTCATGGCTCCTGCATATACGCCAATATTATGGCTGGCGGGAATTGGATTAATTGGAAATTCCTATTTATTTAATTTGCCATTTAACCGCTGGATATTTTTTTCAGTAATAATTTTTTTCATGGCTTTTCATAATTATCATGCCCTGATCGTTTATTTGAGAACTCATTAATCAAGAGAATGAGTTTTAAATAAATAAAAAACAAGGCAATCACATTTGCAAAAAAATATCACAGCAAGCAGAGAACAAAAGCTCTTAAATCAACAATGGCAAACGCCAAGTACTTGGTGTGGGTTAATGATACTTAAGTAGCTTCCTCATCTTTATAGTACGAGCATACACCAAAAAAACACCCAATAATAAACCTGAATACCTACCTTTGGGCCAAAATCAATTTTATGTCAGTTCATAGTGATGTTAAAAAAGTGACCACGCACACCTTGCTTGAAATGAAATTCAAGGGTGAAAAAATTTCAATGCTCACAGGGTATGATTATTCCATGGCGCGCATTCTGGATGAAGCGGGTATTGATGTGATACTTGTTGGAGATTCAGCATCCAATGTGATGGCGGGTCATGAAACCACTTTGCCTATTACGCTGGATCAAATGATTTATCACGCGGCATCCGTTATCAGAGCAATTAACAGGGCACTAGTTGTGGTAGATCTTCCATTCGGATCATACCAGGGAAATTCGCGGTCAGCACTTGACAGTGCAATTCGCATCATGAAAGAAGCAGGAGCTCACGCTGTGAAATTAGAAGGCGGACGTGAAATCAAAGAATCCGTTGAGCGTATTCTTACAGCCGGTATTCCGGTAATGGGACATTTGGGATTAACGCCACAATCCATTTATAAATTTGGCACATACAGTGTTCGTGCGAAAGAGGAAGAAGAAGCGAGAGTATTAATTGAAGATGCAAAAATTTTAGAGGCAGCCGGATGTTTTGCCTTGGTGCTTGAAAAAATTCCTGCAAAACTTGCAGCTACTGTCTCACAGGAAATTAAAATTCCCGTGATTGGTATTGGTGCAGGTTCAGGTGTTGATGGTCAGGTATTGGTAAGTCATGATATGCTTGGTATCAACAATGAATTCAATCCCCGATTTTTGCGCAAATACAATAATCTGCACAATGAAATGCTCAAATCATTCAAACAATATATTGCAGATGTGCGCAGCCGTAATTTTCCAAATGAGAACGAACAGTATTAGCACATGTCATTGGAAATTCTTTACGAAGACAATCACATCATAGCAGTAAATAAAAAAGGCGGTGACATTGTACAAGGAGATAAAACCGGTGACCGCACGCTGGGTGATGATGTCAAAGCCTATATCAAAGAGAAATATAAAAAGCCGGGCGATGTTTTTCTCGGCACGGTGCATCGCATTGACCGGCCAACAACAGGTATTGTTCTGTTTGCACGCACCAGTAAAGCATTGGAGCGTTTGAATAAAATGTTTCAAACCAAAGAAATTCAAAAAACTTATTGGGCTGTTACTGAAAATCCACCACCTACGCAGCAAGGAACATTGATTCATTATCTCACACGCAACGAAAAACAGAACAAAAGTTATCCGCACGCCACAGAAATAAAAGACAGTAAAAAAGCTGAGTTGAATTATTATTACGAGGGAAAATCAAATCATTACTTTTTTATTCGTATTGAACCAATCACCGGCAGACATCATCAAATTAGAGTGCAATTATCAGCCATTGGATGCGTGATAAAAGGAGATTTAAAATACGGTGCACGACGCTCAAATCCAGATGGTTCAATTCATTTGCATGCACAAAAAGTTGTATTCATTCATCCGGTTTCTAAAGAAGAAATTGTGATAAACGCCCCGGCACCTAATGAACCAAACTGGAACGAATTTAACCGCGTGATGCATCAAAAAAATCTGAATTAATGAAAAGAGCAGATGTCATAGAAATTGAAATTACAGGCTATGCTTTTGGCGGTATGGGTATTGGTAAAGTTGAAACCGCTGAAGGTAATTTCATTGTGTTTGTAGAGAATGCTATTCCAGGTCAACTTGTTAAAACACGTATCGCAAAAAAAAGAAAAAATTTTGCCGAAGGAAAATTACTTGAAGTACTGCGTAAGTCTAAAGATGAACGCAGCGATTTACCTTATCAACCGGTATCAGGCGCACCATATATTTTTCTGCCCATTGAAAAGCAACGAGAGTACAAAAAAATTTCTACCCTTGATCAATACATCCGCATTGGCGGAATAAAAAATATTGATTCAATTTTTGATGAGTATATTGCCTCACCGGCTGATTTTAATTACCGGAATAAAATGGAATACTCCTTCTCTTCCATTCGGCAAGATTTAATTACCGGTGAAGAAGAAGATGATGCCTTTGCCTTGGGTTTTAAAACACGAGGCACCTGGTGGAAAGTAGAAAATCTTGACCAAGAATCTGGTCTTTTTGATCAAGAGCTTGAAACAAAACTGAAAGAAATCAGACTGTATTTATTCAACACAAAACTTCCTGCATGGCATCCACCAAAAAAACTTGGATTCTATAGACATTTAGTTGTGCGCAAATCGTTTGATCAAAATCAATTGCTAATAAATCTTGTCACCTCATCACAGGGTATTGAACAATTTGAGCGCGCGTCATTTTCACAATTCATGCAACAATTATTGGGTAGTCGTTTAGCAGGCTTACAGCATACAGTGAATGATGATGTTGCAGATCGGTCTAAAATTGAAAATGGAGAAAATCAATTATTATTTGGGAAACCTGTTGTAACAGAAAAAATTTTAGGACTTGAGTTTGAAATCAGCATGGAAAGTTTTTTTCAAACCAATCCCAAAAGTGCGGAATTATTATACAACAAGGCAATTGATTACGTGGTTGCACAATCTAAACCTGAAGGAAGTTTATTGCTTGATTTATTCTGTGGTACCGGCACCATTGGTCAGGTCATTGCATCGCGATTAGATCATGTGCATGTTGTTGGCGTTGATATAGTGGAGCAAGCCATAGAAGATGCAAAACGAAACGCAAAACGAAATAATATTCCGAACATTCGTTTTTTTGCTGAAGACGCCGGAAAATTTTTACAACACCATCCTGAGTTCAACGGTAAAATTCACACCATAGTGTTGGATCCTCCTCGCGCAGGAATTGCGCCTAAAACACTCAATCGCGTAATTGAATTGGGTGCTAATCAAATCGTCTACATCTCATGTAATCCATCAACCCAGGCACGTGATGCTAAAACTTTGCTTGATGCCGGATATCAATTAGAAAAAATTTCTCTGGTTGATCAGTTTCCACACACCGCTCACATTGAAGCAGTGGCTTTGTTTGCTAAGGACTTTAGGGGTTAGGACTTAGGGGTTAGGACTTAGGGGTTAGCTATTAGGGATTAGTTATTAGGACATAGAATTGAGGCATTGAATACATTGACCATTTTTTCCCTAACCCCTAAGTCCTAATCCCCAACACCTACGAACTAGCATGACGCCTGAAATACATTGACCATTTTTTTCCTAACCCCTAAGTCCTAATCCCCAACACCTACGAACTAGCATGACGCCTGAAATACATTGACCATTTTTCCCTAACCCCTAAGTCCTAATCCCCAACACCTACGAACTAGCATGACGCCTGAAATACATTGACCATTTTTCCCTAACCCCTAAGTCCTAATCCCCAACACCTACGAACTAGCATGACGCCTGAAATACGTTGACCATTTTTCCCTAACCCCTAAGTCCTAATCCCTAACACCTACGAACTAGCATGACGCCTGAAATACGTTGACCATTTTTCCCTAACCCCTAAGTCCTAATCCCCAACACATACGAACTAGCATGACGCCTGAAATACGTTGACCATTTTTCCCTAACACCTAAGTCCTAATCCCCAACACCTACGAACTAGCATGACGCCTGAAATACGTTGACCATTTTTCCCTAACCCCTAAGTCCTAATCCCCAACACCTACGAACTAGCATGACGCCTGAAATACATTGACCATTTTTCCCTAACCCCTAAGTCCTAATCCCCAACACCTACGAACTAGCATGACGCCTGAAATACATTGACCATTTTTTCCCTAACCCCTAAGTCCTAATCCCCAACACCTACGAACTAGCATGACGCCTGAAATACATTGACCATTTTTTCCCTAACACCCAGGTCCTAATCCCCAACACCTACGAACTAGCATGACGCCTGAAATACATTGACCATTTTTCCCCTAACACCTAAGTCCTAATCCCCAACACCTGCGAACTAGCATGACGCCTGAAATACGTTGACCATTTTTCCCTAACCCCTAAGTCCTAATCCCCAACACCTACGAACTAGCATGACGCCTGAAATACATTGACCATTTTTCCTAATCCCTAAGTCCTAATCCCCAACACCTACGAACTAGCATGACGCCTGAAATACATTGACCATTTTTCCCTAACCCCTAAGTCCTAATCCCCAACACCTACGAACTAGCATGACGCCTGAAATACATTGACCATTTTTTCCTAACACCAAGGTCCTAATCCCCAACACCTACGAACTAGCATGACGCCTGAAATACATTGACCATTTTTCCCCTAACACCTAAGTCCTAATCCCCAACACCTGCGAACTAGCATGACGCCTGAAATACGTTGACCATTTTTTCCCCTAACCCCTAAGTCCTAATCCCTAACACCTAAATCCTTACCTTTGCACCAACAAAACGAACCACATGTCAAACGAATTTAATCCTAACTCAGCGGCACTAGAATCTGCCGGTATTTTTGGTTTGCCTTTTTCGGCAGACGAATCTCAAATCATTATCATTCCCGTTCCGTGGGAAGTTACGGTAAGCTATGGAGGCGGAACAGCAGCCGGACCGCAAGCAGTATTTGATGCATCCATGCAAGTAGATTTATATCATCATGATTTTCCTGAATTATGGAAAAAAGGAATTTACATGGATGAAATTCCGCAAGACTTGATCACATTGAGTGAGTCACTTCGCCCTGAAGCTGAAAAAATAATTGAGGCCATTGGAAAAGGAATAGATGTTGAAAATGATCCCTCATTAAAAATTTCATACAAAGTGGTGAATATCGGATGTGAGAAAATGATTAGCTGGGTGAAAGAGCGTTCTGCCTATTGGAAAGAAAAAGGAAAAACAGTTGGCTTAATAGGTGGCGATCACAGCACACCACTCGGTTACTTGCAATATCTGGGAGAAAAAAACAGCGAATTTGGTGTACTGGTTTTAGATGCACATTATGATTTGCGCAAAGCTTACGAAGGCTTCACGTATTCACACGCTTCTATCTTTTACAATGCGTTGCAATTGGTTCCGCAAATAAAAAAATTAGTTCAGGTTGGCATCCGTGATTATTGTGAAGAAGAAAAAAACTATGCACTCAGTCAGGGAAACAGAGTTTTCACTTACTTTGATCGTGAAGTGAGAAAAAGTATTTTCAAAGGAAAAAATTGGGATCAATTATGTCATGAAATTGTTGCACAATTGCCTCAGAAAGTATTTGTTTCAGTAGACATTGACGGCTTTGATCCAAAACTTTGTCCAAATACCGGAACACCGGTTGCCGGCGGTTTGGAGTATGAAGAAGGCATGCATCTCTTCAATGTTTTAAAAGAGAGCGGTAAAGAAATTATTGGTTTTGATTTGAATGAAGTTGCCCCCGGAGAAAGTGATTGGAATGGAAATGTAGGTGCTCGTGTACTTTTTCACTTATGCGGTTTGGCAGCAAAATAATTTTCAAATAGATTCAACTTAATTAAATTGTATTTATAATTAAATATCTCATGGCATGAAAAAAATTTCCTTGCTCTTTATAATTCTTTTGTTTGCTGTCATTCATTTGCATGCACAAAACGACACCACCTATTTTGACAATGGAGACAAATACCTAGGTTCAGTTTCTGACGGGCTGATTAATGGTTATGGTATTTATATCTGGGCTGATGGAGATATTTACGAAGGACAGTGGCAAGATGGAATTCAACACGGTGAAGGGAAAATGAAATGGGTTGATGGTGCAGTTTATGAAGGTTTATGGGTAAAAGGACAACGCACCGGTCATGGAAAATATTGGTGGTCTGACGGAGCATATTATGAAGGTAATTGGGTGAATGGTGAGCGCACCGGAACAGGTACTTTAAATTTTGCCAAAGGAGATGTCTATGTTGGAGAATGGAAAAACGACCGCCGCAATGGTGAAGGCACTTATACCTGGACTGATGGTGGAATCTATAAAGGTGCTTGGGTTGAAGATAAAATGTGCGGTCTTGGAAGATACACCGATGCGTATGGCAATACTTATTACGGACAGTGGAAAGACGATGATAAAAATGGAAAAGGAACTTTTACTTGGACTGATGGGGCAAGGTATTATGGCCAGTGGGCAAATGACATGAGAAATGGAAAAGGTGAAATGAGATGGGGAACGGGAGAAGTTTATAAAGGAGAGTGGAAAGATGATAAAATGCACGGTAAAGGTGAACATTACTGGACCAATGGTGATTTTTACAAAGGAGATTGGGTTGAAGAAGTGCGCACAGGAAAAGGAAAATTCAAATGGGGTACCGGAGAAAAATACAAAGGCTATTTTAAAAATAATTTATGTGACGGATACGGTGTGATGGTTTACGCTGACGGTACTAAATCAAAAGGTATCTGGCGTGAAAACGCATTTTTGAGAAGCGGGAAATAGTTAACCTTATTTGTCAGCCTCGTACTTATCTCCCCAAAGATTTTTAATAGTTTGCCAAATTTCTTTTTCGCGCTGTGAGCTTCCACAGTTGTAAAAATTTTTTCCTTTTAATTCTTCCGGTAAAAATTCTTGTTGAATAAAATTATTGGCGTAGCTGTGAGAGTATTTGTATTCTGCTCCATAACCCAAATCTTTCATCAACTTGGTTGGCGCATTTCTCAAAGGTAATGGCACCGATAAATTTCCTGTTTTTCTCACGATATCCTGTGCTTGATTGATTGCCATGTAAGCTGCATTGCCTTTTGGAGAAGTAGCTAAATAAATGACACATTGCGCCAAAACAATTCTGCCTTCAGGCCAACCAATCACATCAATTGCCTGAAACGCCGCATTGGCCATCAGAATTCCATTTGGATTAGCAAGACCAATATCTTCAGCAGCCAGAATAACTAGACGTCGCGCAATAAATTTTGGATCTTCACCTCCTTCAATCATTCGTGCTAACCAATAAATGGCTGCATTAGGGTCTGAACCGCGAATAGATTTAATGAATGCAGAAATAATATCGTAATGCATCTCTCCATCCTTATCATAATTCGGCAAATTTTCCTGAATGGTTTTGGTCACCATTTCATTTGTAAGCACAATAGGTTCATCATGCTGTGATATCACCAAGTCAAGCGCGTTCAATAGTTTTCTGGCATCCCCACCTGATATCTGCAGCAAGGCAGATGTTTCATTCAATTCAATTTTCTTTTTGGAAAGAATCACATCTTGATCTAATGCACGCTGCATGAGTTGTATCAATTCATCTTTGGTATGATGCTGTAAGGTATACACTTGGCATCTCGATAAAAGCGCTGAAATAACTTCAAACGATGGGTTTTCAGTAGTTGCGCCAATCAAGGTAATCAAGCCTTTTTCAACGGCACCCAATAATGAATCCTGTTGTGATTTACTGAACCGATGAATTTCATCAATGAATAAAATGGCATTCCCGTTGCCAAATAAACCGGCGGTATTTACCTTCTCAATGATTTCACGAATATCTTTTACTCCTGAATTAATTGCACTCAGTGCGTAGAAAGGTCGCTTAACGGTATTGGCAATAATTTGTGCCAGGGTTGTTTTTCCTACACCGGGTGGGCCCCATAAAATCATGGAAGGAATATTTCCGGATGCTATTGCTTTGCGCAACCCGCTGTCAATTCCAAGAATATGTTGCTGACCGATATAATCCGCAAGCGTTTGCGGACGCATTCGTTCTGCTAACGGAATGGTGCTCATGATGCAATTTGCTGACTAACCACTACAGGTTTTTCATGCTTCAAAGGCTGTGGATGTTTCCATCTTTTGTGTGACCAAAGCCAGAATTGAGGTTTTTCAGTGATCAATTTTTCAAGAATTTGAGAGTAGACATCCGTAATTGCTCCTTCAGGCATAGCCGTTGGATTTTCAGAAAGAACTGAAAACTCTACTTCGTAAACTCCACGCCTAATTCTGCGTGAATAACCAAACAAAACAGCGTAGTCGTATTTGCGCGCCAGCTTTTCAGGTCCAATATTCCAGCCGGTTGGTTGGTTCAAAAAGGTATTCCAATGCGCTGTTTGAATATTTGAAGGTGACTGATCATTCACAATAACCACCATTCGGCGCTCAGTAGAAGGAACAGAGAAAAAAGGAATCAACTCTTTGGTGCGTATAAGCTTCATGCCGTTCCGCACCCGTGAATTGTACAGAATTTTATCGTAGAAAGTATTTTTTAATGGTTGATAAACTGAATAGGTTTTGTACTGTGTCATTCTTGGTAAACTCAATGCATAGAATTCCCAATTGTTATAATGCCCACAAGTAACCAGAATGTTTTTACCGGCTGCGTAGTATTTCTCAAGCAGTTCAGGATTTTTTATTGAAGTACGTTTTGATAATTGCCTTTCAGAAATGCTAATGGCTTTAATGCTTTCCATGATAAAATCAGTGAAGTGCAGATAAAATCCTTTTTCAATTGCAGTAATTTCTGCAATAGTTTTTTCAGGAAAAGCCGCTGTGAGATTGCGTCTGACCACTTTGCGACGGTATCTAACAAGATAATAAGTGAGAAAAGCAACCACCGACGACATAGCATACAATAGCCCCAAAGGCATGTATGACACAGGTTTCAAAATTAAATAAAACAGTATTCGATCGGCAATTTTAACCATTAACGGCTCAAAACAAAGGTTGCAAATTTACAAGTATAAGGTATTACAATAACATCCGCAATTCTAATTTATTGTGTAACCCCTTTATTTTTCTGCACTATTTTTTGATTGCACGGTGGTTATCAATCAAATAAAATTTTATGGCCACCGCAAAACCGGAGTAAAAACAGTTGTTTTACTTCACGACATGGATGTGAGTTAAGGCAATTTTCGTTTGGGCAGAAATGAAATCCATGTGACCATTGCAAAGTAAGGCAGAGAATTTGATTACAACTAAAAAAATTCTGAAACTGAATTTGGCTAATTTTGCACGTAATGAAGTCCATCTTGCTCAGTATATTTTTTATTATATTTTGTTCGTTGTCGGCATCAGCGGGCAAGATTGAAAAAGGTTTCGGGGCATTGGAGATATATAATTATTTTGAAGCCAAACAGATTTTTGAAAAATCAATTAAGAAAATGCCGGTACCGGCTGCCTATGGTCTAAGTATCATCTATTATAGACAAGACAACCCTTTTCACAATTTGGACTCTGCTTTTCGATACATCGTGATATCTGCAAATGGCTACTCATCTCTCACCGCCAAAGAAAAAGAGCGGTTCAATCTATTAGGGGCTGATAGTCTTTCTGTTTTACATCAGCGTGACTTGGTGTCTACTGCACTTTACAGAATTGCTTGTAAAATCAGAACAGCAGATGCTATGGATAATTTTATCGCAAATAATTATTGGAGTGAACATGTTGATTCGGCTGTTTATTTACGTGATAGTATTCGTTTCAGTCAGGCATGTAAATTCAATACCAGTGAACAATATCAAGAATTTGCAACCTCTTATCCAACCTCTGTTTTTACTGAATCAGCGCTAGCAAGATATGAACAGCAATTGTATCTAGAAAATACCGCATCCAATACCTTGATTTCCTATATTGATTTTGTGCGCAGATTCCCTAACAGCCCATATCGCACGGATGCAGAAGACAAAATTTTTGAACTATATACCGGCACAGGCTCAGTACAGGCGTATGAGAAATTCATTGAAGACAATCCGGACAATCACAATGTAGCTTCAGCATGGCGCAAGATGTACAATAGTCATGTTCAACAAAATTCTTATTCAACCACCAGTATAGAATCATTTGCAACCAATTTTCCTGAGTTCCCTTATATGGAAGAAATTGAACGTGAAATTCTACTTTCTAACACAACCTACTTCCCTTTCAAAACGACAGATGGTTGGGGCTATGTAAGTGAAGATGGCCAACATTTCATTGATCCAAAATTTGAAGATGCAGATGAATTTAGTGAAGGTCTTGCTGTGGTTAAAATAAACGGACAATACGGTTACATTAACAAGACCGGTCAAATTTTTATTCAGCCAATATTTGACGATGCCTTGCCATTTCATGAAGGACATGCCATTGTTGAGTTTAACGGCAAATTGGGAATGATTAATCGCAATGGAGAATTCATTATTGCAGCTCAATATGACGATCTGGGCAATTTAAATAATGGCCTCACATATTTTCTGAAAGATTCACTTTACGGATATTTTGACAACAAAGGGGTGGTTCGCATTCAGCCTAGATTCTCGGATGCAAATGATTTTATTAACGGTAAAGCTATTGTTGCACAGAATGAAAATTATGGTTTGATTGATCCCTTTGGTACCACGTTTATTCCCATGAAATATCAGGAATTGCGACAATATGAACATGACTGGTATCTTGCCATGTTTGATGACTACTACGGTATCATTTCAATACAAGGAGATACGCTGCTGAATTTTAGTTATGATTATGTTGGACCATTTTCAAACAATCGTGCAATTGTAGAAAAAGATGGTATGTACAATTACATTAACCGCGATGGAAATATTTTACTGCAAGTTTGGTTAAATCCTTTTTCAGAATATCGTCAACTTGCCATGTTCACGAATAATTACGCCTTAATACAGCAAGATGGAAAATATAATTTAATTGACACTACCGGTAAAAAATTATTTGCACAACCAAAAGAAAAATTGGGAGATTATGCAGCGGTCATGGCAGTTGAAAAATCAGGCAAATGGGGATATGTTTATCCAACAGGGGCACAAGCCATTCCGTTTACTTTTACGCATGCTTTTTCATTTAATGGCAATTACGCAATTGCAGGCAGCGAACCATTTTCAGGCATCATTAACAAGGCGGGGGTCTATGTAATCAACCCGGTATATGAAGAAATCACGTTTTTGAATGATACGTTAATTATTGCCAAAAGCCTTGGGAATTTTGGCTTAATGACTCTTCAAGGCGATACTTTGCTTAACTTTGTTTATATAAAAATTGAACCAATCAGCGCTTCAGTCGTAAAGTTAGAAAGAGGAAGTGATCTTTTTTATTACAACTTGAGTACTAATCAATTTTTGAAAAAAGAAGACGAATAAATGGTATTAAACTTTATTGAAAAATATAAGTTCGCTATACTGGGTACTGTGTTGCTGCATGTAGCCTTTGTCATTTATTCCAATTTTGTTACTGTGAAAAGACCGTTTCGTGTGGAGGAACCGGTATTACCTCTTGATATTCCAATAGAAGACATGCCGATTGATCCTGAGATCATGAAGATGTTGGAAGACAAACAAAATGCACAGAACCAGAATCAAGATGTTTATAACGTCACCAGTGATGCCAATGATTCAAGAGACAAATCATACGATAATTTTTCAACGCAGGATATGGATGAACAGGTGTACAACAACACCAAAGCACTAGAACAACAATATTTTGATGAATGGGCATCCACACATGGTGATGGTGGAAATAAATCCAATGAATCATCCTTAGACATTCAACAAAAAGACAAACAGCAGAACAAACAAAATCAAAATAACGTTGACAAATCAATAGATACTGACGGCAATAAATCATTTGCCGGAGATGTGATGGCATCTTTTGATTTGAAAGACAGAAAAGCCCATGCGCTTGAAAAACCGGGTTACACCTGTAATTCAGCCGGCACCGTGATGCTTGAAATTAAAGTGGATAAAAATGGCTCCGTGCGTGATGTTACGTATTTACCATCCGGTTCATCTAACGCAACAGAATGTATGATAGAGCAATCTATTAAATACGCAAAACGTTCACGCTTTAATTACAGTGATTCAGCTCCCGCAGTTCAAACCGGAACCATCACGTATAAGTTTGTCAGCAAATGAGTCTGAAAGATTTTGTTCGCAACATCACCCCTGCTCCATTGCTTGAATGGAATAGGAAAAGAAAAAAATTAAACCGCAACAAAACGCTTGCTGATAAGGCAAAATCAGGCAACATCATCACACAACAAAACTTGGAAAATGATTTGCACAAAGTCGGTATTAAAGCAGGTGATATTGTACTTGTTCATTCCAGTCTTAGTCGTATCGGATATCTTGAAAACGGAGCCAAAACTTTTGTTGATGCCTTGATGAGCGTAATCACAGAGGAAGGAACCTTGCTCATGCCAACCTCTCCCAACGCGGTGTTTCAATATGATTTTATCAAAGCGAACAAACAATTTGATGTACTGAAAACCCCGTCAGCCACCGGAAAAATTACAGAATATTTTAGAACTCTTCCCGGTGTTTTGCGCAGCTGGCATCCAACTGAACCCGTATCTGCATGGGGAAAAAATGCGCATTATTTTATCAAAGATCATTTCAATCAACTAACTCCATACAACAGCCAAAGCCCGTTTTACAGAGTATCTGATCAAAAAGGCAAACTTCTTTATGTTGGCGTTACTTTGACTATGGCCGGCACTAATTTACATACCCTTGAAGATGCAGTAGATTTCAAATTCCCAGTGTATGCAAATGAAATTTTTGAAGTTGAAATTACTGACCCGTCAGGAAAAAAACATGGTGTAAAAACAAAAGTGCATAATCCTGAATTTTCTAAAAAAAGAAAATGTGATGAATTAATTCCCCTGTTTGAAAAGGAAGGCGTTATGCAAAAAGTTAAAATCGGAGAAGCAGAATGTTTGCTTGCAGATGCGCACGGTTTTCTTGAAACAATGATCAATGCATACAATCAAAATGGAATTACCATGTATACACCCGGCGGGTCAAAATAATTTGAATACGGCTGCCATGTACCATCAAAATTTCTCAACCAATCAAAAACCATGGATGTCTTTTTGGTTCAAGTAAGGCGGTATATTCTGCCCAATCATCACCCATTTTACCTTTGAGCACACGCGGGAATTTATACTGTGAACCGTACATTCCCTTCATCTCCATAAAATCATAAAACACTTTTGACGGCAAACATTTCATGGTCACTTTATTGAGAGCATAACTGCGCTCTGTGCGATAATCATCATTCAGTTGGCACAAGTATTCATCTATGAGCGTTAGTAAATGTTCAGTATTAATTTTTTGATCACAGGCTATATACCAAATGTGTTCATTGCCACCTTCAGTTCTAACCCCACGAACCGCAAACTCTCTAATCTCAATTTGCTGTTCAAATGAAACTTTTGTCAACGCTTCAGTCATATTATCTACAGACAGATGTTCACCACAAATACTTAAAAAATGTTTCGTTCGTCCGGTTATTTTGAACTTAAATTTTTCTACATCTTTAAAGCGAATCGTATCACCAATTAAATATCTGAATGCTCCTGAACTGGTGGTGACCAGCAAGGCGTAATCAACATCTTCTACGACTTCATCAATGGTTAAACTGTGATTGTAATTGATCAGGTTGCCGTCACTGTCAAAACACTCTTCGTTGAATGGAATAAATTCATAATACACATCATTACTCAACAGCAATTCGAGCGAATCAGAATCAGCAGGTTGATAAGCAAAGAATCCTTCAGAAGCAAGATAAGTATCAAGATAAATCACCCGGTTATCAAACAATTTATTGAAGCGTGTCATATACGGTTCAAATGAAACACCGCCGTGTACAAATATTTTAAGGTTTGGCCAAATCTGAAAAATAGAATCTAAACCATAATGATCCATAATTCTTTCAAGCAGAATTTCAACCCAGGCGGGCACCCCACATATTGCACCCAAATCATATTCAGGAGCATGCTTTACAATTTCCTCAATTTTTTCTCCCCAATTATTCAGTGCACGAATTCTTTTCTCAGGTTTAGAAAAAGGACTGAACCATGCAGGCACTTTTCCGGTAATGATACCACTTAAATCACCTTCAAACTGTTCGTTGATTTTAGTTAGTTGTGTGCTACCTCCCAAAAATAAAATATCCTTTGCATAAAAATCTGAATCCAATTCAATTTTTGAAGTTGAGAGAATTTGTTTGATACTTGCCTTGCGAATACTTTGCACCATTTGAGATGAAACAGGTATACGCTTGCTTGATGCCCCTGTGGTTCCGGATGTCAAGGCAAAATTACGAATGAATCCGGGCCATGATACATTTGGTTGTCCGTTCAATGTTTTGTACCAGAATTTTTTAAACATATAATCATAATCAAAAACCGGTACTTGTTCTCTGAACTCATCCATCAAATGATTGCTTGCCAATATTTCATCAAACTTGTACATTTTTCCAAATTCAGTATTGCGAGCTTTTGTCAAAAGTTTTCTCAACTGCTTCTCTTGAGCAATGTGCCCCGGCTTACTCAATAAATTATTTAATTTATATGCGTATTTTGCCGTGGTTTTCAGAACTGTTCCTATTACTGCCATAACTTATTGGTTTGTTGAACCAAATGTACCCGAGTAGATTTACCTGAAATAAAACCCTATACTAAGGTTGTATCAAAACAATGTTAATGGGGTAATAAGGATAATGCAAAAACATGCGCAACATCACACTCTAAAGAAATTTAAAGATTCGTTAATCTATGACAGTCTCATTTTCACTTCACATCAATTTTTGAACTGTTAAATCAATGATACTCACCAAAGAATTTTATTGCGCAATGCGGTTTGATTTTTGTAACGGTATGATCATGATCGCAAAATCAACACGGGTGCTTATGATTGTTTTGATTACCTATGCCCGTGCACATGGGAGCATGAACCCGTATGTACAAACGGCTAAGGAATTTAATATTCATCCGCCGTCATTGACATACGGGTATCCCGTGTGGAACACCTTGAATTTAAAACCGGCAAACGGAATTATTTTTCTGCAATCTGAAATGACTCTTTTAGAAAAAATAAATGACAATACCTATGCCGGAAAGCCATCACAAGAAAACGCTGAAATCATCTACCATTTTACCCAAAACGAAAACGCACAACCACTTTATCACATCGTACCTGATAGCAATTTGACCTTATCCCAACTTTTTCAGTTTATGGAATGGATGACAACACTCTACCGGAAAGTTGACTTTTGTTTATGGTCTAATGAAGGGAAATTCACTCTGGTGCGTGCGGAGGATCGTTATCACACATTCTATGAGTGGCCGCCACAAAAAATACAAGCCGTTACAATTCTAAACAACTGCAGTGATGAATTCATGATCGAAGGTGAGTACAGTAATTTTTATAAAATTAAACAGATTATTTATGAAATTTACACCACTAATTTTCTACAAGAAAAAAATGCAAAGTGTTTTTTTTGGACGAGCTTGAACAAAAACAACCTTGAATCACTGTTGAAAGAAATGAATGAATCCTTTCAAAAATGCCTCGATCCAGACTCCTCTGTCACAGATTGTTTTACAGAAAAAATTGAGAGATGTGAAAAATATTTGAGCTTCATTGAAAAGCACAAAGAACTTTCAATTCTCAGCCCTACTCCCGTTATTCAAATAAAATTACAATGTCTGTTTTACCGGAAAATCCAAACCTATTACAACATCCTCAACGAAGTAAACAAAGGAGTTTATAAAAGCAGAGATTGGTATTCACAGCAGAAATTTGAGAGGCCTTATTTGAGTTTTCTCAAACCAAGATGGAGCAATTATCTGAATTATATTCACGAGCAGTTTCCGGATGTTGTTTGCTATCATTATTACAGTGAAACGCCGGATATGTTGGGATGGTAAAATCTGTTCTTTAAAATTCTACCCCTAAAACCCCAAACAATTTACTGCTATCAATGATTTTGAATGACTGATCATCATCTTAATAAAATACTGGTGAGTTATATTTGCGCTGATAGAATCAAGGTAGAAAGTTTATACAATTTCAGTAGATGAAAATTGGGTATGACGATTGCCGTTGAACTTTCACAATTATTATTTTTTTCTTTTGGTCTTTTTTCGTGGATGTCTCTTTACATGAAAGACAGCAGTCACAATTATTTGCTTTTCACAAACTTCATAGGTGATGACAAAAGGAAATCTGGTAACAACCGCCTCGTGAAAATTCACAAACTTAACGGGAAAAAGTAATGGGTTATCCTTTATTAATTCAAGTAGTTCAAAAACCTCATCTTCAAAGTCAAATCCCAGTCCCGGCACTCTTTTATTATAGTACAAACACGAGTCGGCAATCTCAGTGATGGCTTGTTCAAGAATGATAATCTTATAAGCAGGCACTTTTAATCAGAAATTTTTTGTTTCACACGTTTACGAGCCTCAGCAAGGGAGTGACCTTTAATTTTTCCGGATTTATATAAGGCTGATCTTCTCAAAACTTCTTTCTGCTGATCCTCTGTTAACAGGCTTGAATTGCTTTGACGATAGACTTCCAAAAGCTGGTAAACGACCTGAAGTACTTTAGTATCTGCTTCGTCAATATACTTGTGCACTTTAGTGCGAATAGCCGTTGTAGTCATAACTGGAAATATCTAAACATAAAGATAATGATATTCCGGCAAATATTCAACAGACCTAATAAACTCTAAAAAATTGAAAAGCTTAACCCAGATGAAAAATTGAAAACTAAAAGGAATACCTGCCAAAGATTTGCTTGATGAATTATGCCAACATTCCTGTCCCACAATTCAAGAACTAGTTGAAACGACAGTTAACAAGCCTTTAAAATTCCACCCCTAAAACCCAAAACAATTTACTGCTATCAATGATTTTGAATGACTGATCATCATCAATTAAAAAATCAGGTGGAGTCAAATTTGCCAAAAGACAACAACGGCTATAATAATCTTTTTTTGTAGGATGTTCAGCCTGACAAACATTAAAAATTCCATGCCCTATTTGATCATCCAAACAGGCGTCCAAAACCTGCATCAACTGATCAACATGAATAAGATTGATGCGACCATCAGGATTTTTTCTCACACTCTCAGCAAATGCAAATCTGACAGGATCTCTGTCATAACCGATCAATCCTCCGGCACGAAGAATAGTCAATTTCCCTTGAAATAATTCTTGCAAAAACAGCTCTGTTTTATAAATTGGACTTGTAATATTCAGTTTTTCAAGCGGAGCATTTTCATTTAATATTTCATTTGTTTCTCTATAGATTCCGGTTGAACTGATCAGAATTATTTTTGTTTTTTCAGGATCAATATACTGACAAAGACTGGCTAAAAAATCTTTTGAAATTTTTGATGATGGTATTGCAATCATGAACAAATCACAAGAAGTGAAAGATTTCAGTTCATCCAAAGGGGCATGGGTTTCATCTAAAACAAAGTGTTCAATACCTGATTCAATAAATTCATTTTTTTTAGCCGTAGAACGAGTTGAACCCTTTACCTGAAATCCTTTATTTGCCAATTGTTTTGCCCACTTTAATCCAAGCCAGCCACAACCTAAAATAGCTATTGTTTTTTTTTGTTGCATGGATTAAGAAAACATGAGCGCCGCAATGGACGCAACCGACAATAAAATTCCCAGCCAATTACTAAGTGCCAATTTCTCTTTGAAGAATAAAAAGCCAATAGCAGCTGACAAAATAACCACACCAATATTGTAAATAGGATTTACCTGTGACACCTCCAGTTCACCGCTCTCAAGCGATCTGAAATAAAACCACAGGGTGAGAAAATTAGGAATGCCCAACAATACACCCCAGGATAAATCTTTCACTTTGAGTTTTGTTTTTTTTGCAGCAACACGAAACGTCAACATACAAGTACCAACAAGGCCTGCCGACAAAAAAATCACCACAAAAAATATTCCGTTTAACGAAACATCTACATACCATTCTTTAGCACAATTAAATAAAACATCAGCAGCTCCTTGTCCAAAAAAAATCACCAAAATCAACCAAAGATACTTCACATCAAAATTGAGTTTTGTGCCTTTAGTAGTAGCAAAATATACACCGGCAAGTGCCAGAATAATTCCGATTATTTTTAAGAGAGAAATAGTTTCCCCTTCAAACAAAATCAAGGCTGCCAGAATAGGAATAACCAGAGACATTTTATTTGCAACGGTTGAAATAGCGACACCAATTACCTGTGATGCTTTTGCGAGCAAGTTAAAAACCAGAATAAACATCACCCCAACACCCACTGCATAAAAAAACCAAGGTGCTGTAAAAATTTCTTTGAATGAAGGAGTATTTTCAATCAGCGTAAAACTGAGCAAACCGGCTGTAATATAGTTTACGGCAATGGCTTGTAGATTATCAATTCGGAATTTATCCAGTAATTTGAAACAAATCAGGATGACATTAAAACAACAAATACCAAGGACAATATCAAGCATTTTCTATGTATTGGATATGATCATTTCCAAAAACAAAGGCGCCTGTTTTTTTTCCATTGATCAGCGGAGCTTGCACTCCATTTACAAATAATTTATTTCCGGTGATAACGCGTGCTTCATCCCAGATACCGGATTCAATAAAACGATCCAGCGTATTGCGTCCTCCCTCCACAATGACAGATGAAATATTGAGTTCAGCCAATTTTTTCAGCATACCTTCAATAGAAAAATCATCCGGTTGAATAAATTCTAGTGTACTGTTGCCAATTGCTTTTTTATTGGTAAGAATAATTGTTTTTGCATCTGCTTTGCCAACAAGAAATGCATTATAGTCAAGGTGCAAATCTTTGTCAATGATTACGCGAATCGGGTTTGTGCCACTGCTTTCACGACAGGTCAATTGTGGGTTGTCGTTTGCTATGGTATTTCTACCAACTAAAATAGCTGACTCTTCATGTCGCCAACGGTGCACAACAGATTTAGTTGGTGATGAGGTAATCCATGCAATTCCTTTTTCACCTTTACTACGATCAATATCCATGAAACCATCTTTGGTTTGTGCCCACTTCAAAATTACGTACGGGCGTTTTTTTTCATGAAAAGTGAAAAATCTTTTATTCAGTTCACGGCACTCTTTTTCAAGCACACCAAACCTCACCTTAACGCCTGCTTTTTCCAACTTTTCAATTCCTTTACCACCCACTTGCGGATTAGAATCTTTTGAACCAATCACCACTTCCGGAATTCCGCTTGCAATAATCAAATCAGCACATGGAGGTGTTTTACCAAAATGAGAACAAGGCTCAAGATTGACGTACAAAACGCATTGCTTTAACAAATTTTTATCTTGAATTTTTTTTATCGCGTTTACTTCAGCGTGTGCTTCTCCAAATCGTTCATGATAACCTTCTGAAATTATTTTATCATCATGAACAAAAACCGCACCCACCATAGGATTTGGAGCAACATATCCTATTGCTTTTCGGGCAAGTTGTATACAGCGATTCATTAGAATTTCATCAGTAAGCATGACGCAAATTTAGGCAAATCAATGAATTCAGTACCTATTTCCTGTTGCGTGGATGATAAGAAATTATTGCTTCTTTGAGTAAATCATCACTCAAATGCGTGTAGATTTCAGTAGTGCTTATTGATTCATGCCCAAGCATTTCCTGCACTGCGCGTAAATTTGCACCACCTTCAACCAAATGCGTAGCAAATGAATGTCTGAAGGTGTGAGGCGAAATACTTTTTTTTAAGCGAATAGCTTGTGCCAATTGCTGAATTATAGTGAAAATCATCACCCGAGTCAGTTTTGATCCGCGACGATTCAGAAATAAAACATCTTCATGACCGGCTTTGATATCTTGATGATTGCGGGTTGATTCAATATAAAGCCTTACTTCTTTTTCAACCGTTGGACTCACCGGCACCAATCGCTCTTTATTTCCCTTACCAATTACACGTATAAACCCTTCGTCAAAATAGAGATTCGTTATTTTGAGATTAACCAATTCACTCACACGCAAGCCGCAACTGTACAGCGTTTCAATGATTGCCCGGTTGCGGTGTCCTTCATTTTTTGAAACATCAATTGCCTGAATGAGCGCATCAATTTCTTCTTTATCTAAAACCTCAGGTAGTTTTTTGCCAATTTTTGGCATTTCTAATAATTCAGTTGGATCTTGCTTGATCTCTTCTTCCAAAACTAAAAATTCATAAAAGTTTCGGATACCAGAAATGATGCGTGCTTGTGAACGGGCGGCTATTCCCATTTCATGAATCCAACCCATCATTTCCTGCAAATCTTTCAAACCAATATCAGTAGCCTTTTTTTCAAGATTACGGTATTCAAGGAATTGACCAATTTTATCAAAATCACGCAGGTAAGCTTCAACACTATTTGATGATAAGGATTTCTCAATTTTGAGATAACTCTGATAATCCTTTCTATATTTGATCCACGATGAATGCATAGCTTCACATCAAAAATAAAATTGCACTGTTCAAATCGTATTCTTTTGAATGATAAATATTAGTTAATTATGAAAATTCTGATCATCAACGGACCAAATTTAAATTTACTTGGAAAACGTGAACCAAATGTATATGGCAATAAAAGTTTTGAAGAATATTTTGTGGAATTAGAACATATCTTTCCGGAAATAGAGTTCACGTATTTTCAATCAAATGTAGAAGGAGAACTCATCAATACCCTTCAAGCATCAAGTCATGATGGTATTCTGCTCAACGCCGGTGGTTATACGCATACCTCAGTTGCCATTCGTGATGCAATTGCAGCTATTCAAGTGCCGGTGGTTGAAGTGCATCTGAGCAATATAACAACCCGTGAATCATTCAGACATGAATCGCTATTAAGTCCGGTATGCGTTGGATGTATTTTTGGATTTGGCTTAAATTCATATCGCTTAGGTATTGCCTATTTTCAAATTAAATAATCTCTCACTGAAACATGCACAACATATTTTCACTTAACAAAACATCTATTTTTATTTACGTCAATCTTCTCTTCATCATCACTTCATGCAACCAGTCAGAAACCAATGATGCATGCAATGGTGAAAGCACACGAAGAGATATAAAAATAGCTACCGATATTGACGCTGTTTCAATTGATACACTGCCAATCATTTCTACTGTTGATTCAATAGGCAGCATTGTTGTTCCGGAAATTGACCGAAAATCACCCAGACAAGAAATAGAGAACAAAACCTTTACTATTACCGGCAAGGTTGAAAAAGTAAAAAAATATCACGACGGAGACTGGAAAGTAAAACTGATCAGTGCAGATGAAAAATATCTGAATTGTGAAATTCCAAATCCGGATTGTGAATTTGCCAAAAACTCTGTCTTCTATCAAAAATACTTGACGGCCTACCAATGGGTTGAAGATCATCATGAAACTTTAGAAGGTGATACGGTAACCATTACAGGCATTGCATTCATTGATATTGATCATCCGTATCCAAGGAACAGTTCTGAAAACAACCTGGAATTGCATCCGGTATTAACCATCAATTTTTAAATCATGTCTTATGAAAATTAATCTTCTTATTATTCCTGTTATTACTTATTTACTTGTTGCTTGCGCAGGTACAAATGAATCAACAAGTACTTCAACCACGTCAGTAGAAGCAGATACAACAACAGAAAAAATTTCAGGATATCCGGATTTTGAATTGTATATAGCTTCGTTGGAAACCACCGTAGAAAATACTGATTCAGCTTTTGCAAAATATGAGATTCTAAAAGAAAATTTTAGTCAGGATGAAAAAGATTCGGCCTTTTTTCTCATTCGCCAATTCTATCATAAATTTGAAATAAGTGAAGAAGAGATGGGAGATTACTCTGAAAAAACTCAGAAAGAAATTGAGAAAAAATATGGAAAATACGGTTTTGAAGTTTGGTGGGAAGAAGGCTATGCATTTCCAATGCCTGATTTAAAGTACATCAGAAAAAAAATGAAGCAAGATATTTCAGAACCTTTAACAGATTATATTGATTTGCTCATAGATGTAGACGGCCAAATTACAGGTGATGCTGCACTAGCTATTTCATGGGATGAACTGGCAAAACAAATACTCACGTGCGAAGATTTTATTGTAGATCACCAAGGTAATATCTTGTATGAAAAATATTATCAACACGCCTTGAGTTTGTACGCTGAACGACTCAACTTTTTAAAGTGGGGACTTGACAATACACCCGTTGTCAATATGTGGTCAGACACTGAAGTAAAACAATTGGATTCAGAAGTAGAAAAGGCATATCAGAAAGTAATCAATGACAAAAAACACAAAACATCTCAAATCATTCAGGAACATTTGGACTTTTTAGTTTCCATTCAATTTGAAAATGTATGGGATCACGCTGAGTATGTTGAAGCTGATGACATAGAAGAATTGCTGGAAATTAAATAAACTCTTGCGCTTTTTATATCGCTGACATAAATCAGTTGCTACGGTGACAGCGGTTACTGATGCTCATCTTGTTTTCATTTACATTTGTAACATGGAAACACCTAAAACATACGAGCAAGGCATTCATTATAATGATTTGCACGACGACCATAAAAACTGGATTGCAGAATTGGAATTCAATAAAGAAGAGATTCAATTTTTTCAAAAGCTTTTAGAAAAATCAGCTAATGATTTAGTTCAAAAAGGAAAGGCGGCTTTGGTTGAGCAATTTCAAAATCGCTTCATTTTAAAGCTGGAAAAAATTGATATTTATCAGCATGAGATTCGGGCGGCAGAAAATAAACTGACAGAATTTATTAAAACCCATGAAAACAATATTGCTTTTATTACCTTTAGTGATCACAAGAAGTGGAAAGATCAAATGGCGATTCACCGAAAAATTTATGCAGAATTGAAGCAAGAATTTTTCAAAATTGTCAGATAAGAAAATAAAATTTAATGAACTATTCAATATGAAAACAATACACATCAGCGATAATCAAAAACTGAAAGAAATCAAAGAAGCCTTCAGTAACGTATACCCACATTTGAAACTTGAATTTTTTTCAGAAGATCATAAGACAGGAGAAGCATCTGCAAGAAAAGCCATGTATGATGACTCACTTTGCCTGAAAGACATCCGCAAAAATCATCATGCCGGAGATTTAAGCGTTGATGGTCACCAAAAGACTAGTACGTTTGAACGCAGTTTTCATGATCACTTTGGTTTGAGTGTTCAAGTGTTCAGAAGATCAGGCAATATCTGGCTTCAAACTACAACTACAGATGATTGGACTTTAGCTCATCAAGAGGAAACCGGGAAAGAATTTGATAAATAAGATAGTTGAGCATTGTTGCCTTTTGATGCGTTGAATTATCGCTTCATCGCTCTGTCCAATTCTCTTTTAGTATCTTTTTCTTTGAGTGATTCTCGTTTGTCGTGTAATTTTTTTCCACGAGCCAAATGAATTTTGACTTTCACCAAATTTTTTTCATTCAAAAATGCATGAGAAGGAACAATGGTTAAGCCTTTATCTTTCAACTTGCGTTCCAATTTATTCAATTCTGTTTTGGTCAGCAATAATTTTCTATCACGCTTGGGTGCATGGTTATTGTAGGTTCCCTGCTCGTATTCGGCAATAAACATATTACGGATAAAGAGTTCTCCTTTAACGATAACACAAAATGATTCAGCAATACTTCCTTTACCCGTGCGCAATGATTTGATTTCAGTACCGGTCAGTACAATACCTGCCAGATAATTATCCAGCAATTCAAATTCAAATTTTGCCCGTTTATTTTTCAGGTCTATTCCTGCCATAGCGTGTGCAAAGTTCAGCATTTTTTCATGATTAATCATCAACCTGTCACAGCATAGTCAGACTTGAAACCATTTTTTTTGTATATTTGATAAGATGTTTGACTTGAACGTATATAACACCCTTGAGCCAAAAAAAGGAAGACTGCTGATAACAGAGCCTTTTATGGTGAATGAGTATTTTCATCGTTCGGTTATTCTGCTATGTGAACATAATGAAGACGGATCATTTGGTTTTGTTCTGAATAACTATACAGACATTCGGCTTTCACAATTTGAAAACATGGTTGAAATTGAACCTTATGATCAAGAATTCAGAATCAGCATTGGAGGTCCGGTAAGTTCAAAGAATTTATATTATATCCACACGCTTGGAGATAAATTGCCAAACAGCATTCATGTCACGCAAAATATTTATGCGGGAGGTGATTTTGATACATTAAAAACCTTGATGGCTGAAGGAAAAGTTTCACCTGATGAAGTGCGTTTTTTTCTTGGGTATTCAGGCTGGGTTGAAAAACAACTCAACGGTGAACTCAAACAAAATAGTTGGCTCGTAAGTGAAATTGATCATCAGGATGATATCATGGATGTCAACTATGACAATATCTGGAAAGACTACATGGAACGGCAAGGAGGTAAATACAAGGTGTTTGCTAATTTCCCTAAAGATCCGGCTATGAATTGATGCTTTTGTTTTTCGTAACATCCAATCACCGAAAACAAATTTTAAATCACACCTTCTGAAACATCATGCTTTCACACCGCATATTTTCTCTTTAGCATATAAAAGGCTACACCGAAACACACCACAAAGTAGAATTCAAACATAGAAATACAAATACGGTATGTTGGGTAAAATAAAAAGCGATGAACAATTATTCAATTATAGTCTACGACTCAACCTCATCTTTTTTACACTGTTCATCAGGGCGGGCGCCACAGAAACTACAAGTCTCTTGACCATCATTCAAAACCGGGTTATTGCTTGCACAAGTCCCGGCAAATTTTCCGCCTTTTTTTGCCCAGATTTTTATTGCAATACCCGCAAAGGCTAGAGCAAGTAATAGCATGGTGAGAAGGAATAATTTCATCTGTTGTCAGTTTATATTTTGTGACGATTCAATACGAATTCATCTCATTAATTTTTTAGCATAATATGAAAAGATATTCATCAAATTGTCAATCATGCTATTCAAAGAACAAAGTTAAGGAGGAATTGTTGAAGCCGGCGTAGCAAAAGTCACAAAAAAACCCGCTTACGAGGTAGGCGGGTTTTTGACAATGCTTTTTTATAGATTATGCATCAAGCACGCTATCACTGCTTTGTTTGTCACCGTAAATGTATTTAGCATCTCCAAAACCAAGGATTGGCCAAAATACAATGCCAAGGAAAATCAAACCAACAGTAAACCCTTCTGTTTTACCGAAAGCTTTTGAAATACCGTTAACCAACATAATTGCAAAAACTATATTCACAATTGGCACGAGTAAAATTAGGGCAATCCACCATGCTGGTTTTTTTGCAATCAAAGTAGCAACATAGATGTTGTAAATTGGAATAAAAATTGCCCAACCTGGTTGCCCGGCTTTAGCAAACACTTTCCAAACGCTGATCCATAAAAAGACCATCACTGCAAGATAAAAAATAATAATTCCCATAGGTTTTTTAGATTAGTTAAACATTAATTTGTGCTAAATATATAAAATAATCGATTTAATCATTTGAATTGTGCAAAAAAAAAAGCACCCATTTACGGATGCTTTTGCAATTGCACTATTTGTTTTATTTCAATTCATTTTTGATTGAATCTTTGGTTGGCATTTCAAATCCACCGTCACCTTTGATAACGAAAGGAATGGCCATTACACCAATACCCGCAAGAAGAGAAAGATAAACACCAAAACTTGCGAACTCAAAACCAATTCTTAAAAGTTCAATCAACATGAAAGCAGCAGCACCTGCTCCAACGCCTGCAACGGCTTTTTTCATTGTTCCTTCAAGAACTTTAGTTTTATCACCATTGGCAATGGCAAGCCCAGCAGCAACACCAAACAACCCAATAGATAACCAGCCATCTCCACCATCAATGCCATTCACTGAGGCTGAATAACCAAACATTGAAACACGCGCCCAAGGTAAAAAAGCTGAAATAATACCAACCGCCGCAGCGATAACTACAAATAATCTCTGTTTATGCATAAAATAGATTTTAGAATAATATGTGACCAAAGGTAAAAGATTCTACCAAGTACCACCAATTTTTAGTGATTATATTTTTATGAACGAACCACTGCCCGGATTTTGCAATGTGACATTGGCGGGTTCACCGGTATACTTTACATTGCCCGTGCCTTCAATGTTTACTGTTGCGAAAGAACTATCTAGGTTGATGATTAAATCACCCGTTGAATTGTTATAAACAAAAATATAAGGTGACTGAAATTCTGACGCATCAGCAAAACCATTGTTCTGAATTTTCACTTCAGCATTGTTGGCATGACCTTTTAAAATATAATCAGCCGTTCCGTATGATACATTGATGCGTAAAAAATTTACCTCAGTGCAAATGAATAAACTGCCTCCTCCTTGTCGCATTTCTACCATTAAGGTGTCTGCATAAATAGTGTCATGAAAATAAACTGAATCACTACTCTCAAAATAAAATTGTTTCAAATTAGGATAATGTATTTCTACAGTTGGAATGTCCTCACTCTTGCGAAAAAAATTACACTTGTTGCGGTTATTCACTGATACAATGCCTGACTCATTTGACACTTCAATAAACCCAACTACATTTTTACCTCCATGAATAATTATCTCTCTATCTGAATCCTGAAAAATCTCATAGCGGATATTTTTGTACAAACGGAATTCATAAACCGAGTCCAAAGGTATTGTATCAGAGGTCAACTCACCGGTTGATTTAATGCATGATCTTTCCTCTGATTTCTTGCATGACACAATTGCCAAAATCAGAATACAAATCAAACAGGGAATTAATCTGTCCGCGATATTTATTTTTATAACATTCATTTTTGTTCTTCCATTAATTTGTTCAATTGCCGCATAGGAATATTGCAAAACAATTTGCAATTAATAAACTAAACAAAATTTAAATCAAAAATCAAAACATTCTACAAAACCAACCACAAAATCCCACAAAAACCAATCACAAAAACCAATCACAAAAACCAATCACAAAAACCAATCACCTGTGGAGACGTGGCAGTGCCACGTCTCTACCCCGGTTGATCCGGGGTATCGGGGGGGGGGGGGGTTACCAAAAACGGTACCCAATACCAAATTCCAAATAATCGGCAATTCCGATATTGGCTTTTATGGCAATCATTGCATTAAATTGTTTGCTGAAATTGTAACGGTAACCAATTCGGTCATAAACCCATCCTGCCGGATTGATTGCATTGTAAACATACCCTCCTAATCCAAAAAATATTTGTGACTTATAAAAATTAATACAGGCACCTGCATACAATCCAATTTGCACTGTTTCAATAAATGTAAATGAAAGATCATCGTATTTGTATCTATTGGCACCATTATAACTAATATCTAATCCTGTTTCTATATCCCATTTAAAACCTAATCTCATTCTATAAAAACCTTGCAGGGCAATAACTGCATGATGGCTATCGTGATTGTATCCAGGTAAATTTTGTTTAACACCTGACAACAAATGGAATTGCAATTTATTTCCAGGTCGTGGTAAAATGGCAATAACCGGTAGGGTATCGGCAGAAAATATTTCTCTTGTCTTAACGGCATAACCGACTTTGAAATAACACATGGGTGTATTCAGTCCCAGATTAGGCATTGTAATAGCGGCGTTGGAATAGTGACTTATTTCCAAACCTACGCCCAGCACCATGTGACGGAATTGTTTTTCATACCCAAGCTGAAGGTTGATATAGGCATTCCATTTTGATCCAATAGCATTATTTTTTGGATTGCTGATTACATCATACTCTTTGGTAATAAATGCTAAACCAGACCCAATTCTGAAATCAATGCAACCAAATTTTTTATGCTGAAGGATATTGAATTTTGTAAATTGTAAACATCCAATGCCAATGCCTAATACATCACGATATCCGTAGTCATGATAAGACAAAGAAAAACCTCTTGAAGGAAAACGGTAAGCATTAGCAGTAGTATTTCTGCTATTATCTTGTTGTGAAAATTCTAATTCATAGGCCGTGTTATTATCTTTTACCAAATGAGACATGTATGGACGATGCGAGATAAGAAAACCGGTTTTTGGAAGAATAGAAATAGACCATGGAAGGCTGCGCTGTGCGTTGCTCCAGACAGAAAAAGAAAGCAAAATAAAAAAGAAACGTAACTTCACGGCAGATTAAACACAGCATTAGAGCCGCTTAAAAGTAGTAAAAAATGAACGAGAAATTAAAAGCCTTTGAACGATTACTCAACATCATGGATGATTTGCGTGCAAAATGTCCTTGGGATAAAAAACAAACTCTGGAATCGCTGCGTCATCTAACCATTGAAGAAACGTATGAATTGGCAGATGCTATCACGGCAAATGACATGAATGGAATCAAAGGTGAATTAGGCGATTTACTTTTACACATGGTCTTCTATGCCAAAATAGCAGATGAGCAAAAGTCATTTGATATTGCTGACGTGTTGAATGCAATCTGTGAAAAATTAATTCACCGACATCCGCATATTTATGGTGACGTAAAAGTTGAAAATGAAGAAGAGGTAAAAGCAAACTGGGAAAAATTAAAACTGAAAGAAGGTAAAAAATCAGTGCTCGAAGGGGTACCTAATTCCTTGCCCGCAATGGTTAAAGCCACCCGAATTCAAGACAAGGTAAAGGGCATTGGTTTTGACTGGAACAATGAAACCGAAGTATGGAAAAAAGTTGAAGAAGAAATTGATGAATTAAAGGTTGAAATTAAAAATCAGGATAAACAAAAAACCGAAGAAGAATTTGGTGATGTACTTTTTTCACTCATCAATTATGCCAGATGGATTGGTGTTAACCCTGAAGATGCACTGGCAAAAACCAATCAGAAATTTATACATCGTTTTCAAAAAATGGAATCAGCCATTGAGGCAGATGGAAAAAAATTGGAGGAGATGAACTTGTCTGAAATGGATGTTTACTGGGAGAAAGCGAAAGGAAAAAATGTTCAGTAGACTTTACATCAAAATTATCCTTTGAATAACTGAGCAACATGAATTTCTTTCTCATCATCTTAATCATCAGTTGTATTATATCATTGATCAGCGCATGGATATTAATGAGAAAAGGTTACCCGTTTTTGCGTACTTGGATTGGATCATTCATTGGCATTACAGCTTTGCTAACAATTATCTGGGGAATGTTGAAAAAATACCTATGAGTGCAAAAATTACTGTAATCACGCGATATTTATATCACCAGCATTTCAGAAAATAAAAAAATAACTTGGACAGATGTGAGTATTTATCTTACTTTTGCCTCCCGTAGTTACAATTCAATTTATGTCCAGTGCAACCAAGTACATTTTTGTAACCGGCGGGGTTACTTCATCTCTCGGTAAAGGAATCATTTCAGCATCTTTAGCAAAACTGTTACAAGGACGCGGGTATTCTGTCACCATTCAAAAGCTGGATCCTTATATCAATATTGATCCCGGAACCTTGAATCCATACGAACATGGAGAGTGTTATGTCACCAATGACGGCGCTGAAACTGACCTTGATTTGGGGCACTATGAGCGTTTTTTAAATGTGCCTACTTCTCAAGCAAACAATGTAACCACCGGACGCATTTATCAATCTGTAATTGAAAAAGAAAGACGGGGAGAATTCCTTGGAAAAACTGTTCAGATTATTCCCCACATCACAGACGAAATCAAATCACGAATTCAAATTTTAGGAAACTCAGGTCAGTTTGATTTTGTTATCACTGAAATTGGTGGTACTGTAGGTGATATTGAATCATTGCCTTATATTGAAGCGGTGCGTCAGATGGTTTGGGAATTTAAACGTAACTGTCTGGTGATTCACCTCACCTTAATTCCATATCTAAAAGCTGCCGGAGAACTTAAAACAAAACCTACGCAGCACTCAGTGAAAGCATTGCTTGAATTAGGTGTACAACCTGATATTCTTGTTTGTCGCACTGAATACCATATTGACCGTGCGATGCGGAAAAAAATTGCCCTGTTTTGTAACGTGGAAGCCAATGCTGTAATTGAATCAGCTGATGCTAACTCTATATACGAAGTTCCTTTGCTGATGCAGCAAGAAGAGTTGGATAAAGTGGTTTTGGAAAAACTCAATTTGCCTCATGATGGTGAAGCAAAACTCACTGAGTGGAAACAATTTCTGAGTCGTTTGACTAATCCAAAAAGCCAGGTGACCATTGGCTTGGTTGGTAAATATATTGAGTTGAAAGATTCGTATAAATCAATTATTGAAGCCTTTCATCACGCAGGTGCATCCAATGAATGTCAGGTAAACATTGAGTGGATTCATTCAGAAAAAATAAATGAAGAAAATGTTGCCTATAGGTTAAAAGAACTAGATGGCATTATTGTAGCACCGGGCTTTGGATCAAGAGGTATAGAAGGTAAAATACTTTCAATTCAGTATGCGCGTGAAAACAACATTCCATTCTTTGGTATTTGTTTAGGTATGCAATGTGCAGTAATTGAATTCGCTAGAAACGTGTTGGGATATCAAGATGCTCACACCACTGAAATTGACGAACAAACCAAACATCCGGTGATTGCCATTATGGCTGCACAAAAAGATATCACGCATAAAGGCGGCACTATGAGGCTTGGAGCTTATGCATGTGACTTACTTGATGGCAGCAAGGCTTCAGAAGCTTATGGAGATTTGCATATTTCTGAAAGACATCGTCATCGCTATGAATTCAACAATGATTATTTGGCAGAAATGGAAAAACACGGGATGAAAGCTACCGGAAAAAATCCTGAAACGGGCCTGGTTGAAATTGTTGAAATCCCTGATCATATCTGGTTTATTGGAGCACAGTTTCACCCTGAATATAAAAGTACGGTTGAAAAACCACATCCACTTTTTATCTCTTTTGTGAAAGCTGCTATCAGAAAAAAGAAAGAAGCCTTAGTTTAATCATTAATCTTCTTTAGCGGAAACAATAATTTGACCTGTAATCCGCTGTTCATCTCTAATCATGACAAATATGCCGTTAGTTCTGATGAAACAACGGAATATTACTAATTTTGCACATCATTTTTTGAAAATTCAATGGATAAAAGATCAATCATCGGTTTACTAGTCATCGGAACAATTCTGCTAATATTCAGCGTTTATAACGGATCACAGCAAAAAGAAAAACCGGCAGAAAACACCACAACTGAAACTAAAACTGAAAAATCAGACAAAGGAAATTCAGGTAATCAAACGCATGAAGGACCGGGAGGATCATATATTCCAAAAGTAGATTCAACCGGTGTTCAACTTGTTGATTCATTGAATAGATTAGTATATGTTGATACCCTGACCCAGGGTGATACCGCAATTGCAACCAATGAAAATCATATAACCGAAACTGACTCTGCAAAAATTAAATTGGGATCAACGCCTTATGTCAATGAAAAATTGGTTCGTCTTGAAAATGATTTACTCATCATAGATATTACCAACCGAGGCGGAATGATTCAAAATGTCTACCTGAAAAAATATAAAACGTATGATGCATTTGTAGCAAACCGTGAAGAACCGCTTCAGCTAATTGATACGGCATCATGGTATGGAATTGAATTTTTTGAAGGTGAGATTAAAAGAAATTCAAAAGACTACTCATTTGAATTTGAAAACAAAAATGATTCAAGCGTTGTAGTTGAAATGATGAACTCAACCGGCAGAAGAGTGTGTTATAAATACACCATGCACCCGGGCAGATATGATATTGGATTTCAAGTTTACTTCAAAGGCTTCAAGGCAGAAGAATCAAAAGACATCTCACTTAAATCAGAATTTAATTTGCTGGCAACTGAAAAACATTTACCCAATGAAAGACAAGTTGCTACTTTGTTCTTCAAATATAAAGATGAGGGTTATGATTACCTCATTGGTGACACCTGGCAACCTCTTGAACAAACAACGGATTGGGTTGCCTATAAGCAAAGTTATTTCTCAGCCATTCTTATGCATCCTGCCGGATTTCCGCGCACAGAAAAATCAAAAATTTCAGTAAAAACCTGCGCTGAAACAGATAGTGTTTATGTGAAAAGATTTCGCTCAACGTTAGATTTAGGAATCACATCCATGGACAATACCATTGACCTGAAATGGTACTTTGGTCCTAATGATTATGATATACTTTCAACCTATGAGAACGGATCTGAGGATATTGTGGATTTAGGCTGGGGACTTTTCAGATGGCTAAATGTGTATGCTTTCAAACCATTGTTCACAACATTTGTTGGATGGGGCATGGGTATTGGACTTGCAATCTTATTGCTGACTATCGTGGTGAAACTCATTTTAAGTCCGGTAAACTACAAGATGTACAAATCATCAGCCATGATGAAAGTAATTAAACCTGAAATTGATGAATTGAGTAAAAAGTTCCCGAAAAAAGAAGACGCGGTGAAAAAGCAACAAGCTATGATGACTTTGTATCGTGAAACGGGTGTGAGTCCTTTTGCGGGTTGTATTCCAATGCTGATTCAGATGCCTATTTTGTTTGCAATTTTCAGGTTGTTTCCTTCATCACTTGAATTGCGTCAGCGTTCATTTTTATGGGCTGAAGATTTATCATCGTATGATTCAATCATGAATTTTAGTTTTAACATTCCTTTCTATGGTGATCACATTTCATTGTTTACTTTATTGATGTCAGGTACTACTCTATTCTACACTTGGTACAACAGTGCAAACATGCAGCAACCAACGCAAGAAGGAATGCCGAACATGAAAGTGATCATGTACATTTTCCCTGTTTTGATGATTTTCTTCTTCAATAATTTTTCTGCGGGCTTGAGTTATTATTATTTTATTTCAACATTGATCACCATCTTGATTATGTGGGCAATTAAAAAATTCTTTATTAATGAAGAAAAAATTCATGCTCAAATTCAGGCAAACAAAGCTAATCCGGTGAAAAAAGAGAAATCAAAATTTGCCCAACGCCTTGAAGATGCGCAACGTTTACAAGCTGAAAAATCAAAGAAAAAATAGTTTGTTGAGCCAAACAGCTTTCCAATTCTGCTATTAAGATTTTATTAACCGTTCATAACCAATGAACATACTCATTTCATAAATGCGTATCTTTGCACCAGCAAGGCAAAACCCGAATGAGCACAATAGAAGAACTTCAACCAATTCGCTTTTCGCAAAAAAGCGGAGCTGACTTTAGCAACACTCTGAAAAAAAGAGTCAGAGATTATTTCAAAGAAAACAATATTTCAAAATACGCCAATGCAAGTATGGTGATTAAGACCATATTCATGATTGCTTTATATTTGGTGCCTTATTTTCTGATGATTACCGGTGTTATCACCAATGTATGGCTAATTGCATTGTGCTGGATGATCATGGGTACAGGCGTTGCTGGCATTGGTCTGTCTATCATGCATGATGCAAATCACGGTGCGTATTCTAAAAATGAAAAGGTAAATTTTTGGCTTGGCAGAATTCTCAATATTGTGGGCGGCTTTGCTCCAACTTGGAACATTCAGCATAATGTTTTGCATCACTCCTACACCAACGTGCTTGGATATGATGAAGATGTTTCTCCGCCAATCAGTATTCTGAGATTTTCACCCAAAGATGAATACCGCAAAATTCATAGGTTCCAATACATCTATGCTTGGTTTTTTTATGGCTTGATGACGCTTTCATGGATTACCAGTAAAGACTTTGCGCAATTGTACCGATATAAAAAAATGGGATTGACAAAAACTGAAAATGAAAAATTCAATCGCTTGCTTGTGGAATTAATCTTTACTAAAGTTTTTTATTACTTCTACATTCTGGTAATTCCGTTAATTTTTATGGATATTGCTTGGTGGCTGCTTCCTATATTTATTGTGGTAATGCATATTATTGCCGGTATAATACTTGCTATGATTTTTCAACCGGCACACGTGGTGAATGAAACAGAATTCCCGGTAGAAAATGCTGATCACACAATTGAAAATAATTGGAGCATTCATCAATTACAAACTACCAGCAATTTTGCCCCTAATAGTCGAATTTTTGCTTGGCTGATTGGTGGATTAAATTATCAGGTTGAACACCATTTGTTTCCTAATATCTGCCACGTGCATTATAAAAAAATTAGTCAAATAGTAAAACAAACTGCACATGAATTTGGCTTACCATATCACTCAGAACCGACTTTTGCAAGTGCATTGGCAAACCATAACCGCATGTTGAAAAAGCTGGGTAAATCTGCCTGATTATTTCGGGTGATATCTATCTTTACGCCAACAATTATATAGCTTTTTCAATTTTATTAAATAATCTGGTACATGAAAACAAGCGTGAAAGTTGCACTCGGAGTTAGCCTGATCTGGATTATTATTTCATTGACCATGTTTTTGCTTGGCTATTCCCGTGAGTTTTTTACCATGGGCATATTGCTGAATATTTTTCTACTTATGGCGGCCATCTCCTATGGTTATTACCTCACTAAAAAAGAGAAAGATTTTGCAAAAACAATTTTCCTGGATGATTTTAAAATTGCCATGCAAAGCGGATTGATGTATACCATCGTAGTCTCCGGTTTCACCTATCTATATCATGAAACCATTGACACCTCCATTAAAGATGCTTTAGTTGATTCACGTATTGAATTGCTTCATGAAACGTATCCTGATGAAGCAGCTTTTCAAAAACTACAAGAATCAGAAGCGCAGTGGAAGGACAAAAATTTCGATGTATATATTGAAGAACAAGAAGATTATATACGCGGCATCATCAGTTCATTCTCTGTTTTCATTTTTCATTTAATGGGATTATTCATCTTTGCCATGTTCTTTTCAATATTTGGCACAGTGATTATTCGCAAGGTGATATTGAGAGAATAACGGAAGAATTTTCAACCGCAAATTTTTACTCAATCCATGAACCCCTCCGTGCATCAGCTTTTAATCAATTCCTTCCCAAACGCATTTAGATCAACCCCGTCAAAATTTCCTGAACTCATGAGAAGTAAATTGGTTTGATGCCATTTTTTTTCTCGCAACAATTTTGTCAGTTCATTTGAATCAGTCAATACACGTACATTTTTAGTAGCAAAAGCATCACTCACCATTTGCGGGGTAATGGGGTCAAGTTTTTTATGGTGTACCACTTCAGGACTGAAGTAAACATATGCTTCATCAGCACCTGCCATGCAATTTTCATACTGAGGCAAAAAATCTTTTTTCAACGATGAAAATGTGTGCAGTTCCATGCAAGCAATTAATTTTCTATCAGGATACTGCTCTTTCACGGCAGCAACAGTTGCTTTTAATTTAGAAGGTGAATGGGCAAAGTCTTTATACGCAACGCAAGTATTATTCTCGGCAATTAATTCCAGTCGTTTAGCGGCACCTTTAAAATCCATCATGGCTGAATATACCTGATCATCGCTGAATCCAAGAGCATTGAGAATAGTGCGTGCCGCATTGATGTTCTGCAAATTGTGTTTACCAAAAATGCGCAAAGGGTATCGTCTGCGTTCTGAAAGAATGGTTGTGACTCCATTTGCAAGTTCAAATTCAGGACAATCATACGGTCTTAAAACAATATCGGGCCGAATTTCTGCAGCTAATTTTTTGAGTTCAGGATCATGAATATAATAAGCGAGCAATCCGTTTTTTTCAATTTTATTTGTGAAAATTTTGAACTGATCAACATACCTATCAAAAGTTGGAAATACATTGATATGATCCCAGGCAACGCCGCTGATAATGGCATAATGCGGGGCATACCAATGAAATTTTGGCGTGAGATCTATTGGAGAAGAAAGATACTCATCTCCCTCAATCACGATATATTTTGCATCCGACAACTGCACCATACAATCAAATCCTTCAAGCAAAGCGCCAACCAGAAAATCAGTTTTCACCTGAAGTTTTTTCATGGCATGTAAAAGCATGGATGTGATGGTAGTTTTTCCATGAGAACCACCCACTACTATTCTGATTTTATCTTTTGTTTGCGAGTAAATAAATTCAGGGTAAGAGTAGATTTTCAAACCAAGTTCCTGTGCGCGCACTAGTTCAGGATTATCTTTTCGGGCATGCATTCCCAATATGATGCTATCAATTTTATCAGAGATTAGATCAGGATTCCACCCTACCCGATCAGGCAAAATACCTTCCTTAGCAAGGCGTGATTTTGATGGTTCAAAAATTTCATCATCAGAACCCGTAACGTGAATTCCTTTTCTTTTGAGTGCAATAGCCAGATTGTGCATTGCGCTTCCTCCAATTGCAATAAAATGAACGTGCATAAAAACAGTTTGAGCGAAATTGGAGAAAATTACCCGAAATATAACCTGGCCCTGCAGGATGTTATCAACCGGTATAATTGAATAGAATAGACAATACTTTGAACCAATTGGACAAATAATCATCTTGAATTGATAAATTTGACAGCACTTTTCTGCTCATGAATAAAATAAAATTTACGTATTTACTGGTTTGCCTTTTTGCCGCGTCAGGCTCCTTTTTCGCGCAGGACAATCGTTCACAGATTCCTCCGTTGATGCAAAAATCATTTTTTGAAGTGAATCTGGGTTATATACAGTATCCATTTTCAGCTGATCAATTAGAGCCGGGTTATACACTTACCGGTGATGTAGAAATACCTCATCCTGCTGTTCGTCTTATTTTATTTGGCTACGAATTCAATAAATATCTTGCGGCTCAAATTACTTACATGCGCCCGGTTTCATGGATCAAATATCCTTTTGTAAATACCATTACGGGCATTAGTGAAAAACATTCGGTATGGATGAATGTTGGCGGTTTGACTTTGAAACCATCATTGCCATTGGGTGAAAAATTCAACCTGTATGGTGAAGCCGGCCTGGGTCTTATTACACGTCATGGCATTACTGACTATTACAACAATCAGGTAGTATCAGATGCTATGTATGGCTATTATCTTTTTGGTGGAGGAGTGCAATATAAAATCAGTAACCATTGGAAATTGCAAATCTGTTCTAACTATTCACCTGCAAATTCTAAACAAAAACAACCGGCTACTTTTTTTGCAGGTTTTGGATTTAATTATCGCTATGATCAATATTCTCCGGACAAATTAGAACACGCTAAAACGCTTGGATACATTCATCCGAAACAATGGGTAAAATTTGGATACACCAGCAATGTGGCAGGTTACGGCATCAATAATTTTCTTGAAAGAGCTTGCTTGTTCTGGGGAGGACACGTTGAAATAAAAAACGGATACACCCTGGCATATCATCGCAATATTTTTCATGGGGCAAAAGTATTTTCTCTTGATATTGGCGCTGATGCCGGATATTGGACTACTAAAGGTTCTGCTAAAAATCCTGGCATGGAAGAAAATTTCTGGTCGGTTTCTATTTATCCGGTTTTTAGATTGAATTTCCTTAGAACAAAACCGCTAGATGCATATTTCTTTTATTCTGTTGCCGGACCATCATACTTATCAAAAGTGATTATTGACGATTTTAATACCGGAGGACATTTTACGTTTCATGACACCATGGGAACAGGTTTGTTCTTTGGTAAAAAAAGAAATTTTAATGCTGAACTTAAGATCAGTCATTTTTCAAATGGTAACACATTCCCTCACAATGACTCGGTAAAAATTCCTATGAGTCTTGATTTTGGTGTTGTATTTTAACACTGGTTCTGCACTATTTATTAACCTATTGAGTTTTGTAGAGAGCAACCACCACACGCTTTTTATAAATTAGCCGTTAAGAGTATCAAAGAATACAACTTGCTTTATTAAATTTACACCGCTTTAGGCGCAAACACCTTCTTTATCCATGCAGAAAATTAGTTGCTTCACATTCTTATTTCTTCTGGTTCTTTCATCTGAAAGTATTGGTCAGGATGTGCGCTTTTCTACAAAATGGTTTGGTCCTAATGCGAATCCTGTCCCTGAATTCACTGATGCTACCATCCCATCAAAAACTGAAATATCTGTGATGAGTGATGTATATTTTGGTTATGGAGATTTTACCACCAATGAACGCATCAAAGTAGAGGTTCCGTTTTTTGCCAATCACTTTTCATTTGGATTTTGGACAACTGAAGCAGAATTTTATTTTGTAGATCCTCAGCTGGCTTTAAAAAGACATATGGATTCGGCTAAGCCAGGCTATGCACGTGGAGATTATTATGTCCAAACAAGGTTCAGAATACTGCAACAAAGCAGACACAAAATAGATATGATTTTAAACAGCACATTAAAAACAGCTTCAGGCACTGATGTGTTGAACAGAAGATATTTTGACAGCCCCGGTTATTATTTTGATTGTGAAATTGGAAAATCAATTTATTTACCTCATGTCTTTTTTAATGAATTGCGCTTCACAACTGATTTAGGATTTTTTTCATGGCAGGCTGGTGATGTATCACAAGATGATGCATTGATGTTTGGATTGAAAATCTCTTTAATGAACGAATATTTTACGTGGACTAATACCTTTTCAGGTTATTGGGGTTGGATGCACACACATCCGAGCTACGGACCTGAATACGGTGATCAGCCATTGGTGCTTTCCACCAAACTGACACACGCATTTAACCGCATTTCTTTGTTTGGACAATACCAAGCCGGTTTGCGCGATTTCCCTTATCATCAGGTGCGTTTTGGTATTACCATGCGCGCAGGCAGAATGACACCGCAATATGCCAAGTGGGATGAAGAACCTACTGTTGATGAAAAACTCACGGAAAAAAGAAATAAAAAAAACACGAGTGTTCAGTAGAAATATTTTTAACCGGATAACACGCTCAACCAATTCAAAACACCATGAATCTTTACCCCATTGAAACCGGAAAATTCAAACTAGACGGAGGCGCTATGTTTGGAGTGGTACCTAAAAGCATTTGGCAGAAAACAAATCCTGCGGACGAAAATAATATGTGCGGTTGGAGCCTGAGATGTCTTTTAGTTGAAAACGGAAATCAACTCATCTTGATTGATACCGGTATTGGTGATAAACAAACTGAAAAATTTTTCAGCCACTATTATCTTCATGGAAATGAAACCTTGAAGAACAGCATTGAAAAAGCAGGTTTCTCTATGGATGACATAACAGATGTGATATTAACACATTTGCATTTTGATCATTGTGGAGGAGCTATTGCACGCAATGCAGAAAATCAATTCAGACCGGTTTTCAAAAATGCAACTTATTGGAGCAGTGAGCGACATTGGAAATGGGCAACAGAACCAAATGCCAGAGAGCGCGCTTCTTTTTTGAAAGAAAATATTTTTCCCATTGAAGAGAGCGGACAATTAAAATTTGCCAACCGTCAAAGTGACTATACAAAAGGATTTTTACCTGATATGGATTTACTTTTTGTTGATGGTCATACTGACTCCATGATGTTACCTGTACTTCACTATAAAGGAAAACAAATTATTTTCATGGCTGATCTCTTGCCAAGCGTTGGGCACATTCCGCTGCCCTATGTAATGGGCTATGATACCCGTCCGCTCATCACGCTGGAAGAAAAAGGAAAATTTCTTCAAAAAGCGGCTGATGAAAAAATGATCCTCTTTTTTGAGCATGACTATGAAAATGAATGCTGCACACTAATCAATACAGACAAGGGCGTGCGCATGGATCAATCTTTTTTGCTGAAAGAAATCCTCTGATTTCTTCGTCATTCAATAGGATTTCATTATTTTAGGTCAATCTAACCCCTAATTTTCGAGGAATCCTATGAACAAATATATTATTGAACTTCTCAAACTTCAGACCTCAGTTATTATTCCGGGGTTTGGCTCCTTGATGATTACCAGTAACAAAAATGGTTCTGTTGTATTTAATGCGTTACTCAAATTCAATGATGGTGCCCTAGCAAAATATATTGCCGAAAAAGAAGGCATTGATCAGCAAAATGCGCAAAATCAAATTGCAAAATTTGTCAGAGAAATTGAAGCAGAAATTGCGAAAGGAAATGAGTTTGGCATTTTTCAATTAGGAAAATTTCAAAAAGATAAAAACGGAGACATTGTTTTCAGTCAAGATCAGGCTTCATTAGCAACGTTGAAAAAAGATGGAGAACCTACTGAGAAAAAAACTGAGCCAACTCCTACTGAGAAAAAAGAAGAAATCAAAAATACTGTGGTTGAAAAAATTGCAGAAAGTAAAGTGATTCCAACTACTACAGAGCAGACAAAAACACTTTCTGACACCTTAAACACAAGTGAAGCGGATTTAAAAAAGCAAGCTGATTCTGAAGTAAAAAAAGAAGAAATAAAAACTCATATTGAGAAAGAAATTCCTATCAAACAAGAGAAAAATATTTTTGTACCTGCAGATAAAGTTGATGACTTAGAAAAAAAGTCTGACGAAATTGCCAACAAAAAAATTGAATCAGTTAAAGCAGATATTTCAAAAAATATTCCCCTGGCCACCGCAAGTAAAAAAGAACCATTACAAGAGAAAAATGTTTTCAAACCTGCAGAAGATAAAAAAGCAGATCCAAAACCCGCGCAAACCACCCCTGAAAAACCGATAGAGACAACAACAGAAAACACCAAGAAGGTAGAAGCAGAACCGGTTAAAACTAATACAACAGATAAAGGTAAATCAGATAAAAAAGAAGAACCAAAAAAAGAATCTGTCAAAGAGAAATTCAGAAAAGACAAACCACAAAAAATAAAAAATCAACCCGTAGGAGAGAAAAAACCAAAAAAGAAAAAACGTACTTTGATGTGGATTATCATCATCATCATTCTGGGTGGTGGTGGATATGCGGGCTGGCATTTCAGAGATGATATAAATGCCTTCCTTCATACAGGTGTTAACCATGATGGTAATGACAGCACGCATGCAGAAACCACTACTGCGCATGATTCCACAACAACAGATCTACACACAGAAGTTATTGCAGAAGATACACTGATGACAGAAACTGAATCTGAAACAGAAATTGAAACAGAAACCGAAATTGAAACGCAATCTACAGAACACGAAACTACAACACAAACCAATCATTCTTCCAGTGGATCTTATCATATTATCGGTAACTGCTTTTCAAGTGAAACCAATGCAGATAATTATGTAAAAAAGATGCGTGAAAAAGGATATGATGCCACCAATCTTGGAAAACAATCAAACGGTTTGTACATGGTTTCACTGAGATCTTATGCAACCCGAGAAGAAGCAAAAGCAGGCCTTGATGCCGTGAAAGCAGATGCGTCAGGTGCATACGTTTATAAAGGCAGATAATGAAAAATAGAAAAAATTATTCCATCCAGGTGATCGCAGGTTTAGTTTGCGTTATTACTATTATTTCTGGTTGCTCCGGCAATTCAGGGCAAACTGAAAATCAAATGCCACCTGAAACATCAGAACCACTTTGTGATTACCCTTGCCTGGTGAGCGTCTACGACAATCAAGATCAACTGCTCATGCTAAATGAAAAAGGTGATACCATTGTGCCAGCTGGAAAATATGCTGAGGCATTTACTGACACCATTAAAACTTTTGGTACCGTGTATGATGCGAACAAAAAAGCATTTATCGCGTTAGATTTACAAGGTAAAGAAATGTATGAAGTATTCCCTTATGACAACGGGCCTGATTACCTGCAAGAAGGATATTTCAGAATTGTAAAAGAAAATAAAATTGGTTTCGCACGAGAAGATGGAAGCATAGCAATTGAACCACAATACGCTTGCGCTTATCCTTTTGAAAACGGAACTGCCATGGTAAGTTTTGAATGCACTGAAAGCATTGAATTTGAAATGATAAAATGGGAGAGTGATCAGTGGTTTTACATTGACACCACCGGAACCAAATTGAACGATGAGGAAAAGTAATAAAACTAAATTGCGCGAGATGGGAATAAGCATTCACTATAAAGGAGAATTTAATGATGCAACCAAGCTAGCTGAATTTGTGAATGAGGTTGCAGATATCTCAGAAGTGAATAAGTGGAAATTTAAAAAGTTCAGTCACACTTTTGAGCAAGGCACTTTTACCGCCTTCTCCCCATCAAGTGATATTTATGGCATTGTTTTTTCTCCGGCAGATTGTGAGCCAGTTATGCTCACGTTTACTTGCGATGGGCGCATGTGTAATCCGTGGTATTTTGAAATGGTGAGAGATTCACATGATCCTGAACAATATGAAGCAATGCGTATGCTATCAACCAAAACCCATTATGCCGGATTTGAAACCCATTGCCGTGTTGTTGATTTGTTAAAGTATATATCAGCCAAATACTTTAATAATTTCAAAGTAATTGATGAGACATCTTACTATGAAACTTCTGACGCTATAAAAGGTAAACAAGCGTTTGATGCCAGCGACACATTGATTTCTACCATGGCAAAAAAATTGCAGAATAATTTTCATGGAGAGAGTGAAGATGGAGTAGTTTGATCCATTCGACGACCTTTCCCAATTCCATGCAATTGTTTATCACCAGCACCAAATGATGTCTCAACATTCAAAAGAGACATTTTTTATTTTGATCTAATACTGCCAATCGAAAAACTAATTTTAACTGTCTGAAAAAAGAAAATTATTTGAAGATGAGACGAACAAAATTGAAACAAAGTGAGCACATTAAAATTATTGAAGCAAGCCCCAGCGGGGCGAAATAATAATAGCCCCAGCGGGGCGAAATAATAATAGCCCCAGCGGGGCGACAAAAAAGCAATGGCAAACACATATACCCAAATTTATTTACAAATTGTATTCTCAGTAAAGGGAAGACAAAATCTGATTCAAAAAAACTGGAAAGACGAATTACATAAATATATATGCGGTATTGTTAACGGTAAAGAACAAAAAGTATACGCCATAGGCGGGGTTGCGGATCACATACATATATTAGTTAGTATAAAACCCAATATTGCTATTTCTGATCTAGTTCGTGACATTAAGACAAATTCATCAAAATGGATTAACGAAAATGGATTTGTTAAAGTTAAATTTCAATGGCAAGAAGGATTTGGCGCATTCTCATATTCTCAATCTCAATTAGATAATATTATTGCATATATTAATAACCAAGAACAACATCATCAGAAGAAAACATTTAAAAATGAATACTTGGAATTGTTACAAAAATTTAATACAGAATATGATGACAAATATTTGTTTGAATGGATTGAATAATTTCGCTCCTATGGAGCTATGATGATTTCGCTCCTATGGAGCTATGATGATTTCGCTCCTATGGAGCTATGATGATTTCGCTCCTATGGAGCTATGATGATTTCGCTCCTATGGAGCTATGATAATTTCGCTCCTATGGAGCTATGATGATTTCGCTCCTATGGAGCTATGATGATTTCGCTCCTATGGAGCTTATAATTGGAGTGAAAATTCACAGTTAACTGCTCTTTCGAATTGATCGTAGAAGAGTGCGTAATGAGATTTAAAATATAGAAATACATGACGGAACGTTCCAAATATGTTCTATTGATTGAAAATCAATGTTGCTTCTTTACAAAAAGGAATGTTTGGCTGAATTAAAGAATGGGGGTATCAAAATCAATAATTTATGGCAACACAACCAACTACCAATCAGAGCAGCGATAGCCAAGCTGCATTTTCAGCCTTACTCCAATCTAATATTACTCTCCTTTGCAAATTTATCTTGCTCAATCATCACAGTATCAAACCAGGCTTTTTCCATTTTTACAAAATTGACATCATAGTCTTCAACTTTTTTTTCATCGGCTTTTGTCCAGGTTGTTTTTTTCAGCAGTTGAGCAATTTCACTAAACGAACCGGTTAATTCTTTCTGATAAAATAAAAGTAATTTTTGCATAGAGGTTAGAAATGCTTCTCCGTGCTCAGGAAATTTCATGTTGGATAAACTTTCTAAATTCAATTCAATTTCAAACAAAGTGTTTTCTAAATTGATGTCAACATTGGTAGAATCAGATTTAAAAAGGACATCAACCTGATCAAGAATTCCTTCTTGCATCAAGGTCATTTCATTATTAAAATCAACGGCGCTAAGGCGCTGCTCACTCACGGGCAAAGCATGGATGGAATCATTGGGTGTAAGATCCTGATTGTTTTGAGATGAATTATTGCCGCAAGCAAATGCCAAGGCTATAAATACAAGTGAGAAATATTTCATTCAATATAGATTTTTTTAGTTGTTATATACTGATTATGCTGATCGTAAATCACTACAAAATAAATTCCGGGGCTGAAATTATACAAGCCCTGCACATCAGCAATTGATTGTTCAGCAATCACCCGACCTGAAACATCACAAAGTACTAGTTTACCTGCAGTCAATCCATTCACAGTGAATTCTCCTGTGGTTGGATTTGGATAAATAGTAATGTCATCGTTCAACTCTTCATCTGAAATAGCAGCGAGTGAAAAATTTGTGATAGAAAAATTATCTAATCCGGCTTCAGTAATATTTTCACTTGCATAATCATCACGAATAGTCAAAATAATTTGCACAGCAGATGATAGGGGCATAAAATCCAGTACACGAATTGAATTAGGAACCCATTGACTCATTAGCGAGTTGCCCGCATATTTCTGCGAAATCAAAACCATATCAACACCATCAAAGAGATAAATATTTAATGTATCATTCACCGTTAACAAGCCATATTGATTGTAAAACCAACTTGTAAAGTTTAGATGAGGATCAGTATAAGAACTCAAATCAAAAACGGGAGAAATCAATACCACCTCGCCTCCATTCACTTCATCTGTATTGGATGATGCCGATCCATTGCCTGTGAGGTAAGCGAAGTCGCCACAATCCCAACCCACATCAGAATATGGATTTTGCACGATGCCTGAATTGCCTGCCACACCAACCGGAATTTCACGTTCCCAAAAACCTTTTGCTGCATCACCTGCACTCAACCAACCGTAGTCAAAACTAAAATCATCATAATATCCTTCATCAATCAATATGGTTATAATCCCTGTAGAAGAAGTGATCAGCGTATCAATAAAACAATTTGAAACATATCCCCATTTACCTGCAACCAAATCATAATTATCTTGATAATATAAACCCAAAGAAACCTGACCTGAAGCATTTGTAATACCTTCATGAGAAATATACGTGTGTTGCAATTTCACTTGACAACCAACAATCGGATTGAGTGTGCCTGCATCAAGTACCTGAATGGTTTGGCTAAACTGTGGAATTTTTTCAAGTACCACATCTTGCAATTCTACTACTCCGTTAGTGAATGATGTTGAAATTGTCTGCGGATAATAAAGTACTTTAAAGTAGGTTACATCATACGTTCCTGCTGTTGCAATGCCGGTTGCGTAATCACCAAATATTCCTGACAAATCACTGATGTTTTCATTTTCAACACTAACTGAAACATTGTTAATTGGATTACCGGTACCCAGCTCTGTGATATTTCCTTCAAGATAAGCACCGGGTTGGTAGTTGGGCGCAAAAATAAATAAGCCTTCTTCACGATCACTGGCAATTATATTACCCGATGGAAAATAAGGATACACACCCCAACAACCGGATGTATTCATAAGCTCATGCGGATTTGTGTCATGGTTACCAACCTGAATTAAATTATACGGATAGGTGATGTCATGAATAACTACTCCATCAGCATAGTATGATGTTACCAGATAATCACCAATCACGTGAGCGTTATGTGGAACAATTCCGTTGCCGGGTGATGATTGAATTTTATCCAAATATTGAATGGCAGCAGGATTTGACACATCAAAAGCACCAATGAATCCGCCTGAAACTTCATCTGTTGTGAAAGCAAAATTTCCATCATCCGATGTCCAGATATTATGACTGAAATTTGTGGGTGTAATTGCAGAACCTAAAAAAACTGGATTTGATTTATCAGTAATATCAAGAATACTAAAAAATCCATCATAGATATGCGCAAGATAAGCGGTGTCATCACGCACATAACAATCATGCACGTACCACATGTCAAATTCACCCAACTCAATAGGATTCATGGGGTCAGTTGTGACATCTAAAATAATTAATCCGCCATTTCCTCTACCTGATCCGTTGATGTAAACATACCCGTTGTCAGCATAAAGTGAGTGCGCTGTATTCCATTCATTTCCTGCTGGGCCAACATAATAATTTGTTGGTAAAACGGTACTTGATGGAAGCGGAGACAAATCAATGATCAGCAAACCTTCATCAGCTTCAGTTGTTACATAAGCATAATCACCATTCGTTTTAATTTCTCGCCAAATAGAATTTTCACCCGGTATAAAAACAATCTCTATTGGCGATGATGGCAGGCTGATATCAACAATAGAAACACCATCTTCTGTTCCTACCAAGGCGTATTCTTTTCCGGTTTCATCAGTGTATCCCCAAATTCCATTCAAACCGGTATCATGCAAAGTAGGAATATCAAGATAACCCAACTGAGTCATGTTGACTTGTGCATAGATGTATAAACCAAAGCACCAGAAGCAAAAACAAACGATTAGCTTTTTAGCCATAGCCTATCAAAGTTATGAATAATTAAGCTGAAATAGAAATGCGCAATGGCGCTATAAAAAAAACTAAAAACGAAAACGGGTTAACGATTTTTCCAATGTTTAAAAGATGAATCCTGTTTTAGTCTGTTGGGTTCAGGTTCACGCAGTGGTTCACAAGGTTTTAAAGATTCATGACAATCCTTAGGTAAACGCTGATACCATTTGGTCCCTTCCGTTTTCCAACCAATCATTTCATCAGAAACTTGTTTGATGATTTTAGCAGGATTTCCAACCACAACACTTCTATCAGGAATAATCATTTTTGCAGACACAAAAGCAAGCGCACCAATGATGCACTCATTGCCAACCACAACATCATCCATTAAAACGGCATTCATTCCTACCATAGAATTTTCACCAATAGTTGCACCGTGAATAATTGCACCATGACCGATGTGCGCAGATTTTTTTAGAAGAACAGTAACGCCGGGAAACATGTGTACCGTGCAATTTTCCTGCACATTACAACCGTCTTCAATAATAATTTGCCCCCAATCGCCGCGCAATGCAGCACCGGGTCCAATATAGACATCACGACCAATAATTACATTACCTGTAACTACAGCTTGCGGATGTACGAAAGAACTTTCATGAACTACCGGTATATATCCGTTGAATGAATAAATCATCTGACAATAATTTTGATAAAGGTACAAAGGAAATTAACGTGATTTAAAACCAGGCACAGCTTGTGATACCTTTTTTATCCCGACATAAAAGAAAATGATTCCGATGGTCATCAACACATGGCTCAAATCATTTTTATCAAACCAAGGATTCAAATTGATTTTTAATAGGAAAATAAACGCAATAGGTATAGTCAACAAAACACCAAAATAAAAGTACCTAAATGCATTACTTAAATTCACGGCATAATATTTTGCAAGTAATCCGGTAAACAAAAACACACCAAGCATAGTATTCAATGCAATAGGTAAAAACGGAACAGTTGTTTTATCGGATATTGGCACAACAAAATAGATCAAGAAAAAAAGGCTATATACAAGCATCATTTTTATTTTAGTAAGCCACTTCAATACATGCATTTTATTTTGGATAGGATAATTTGAAATCATGGCCTGTTCAAGACAATACACGGCAAGCGGTCCAATGAGCCAAGTTGGTAATTTGCCCGCAACACCAAAATAGAAATAAAAAGTATGGCCAATTGCACCGCCAATTGCACCAAATCCAAGCAAACCAAAAAACCATTTCCAATACGTGTAAAATGCCAAATTTGATTTTATACTTGAAATTCTGAATAAGATAAATAAAGCTACCAATGCCATTATTATGTTAGTGACAAATGCCGTAGGTTCAACTAAATTTAATCCGAGAAGTTCAAAATGGATTTTCTCAAAATCCGATCCAATCATGCAGTAATAATCAAAGAATACAAACTTTATTTACTGTTGTAAACGCCCATTTTGCAGAATTTATCAATGCGCTTTTTGCAGCGATCTTCAGCATCCATTGGCACTAATTTTTCAAGTGCTTTTTGAATTGCCTTTTTCACATTTAGGATAGCCTCATCATGATAACGGTGAGCACCGCCGATTGGTTCTTTGATCACTTCATCTACCAACTTCAAATCTTTCATATCCGTTGATGTGAGTTTCAAGGCTTCTGCCGCTTTCTCTTTAAAATCCCATGAACGCCATAAAATGGTTGAACAATTTTCAGGTGAAATTACAGAGTACCATGAATTTTCAAGCATCATTACTTTATCACCAACGCCAATGCCTAATGCTCCTCCAGAAGCACCTTCACCAAGAATAACACAAATTACCGGTACGCGCAATTTCATCATTTCATAAATATTGCGGGCAATTGCCTCACCCTGTCCTCGTTCCTCGGCTTCTAAACCGGGGTATGCTCCGGGTGTATCAATAAAAGTGACAATAGGTTTATTAAATTTTTCAGCCAATTTAAAAAGACGCAATGCTTTGCGGTATCCTTCAGGATTTGGCATACCGAAATTGCGGTACTGACGCATTTTTAAATTCACTCCTTTTTGCTGTCCAACAAACATAACAGTTTGCCCGTCAATTTGTCCAAAACCTCCAACCATTGCCTTGTCATCTCTCACGCTGCGGTCACCGTGCAATTCAATAAATGTATTGTCCGTAATGGTGTTGATGTACTGCAAGGTGTATGGCCGTTCAGGATGTCTTGATAACTGAACTCTTTGCCACGGAGTAAGCGATTCAAATATTTCTTTGGTAGTTTCTTTTAACTTTTTCTCAAGATCCTTCACCATTTTAGAGGTATCAACTCCACTGTTTGATTCAATATCTTTTGCTTTTTGAATCTCTTCTTCAATCTGATGTATAGGTTCTTCAAAAGGTAAATACGTTGCCATATTGTATTATTTAATGAGGGGTACAAAGTTAGAACTTTTTCATGAGTGCGCATATCCGGTTTAATTTCAATGTATATTAGCACTTTATATAGTATGATTTGCTTCCCTAATGCTAAAATTAATATTGGTTTGAGTGTCAAAGACAAACGGGCTGATGGTTATCATAATATTGAAAGTATTTTCTATCCGGTAAATTGGTGTGATATTCTTGAAATTGTTCCATCAAATTCGTTTGAATTTTTTCCTTCAGGATTGTGTATTGAAGGTGCTACTAAAAACAATCTCGTAGTCAAAGCATACGAGATATTGAAAGAGAAACATGGATTGCCACCTGTTCACATATTTTTACACAAGGTAATACCCATGGGTGCTGGTCTTGGTGGTGGCTCAGCAGATGGGGCGTTTGCATTGCGTCTTTTAAATGATTTGTTTGAACTTAACTTGGATACAACTCAACTTCAACAATTGGCTGCAACACTTGGAAGTGATTGTCCTTTTTTTATTCAGAATGTTGCGTGCAAAGTAACCGGACGCGGCGAAATAATTTCACCCATTCAATTCTCACTTGCAGGCAAATGGATCAAACTTGTCTATCCAGGCATTCATATCAATACAAAAACTGCGTTTGAACAATTAAATAAAAATGCTTTAAAAAGAAAACCTTTTGACAGAGATGCATCGCAAGATCCATTCTGGTTTTTTCAAAATGATTTCGAGGCCGGTGCAATTGAATTGTTTCCGACACTTGGCAACGTTCGCGAAAATCTACTTCAGCAAGGTGCTTACTACGTGAGCATGACCGGAAGCGGATCATGCTTTTACGGACTTTTTCATCAAAAACCAACTGATGAAAATCAAGATCACTATACTTCATTCGTTACTCAATTAGTATAACTATGGCTGAGGCATTACGTGATATGTTCTCACGTTCATTTTTAAATTCACTTGAGAAAAAATTTGTTTCCGTCAGCAAAGATTTTAACCAAAAAACATTTCAGAAATCTATCCTGAATTCAAACTATTCATCACTTGAATTAAAGCAGCGGGTTAGGGCAATCAGTCAGGCTATGTCTGATGCATTGCCGGTTTCATATAAAAAACAAATTCATATTTTGAAAGAAGTGGCTCCGCATGTTAACGGTTTTTGCGGAACAATTTTTCCTGATTTTGTAGAAAAAAATGGATTAAATGATTACAAAACTTCCATTGATGCACTGGAATTTTTCACACCGTTCTCTACGGCAGAATTTGCAATTCGGCCTTTCATAGTATCCTATCCTGAAACAATGGGTCAAATGCATCGATGGACAGATCATGAAAATCATCATGTACGCAGACTAGCTTCAGAAGGGTGCCGTCCATTATTGCCGTGGGGAATGAGGCTTCAGGTTTTTGTGGAAAACCCAATTCCTGTTTTACCAATTCTTGAAAAATTGAAAAATGATTCATCTGATTATGTTTATCGCAGTGTGGCAAATAATCTCAATGATATTTCAAAACATCATCCTGATCTTATCTTGAACATTGCAAAAAAATGGTACGGAAATTCTGACACAACAAATAAAGTAGTGAAGCACGCCTTGCGTACCCTATTGAAAAAGGGAAATCAAACCGCCATGCAGATAATAGGATTTGATGAAACCAAACTGCCTCTTGTCAAAAGTTTCACCTTGTCAGATATTGATATTGAGATTGGAAGTAAAATAATTTTGCACACAGAATTGATTGCAAATAAAAATGGCCGCATCAGACTGGAATATGAGGTAGAGTTTCCCAAAAAAAATAAAAGTCATGGAATAAAAGTATTTCAGTTGGGAGAAAAAACACTTAAAAAAGGTGAGCAAATATCTATTACAAAATCACATTCATTTGCTGATTTGAGTACGCGCAAACATTATTCAGGTGAGCATAAATTTACACTGAAGATGAATGGTATAAAAAGCAAATCAGTTAGTGTACTCTTACGAGATAAGTAAATTTAGAATACCCAAAGATTTTTACCAGGAATTAAATTTTTAGACTTGAGAAAATCAAGAATTTCTTTTTGTTTTTCAACTTCTCGTGGCCAATTGGTGAGAATAGCAGGCATGTCAGCTTGTAGTTGGTGAACTGATAGCACCGTTGACTCCGCTTTATCTTGAAATTCATACCAAATGAATGACCTATTTTGTTCAGTTAAAATCCTGCTTACTAATTTTCCTTTTTTGCCTTTCCCAATCAATTGAATTTGTGTTGAATTCTTGCTGCATTCATTTTGAATAAAGTAAATAGTTTTTAAGGTAAAAAAACTTTCCTGCTGGTAGTTATTATCGTGGTGTGATGTTCTTGACTCATGCTCTCTCCATAAATGAGTGAGCTGGTTGCAATGTTTAAAAATATAACCATGACAATGCCATTGAAAAACTAAATCATAATCTTCAGGATACTGAATTTCATCCCAACAAATATCTTGATCAAAGCAAGCCCTGTTTACCATCCAATTTGGAGAAGCAATAATACATTCACGATATATATTGGCAATATAGTCTTCATGATTAATCAGGGAATTTATCCATGCTTCATATCTTTGGTAACCCTCAGTGATGGGTGCTTCAGAAAAATATGAAACAAAGCCCGTTGCAATATATTTTTTGTTTTGCCTAGCCACTTCAAGCAAAAGTTCCAGTTTATTTTGCGGCATCAAATCATCCGCATCCATGCGGGTGATGAATTCACCTTTGGAGTTTTCAAACGCATGTTTTAATGCTGGTATAATTCCTTTGGTTTTATTTTGCAACAATATGATGCGATGATCATCTTGCGCAAATTTCCCGATTATATCATACGTATTGTCAGTTGAAAAATCATCCACTACAATTAATTCAAAATGCTGATATGATTGCGGTTGAATTGACAAAAGACATTCTCGAATGTATTTCTCAGCATTTCTGGCCGGCATTAAAATAGATATTAATGGAGTATCATTCATTTTGTATTGCAAGATATTGTGAAAAATGAATTCTTCTAGTTGAAACAATTCAATTTTCTGATTTTCAGAACACATACATTTCAACTATAATTTGTGTCATAAAATATGATTTCAGTTGAACGATTGGAAAATTTTATCGCAAAAAGAATGCCTTTAATTTTCACTGAAACACAGTATTTACGGCACTTTTTTACCAACTGAAAACTAGTTTAAAAAAAATTAATCTTAAAAAAAAGCAATCCTTTTTGAGCAATCTTACGTATATTGTTCAAACCCTACCTACCAATCATTAAAACCGTTTACTGAATTTACAAACTAATGCCTATGAAAAAATGGTTTACTGCTCTTGCTTTCTTTAGTACTTTACAAATTAGCTTTGGGCAAAACGATGCAGCACTTGCATCGCCACTTGGAATTATTCTTGCACCCACATCGGGCTGCTCACTTACCTCAACAGAAACAGTTTCAGTGCAGATTTACAACAATGGTCCCGGCACCATTAACGCACCGTTTGATGTTTCGTTTAGCGTAACCGGTCCAATATTATCGTCAGCAACAGAAACTGTAGCGGTAGGATCAATTCCTCCAAATACATCTTTCATTTACACCTTCACTGCTACTGCAGACATGAGTACAGCCGGAACTTACAGTCTGGATGCTACCGTGACAGTTGCCGGTGATCCAATTCCGGGTAACGACACATACACAGGTTGGTCAGTAGTCAACAGCGCTGCATCAAATGGTGGTACTGCCAGCGGAAGCACAACAGTATGTAATGGAACCAACAGTGGAAACATCACATTGGTTGGTAATGTTGGAAATGTATTGAACTGGGAATATTCAGATGACCTTGGTATTACTTGGTTTAACATTTCAAACACTACTACATCGCAATCTTATGATGATTTGACAACAGAAACGTGGTATCGTGCCAATGTGCAAAATGCAGGGTGTGTAGTTGCAACTTCAACTACAGCAATTGTTGATATTGATCCTGTTTCAGTGGGTGGTTCAACATCGGGCGGAACAACTCCGGCTTGTTCAGGCAGCAATAGCGGAACCATCACCTTGTCAGGTAAAGTTGGTAATGTTACTAAATGGCAATATTCGATTGATGGCGGAGTTACTTGGATAGATATAGCCAACGTCACTACTTCACAGACATATTTAAATCTTGTAACAACAACACGCTATCGCGCCGTTGTACAAAGCGGTGTATGTGCAGTAGCATATTCAAGCCCAAGAATTATCACCATTAACCCGGTTTCAGTTGGTGGAGCTGTTACCAGTGACGCCACAGAATGTTCTGGCGCAAACGGGGCTACATTGACACTTGCCGGCCATACAGGTACAGTTTCAAACTGGCAATCATCCACTGATGGTGGAACAACGTGGACAACTATCGTAAATACAACAACATCACAATCATACTCAAATTTAATTACAACTACTTTGTATCGTGCAACGGTGAAAAGCGGTGCATGTGCAGCAACAACCAGTGCGCCGGCAACTATTACCATTGTGCCGAATTCAGTTGGTGGTACTGTAAGTTCAAGCATGACAGTTTGTGACGGAGCCAATGATGATACACTTGCTTTATTAGGTTATACCGGATCAGTAGTTGACTGGGAATTCAGTACAGATGGTGGTTTAACATATAGCTCTGCCGCAAATACAAACGACTCTTTATTTTTTACTAACCTGACCGTTCCAACGGTATATAGAGCAATTGTTCAGGCAGGTGCTTGCCCAACTGCTACGTCAACTCCGGCAACGGTAAGTATTGATGCTGCATCAGTGGGTGGTACACTTACCGGTGATGCAACTGTATGTGCTTCCGGAAACTCAGGTTCAGTTGATTTATTAGGACAAACCGGTAGCGCAACATCATGGGAAATGTCTACTGATAATGGAACAACTTGGTCAAGCATTGCCAATATTACAACAAATCAAAATTATCTTGATTTAACAGATACAACACTTTATCGCGTGGTTGTGCAAAACGGCACGTGTGCAGCTACTTATTCTGATACGGCTACAATTAATGTTGATCCGATAACAGTTGGCGGAACAATCAATTCAAATACTACAGTGTGTGAAGGAAATAATTCAGGCACCGTGAATTTGACCGGTGAAACTGGAAGCGTGCTCAACTGGGAATCATCTACTGACGGAGGATTTACGTGGGTGAACATAGCAAACGCAACCACGTCACAATCTTATCTCAATATAACAGGAAACACATTATATAGAGCGGTTGTTCAGAGTGGAATTTGCCCAAGTTCACAATCTGGTATAGTCACTCTAACGGTTGATCAAGCCGCAAGTGCAGGCAATATTTTAGGTGCAACAACCGTGTGTGAAGGAACTAATTCAGGATCTCTGACTTTAGTTGGAACATCAGGAACTATCATGGATTGGGAAACATCTACTGACGGAGGCGCAACTTGGACACCTGTTGGAAACACTACCGTAATTGAAAACTATACAAACCTGTTGGCAACTACTGATTATCGTGCCATTGCAACATCAGGTGTTTGTCCAAATGATACCTCTGCAGTTGCAACCATCAGTGTTGATGCATTGACTGTAGGTGGGGCCGTAACAGCAGATGCTATTGTTTGCGAAATATCAAACAGCGGAATTTTAAATCTAAGCGGACATACCGGAGCGGTTCAAAGTTGGGAAATGTCAAATGACGGCGGAAGCACCTGGATTAGTCTCGCGAACACTACGATATTCCAAAATTATTTGGATCTTACTTCAACTACATCATACCGTGCCACAGTTAAAAATGGAGTGTGTGCAGCACAAACATCTGCACCGGCCATGATCAGTGTTCACCCAAAAACTGAAGGTGGTGCAGTAAGCGCAAGTGCAACTGTATGCGAAAATCTCAATTTTGGTGTTCTCACCTTAACAGGTTATGAAGGCTTAATTGTTGACTGGGAAATGTCATCTGATTTTGGAACAACTTGGTCAAGCCTAAGCAATTCAAATGAAACGCAAACTTACACTAACCTCGGTGATACAACATGGTATAGAGCCATTGTGCAAAACGGTATTTGCCCTGAAGACACATCTGCCATTGCCTACATCAACCTTTACCCGGCACCGGTTGCTGAATTTTTACAAGACACTGTTTGTAGCGGTGAAGCCATGAACTTTGTAAATAACTCAACTACTTCATCTGGATTTATCACGTTGCATTCATGGAATTTTGGAGATGGAAATACTTCAACACTTACTAATCCATCACATACGTATGCATCTGCAGGTTCATTTAGTGCTTCACTTTTTGTATTGAATAATTTTGGATGTTCTGATACCGTTACGTATGATATGCAAGTTGACGCTTCACCTGTACTCACTTTAGCAGCCGGTTCAGCAACCGAATTTTGTGAAGGTGATTCAGTTCAAATTGGAACATCAATAGATCCAAATTACACCTACTTGTGGAATAACGGAGCAACCACCAATGCTATCATTGTTGATAGTGCTTATATGTATCAGTTAACTGTCACAGATATTACCAATAATTGCTGGGCAACTGATTCAATTGAAGTAACTGTGTTCCCTTTACCGATTGCTGATGCAGGTTTAGATACTTCTGTAGATTTAGGATTTTCAGTTCCATTAAATGCAACCGGTGGACTCACCTATATCTGGACACCAACAACAGGTTTAGACAATCCAAACTCTGCAAGTCCTTTAGCTACACCGGCAGCAACCACAACCTACACGGTAACTGTTACAGATGCTAACGGATGTAATGCAAGTGACAGTGTTGTTGTATCTCTTTCAGGCGATGTGGTGCTTACTGTATACAACATCATTACACCAAACGGAGATAACCTGAATGATACGTGGTATATTGAGAACATTCTGAACTTCCCAAATAACAGTGTAAGTATTTTCAACCGCTACGGACAAGTTGTTTATGAAGCCACAAGTTATGCCAATGATTGGGACGGAACACGTGAAGGAGATCCGCTGCCGGATGGTGCGTACTACTACATTATTGAACTCACTGATTCAGGTGACACGTTCAAAGGTACTATCAACATTGTTCGTTCAAGCAAAGATTAATAATCAGATTACGTAGAAAAAATTCATCATATCATGAATAATAAAAAATTATATAGCATGAAAAAAATGATAGCAAGCCTTGCTTTTCTGGTTATTGCAACCGGTTTGAAGGCACAGCAACTTCCGTTGTTCAGTCAATATTTTTATAATAGGTTTATCTATAATCCTGCCTTTACAGGTGTTGAAACAAAAGCAAACGCATTTTTGATTCACCGTTCACAATGGAAAGATATTCCAGGGGCACCGGTAACTTATGCTCTAACATTGGATGGCCCTGTTTCAGCTAATAAAATTGGAATGGGATTGAGTTTATTCAATGACCGAATGGGAATTTTTAATCGCAGCGGTTTATATTCATCTTACTCTTATCGCTTCACCCTTGCAACTGATCATGATTTGGTGCTGGGACTTTCAGCGGGAGTAATTGATAACCGCATTGACTTTACCAATTCTATGGCGCATGATGTAAATGACCCTTTACTTTACAATACAAATCAGCGTAAAGTAACCGTTGATGCAAATTTTGGAATCGCTTATATCTGGAAAGATTTGAATATTGGAATAAGCATGCCACAGCTACTTGGTAACAAAATCAATTATCTTGAAACCAATACTAATGTTTATACAACACTGAAAAGACATTTCATTGCAAGTGCTTCTTATGATGTGGTGCTGAGTGAATCTGCAGATATTTCATTTTATCCTTCTGTGATGTTTCGTTATGTAAAAGGTGCACCCGTGCAATTTGATATCAATGCCATGTTCAGTTGGAAAGATATGGTTAGAGCCGGTTTCTCATACAGGTTTGGATATGCAGTTGGATTTAATATCGGCGCTAAATTGAACAATAATATCATTGCAGGTTATACTTATGAATACGTTCTTTCATCTATTGGAAATTATTCCGGTGGAGGGCATGAAGTAATGCTTGGATATACATTTGGCGGAGGTAATGGAGGTGCTAACAATGGCGACCTTTCAGATTTGAATGATCGTATCACGGCAACTGAAGAGGCCAACGACAGCCTAAGAAATGCTTTGACACAAAAAGATCAGGAACATGATGAAGAGCTTGAGAGATTGAATGAGGAAATTGAAATTCTGAAACTAGAAAATGAAAGTGGCATGAATGGAAATCCGGGTAATCAAGACAACAAAGAGGTGCGGATTGAAAACGCGGAGGATTTTGAAGATGAAAATGGAAACCCTTTGCAAACCGGCTTCTACGTGATCATGGGCGCATACAAAGTGAAAGATAATGCTATCAATGCCAAAAAAGCTTTTCAGGATAAATACCCTGCCGTGGTAATTTACAAAAAAGGTGAACTGCATTACGTGAATATTTATTACACCCAAAATGAAGCGGATGCGTTGAAATTCGCCGAAGAGAGAAGACAAGATCAACCGGATGTTTGGGTGTTCCAGCTAAAATAAATTTTCTTCATAAACTTTGAGAATCCCTCCCATTTCAGGAGGGATTTTTTTTTGATAGGCTTCCCCCCCAACCTGCGTAGGAGATTACTCATTTTGGAAAGAATTTCTAAATTTGATACTGGTTGCTGATTTATAAAAATGATTCATTAATAAAATAGGGATCTGAAAAATGATCAACAGAACCATATTTGAAAATAATAAAACGGATATATCAACGAACTGATGTATTCAAGAAGCACACTAAAACTCAATTATCTAGACATGAAATCACTGTTATCATTTGTTCTAATGCTTTCAGCTTACGGAACATTCGCACAAAATTTATGGATGCGTTATCCCTCTCTGTCGCCTGACGGGGCTAAAATAGCATTCAGTTATCAAGGTGACATTTTTGTTGTTGATGCAAAAGGCGGAACAGCACTGCAGATTACAGCGCATCAGGCACATGATTTCAGACCTGTATGGAGCAATGACAGCAAAAATATTGCGTTTGCATCTAACCGATATGGAAATTTTGATGTGTACTTGATAAGCGCTGAAGGTGGCACCCCTGCCCGACTTACATTTCATTCAGCTAACGATTTGCCGTATGAATTTACACCGGATGGAAAAAATGTCCTATACGTTTCTTCTAGATTGGATGCAACAAATTCTGTTCAATTCCCCTATGCCGGATTACCCGAAGTGTACAGCGTACCCACAACAGGGGGGCGTGAAAAACAATACATGACTATTCCCGCTGAAGATTTTCAATTCAGCCCTGACGGTAAAAAAATTCTGTTCCACAATAAAAAAGGATATGAAGACCCTTGGAGAAAACACCATACATCATCTGTAACAAGAGATGTTATTTTATATGATACCGAGACAAAGAAATTCACGCAAGTAACTGATTTCAGTGGAGAAGACAGAAATCCGGTTTGGATTGATGGCACTAGTTTTTATTTTTTGTCTGAAAAATCAGGCTGCTTTAATATCTGGAAAGGAACTAATGCTTCACCTTACTCACAACAAATAACTTCGTATACAAAACATCCGGTGCGTTTTCTTTCTTACTCATCAGTAACACAAACCTTATGCTTTGGATATGATGGTGAAATATACACATTCAAAGACGGACAAAGTCAAAAAGTAAATATTACCATTCATAAAGATGAAGTACAAAATGCGACCAAATATTTGCAGGTAACTTCAGCCAGCGAATTTGCGGTATCGCCAAATGGTAAAGAAATTGCTTTTGTATTCAGAGGAGAAGTTTTTGTTACATCTGTTGAATTTGGTACCACCAAACAAATCACATCAACACCTGAACAAGAACGCAGTATTAGCTTTAGCCCTGACGGAAAAAAAATTCTGTATGCCGGTGAGCGCAATGAGAGTTGGAATATCTATGAAATTTCAAGGGTAAACAAAGACGAGAAAAATTTTTACAACTCCACCCTATTGAAAGAAACCGAATTGGTGAATAATGGAGAAGAAACTTTTGATCCAAAATATTCACCTGACGGAAAAGAAGTAGCATTTTTAGAAAACCGTACAACGTTAAAAGTTCTCAATCTCGACACAAAAAAAGAACGCGTGGTACTGCCGGGCACATACAATTATTCTTATGCTGACGGAGATCAATACTTCACCTGGTCACCTGATTCAAAATGGTTATTGGTGCAATTTTTTGAGTTTGAAAGATGGACCAGTGATGTTGGTTTAGTCAATGTCAGCGGAAAAGAAAATCCCATCAACCTTACTCAAAGCGGCTACGGAAATGGTGCACCAAAATTTGCCATGAACGGTCAAATGGTATACTACACAACAGATAAATACGGATATCGTTCACACGGAAGCTGGGGATCAACTGAAGATGTTGAAGCTGTTTTTCTCACGGAAGATGCATACAATCAATTTACAATGTCTGAAGAAGAATATGCAAGCTGGAAAGAACAAAAACAAGATGAAAAAAGTGAGGATTCAGATGATTCAAAAAAATCAGAAAAGAAAGATTCATCTGACAGCGTTGAACCCTTGGTATTTGAAGCTGAAGGACTTGATGACAGACGAATCAGACTCACGATACATTCATCAGCCCTTGCAGATTTTGTTGTAGATAAAGATGGTGAAAACCTATACTACATGACCGTTTTTGAAGAAAAATATAATATCTGGAAAACCAATTTCAGAAAGAATGAAACTGCTATGTTGAGTAACACCAACAGTTCACCATCATCACTGCAATTCAATAAAGAGCAGAGCAAACTATATTACAATAACAATGGAAAAATCATGGAGCTTGACATCAACGCCGGAAGCTCAAAACCTATTTCATTTTCATCAGAGATGTTATTCAATGCATCAGCTGAACGCACTTACATGTTCAATCATGCCTGGAGACAATTGCGTGAGAAATTTTATGTAGAAGATTTGCATGGTGTTGACTGGGACATGTATAAAACAGAGTATCAAAAATTTCTTCCCTATATAAATAATGGATTTGATTTTGCTGAAATGCTGAGTGAATTACTTGGTGAAATCAATGCATCTCATACCGGCGCCAGATACAATGAAACAACGCCTGATGCTGACGCAACGGCGAGTTTGGGTTGTTACTATGATGAATCATTCTCAGGAAAAGGTTTGAAAATTCTTGAAATAATGGATAAAAGTCCGTTGAATACTGAATCAGATAAAATCATTGCCGGAGTAATCATTGAAAAAATTGACGGCATAGAAATTACTGAAAACATGAACTACTTGCCTTTACTCAACCGCAAGGCCGGAAACAAAATTTTAATTTCATTTTATAATCCGTCAACTAAAGAGAGATGGGAAGAAATAATTAAACCCATTTCGCTCTATGAAGAAAACCGGCTGGCCTATGAACGCTGGGTAAAACAGTGCGAAGCGACGGTAGAAAAACTTTCTGAAGGTAGACTGGGTTATGTTCATATTGAAGGAATGAACTCAGGCAGTTTTAGAGAACTATTTGATAAAGCACTCGGCAAATTACACAAAAAAGAAGCCTTGATTGTGGATACACGATTCAACGGCGGAGGCTGGTTGCATGATGATCTGGCAACTTTTCTAAGCGGTAAACTTTACATGAGTTTTGAACCACGAGGACAAAAAAATATGGGCGGTGAACCTATCTGGAAATGGCAAAAACCTTCATGCGTTTTGATGAGTGAAGGCAATTATTCTGATGCGCATTTATTTCCATACACATACAAATCATTGGGTATTGGAAAACTAATAGGCATGCCGGTTCCCGGAACAGGAACAGCCGTTTGGTGGGAGCGCATGATTGATGGAAAAACCGTATTTGGTATTCCGCAAATTGGAATGAGAAGTACGACTGAAGGATTTTTAGTGGAGAATCATGATTTGATGCCTGACATTCTGGTGAACAATGAATATGAAAAATTCATCTCCGGTGAAGATCAACAGTTGATTGCTGCTATCAAAGAGTTGCTGAAATAAAGCACATGACAAAAACAATGCAAGGCAGTATTCAGGTTGGAGCTTTTGCTGCCTTGCTTTTTCTTTTTCTATCCGGATGTAGTTTGATAAAAAGTACCGGGCATGTATCAGGTAAATTAAATTTGTCACACAGCCATCTAACTGAAATCCCTGCTTATGTTTTTAATCTCACCGGGCTGAAAGAATTAGATTTGCATCACAATCAAATTGATTCAATTCCTGATGAAATTGGGCAACTCGTAAATCTTGAAAGATTAATTGTCAGCAGAAATAATTTGAAATGGATTTCACCTGAAATTGGAAAGCTCAAAAATTTAAAAAAACTGTCTTTGAAAGCCAATGAGCTGGATGTAATTCCGGCTGAGATTGGACAATTGACAAACCTAAAAGAACTTTGGCTTGGTTTCAACCGAATCAATACCCTACCCGGTGAAATTGGTGATTTGCAAAATCTCACGCACCTCTATTTGGATTATAATCAATTGACATTTTTACCCAATCAAATTGGCAAATTGCAACAACTAGAACACCTTGTACTAACGCAAAATGACTTGGAAACATTACCCCCTGAATTTTATCTACTCACCGGTTTGATTACACTTGACATTGCCTACTGCGGCCCCATGATAAAATTAGACGAAGCCATTTGTGATTTCAGATTATTAGAAACACTTTATATTGATGAAGGTACTTTAACTTTTGCGCCTCGTTGCTTAACTATCAGAGCCAATTCACTCGACAGATTCAGCATAGTGATCAAATGAACGATTGGTAACACCCGGGCTAGGTTTGCTGAAAGTTGACCACTCGTTGCTTCCGTCAGATGTGCGACCGTAACTGTATGCTTTTTTTACATCCTGATCATACGTCACTTCATCTACTAAAACTTCGTGATGATAGAGTGAAATTCGTTCTCCGTTACCTGACAATTTAAATGGAGCATGATTAGTTCCGTTTTCAGGTAAACCATCACACCAAATCAATAAAAAATCACCCGGATTCAACATGGTATCAGGCAATACAAAACGGGTTGGATTATCTTTATCATCACTCAATGTCCACTCTTCATTGCTCAAGTGAATTGTTTCTGATGAAGCATTGTACAATTCAACCCAATCTGCACTTTCTCCATTTTCATTTTGCAAAATTCCCTTTGGGCTGTATTCATTAATGACAAGACTAAGTGATTCATCAGAATTTTCATCAGGCATAGAGACAAGATGCGATCGCTCACGCAATTCTTCACTGCATGAAACAATCAACAAAGACACCAAGACAACTATCAACGACTTCATACCTTTCAGTTTTGATACAAAGTTCACTCAATAGTCTCACTGAATTTTTATGATAAGGTTATCAAATTGTTGCTATTACAAAAAAATAAGACTTCTTTTTTGAGCCCAAAACATAGTTAAACTTGATTAATATTCTATCGTGTAGATGAATTCTTCTCCGGGTTGAAGGGTGATGGTGTCAAGATACTGGACAGAATTATAGTAAGAGTCAATTAGCCAGTAGGAGATGACATAATCAGTTGCAAAAACCTGACGAGGAGAAGAATTACTGTAGCAACCAGTAAATGCATCACCATTAAAATCTACTTCATCCTCGCCAAAGTGAGGATCTCCATAACTTGGATAATCAAGCATTTGGTGATTTACATCGTTGCATTGATAATTTCCCGGAGCCGTACAATCAAAATGATAGGTTAAAGTAGCGTACGGAATCACCTCAAACGTGAACTGGTTATTCTCTCCATTTAGTAAGGGTTGTTGATCATTAGCCAGCCAACCTGAAGACGATGCAACACCCACAGTCACATCACTTGAAACCGGATGAGAAATAATGGTATCAAAATAACCGAAAGCATTCGTTTGAAAATAACTCATTTGACCATCAATTCTAAAGTAAAACTTGCAGTTGGCAATAGAATCACCGGTGAAATAATTGGTTGATTTAATCTGAAATGATGTGGTCTGCATTTCCTCTTTTTTACAGGATACAAAAAACATGGACAACAACAGGGCAACGTAGGAATAAAATTTCATAAGGCAATTTTTAGTTTCTGTTTCTTCAGTAAATAAGATTACTGATTACACTTCAAAACTACGCAGATGAATAAGTGCAGAAAAATTGAATTCCGCACACCTGAAAAAAATTTGCAAAAATTGCAAAAACTATTTTGCGGTATCTTTCAACATGGGCACAAAACTGAAGGTTCCGAGTTGTTTTACTGAAACACCTTGTTGATTTTTTTCAATGAGTTGCATGATTTGATTTTTGCCCTCACCTACCGGAATAATCATGCGTCCACCGGGTTTTAATTGTTCAACCAAATCTTCAGGAATAAATGGTGCTCCGCAAGTTATGATGATTTTATCAAACGGTGCAAATGCAGGCCAGCCTTTGTAACCATCTCCAAACTTTAGTTTTGGGTTGAATCTGAAAAAATCAAAAATTGGTTTGGGTTTTAAATAAAGTTCTTTTTGTCTTTCTATAGAATAAACTTTTGCACCTAATTGGCAAAGAATAGCAGTTTGAAAACCTGAGCCGGTTCCAATTTCCAAAACCTGATCTCCCTTTTTTATTTCTAATAATTCAGTTTGAAACGCAACCGTATAAGGGTGTGAAATGGTTTGTCCTGCACCAATTTGAAAAGCAATATCAGTATACGCCTGTTCAGTGAATACTTTATCAAGAAACAAATGCCGGGGTATTGTATTCATGGAATCTAAAACATTTTCATCTTTAATACCTTTCAATTTCAGGCTCTCAATCAACTGCCGGCGCAGTCCTTTATGTCTGTATGTGTCTTGCATGATATTTTTTGAAAGCAGTTAATTCATTTTTTCTAACAGGATGCTTCACTCCTGAAAGAATTATAAAATTAGCATGTCTTACCTTGCGCTGAACCTACATCACCCAAAGAATATTAACAATGTACTATTGGTATTCAGCGTCATGCGCATGATTTGCAGTTGAATTGAATATTTTACTAAATTAGAGTCTTGTACACCAATGAAAAAAACTGCGCATTATATTCTTTATTTCGCTTGCTTTCTCATAGCAGGATGCGGTGAACCTGTGTCTGAAAAGAAAATTGACACATCAGAAGATGATCTCACAGAGGTAACTGAAAATTTAGACAGCATGCTCACCGGAAAACCGCTGAGTTGCCGGCCTCTCTTACTTTCGTCAGATACATTACCTCCACCAATAACTGTGAAGGCAGGCGTTGCTGAGCAAGATAGTGCAAATAAAAATGTTCATCCAATTAATCCGCCGGATATAAAATTATTGTCATCTCATTTAATTACTTATTATCCGGGAAAAGATACCTTGAAAGAACCTCTTATTACACAAGCCAATGGGCGTGTCAGACCATTCAGGCATACCCAGCCGCAGCCTGCACTTGCGCCGGCTTTCAAAGATGCTGCTACATACAATTTACAATACATGGATGTTGATCAGGGATTAGGCTCAAGCTATGTTATGAATATTGTTGAAGATTCTCGCGGCAATCTCTGGTTTGCAGATTGGGCATCCGGCGTATCTATGTTTGATGGAAAATCATTTATCCATTTTAAAGAATCTGAAGGATTTCTAAGCAACTATATATGGACTATGCATGAAGACAGACAAGGTAATATGTGGTTTGGTTCTGACGGTATTGGTATCTGCAAATTTGATGGTAAACTATTTACTGAGTTTAATAAAAGAGATGGACTGGCCAGTGATTTGGTTCTTGATATAGCTGAAGATGATTCAGGTAATCTTTGGTTTGCAACTAGTGAAGGCGTAAGTATGTTTGATGGAATTAATTTTACAACGTTTACTACTGAACAAGGACTTAGCAATAACTACGCTACCGGTTTGCTTTTTGATCATAACGGTGATTTATGGATTGCCACTGATGGCGGCGGACTAAATAAATATCATGGCACATCTGAAAAAGGATTTACTCATTATACAACCGGTGAAGGATTGCCTACTGATAATCTCTCTTCTCTTTTTGAAGACAGCTATGAAAATATCTGGATAGGAACCTTTGAATACGGTGCTTGTTTGTTTGACGGATATTCGTTTTTCACCTATTCAACTCAACAGGGAATGAGCAATAATTTGATTTATTCAATTGATGAAGATGCGTATGGAAATATTTGGTTTGGCACAGATGGCGGTGGTGCATGCATGTTCAACCGGTCAGCTTTTGTTTATTTTTCAGAAGCAGAAGGTTTAAGCAATAACATTGTTCGTTCTGTTCTAAAAGATTCTGACGGCAATATTTGGCTGGGCACTTTTGGATCAGGAGTAAATAAATACAATGAAAAATCTTTTGAAAATTTCACTGATCAACAAGGGCTGAGTAGTTCTATTGTAAGAGATATTGTGGAAGATAGGAATGGAAATTTATGGTTTGCGCAAAACACGGGGGTAAGTAAATATGACGGAAAATATTTCTACCATTATTCTACAGATAACGGATTAAACAACAATACCATCAGAGCCATTATTGAAGACCATGAAGGTAATTTATGGTTTGCTACGCACGGCGGTGGAGTTAATTTATTTGACGGAACCAATTTCACCTATTTCACCACCCGAGAAGGGCTTAGCAGTGATGAGGTGTTATGTCTTTATGAAGATTCAAAAAATAGATTGTGGTTTGGAACCAATGGAGGTGGCATCACCATGTATGATCACGAAAATTATTATCATATCACCACCGAACAAGGATTAGGAAATGATATTGTGCGGGCAATTATTGAAGATAAAAATGGGAATATCTGGTTTGGAACAAATGGCGGAGGTGCTGACTGTTATAACGGTGAAACCATTACACACTATACTCAGCGTGAAGGGTTGAGTGAAGATTACATACTTTGTTTTTTTGAAGATAGTCAAGACAGATTTTGGATTGGAACAGAAGGAGGAGGAATCAGCCTGATGGAAGATGATACCATCAAAAAAATTTCAGTGGGAGAAGGATTATCCAACAATATTGTTTGGTCAATTGTTGAAGATCTCAATCAAAAATTCTGGGTGAGTACTGAGCATGGATTAAACCTGATTTCATTTGATGAAAATGATGAAATTCAAATCACCCAATTTGGAAAACTTGATGGCCTCAAGGGAGTAGATTTTTACCCTGATGCAGTTTGTCTTGACAGCCAGAACAGGATATGGTGGGGAGGTGGAAAAGCTTTAGCCATGCTTGATTTGAACAAATATGAACAAATCACAGATCCACCAAATATCCATCTAACAGATATTAATCTGCAACAAACTTTTATTGATTTTAGAAAACTGCGTGATTCTGTTTCAGTAGGTAAAAGAGTTTATTTGAATGATGAATCTGATATTGTGCTGAACAAAATAAAATACAATGATGTTCAAATTTTTTCTAATGTACCTGTTGATCTTGAGTTACCTTATAATATCAACCACCTCACAATAAATTTTTCAGCCATTGATTGGTCAGCTCCACATAAGATAAGATATCAATATAAACTTGAGGGGTTAGAAGAAGAATGGAGTCCGGTTTTGGAAGAAAACAGAGCCATTTACAGTAATCTTCCATGGGGACATTACACCTTCAAAGTAAAAGCAATTGGCGAAGCGCAAGTATGGAGTGATGTATTGGAATATCCAATCATTATTCATCCACCGTGGTGGTTTACTTGGTGGGCGTACATTATTTATTTTGTAGCGGGTGTTGTTGCGTTGATACTGATCATTCAATGGCGAACAAAAAAACTGGTACAACATAAAAAAGAATTAGAAACGCTGGTATCTGAGCGCACAACAGAAGTAGTTCAACAAAAAGAACTTGTTGAGCAAAAAAATAAAGAGATTACAGATTCTATCACCTATGCAAAACGAATTCAAGAAGCTATTCTGCCACCGGGTAGTATGTTGCATAGCACCTTGAAAGATGCCTTTGTTTTATACAAACCAAAAGACATTGTTGCCGGAGATTTTTACTGGCTTGAAGAAAAAAATAATACCATTTTGCTGGCGGCTGCTGATTGCACCGGACATGGGGTACCGGGAGCTATGGTTAGTGTGGTTTGCAACAATGCACTAAACAGAGCAGTGCGTGAATTTGATTTGAATCAGCCGGCGCAAATTTTGAATAAAGTCAGAGATATTGTCATTGAAACTTTTAACAAATCAGGTGAAGATGTGAAAGACGGAATGGACATTGCGCTAGTTTCATTTTACTTCAACAACGACACAGCTGAAATACAATATGCCGGCGCAAATAATTCGCTTTTTGTTATGTCAGACGGAGCTTTAAAAATCATTCCCGCAGATAAGCAACCGATTGGAAAATACGCCTTGACAGAAAGTTTCACCAACCATGAACTTAAATTGAAAAAAGGTGACACCATTTATATTTTCACGGATGGATACATTGATCAGTTTGGTGGTGAAAAAGGAAAAAAATTAAAATTTCAAGGCTTCATTGATGTATTACAAAAAATACAAAATCAATCCATGAAACAACAGAAGAAACATCTGGATGATTTTTTCTCCAGCTGGAAAGGCCCACTAGAGCAAGTGGATGACGTCTGCGTTATTGGAGTCCGACTGTAAGGAGGACGAACAAAAACGCATTGACGTCATCCATCCCGACTGAAGTGAAACGGAACGTCGGGATTCGTTAAATGATCACATACCTTCGTCTGCGTTATTGGAGTCCGACTGTAAGGAGGACGAACAAAAACGCATTGACGTCATCCATCTGCAAGCGCCAGCCTTTTGCTCGTAAACCACCAACTAAAAAAAGTAACATGAAAAATTTTTAACTATTGTTAACTATTCAAATCTCAGCAAACGAAATAAGAGCATTACCTCTAATACATTGATTTTAATTTATGATCTTTACCCTAATTTTGTAATCACAATTAGAAAATCCCCGTGGGTATAATCCAACGACAAGCCTTGCGCAACAGCATCATTCAATTCGCCGGTTCCATAATTGGCGGAATTTCGCGCATGTTATTACCTATTGTTGTTCCCGGAAAGGCTGAGTTTGGTTTGCTGGGCGTGCTTGATTCAATTTCAGGAATTTTTGTAACAGTTTTTAGTTTAGGATACAATACCATTTTACATCAGCTTTTTCCAAAGTATCGCGACGATGAAAGAGGGCATCATGGTTTTTTCATGCTGGGTATTTTATTGTCATTGATTGGTATTGGAATCAGTTTTATCATCTATTATTTTTTCGGTCATCATCTATTAAACAGTGATACGGATTTGCAGTTATTTCAAAAATTTTCTCTGCTTGTCTTTCCCATGATTTTTTTCCGCATTCTATTTTTTAATGTGGACGGATACACCAAGATGTTGTACCAAACTTATATCGGAACTTTTCTAGATACTTTTCTTAGCAAAATCCTTATCGTTGCAGCCATTATCGCCTATGCTTTTCTGTGGATAGATTTTGAGCGATTTGTTTATTTGTACGCATTTACATTTTGTGTACCGGGCTTGCTGGTATTATGTTTTGCTGCGCTGAAAACAAAAAAAATCACCCTGCCTTCAAAAAAATTATTTGAACCTGCTGAGCGTAAAAAAGTACGAGAGTATATTTTGTTTGGTATACTCATTGGCGCATCAGGGTCTATTGTTATTTATATTGATCAGCTCATGCTCACTAAAATGATTTCACTGGAAATGGGCGGTGTATATACCCTATTCTTTTTTGCTGCGCGATTTATCTTGATTCCTGCTAACAGTATTCTTAAAATTGCTCAAGTAATTCTGGCCGAATCATGGAAAAACAATGACATGAAAAACATCGGTGATGTGTATGAAAAGAATTGTGTGAATCAATTGCTTATTGGTGCATTTCTGCTTGGTGTAGGTTGGGCCGTGCTTGATCCGATATTGCAATTACATCCAAAATTTCTGGAGTATGCGCCTTATCAGAATCTCTATCTCATTCTTGGAACCGGCATACTAATTGAAATGGCAACCGGTGTGAATACCGCAGTGATTGGCACATCATCCATTTATAAATACAATATGTATTTCAATCTAGTGCTGGCGGTATTAGTTATTATATTGAACTACTATTTTATCAAAGAATGGAATCTAACCGGAGCCGCCATGGCATCAGCTATTGCAATGACCATCATCAATTTTGCTCGCTGGTATCTGCTCTATCGCAAATACGGGTTACAACCTTTCAAATTACCTTTTGTGAAAGCGTTTATTTTTTCTGCTGTATTTATTATCCTTTGTATTTTACTCCGGTACGACATGAATCCGTATTGGAAAATTCTCATCAACGGAACAGTACTCACAACTGTTTTCTGGGTATTTGCAATTCTTTTCAATCTTTCAGATGACGTGAATAACTGGGTGAGAAAAATGAAGACGAAATATTTTTAATTATAACGGCGTCTACGGTAAATCATGATAATTTCCAGAGTCCAATAATCTGTCAATAATTTCCACTGCTTTTTTCAATCTGGTTTGATGATTTCCGCTCAAGAGAGTAAACGAATAATTCATTTGTTTTGTCTTGTCAAGATACAGTTTGAGTAGCTCATCTCTGTCATGTTCATTTTCACGCAGGGGATCAGGTTCCCATGGAATATCTGTATCACAAATAAAATAATGATCAAAATTTTGCTTTGACAAGGCTGACTGAATTTGAGATGATACAAAACCAAATTTCACTTCAGACCAGATACACATCACTAACATTTCAGTATCAGAAATCAAAAGATTTTTTTGATTTTTAGCAGCTAGTTCAATTGCATTGAATTGTCCATTTGCAATGACATCCAAATCAGTGGCAGTATAAATTCCTTTTTGATTTAGCAAATATTCTCTCGCAAATTCAGGAATAAAAGAGATGCGATAATGTTTGGCAATATCTTCTGCAAGACTTGTCTTTCCACATGATTCGGGTCCGGTGACTGCAATTTTCAACATGCGGATTTTTTTTGCTGATGATATTGTTTAGTCCAAGCAATCAAACCATAGATTGCCATCAACGAATAAATGATATAGAGGAATGCTGTGAGGTAAAGTTCTTGATATGCGAAAAGAAAAATGGCGGCAAAATCAACCACAATCCAATAAATCCAGTTTTCAATAATGCGGTGAGCAGTCATGAATGTTGCAATTAAACTAAACACGGTAATGGCTGCATCCAGGTACGAACTATTTTGCGTTGTAAAATTTTCAAACGTGTACCCTAACAAATACGTGACGATAATTCCAAGAGCGAGTAAATACAAGTGTTTACGATATCCCCACCAGATCACTTTCACGCGCTTTGTTTGATTATTTTTCCAATTGATCCAACCATACACACTCATGAAAATATAAAAAACCTGCAGACCGGTATCAATAAAAAAACCACTACTGAAACAAATAAACACAAACGTTGCGCTGGATATTAGGCCGAACAACCAGCACCAAATACTGCGCGCCGCTGCCAAAACCACATAGAGAATGCTGGTAAAAAAAGCCAGCCATTCAATGATTGAAGTTTGAATTGCTGCCTGAATAATCTGATCAAACATGATAAACTCAAAGATACATATTGTAACGCTTTCCGGCGCGAGAACATTATTACAGAACTAAATTACAACACCTACTTAATCTCAAACAAAGATTTTTTTACCTTTGTTCCCATCATTAAAGAATCAACGGATTTTTAATAGGCGGGAATAGCTCATCCCGATGTTCGCATCATTCACAAGTGAATGGCGCTCAATCGGGATCAATTTACTTGCCTTAGGGGCTTCGTAAATTGAGTTGCTGAAGATGATTTTATATTCAGGCGGGAATAGCTCAGTTGGTAGAGCATCAGCCTTCCAAGCTGAGGGTCGCGAGTTCGAGTCTCGTTTCCCGCTCAAACAGTCGACTTGGAGTCGGCTGTTTTTTTTTGCTTGAAAACTCTTTTCTACCAAGGGTTTTTGAATGATTCATGAAGATTTTTATAAAAATAAATTGCCAAATTTGTTTTGAATGTAGTAACTTTGCACCCGTTAATGGCTGCGTAGCTCAACTGAATAGAGCATCTGACTACGGATCAGAAGGTTTTAGGTTTGAATCCTAACGCGGTCACTCTGATAAGACGCTTCCCGAAAGGGCGGCGTTTTTTTTTTTTCAGGCTGAGCCGACTTATACAGTGCAGCTGTCAGTGGAACTTGAACCGGATTCAATCAGATTGATTTAAAGCAAGAATATTTCTGTGATTGATTATTTTAATTGAAGATAACAGCTAAGGTATTGGATGTAGATACATATCCGCAATTTGGGTTTGGGCTAAAGATAAATTTCCTTCCCAGCATATTACTCGTGATGCGCAGCAGGTGATTCGATTTCTCAAAAAACCAAGACACAGTGTGAGTTGGAGCGTGAGAGTGAGAAAAAAAAATCAGAGTTCGTGTTTCGCTCTCGCTCTCACACTGATTTTATTAAATAATGGATTTCGTTTTTGTCCTGAAATGGACTTGAGGATTCGTTTTCTCAAAAAACCAAGACACAGTGTGAGTTGGAGTGTGAGAGTGAGAAAAAAAATCAGAGTTCGTGTTTCGCTCTCGCTCTCACACTGATTTTATTAAATAATGGATTTCGTTTTTGTCCTGAAATGGACTTGAGGATTCGTTTTCTCAAAAAACCAAGACACAGTGTGAGTTGGAGTGTGAGAGTGAGAAAAAAAAATCAGAGTTCGTGTTTCGCTCTCGCTCTCACACTCACTCTGATTTTTGTACCCGAGACGGGACTTGAACCCGTACAGTATTGCTACCACAGGATTTTAAGTCCTGCGTGTCTACCAGTTCCACCACCCGGGCATCACTACTTGTGTAGTATTTCAAATTTCTTTTTTTCTTCCGTTGAAGAAACCCTCAGAGCGTGTCTACCTCCCGATAGTTATCGGGACCACCACCCGGGCATCACTACATGAGTAGTATTTCAAATTTCTTTTTTTCTTCCGTTGAAGAAACCCTTAAAGCGTGTCTACCTCCCGATAGTTATCGGGACCACCACCCGGGCATCACTACATGAGTAGTATTTCAAATTTCTTTTTTTCTTCCGTTGAAGAAACCCTCAGAGCGTGTCTACCTCCCGATAGTTATCGGGACCACCACCCGGGCATCACTACATGAGTAGTATTTCAAATTTCTTTTTTTCTTCCGTTGAAGAAACCCTTAAAGCGTGTCTACCTCCCGATAGTTATCGGGACCACCACCCGGGCATCACTACATGAGTAGTATTTCAAATTTCTTTTTTTCTTCCGTTGAAGAAACCCTCAGAGCGTGTCTACCTCCCGATAGTTATCGGGACCACCACCCGGGCATCACTACATGAGTAGTATTTCAAATTTCTTTTTTTCTTCCGTTGAAGAAACCCTCAGAGCGTGTCTACCTCCCGATAGTTATCGGGACCACCACCCGGGCATCACTACATGAGTAGTATTTCAAATTTCTTTTTCTTCCGTTGAAGAAACCCTTAAAGCGTGTCTACCTCCCGATAGTTATCGGGACCACCACCCGGGCATCACTACATGAGTAGTATTTCAAATTTCTTTTTTTCTTCCGTTGAAGAAACCCTTAAAGCGTGTCTACCTCCCGATAGTTATCGGGACCACCATCCGGGCATCACTACTTGTGTAGTATTTTATAGTTTGTTTTCATTTCTTCCGTTGAAGAAATAATCTATTGGTAATCTTGTTGGTATCCATTATTTTTTTCAATAATGGTTACTCGTTTGTAACTCCCACGTGAGGGATTTGTGGCTGCAAATTTACATACAAGTTTTATATGTAGCATCATAAAATAAAAAAAGGATGAGTGAAATTTCACTCATCCTTTTTTTGAGCGGGAAACGGGGCTCGAACCCGCGACCTCGACCTTGGCAAGGTCGCGCTCTACCAACTGAGCTATTCTCGCAATTCAATTTACGAAGCCCATAGGGCAAGTAAATTGATCCCGATTGAGTATCATTCAGCAATGAATGATGCGAATATCGGGATAAGCTATTCTCGCAACTCAATTTACGAAGCCCATAGGGCAAGTAAATTGATCCCGATTGAGTATCATTCAGCAATGAATGATGCGAATATCGGGATGAGCTATTCTCGCAATTCAATTTACGAAGCCCATAGGGCAAGTAAATTGATCCCGATTGAGTATCATTCAGCAATGAATGATGCGAATATCGGGATGAGCTATTCTCGCAATTTCAATACTTCAACACCTGAATCTGAACGTTTTCAGATTTTATTCAATCTCTTGAACCAGATTTCGTGCTGCAAATATAATACAGATTAATTTTTTTTACCAAATTCTTACCTGTATCTTTTTTTGTTCTTATGACAAAGATAAGAAAGTCAAGGCATTAAACCAAATATTAAATCAGGGCCTGCCTACCTGCTTTGTCGTGAATCGTGATTTTCTGTCTTAATCATGTCTTATTGCAATACTACGCGCTTCAATGCCATCACGTATCCAAGATGCAAACTTTCATGCACGTTGACAAAAAATAATGCTTGGTCAAAATTTTGTATCGTGTTGCCGTAACTGGTGGTATATTCAGAATAAGTCTTGAAAATTCCGGAATCCACATCTTTTTGCAACTGAATAATTTGTTGAACTAATGCTGATTTAATAAAATCAAATTCAGTTTGGTTAATCGGTGCTGAAGGAACCGATCCTTTTTTATACAGCTCAACAAAAGCGGCATCAAGATTTCCTGAGTGTCCACTTAAACGGTACAATAATCCCTGATTGGTTGCAACCATGTGTCCCAAGTGCCAAGCAATATTTCCTGAAAATCCGGTTGGAATTTTATTGACTTGATCAAGACTCAACCCCGCAATTGCGCTCAAGGTATTTTGTCTGGTAATTTGAAGTAAAGTGATTGGTGTTGTCATGTGCTAATTATTTGGAGTAAACTTAAAACTAAATTTTGTATCGGGGAAAATATTCTAATATCCATATTATCGCAATCGTGCAAAATCTTACCACGAGGGTTGCGATAGAAAATCGTTTCAGTAGGCGCAGGTCGCGACCTGCGCCTACTGATGGATGTATAATATGCAACCCAAACAACGCTCACGGAATTTATTTGATCCGGATAAAAAAAAGACGCAAGACAATTATTGAAAAAAATTAAAGCTCAAAAAAAAATCTGACAAAGTGAAATCAAAATTTGTTGTCAGATAGGTACACCTTATTCATTTGATGTTGACAGAATTTCCCACGTGTGGTCAGCCAGCAGACGAACAGTGGCTTGCCAGATGAAATCATCTTTTCTGGTTGATCTCCCCCATTCATGCGGTGCAATTACGGAAAGTACCTGGGTATTTTCTGCAGTTTGGTAAAGATGATATGTATGATTGATAATAGGCTCAAATCGAAATTCAGCCTGATAAATTTTTTCTGAGATTTCTTTGCGTAGATTAATTTTTTTTGCCTGTTCAGCAAGCAACTGCATTTGCTCATAAATTTGAGTTAATTGCTGATCAGTCTGATATTCCATGGCTGACAAGGCCCTGCCTTTTATTTTGCCTTTATCCTCCGGTTTAATCAGTGCACTGCCTACATGATGAGCATACTCCAGCGAGTGCGGATTTTCCGTAATCTTGTCTTTATCTATGGGATTTTGAAATTCGTCTGCCATACTGAATCGGATAACAAAGATAAGGATTAATGAATTGATTTTCTTTTGTTTTTTTGAGATGAATCTATCTTACCTTTGAAAAAAACAAGGCTATGAGATATTTGTTCACGCTGATTGGGTTTGCCATTTTTCAAATCGGTATTTCTCAACAGAATTTTACTTTCAAAATTTTGGATCATGGCACAGGTGAACCCATTCCCGGTGCTTTAATTAGTATACCTGAACTAAAAATCGGAACCGCTTCAGCAGCAGACGGAAATGCTTTACTTGAGAACATACCAAACGGAACTTATCACGTGAAAGTATCTTCAGTTGGCTACCTTGACACCTTGTTTGAAATGAGTTTTCCAACACGTCAGCAAGAACCAAAAATAATTTATCTGGTGTCAAATGAAATGCTGGATGAAATTATCATTGAAGGAACCCGAAGCAATAAATCTATTTCAGACACACCAACACGCACTGAGGCGTTGACTGATGAGATAGATGAAGCGGCATCTATGGAACCGGGCAAGGTAAGTCATTTATTAACGCATACAACAGGAGTTAATGTGCAAACAACATCTGCATCATCTAACGGTTCTGTAATTCGTATGCAAGGCATGAACGGACGATACACCCAGTTATTAAAAGATGGTTTTCCAATGTATGGCGGCTTCTCAGGTAGTTTTGATATCATGACTATTCCGCCGCTTGATTTGCGACAAGTCGAGTTTATAAAAGGACCGGCTTCAACCTTGTACGGTGGCGGAGCAATTGGTGGTATCGTGAATCTTTTATCCAAAACACCAGCTATGGATGAAACTATGTTGCACTTAAATTATTCTTCCATTGGATCAAGAGATTTTAACGCGTTTGTATCAAGAAAATTCGGCAGTTTTGGATTCACCAATTTAGCATCTTTTCACAATCACATGCCTTATGATGCAGATGGCGATGGGTTTTCAGATATCACAGAAGTTGGAAAATATAATTTCAATCCACGATTTTTTTACACCCCAAATAAATATTGGGATTTTTATGCCGGCTTTAACATGACCAATGATCATAGGCGTGGAGGTGATATGAATTTATTGTATGATGAACCTTTTTCTTTGCTAGATTTTTATTTGGATGAACAGAGGAGTCAACGCTATTCTACTCAGGCAAAAATTTCATGGAAAATTTCAGAATACTCAACAATTGAATGTAGAAATAGTGTGAGCTATTTTAAACGCTATCTGACTATTCAAGAAAACCCAAGTACACTCACCCGTTTCAAAGGAGAACAACTCAGTTCATTTTCAGAATTGAACTACGGTTTTAAAAAAAATAATCATACGCTTGTAGCCGGTGTTAACTACGTTACTGATGCTTTTGAAGAATTCAAATATGTGAATGATACGCTACGAGATCAGTGGTATAAAACAGCAGGCATTTTCATGAACGAAGTATGGGATCTACACAAAAAAATATCACTTGAAGGTGGTTTAAGAGCAGATTATGTTATGGCCGGTTCACAACGTTCAGACGCACCCGAAAACTATTTTATTCTCCCCCGATTGAGTTCTCTTTTTAAACTTGCAAAAGGATTCACCGTGCGCTTGGGAGGTGGAATGGGATACAGAATGCCAACTATTTTTAATGAAGATTCTGAACCCATTGGATACAAAAACATCAAGGCAATAGATTTTAATTCGGTCAAACCTGAAGAATCACTTGGTGGAAATTTAGACTTAAAATACACTACCAATTTAGGTTCAAAAAACTTATTGCTTTCTATCAATCACATGTTCTTTTACAACATCATTGATAACCCGATATTTTTATTAGCTGACTCAACCGGTTATCTGGAATATAAAAACTACGGAAACAAGATTCACAGCCGTGGCTTTGAAACTCAAATTAAATTTACTTTTTGGAAAATCACCTGGTTTTTAGGTTACACTTACAATGAAGCATTTCATGAAACTGATTCATCAAACATTTGGTTAACCCTTACACCAAAACACAGCATCAAAGGAGATTTTCTTTTTGTAGATGAAGGAAAATGGCGCATTGGAGTTGATTATGAATATAAATCAAGTCAATGGTTATCAACCGGAATTTCAACGCCTGCAATTTTTATGTCAGGGATTGTGATTGAACGCACTTTTGGTAATCTTACATTATTTGTCAATGCAGAAAATTATACTGACGTAAGACAAACACGTTATGAAAGTTTAGTATCATCTCCAAACAATACACCTCAACACACAGAAATTTGGGCGCCACTTGATGGACGATTTATCAACGGTGGAGCTAAATTGAAATTGTAATTTACTACTCTTTAAACCCTACTGCAACGGTTCCGTTAGTGCCCTCATCAATCAGAATGAAATAACCATTGTTGTGATTTGATTTATAGCCATCCAAAAACAAAGGTGATGCTGCTTTAATTTCAACTTGGTTAATAGAATTTGCACCAACATGTTCCGGAGATGCTTCAAACTGCAATGAATTAAAATCAAGCTGACTTTCTACTGCGCTCACTTTAACCGGCACAACCGCGGCTCCGTATTGCAATAAATATTTTTTGTTGACCACCAATTCATCTTTATCTAACCAACAGAGTTTGGAAGAAATATTTTTGTAGCCATCAAATTTTTCTGCAGATTTTGTTAAGACATCACCGCGTGAAATATCAATATCTCTTTCCAGTTCAATGGTAATGGATTCTCCGGCAGATACGGTTTTTAAGTCACGTGTAAATTTGTGAATGCGTTTAATTTTAGCTGATTGACCGCTGCTCAATACAACCAACTCATCACCTACGGACAAGGATCCGCTTTTCAATTTTCCTGCATAACCTCTGTAGTCATGAAACTCATCTGATTGCGGACGAATTACATATTGTACATTAAATCGAGCCGGCACATCAAGCTCCGTTTCAACTTGAACTGATTCAAGATATTCAAGTAAAGTAACACCCGTAAACCAAGGTGTATTTGTGGATTTGTTAACCACATTATCACCCAATTTTGCTGAGATTGGAATGAAGGTAAGATTTTTATTCAGCAAATTAAATTCTGTTTTGAGTGATTCAATTTCAGATTTAATTTTTTCATAAACTGTCTGATCAAAATTCACCAAATCAATTTTATTTACCACGATAACAATTTCTTTAATTTCCATCAAAGCGGCAACAAATAAATGCCTTTTGGTTTGTTCAATAATTCCCTGACGAGCATCAATGAGAATAACAAACACCTGAGAATTGGATGAACCTGTGATCATGTTGCGCGTGTATTCAACGTGTCCTGGCGTATCTGCGATAATGTACTTTCTTTTTTCAGTAGCAAAATAAATATGCGCTACGTCAATGGTAATTCCCTGCTCTCTTTCAGCCGTGAGACCATCAGTTATCAATGACAAATCCATTTCAGCCAAACCACGCTGAGCAGATATGCTGCGAATATTTTCCAATTTATCTTTAGACAATGATTGCGTATCAAACAATAAGCGACCAATCAAAGTACTTTTTCCGTCATCCACACTTCCGGCTGTTGATAATCTTAGTATTTCCATATTTTCCTTTTTTAAAGGGATTAGGTGTTAGGTGTTAGGTGTTAGGTGTTAGGTGTTAGGTGTTAGATGTTAGGTGTTAGGTGTTAGGTGTTAGGTGTTAGGTGTTAGGTGTTAGGTGTTAGGTGTTAGGTGTTAGGTGTTAGGTGTTAGGTGTTAGGTGTTAGGTGTTAGGTGTTAGATGTTAGGTGTTAGGTGTTAGGTGTTAGGTGTTAGGACTCAGGGTTTAGGGCTAATACTCAAAGTAAAACGTACCCTAATTCCTATGCCCTAATTCCTAATTCCCTAATTACTATGCCCTAATTCCTATGCCCTAATTACTAATCCCTAATCCCTAAAAATACCCCACCGACTTTCTTTTTTCCATGGCAGCTTCAGAACGTTTATCATCAATACGTGCTCCCCGTTCAGAAATTTCGGCAGCTTTAATTTCAGCAATGACAGATTCAAGATCATCAGCTTTAGAATCAACAGCAGCTGTACAAGTCATGTCACCTACAGTTCTGAAACGGACAATCATTTCAAAAACTTCTTCATCAGCATCGCGGTTAATATAAGCTGAGTCTGACCAGATAAGACCATCGCGGAGGAATACATTTCTCTTATGTGCAAAATAAACTGAAGGCAATTCAATTTTATTTTCGCGGATATAACTCCACACGTCTAATTCTGTCCAGTTTGAAATTGGAAAAGCTCTCACATTTTCACCTTTGTGAATGCGCCCGTTGAGAATGTCAAATAATTCAGGACGTTGATTACGTGCATTCCATTGCCCAAAATCATCACGTACAGAAAATACTCGTTCTTTAGCGCGAGCTTTTTCTTCATCACGACGTGCGCCACCAATACATGCATCAAATTTAAATTCTTCAATTGCGTCAAGCAGCGTAACAGTTTGCAAATTATTTCTGCTGGCATATCGTCCGGTTTCTTCTTTTGCTTTTTTTGCATCAATAGAATCTTGCACGTAACGCACAATGAGATTCAAATTAAATTTTTTCACCAGCCAGTCACGGTACTCAATAGTTTCCGGAAAATTGTGCCCGGTATCAATATGCAAAAGCGGGAACGGCACCGGCGCAGGATAAAATGCTCTGATAGCCAAATGCACCAAGGTGATGGAATCTTTTCCACCGGAAAATAATAGCACCGGTTTGTCAAATTGCGCTGCTACTTCTCTGATGATATAAATTGCTTCATCTTCTAGTTTTTCAAGATAACTCATACATTTCAAGTTGAAAAAATATTCTTTTTTTTATTTAATTCGCTAGTTGAATTAGCCGTGTAAGCCACATTCTTTTTTGCTGCTTTCCCACCACCATCTTCCTGCTCTGAAATCTTCTTCGGGTTGAATTGCGCGCGTACAAGGCGCACAACCGATGCTTGGAAAACCTTTTTTATGCAAGGCGTTTACAGGCACATTGTGTTGGTCGGTATATTCATCTACTTCCCGTTCTGTCCACTCAAAAATTGGATGCACTTTAATGATTTGATTAGCTTCATCCCACTCCACCATATCCATATCTGCTCTGTTTTCAGACTGCTCTCTGCGCAAACCGGTAATCCAAATTTGTTTACCTGCAAGAGCACGCTTGAGTGGTTCAATTTTTCTGATACGACAACACTCTTTGCGGTTTTCAACAGATTCATAAAAAGAATATGGTCCCTTTTGACTTAGCAACTTTTCTATCGCAGATTGATCAGGATAATAGGTTTGAATTTGCAATTTATATTTCTGAATGGTGCGCTGAAATACTTCATAAGTCTCTTCAAACAATCGTCCTGTATCAAGGGTGAAAATTTGAAAGTGATTTTGATTTTTAAAAATGCTATGCGTGATTACCTGATCTTCTTTACCAAACGAAGTAGAAAAAACAACATCAGCATACCCTGATGAAAGAGTATTTAGTACCTCATCCAGTGTTTTGCCTTTTAACGCTTGCAACAACTGTTCAGCCTGATTTTTCATTTTCTTTTTTGATTTTTCCGGCACAAATATACATATTCTATCGGATAAGTAGATTATTATGGCAAAAAAAATTTTATCCCTCCGCTTTTAAGATGTCTTTCAATGATTTATTGGCAAGAATTTTAAGCGTTTCATTGCGCACTTGTTTCATAATCTTATTCAATCCACACAAAGCTTCATCATGACATTCAATGCACGGCTCATAATAATTCAAACTAACGCAAGGCAGCAGGGCAATAGGACCGCTGAACATTCTGATCACATCTGCCAGTTTAATATCCTTAGGATCTTTGAGAAGATAGTAACCACCGCCTTTTCCCATCTTACTGGTTAGGTATCCGGCTTTTTTCATTTCTAATAATATGCTTTCAAGAAATTTTTTTGGTATTCTGGTGTGTTCTGCTACTTCACTAATTAATACCGGGTGAAGTCTCTCTTGCTTACCTAAATAAGTAAGTGCGTGAAATGCATATTTTGTTTTCTTGTTTAACATATTCTACTCCAAAAGTAGATTATTTCAGGAACTTGACAAAATGATACCCCTTTATTACATATCCCAGGTTATAATAAAATTTATGTGAAGCAGTATTTTGAACATACGCATTTAGTTCTGTTGCCTCATATCCATTCACGTTGGCGTAATTAAAAATCCACTCAAATAATAAATGCCCAATCCCCTGCCCTTGATAGTCAGGATGAATAATAACATGATCAGGTTCAATACTTCTGCCGCAATAATGTCGCGTCATAAACCACAAACCGCAAATACCAATAAGTTGATCTGCATGATAAATTCCAAGACACTTATAATTCTGCCCGGCCATTTCAACTACGCGTTTTTCTAAAATATCTGCCGGGGTATCCGTATTAATAATGCGCATGAGCGGCATAATAACATTTATATTTTCAGGTTCAATAAAAGAAAATAGTATTTCAGAAGATTGTTTCATAAGGCATCAAAATTAGCTATTTGAATGGGATAGATGTGCAGCAATTAAAACCAAAGACTAGCATAGAATTGAAAACTTATTTTGAGTCTTTAGGTCAGAATTAAAAAAAAATGACTAAACTTAAACGAAAAACAAAACGGACAGCCAACAGATAAGCCAACCCATACGAAGGTTTACCCGTCTTAACTAACAGGAGTACAAACCTAAAAAACTACAGACATGAGGCAGTTAAAAATTACCAAACAGGTTACTAACAGAGAAACAGCATCACTTGACAAATATTTGCAAGAAATTGGAAGAGTTGAATTGCTTACCCCGGATGAAGAAGTAGACCTGGCTCGCAGAATAAAGCAAGGAGATACCAAAGCATTAGACCGATTGACAAAAGCAAACCTTCGTTTTGTGGTTTCTGTTTCAAAACAATATCAAAATCAAGGATTATCACTGCCTGATTTAATCAATGAAGGAAATCTTGGATTAATTAAAGCAGCCCAACGATTTGATGAAACGCGCGGATTCAAATTTATTTCATACGCCGTGTGGTGGATTCGCCAATCTATCCTTCAAGCTTTAGCTGAGCAGGCACGTATTGTCAGACTACCTCTCAATAAAATTGGACTGATCAACAAAGTGAATAAAGCTTTTGCTGAATTAGAACAACAACTTGGGCGCACACCAACCATTGATGAACTTGCTGATGCCTTAGATATTTCTGACGCTGACGTGAAACAATCTTTGGCCGGTTCTACCCGACACATCAGTATGGATGCTCCATTGAAAGACGACGATGAAGGATCATCTACATTGCTTGATATCATGCAGGGTGACAACAATAATCCAGAGAAAGATCTGATTATTGAGTCTTTACGTGGTGAAATTCTGCGATCTTTAAATACCCTGAAACATCGTGAAGCAGATGTGATCCGATTGTATTATGGTTTAGACGGATCAGCCCCTATGACCCTGGCAGAAATTGGTGAGCGATTTGACCTTACCCGTGAACGTGTGCGTCAAATCAAAGAAAAAGGAATAAGAAAATTGAAGAACGCTTCACGCAGTAAAATTCTCAGAGCCTACTTAGGATAATAATTTTTCTTCAGTTACTTGAATTCTATGAAGACGGGCATAAGTCCCGTCTTTTTTTATGAGTTCTTCGTGCCGGCCGCTTTCAGTAATTTTTCCATTTTCTAAAACAAGAATCTGATCAGCATTTTGAATAGTTGATAAACGATGCGCAATGACAAACGACGTACAACCAACCATCAATTTATCTAATGCAGCCTGCACTAATTTTTCTGATTCAGAATCAAGAGCACTGGTAGCTTCATCAAGAATTAAAATGCGTGGTTTTTTTAATACTGCACGCGCAATGGCAATACGCTGTCTTTGCCCGCCTGAAAGTTGAATACCTCTTTCACCTACCAAGGTTTCAAATTGATGCGGAAAACTCATGATAAAATCATAGGCATTGGCTTGTCTTGCTGCTTCAATGACCTCTTCGTCTGTTGCGTCAGGCCGACCATATAAAATATTTTCTCGGATGGATCCACCAAAAAGAATAACCTCTTGCGGAACAACGGCAATTTTTTCTCGCAATGATTTGTTTGAAATGGAATTGTATGCAATACCGTCAACAGTGATTGTACCGCTTGCAGGCAAATAAAATTTTTGAAGCAATGCCGCAATGGTAGATTTGCCGCCACCTGAACCGCCCGCTAATGCAGTAATATGACCCGGTTTACACTGAAATGAAATATCTTGTAAAACAATATTTTCTTTTCGTTCAGGATAAAAAAAGTTCACCTTTTCAAAACTGATTTCGCCTTGGCATTGCACTATGTTTTGCCCTTCTATTCCTTCTTCTTCTACTTCATCTAAAATGCCAATGATATGTTCAGTAGATCCAATTGCCTTTTGAAGTTTTGCATACAAATCAGGTATAGATCCAAAACTGGTTCCAATGAAAATAGTATAGATAATAAAGGATGTAAATTCTGATCCCGTTATCTCTCCCCCGTTTTGCATTTCCTTTGCTTTCCAAATGATAAATGCAATTCCGCCGAACAGGCAAAAAATAATAAACGATACAAATAGCCCGCGCATTAAACCACTTTTAATATTGCTTTTCAATACTTCAGTAATAGATTTTGCATAACGATTTGATTCAAAATTTTCATTGGTATATGCTTTGACATTGAGAATACCGGTCAACGCTTCAGCCAAAATATTATTTGCATTAGCAGATTCAGTTTGCGCTTTTTTGGACAGAGAACGAATGTATCTTCCAAAAACTAAAGCAATAAGCGCAAGCACAGGAACCACTGCCAGCATCCACAGACAAAGTTTCCATGAAATAAAAAAGATGACCGTAACAGAAACAACAATCGTTAACAGTTGCCGAAAAAATTCTGCAATGGTAGTATTAAAAGTATCTTGTAACAATTGTACATCAGTAGCAATGCGAGAAGTGAGTTCACCCACCTGATTTCTGTTGTAGAAATTAACGGGTAAAAAAAGTAGTCTATTAAATGAAACCAGGCGAATATCACGCAAAACCTGTTCAGTAACCTGATTAAAAAGCACCACTCTGAAAAATGAAAAAATAGCCTGCGCTCCAAAAACAATCAACATGACAAGCAATACGTTATTGATATTATTAAAATCTAATCCGGGCAATTGCATGATAGGTTTTTCATTTGGATTGGCACCAAGTAATTGCCCCATCAGCGCAGGAAATAACATGGCTGTTGCGCTGCTTAGAACCAGAAAAAGCCAGCCGGTGAGATAGACAGAACGGTAAGGTTTGATGAAATAAAGTAAGCGCTTGAGCGTAATCTTTGCTGAGGCTGCCTTAATTTTGCGTGATGAATTTTTTTCCATTGGGTGCAAAAGTACCGTAATTACAGGTGTTTTTATAATAAATTCAAGGGCAAATTACAAAAAAAAGTAGGGACACCTTTGTATTATTGAGATTTGTTGTATCTTTGCGCTCCGATTTGAATCGGAAAATTGACATTAACAGCTAATACCAAAGCGCCATGAGCAAAAGAACATATCAACCATCAGTCAGAAAAAGAAGAAACAAACACGGTTTCAGAAGCCGTATGGCAACTGCTAACGGAAGACGCGTATTAGCGGCTCGCAGAAAAAAAGGAAGAAGTAGATTAACCGTTTCTGACGAAAAACTAGCAAAACAATAAGTTTTAACTTATCATACATTGGATAAACCTCTCCGTTTTGGAGAGGTTTTTTTTTGGAGAAAAGTTTTTGTTTTCACTGAATCAATACAAAAGCCGCCCAGTAATACGGATCATATTTTTGTTGCATTCCATGTTGAGCGTGCTGAAAAGCGTCAACAATATGATGATGCTTGAATAAATGAGTGTAGAACAGTTCCATAAACACCACAGTTTCGGCATCAGGCACTTGCCATAAACTCATGATAAGGAAATCAGATCCGGCAATTTTAAAGGCACGCTGTAAACCATATACGCCTTCTGTTTCATCAATATCGCCGAGCCCGGTTTCACAAGCTGACAAAACCATGAGCTTATTTTTTCTTAGGTTAAGATTAGAAACTTCAAATGCAGTCAACACGCCATCTGATCCCGCAGAGTCAGTATTTAGCCAACAATCATTGCCATTTGCAAAAACAAGTCCTGATCTCATTAACGGATTTTCATTGACAACAAATTGACCATACGCATGCTGGTAAGATGCGCCCCTAAACTCAGGTTTTTGCTGAGAACTAAGTGAAGTATCTGTTTCGAAATTAACTATCAACGGATAAAAAAATCCATGCGTTGCAATGTGCACCAATTCAAATTCAGGCGCCTCCACCGTGAAATTAGTTTCAGTTGCCCTATCTCCGGAATAATGTTTTGCGCTGATTTTTTTATTATTGGAAAGCTCGGTGATGGTATTAATTTCTGACAACGAACCGGGCAGATAAGCCCAAACTTCTTGTTGTTTATTTTTCCCTATAAATTGGATACCTCCAAACATCAACAAATTATTATGCTTATCAATTTGAGGATTTTTCATATCAGCAATTTGCGCAGTACTGCTAAGTTGTATTAAACTGAATTTAGCAGATAAATATTCCCCGTCAGCCGCGCGCATGGCAGCAAATGAAACCTTATGCAGCAATCCTGCAGGAGAGAAATAAATAGTTTTGATTCCGGTTAGTACTGATTCTATCGGTTGCCAAATAAGTTTATATAAATCAGCTTGCAGCATTTCATCTGTTCCATAAATTGAATTGATGTATTCCAAATTATTTCCGGGATATTTACCTAACACTTCCCCAAGTTCAATACCTGAGCACAAACTAATCAATAATGGTCTATTGCTTCCATTGAGGATTACCAATGCAAAATATCTAATTTCTCCTGCATCCTCATCACTATACCAATCTTTAAACGCAACAAATTCAATGGCGGCCTCACCGGGATTCAATTTGTTCATTACGTCAACAAAGTTGGTGGCGCCTGATGAATAATAATCAGTTCCGTCTAATTCATGCATGGCCATTTTTTTCTCCAATGAGTTGGCTTCTTTTTTTAAAGAATCAATCAATAAAATATTCTTTTGTTCAGCCATCTCCTTTTGAATTGATGTCCAATCAGCGTAATCTTTAATTAAAATACTATCTCCTGATGCTAGAATTCTATTCCTAAATTCAGAAACGGATTTGAGCAAAAATCCTTTATTCATCAATACGGTATTGTAAAAATGAATTGAGGCAGAATCAGTGTATTGATCAAGATGAATAAGTGCAGAAAAATAGAGTTCATAATCGTAGGCTAATGTTTGAAAGTACAATTCTTTCTCAGCCTCGGTGAGTAAATTGAAGTTGATTTCCATTGCCAGGTTATTGATAGCAATCACTTTTTCAAGACGCTGCAAAACTTGGGTAGAATCAGCCATTCTCATATCAACTGAATTACTCAATTTATATGCTTTAACAAGATGATCAGCATAATGTAAATCTTCAGCAAGTTCAAGATGTTGCTCTGCAAAATAATTTGCTGAATCAAGATTTCCGAAATCAACATATATTCTTGTCAAATGACTTAGAGCAGATATCTTGACGTCAGGGGCATTTCCGTCTTTACAAAACAATAACACGTTATTATAACAACTAACTGCTGAATCAATTTTATTGGTAAGTTGATACAATTCACCAAGATTCGTTAAAGTTCCGGTCATGCTGATGGTATCAAAAAGTGTTTCTTGTATAAGCAGCGCTTCTCTGAAATAGACAATGGCCTCATCAAATCTTTTTTGTTTGTTATACATAGCACCGACATTAGAAAGTGATATAGAAACTGTATGCGGATTTCCGTAAATTCTATTGAGTTCAATACTTTTAATCCCAGCCTGAATTGCTGCATCAAGATTTCCCTGTAAATAATAGAGATAGGATATATTGCTGTACGTAATTCCAATATTGGTAGAATCTCCAACTTCAATTGATTTGTTTATACTGGCTTCAAATTTTCTGATACTCTCAGTATAATTGCCAATTCTCAAATAATACAAGCCCAGATTTGAAAGAACAATTGCTTCACCTACTTTGTGACCTATTGACCTATAACAAATCAATGCTTTTTCAGAATAGTATTTGAATAGATCTAATTCACCATTTAACTCCACAATATAAGCCATCCATGCATAAGCTTCAGGTTTAATGGTAGAAAGATTATATTGTTCTGACATTGAAATTGTCTTTTCACACATCAGACGTGAACTATCTGCATCAAAATAGATATATTGCCCTATCAATGTCATATAACATGAGGTGCGCACAGAATCATCCTGAGTCACTTCAATCATTTTCCAAAGAGAATCTCTTATATCTTGTGCTCTGGAAAGAATTGAAAAATTAAATAAAATAACAATCGTGAAAAACCTCATTATCCGTCATTAATGAAGTAAATATAAAGAATGCAAGTGAAAACAGAATAGCTTGTTGCTTCTTAAAAATAATGAAACACTAAAATTGAAAGCAGAATTGCTGAAGTACTTTGTATCTATGAAAGCACATCCACCACTTTCACAAAGCGCTGGGTATAGTATCCATCAGAGAGTTTTGAGATTTTTACTCCGCCTCCGCGATAGGATGATGAGTGAATGAAAATCAAATCTTCTCCTCCATTATCAAAAACGATACCCACATGTCCAATGCTAGAACTTTGAGTGCCTTTGAATAAAATGATATCGCCGGTTTCAGCACATTCCTTTTCTTTTTTCACACCCAAATTACCCATAGCTGCACTAGAATGAGGTAATTTAATTCCGAATTTTTTGAATACATAAAGTACGAATCCTGAACAATCAAAACCATCTGTTGATTCTCCGCCCCACTTGTAGGGAGTTCCAACAAAATTTTCAGCATATACCACAATGCTATCACGCAGGTTATAGCTTACACAAAGTGAATCATTCTCATTGGAAAATCCAATAACCGAGAACAAAGCAATGCATGATGTGAGAAATAATTTCATAGTATAGATATTTCAGTTTGTTGGTGACAGCAATGAGTCGTGGTTCATTTATGCCGGTGCAAAAGTACCTCGTTCATGTGGTGTCACAAAATTTGAGGTGTGAAGAAATGTTAATTGCATTAATTGGTAGGGGCGAATGCGATTCGCTCCATGGTACAACGCCGTTAAATACACCTGATTTAAGATTTCATTCATTTCGAACATGAACTGCCTAAAACTGAAGTTATAGCAATTCAATACGGTTTCTGAATTGGTATTTATTACCTTTGCCTTATGCTTGAGAAAATTCAGAAAATAAATATTCTTCAACGAATTTGGATATTTATTATCGGCACAAAAAAACCAAATCTTTTGACACAAATTTCTGTGGCAATTGCCCTCTGCATCTGGTTCTATTTTTTCTCATGGAACCTGATGAGTTTTTTAAGTATGATTTTGATGGACACGCTTGATCATGCCAACGAACTAGAAATGGCTTTTAACCGTGTTGGCGGCAGGTATCAGTATTTTTTGCATGGCAATATTACCAATTGGATATTGATTCATGCCTTTATTCAGTTGATTCTTTCGGCAACATCACTCGTTGGTTTAATTCTAATCTGGCGACAAATAAAATCAGGATTCCTGCTCTACATTTTTTCTAACGCAGCAATCTACGTGGTCATGTTCTTTGTGATGGGACCAGCCTACATCTGGCATGAAACTTCATTGGTTGATTTTGTGCTTTTACTCATGATTACGCTCTACTTTCTAACCGGTTATTGGTTGTTTTACAGAAAATAGAACAGGACTTATTCAACCACCGCAATCATAGAAATTTCAACATTTACTCCCTTTGGTAAACCGCCAACTTCTACCGTTTCCCGAGCAGGAAAATCTTCATTGAAATAAGAAGCATACACTTCATTCACTGCTTGAAAATCTTTCATACTCTGCAAAAAAATACTGGTCTTCACTACATGACTAAAATCCACGCTTGCTTCTTCTAACAAGGCCTTCAAATTTTTCATCACTTGATGGGTTTCGTTTTGAATGGTATCCATCACCAGCTCTCCTGATTCAGGGTTGATAGCAATTTGTCCTGAGGTATATAAAAAGCCATTCACAAGAACAGCTTGACTATACGGACCAATAGCGCCGGGTGCTTTTTTTGTTGAGATAATTTTTTTCATATTTTTTCTTTCTGTTTTATTTTCAATTATTGATTCAGGTGTAGAGACACAATCCAGAGCAGACATAACAAAAGTACCCGCCACAAACATACTGGAATTTGCCAGAAATTTTCTGCGCGTTATCTTTGAACCGGATTTCTTGTCTTTCATGGAAATTTCCCGAATTCAAAAATAGCAATAATGCATAAACAATAACTTAAAACTTTACCACCACATTCTCATGCGCATTTTGCTTATAGATAACTACGATTCGTTCACCTTTAATTTGGTGCATTACCTTGAAGCCAACAATGCAGAAGTACTAGTAAAAAGAAATGATGAAGATTTTATAGCTCACATTCAATCATCAGATGCAATTGTTATTTCTCCGGGACCTGGTTTACCGAGTGAATCAGGACAATTAATGGAAATTCTTCAACGGGTTATTTCTCATAAACCGGTACTTGGAATCTGTCTTGGATTTCAAGCCATTGTTGAACATTTTGGCGGAACTTTATTCAATCAGAAAAAAGTCAAACATGGTGTATCTGAAAAAATAAATACAGAAAAAAACAGCATACTTTTTCAGAATTTACCTAGTGAAATGTATGTCGGACTTTATCATTCATGGGCAGCTGATGAAAATAATTTTCCATCTGAATTAACGATCACAGCGCGTTCTGAAAACAAGGTCATCATGGCTTTTGAACACAAGTTGTTACCTATTTTTGGCACGCAATTTCATCCGGAATCCATCATGACCGAACACGGAAAAAAAATGATTGCAAATTTTATTCAAACTATCCCCATTTGAAATAATTTTAATCAAGCGGCGTTTACCTGACAACGCGGCATGAAAAAATCCTGTAATATTTTAATACTCGTTCTTCTATCTATTCAGGCAAACAGCCAACGAAATGGGCGTAACTACCCCTATTTTGAATATAAAGATTTTCACTTTGGAACCATGCTGGGTATAACCATTTCAGATTTTAACTACCAACTCAACACGTCCACAAGTTCAAAAAATGGAATTTCTAATATCATCATTGAACAAGGTCCTGGCATGGGTATTCACATTCCGGTTGTATCATGGAATCCTCATCCTGTTTACAATGTGCGTCTGGTGCCATCACTGTCATTTCATGAAACTGCTGTTACCTATCAATACGTTGAAAATGATCAACAGAAATCAAAAACAACAAGAAACGAGCGCACGCTATTAAACTTTCCTTTGCTGATGAAATTCAATACACGTCGTCTGACCAATTTTTCAGCGTATGCCATAACCGGCTTATGTTATAGCTATGATTTGGCAAGTCAAAAAGATGTGGATCCAAAATTAAATGATCCAATTCTTCGTTTGAGAGAGCATGAATTTTCCTATCAAGTTGGCGGCGGATTTGATTTCTATCTCCCCTATTTTAAATTTGGCATTGACATAAAATTATCCAACGGCATAAATGATTTGTTGATACATGACCAAACATTTTTTAGTGATCCGCTGCGCTCATTGCGTTCACAAACCTGGTGGTTTTCTATTACCTTTGAGGGGTGATACAAATTATTGACATTAGCATTCCTTGGCAAGAGATTCAAAATGACCTATTCATACGTGAGCAGGTTTGTTTGCTGCTTAATATTGAGCAGAAAGATATTTCACACATAGAAATCAGAAAACGGTCTTTAGATGCGCGTAAAAAAAATATACGCTACAATTTACGCTGTGAAGTATACGTGAATGAAACGTATGAAGAAATAACATCATGGTTTTTTCCGGCGCCAATTAAATCAAATCATACAATACATATTATTGGTTGCGGTCCTGCCGGATTATTCACCGCCTTGCAAGCTCTTGAACTAGGCATAAAACCAGTGATTTTTGAACGCGGTAAAGATGTGAGATCAAGACGGCGAGATCTCGTAAATATTCATCGTGATCACATGGTAAATCCTGATTCTAATTATTGTTTTGGAGAAGGAGGCGCTGGCACATTCTCTGACGGTAAATTATATACCCGTTCAAAAAAAAGAGGAAACGTTCAGCGTGCGTTGGAATGGTTTGTACATTTTGGTGCTGACAAAGATATTCTGGTAAATGCACATCCGCATATTGGAACTAATCGTTTACCCAAAATAATTCAAGCCATGCGTGAAAAAATAATTGCCTGTGGCGGTGAGGTACATTTTAATTCCAAACTTACTGATATAACTGTTGAGAATAATCAAATTAAAGAGTTTACTATCAATGATGCACAACGCATTCCGTGCTCACATCTTGTTTTAGCAACCGGACATTCAGCCCGTGATATTTTTGAATTATTACATCGTAAACAAATTAAAATTGAAGCAAAACCTTTTGCACTTGGAGTGCGAATTGAACATCCTCAAAAATTGATTGATCATATTCAATATCACGGATTATCAAGTAATGATTTATTGCCACCTGCTGCCTATTCACTCGTTACTCAAATAGATGACATGGGTGTTTATTCATTCTGTATGTGCCCGGGTGGCATTGTTGCACCTTGTGCCACGGCATCTCACGAGGTAGTAACAAATGGATGGTCTCCGTCAAAAAGAAATAATGCATTTGCCAATTCAGGAATTGTTGTTCAAATTGAACCAAAACATCTGTTAAAAAACGCAGTAGATGATCCTTTTATTTGTCTGAATTTTCAGAAAAAGGTTGAATATGATTGTTGGGTAGCATCAGGTAAAACACAAGCCGTGCCTGCCCAACGACTCACTGATTTTATTGAAGAAAAAAAATCAGACACACTTCCTGAATCCAGCTATCAACCTGGAATTGTTTCAGTAAATCTGCATGAAATATTACCCTTGATGATTTCCAAAAGATTAAAAAAAGCCTTCATTGAATGGGGAAAAAAAATGCCGGGATTTATTACCTCTGAAGCAATACTACACGCACCTGAATCACGCACCTCGTCACCAGTTAAAATACCCCGGAGTGAACAGGGTTATGACCACATTGAAATATCGGGTCTTTACCCAATTGGAGAAGGAGCAGGTTATGCCGGCGGAATCATGTCATCAGCCGTAGATGGAATGAATTGCGCAACTTGGATAAATGAAAATAAATTCAAAATAAAGATGGAGCATAGTTAGTCTAAAACTTTTATCAGTTGGTCGATTTTAAGTTGATTGATTCTATTTTGGATTTATCTTTATCAAACTAAACTCATACCCTATGAAATCAAAATTACTCCTTGCAGGTGCACTATTTTTTGTTGTCAACTATTTAGCTGCACAAGTAAATCCACACGCCATTGGACTTCGCCTTAACGGTGACGGAAGAGGAAATGGCGCTGAAATATCTTACCAACATGGTTTTGGTGATGCTAATCGTCTTGAATTAGATTTTGGTGGCAGAAGTCATAAAGATTGGAGACATTTTGGAATTTATGCAGGATATCATTGGGTATGGAATCTCACCGGTGGATTAAACTGGTTTATCGGTCCGGGAGCTGCAATTGGATTTTACGATGGAAAATACAACCACAATGGTTGGGATGATGATGGATTGACTTTAGCAATTGGTGGACAGATTGGATTGGAATATGACTTTAATTCTGCCGGGGCTCCAATTCTACTTGGACTTGATGCTAGACCACTTTGGGAAGTATGGGATTATTGGGAATATAACTCATTTGGTTACGGTGCAGCCTTATCAATCCGCTACACATTCTAAGCAATAATATCGAGAGAGAGGTCAAGAGCCTCTCTTTTTTTTATCCTGCAATAAATTCGTAATCCCTCTCAACTTTGCAAATGCGTACTTTATATAATTGGTACCATTTTTCTTTGCCGAATTTTTGAGCAAGTTGATGTCGCGCATTTTCTTTCCACACTTTGATAGACTCCAAATCTTTCCAGTAAGAAACAGTAATTCCAATTTCAGTTCGGCTTGATTCCATTCCTAAAAAACCATCATAGTGTTGAACCAAATCAAACATCTCTTTACCCATTTCAGCATAACCTTGATCTCCATCAGTACGTGATGAAGTGAAAATTACAGCGTAATACGGTGCTTGCGGAGTTTTAGCAATCATAAATTTTCATTCGATAAAATGTAACATCAATTTTGTGGTGGCAGTTTTTTCTTCTGCATCTTTCAATTCAAAGTGAAGATAATAAACTGATTCAATACCGGTTGGAACAGTTATTGAGACAGAAAAATCAAACGACTTGTCGGAAATATTTTCTTCAAGTTGATATGGAAAATCAGGTGTTAATGTTCCGTCTTCTTCACCAATATATACTTTGTACCAACTGAGATTCTGATCATCTTTAAACGTTGCATCAACCTCTACGCTTGTGCCCATCACATGCTCGGAGTGATTTTCAGGATTGTGTATAATGATCTCCGGATCTTTCCGATCCTTGGTACAAGAAGAAAGCATGACTACAGTGATTACAACAAGGAAAATAGGTTTTGAAAAATGCATATCAGAAAATTTATACCATCAAAGATACAACCTTCTGCTCTATCATTCAAAACGCAAACCTAATGTCACAAGGAATGAAGAATTGTAATGAGTAAAATCAGCACGGCTTCCTGCCATTACCGGATCATACGCGTAATATTGAGTTTTTCTTTGCTGAAGCATAACCGCTGCATCAATATAAAAGATGCCAAAATTATATCCAATGCCTGAAGTAAAAATTCTCACCGGATCACTGGAAATATTTTTTTCAGGTTTAAAAGGTGAACCATACTGGGCATAACCTGCACGTAAATATATCTGGCTTTTCAACCTGATTTCACCTCCCGCTTTATAATTGAATGTTGTGCGGTAGATGTTTTCAATTTGCGCATTCTCAGCAAGAAATAAATACGGCGTCTCAGAAAATTTACTCGTTGATAAAATTGCACCAGAATAGTCAACCATTTCAACATCAAAACCTACCGATGCATTTTTTTTGAAAATATAACCGAATGAAAAATTTGCGCGCAAGGGTGTTTGAACACGGTAACTAAATTTACCTACCGGAATATTTTCATCACTCACATACTTTAATCCACTGTCGGTGTTGGTGTACATAGTTGCAGACCACACGTCAGACAATCTGTATAGCGTTGGACTTTGAACTGAAAAACCTATTCTGAGTTGATCAATTGGCATGTAAATTAATCCAAGTCGCGCACCATATCCGGCACCTTCAATATCTAAATTGTATACATAGCGAATATCCTTTAGCCAGAGCGAGGTGTCTGAAAAAGTTTCACGGTGCTCAAATTGTTCATGATATTTTACACGAGTGATATTGAATGAGCCACCAAGCAATAATTTGTTGTTGTAATTTCCACTGAGCGTGAAGCTATACTCCCCCATTCCACCTTTGCGATTAATGGTACGATGATGTGTGGTTGTACCGGATGTAAAATCTGTGACATACGTGTTATTTATTCCCGGATCCAAGGCATACGTATCATACGCTAAACCGGCATCAAAAGGGAAAGCACTGTAAATATTATCAGGTGAAGTTCCATTCGCCATTTTTATAAATGAATGTAAAATAGATGTGTCCTGCACTCCTTCATAATCAAGAGACTCATGAAAAGATAAGATGCGGTTGTATCCTAATCCCATTTGAACGCCATACCATTTATTGAATTTTTCAGGATCAAGATTATACGCTTTGATATAAGATAGATTTGAAATTTTGTACGTCCCACTAAAAGTTGACGTTTTATTCCCGTAATAATCAGATACTACATAAGGCATTTCAAATGCTTGCGTAAAAGAAAAATTATGTTTTTTAAATCGTCCTAAACCGGCGGGATTTGATGAGACCACGGAATAATCACCGCCAACCGCACTGAATGCTCCGGCCGTGCCTACATTGCGTGCTGAACCTCCAATTAATGTATAAGAATATCGCAACGCATCATCTTCATTTTGCGCACTCACCCATTGCCAAGCCAGCAATGAAATGAATAGTAAACCCAGGCGATTCATAATTATCTTCTGCTTGTTGTTGTAGTGCGTCCGCCTGATCCTGAAGAAGAATTACTTCCGCCTGATGAAGTTGTAGTAGTTGATGTGCGGTGGCCACCATATGAGTTTCCTGACGAATTATTGTCGCGTTGCTGATTGGTATTATAAGTACGTTGCTCAGTTTCTTGACGACTTGTTCCGTTTGTTGAACGATCACTCTCTGCATTCGTATCATCATCTGAAGTATAGGTGTACCTGGTTTGAGTATTGCTTGATGATGAATTTGTTTTTGCCTCTTGTTGTGTGGATTCACCACTATTTCTTGAATTCACTCCCGTTGGATCAAAAGGATTTGTTGCAATCACGCGATCTGAGTTGTCCACCTGATCACTCACGGTATTGGTTGCAGTATTGGCACTTATATCTGACCCTGCATTAATAGTGCCTCCATTTTCTTTTATATTTTTTGCGGGAGATACAACCGGTGTTTCATTATTTACCGGATCTATAAACATATCAGTTGAACTTGTTCCTCCAATATTTCTTCCATATGTGTCTTGATGATCTCCGTTTGACAATTCTACATCATCTGTATTATCGTTATTATTATTATTGCTGTTTTTTACCGTGTGATCATAAGCAGTTGTATTGGGTGATCCGGCAAAATTGTTTCCACGATGACCATAAATCACATTGGATGATGATGTATTACCCGAACCTGATGACCAGTTTTGATTGTTATTGTACCACCATCCTAAATTATTATTTGAGTTACCATAATAACCATAAAAGCCATTGTAATAATTATTATTCCAGTAATAACTGCTCATATAGTATGGGTCACCGTAACTGTAGAAATAACCATTATAAGGATTAAACATCCAGGGGTGATAGCCATGCCAAACACCCAAATGATCAAAATAACCGTAAGGAGAATAATAGCTATTTTGATTTTGCGAATAACCACAATTATTCATATTATAATAGCACGGACAATCATTTGATGAGAAAGGTTGATAAGAACCAAAATAGATGTAATCTGTACCCCATCTGTATTTGAAGGGACTATTGTAATTTCTACGGCAATCACAGTTGTTATCTATATCACCATAGTAGGCAGAATTATTTTGCTGCACCGGTTCATCAATCACCACTTTATGTTCTTTCTCGTTACCTTTTATGTAATCAGCATATCCATTTTGTTCTTCAGCTGTAAACGGATTTTCTGCCTGATCATACACGTCATCATAAACATATTTACCCGCCTGGCAAGATACCAGAAGGATAGCAGGAATCAAATAGTACATTTTTTTCATAACGGTTCGGTTTTTGGGGTCTGGTGATCCGACCGGTTATTACATTTTTTCTTCCTCAATGAATAATCAAAAGTTTAAATGCCCCACTCAACTAAACAGCGCTGAGAAATTTATACCTTTGCTTTTCCATTAACAAAATTTTAACAAAAACCATACCAAAACCATGGCAGAGAAAATTACCAAACGAGAAGCTGATTATTCTGAATGGTACTTAGACATCATCAAAATGGCTGATTTAGCTGAGCATTCAGACGTAAAGGGTTGTATGATTATCAAACCTTACGGCTATGCTATTTGGGAAAAAATGAAAGAAGTGTTGGATAAAAAATTTAAAGAAACAGGACATTCCAATGCCTATTTCCCACTTTTTATTCCAAAATCTTATTTGAGTAAAGAAGCAAGTCACGTTGAAGGCTTTGCAAAAGAATGTGCTGTTGTAACACATTACCGATTAAAGGTTGATGAAAACGGTGGCGGAATAGTTGTTGATCCGGAAGCAAAATTGAGTGAAGAACTTATTGTGCGCCCAACTTCTGAAACCATCATCTGGAGTAGTTATAAAAAATGGATACAATCATATCGTGATTTGCCTATACTGATTAATCAATGGGCAAATGTGGTGAGATGGGAAATGCGCACCAGATTATTTTTACGCACGGCAGAATTTTTATGGCAAGAAGGGCATACCGCTCACGCAACCAAAACTGAAGCAATTCAGGAAACTGAAAAAATGTTAGACGTTTACGCCTCATTCGCTGAAAACTATATGGCAATGCCGGTTATCAAAGGACTTAAAACAGAGAACGAACGTTTTGCAGGCGCTGATGAAACGTATTGTATTGAAGCAATGATGCAAGATGGTAAAGCACTTCAAGCCGGTACCTCACATTTTCTGGGACAAAATTTTGCCAAAGCATTTGATGTAAAATTTGCAGATAAAGAAGGTAAACAAGATTTTGTTTGGGCTACCTCATGGGGTGTTTCAACTCGGTTAATGGGGGCTCTCATCATGACGCATTCAGATGATCAGGGTTTGGTTTTGCCTCCTAAGCTTGCCCCAATTCATGTAGCTATAGTTCCTATCTTCAGAGGGAATGAAGAACTTGAGAAGATTAAAGCAAAATCACAACCATTAATTGATGAACTGAGAGCAAAAGGCTTGACGGTTAAACTAGATGATGACGATCAAAAACGCCCGGGTTGGAAATTCGCTGAATACGAAGTGAAGGGCGTACCTGTTCGCATTGCATTAGGTATGCGTGATTTGGAAAATAATCAAGCGGAAATTGCTCGCAGAGATACGCAAGAAAAAAAGCTAATATCACTGGATGGCTTATCTGATTACATCGTAAAATTACTGGATGAAATTCAGAACAATCTCTTTGAGCGGGCTCTCAAATTCAGAGATGCTTCTATTGAAAAAGTTGATAGTTATGACGATTTCAAAAAGAAAATTGATCAAGGTGGATTCTTCCTCGTTCACTGGGATGGAACAAAAGAAACTGAAGAAAAAATAAAAACAGAAACTAAAGCTACCATTCGTTGTATTCCGCTAGATTCAACAGAAGAAAATGGATTGTGCATGGTTACCGGAAAACCTTCAACACGAAGGGTTATTATGGCAAAAGCGTATTAACATATTATGGCAGAACATTCACGAAAAGAATACCTGATTCAGCTTTTAAAAAGTCGTTCAGTTCTTAAGCAAGATATTTATAAAAATACATTGAATTGGTTTGCTGTATTTAAAGAAGAAGTGCAACATTGCCTGAATTTACTTGCTAAAGAAATTGACGATCCACGGGTTAGACTGCGTTTTGTAGACCGGGGAGAAGCAGAGGCGCACTTGTATATTGGAAGTGACATTTTGATATTTCACATGCACAGCAACGTGTTCAGATTTTCAGAATTTGATTTCGCAACTAAAACTTCATACGTGAAAGAAAATCCTGAGAATGCATTTTGTGGTGTGATTCATATCTATGATTTTCTTGCAGATTCTTATGAATACAGTAGATTAAATGATACTGGTCTTTTGATCGGACGATTATTCATTAACCGTGATAATCATTTTCAACTTGAAGGTAAAGGACAATTAGGTATGTTATATCGTGACTTCATGAATAGTCAATTATCACGTGAAATAATTCAAGATGTCATTTATCACGCTGCCATTCACGCCATTGAATTTGATTTATTAAATCCACCGTACGACTCAATTAACCAAGTGAGCGTGGCCGAACTTCAAACATTGAGCAGCCACTCATTGCTGAAAACCGGCAAAACGTTGGGATTCAAATTCAAATCAGGTTCTGATATCAAGGCTGAAAAAAATTAAGCTTCAATTCTTGCTCTTCTGGCAGAAACTCGTATATTTGCACTCCTTTTTGGCAAAAGTGCCATTGGTTTGTTGCGTGAATTCAAGGTGTAACGCCAGATTCACGTAATCAAATGAGGTAAAAATATTTGCGAAGTTGATGGATTAAAAGTCGCTGTATAACAACTAATAATTCCTTGGTGCGTGAATACTTTTAAATGTATTGCTTTTTTAAACCAAACAAAATTTTAGTTTGGCCCGTTCGTCTAGGGGTTAGGACAGCAGATTTTCATTCTGTAAACAGGGGTTCGATTCCCCTACGGGCTACTATAGAGAGTGAGTGTGAGTGTGAGAGTGAGAGTGAGGGCGGAGAAATAGGGAAGAGAGAATGACTGAATCAAACGAGGTTCAGTGAAGGAGATAAAAAAGTAAATAAAATTTGGCCCGTTCGTCTAGGGGTTAGGACAGCAGATTTTCATTCTGTAAACAGGGGTTCGATTCCCCTACGGGCTACAAGAATAAAAGAACTTAATTAAAGTAGATTATGGCAAATCACAAGTCGGCAATTAAACGCATCCGCGCTAATAATGCAAAAAAACTGGTAAACAGATATCAGCATAAAACTGTGCGTAATGCAGTAAAATCACTCCGTGATACAAAAGATAAAAAGGCAGCCGCTGAAGCACTTCCAAAAGTTAGTGCCATGTTAGATAAACTTGCAAAACGCAACGTTATTCACAAAAACAAAGCTGCAAACCTGAAGTCAAGTTTATCTAAAAGAGTTAATTCTCTCTAGTAATTGACTGATTGAAACTACGCAAGGTCTTTTTCCGGCGAGGAAGAAGGCCTTTTTTTGGTTTATAGAATATGCAAGTCAACATTGAGCCCGGCTGGAAACAGAGATTGTCAGAAGAATTTGAAAAACCTTACTTCAGATTGCTGGTCAATAAAGTGCGTGATGCCTATGAACAACATGATATCTGGCCTAAAGGCTCAAACATCTTCAATGCCTTTGACAAATGCCCATTTGATCAAGTAAAGGTTGTAATTTTAGGTCAAGACCCCTACCCAACCCCGGGTCACGCTCACGGATTATGCTTTTCAGTGCCTGCGAATGTGAGGCCAATTCCTAAATCACTCATAAATATTTTTAAAGAAATTCAGCAAGATATTGGTACCCCGTTTCCTGCAGACGGCAACCTTGAACGCTGGGCAGAACAAGGCGTATTACTTTTAAATGCAACATTAACCGTGCAAGCACACGCTGCTAATTCACACAAAGATTTTGGCTGGGAAAAATTTACAGATGAAGTTATTCATATCATTTCAAGAGACAAGCAAGGCGTAGTATTTCTGCTTTGGGGAGCGCATGCCATTCAAAAGACAAAACTCATTGATGCTAAAAAACATACTATTCTAACTTCTGTACATCCATCACCTTTATCAGCACATCGAGGATTTTTAGGTTGCAAACATTTCAGCAAAACGAATGAAATACTAATTTCGCAACACCAAAAACCAATTATTTGGTAATTATACAAACATGATAAGCTACCAGAATGATATTTTGTTGCGCATGATCAAGGGTGAAAAAACGTCTCGTTTTCCCGTATGGATGATGCGTCAGGCAGGTAGAATATTGCCTGAATACAGAGCTGTGCGTAATGGCTTAAAAGATTTCAAAGAATTGGTTGAAACACCTGAACGCGCTGCTGAAGTAACCATTCAGCCGGTTGATATTTTAGGTGTAGATGCGGCAATCATTTTTTCTGATATTTTGGTTGTGCCTGAAGCAATGGGTTTAACTTATCAGATGCTTGAAAATAAAGGTCCCTGGTTTGAACAAACTATTCGCTCAGAAGAAGATTTGAAATTGATTTCATCATCAATTGATGTGCATGACAGGCTGGGTTATGTTTCGGAGGCAATAAAAATTACGGTAAAAGAATTAGATGGTCGGGTGCCGCTGATTGGATTTGCCGGAGCGCCGTGGACAATTTTCTGTTATATGGTAGAAGGAGAAGGCTCAAAAACCTTTTCAAAATCAAAAAAGGTAATGTTTACTCAGCCGCAACTTGCTCACCAAATGTTGCAGATGATCACAGACGTTACCATAAAATATTTAAAAATGCAAATTGAAGCCGGTGCAGCGGTGGTACAATTATTTGATTCATGGGCCGGAATCCTTGGTCCTGCTGAATATTCAGAGTTTGGAACAAAATATGTAAAGCAAATCTGTGAAGCAATAACTGAGGTACCTGTAACCGTTTTTGCAAAAGGTGCGTATTACGCACGAGCAGAGTTCGCAAAATTGAAATGCAGTACCATTGGTTTAGACTGGAATATGGATGTTGAAGAAAGCAGAAAAATCATTGGGGCAGAAAAAACACTGCAAGGTAATCTTGATCCCTGCGTATTATACGCTGACTTCAAGGTTATTGAAACAAAAACAAAAAACTTGCTAAATTCTTTTGGCAATCAACGGCATATAGCTAATTTAGGGCACGGTGTTTATCCGGATACAAACCCTGAAAAAGTGAAATGTTTTATTGAAACAGTAAAAGGGTTTGCAATTAATTAAAAAAACAAAGTCATGAAAAAAACAGGAATTTTATTACTCGCTCTGAGTCTGGGATGGTTGGTGAAAGCGCAAGACACGGAGAACCTGGTTGAGAATCCGAGTTTCGAAGCCATGGAAGGAAAAATTAAAAAAGGTGGCGCAATTGCCGTGGCTGTAGGCTGGATGTCTCCTACCCTTGCTGCCGCTGATTTATTCTCTTCCAAAGTAAAAGAAGGATTCAGTACCCCGGTTAACGTTATGGGAACTGAAGCCCCGATGGACGGAGATAATTACGTTGGTATCAGAACCTTTAGCTACGGTGATAAAGAACCGCGCAGTTATATTTCTGCAAAGCTTACGGTTCCGTTGACAAAAGATGCGAAGTATTGCGTGACATTTTATGTGAGTTTAGCTGAAGCTTCAAAATACGCATCAAACAATATTGGTCTGAATTTCTCTAAAAAGCAATATAATATTGATGAGAACAAAACCATCATTGCGCCAACACATATCATGCACAAAGACAATCCGGTTTTCAATGCACAGTTTGGATGGGATGAAGTATGTGGAGTTTATGTAGCTGAAGGTGGAGAAAAATTCATCACCATTGGAAACTTCTTTGCTAACGGAGAAACTAAAAACGAGCGCTTAAAAGGCAACAAAGAATTTACCGGCACGCAAGTGGTAAGCTCGTATTACTACGTTGACCACATCGTGATTCGTCGTATTGATGATGAATCAGAATGTGTATGCAAACAAGATGAAAATGAAGTGAAAACTTCTGTAATCTATGAAGAAGCACCAATCAATCCAGAAGGAATGAAAGACAATTTAGTGATGGAATATACCACTGTTTATTTTGGATACGGAGCTTCAGATCTTACCGCAAATGCAAACGCTCAACTGGATGTGATTGTTGGTGTAATGACAAATAATACAACATGTAAAATAAAATTAACCGCACACATGGATTCAGATGAATCAGAAGATACCGATGCAACCGGTATTGACGCAGCACGCGCTGAATCAGTAAAAGCGTATCTTGTCTCTAAAGGTATTGATGGTAATCGTATCAGCATTGAAACCGTTGGATCAACAAAACCAACTGACTCAAGTGCAACTGAAATTGGTCAGGCAAAAAATCGCCGTGTGACATTCACATATATACCATAAGGTTTGAAAGTTTTTAAATAAGGGGAGACTTAGTTCTCCCTTTTTTTATGCACTTTTGTTTAGAACAAGTGAAATGACTTCAAAATATTTTTCTGCACAAGAGAAAATAAAATGATAACAAAAGGAGACAAAAAAATTATACGCGCCTGGACATTTTATGACTGGGCTAACTCTGTTTATCCTCTGGTAATTACAACCGCTATTTTTCCTATTTTTTATGAAACGATTACAGGCGCCGGCCCATTGGGAATAGGTAAAGGACCAAACAGTGATCTCGTAACATTTTTCGGTGCAGAAATAAAAAATTCTGTATTGTATTCATTTGTAGTTGCTGCTTCTCTTCTTGTTGTTTGCATATTATCTCCACTTCTTTCTGGCATTGCTGATTTTTCAGGTAGTAAAAAAAGATTTCTTCAATTTTTTTGTTTGCTTGGATCAGTTGCTTGCGGCACATTGTACTTTTTTAATGCAAATCATTTGGAGTTGAGCATGCTTTCTGTATTTTTTGCAAGCATCGGTTTCTACAACAGCTTAGTTTTTTATAATGCATACTTACCTGATATTGCAGAACCGGCAGACCATGACCGCATTAGTGCACGCGGTTTCTCCATGGGTTATTTTGGAAGTGCAATTCTTCTGATTGCATGTCTTGTTTTATTAAGAGTATTTGAAATAATTAAACCTGCTGACTGCTTTTGGATCACCGGTATCTGGTGGTTAGGCTTTGCGCAACTAACATTTTTGAAATTACCGGCACCATCTCAAAAAGCTAAAATTACTGGAAAAATTTTAGGCAATGGATTTCGTGAATTGCTCAAGGTTGGTCATTTTGTGCGAAAAACTAGTCGCCTAAAAAGATTTCTTGTTTCATTTTTTCTGTTCAGCATGGGAGTTCAAACACTCATGTTAATGGCGGTTCTTTTTGCAAAAAAAGAAGTTTTTAAAGATGGCGATACCTCAGGACTAATTATTGCAGTTCTTCTCATTCAGTTCATTGCTATTCCGGGTGCATTGGTATTTAGCAAGGCTTCATCAAAATTTGGAAATCTCACTACCCTAGGAATTGCATTGGTCATTTGGGTTTTCTGTTGCACCTTTGCTTACTTTTTTGTTTATGATACTTTCAATTTTTACATTCTTGCATCTATTGTGGGATTTGTAATGGGCGGCACACAATCATTGTCAAGATCAACCTATTCAAAATTTTTACCTGAAACAGAAGACACCGCATCGTTCTTCTCATTTTATGATATCACCGAAAAAATGGGGATGGTTTTTGGTATGGTAATATTTGGATATGTTGAGGCAAGTTCAGGGGACATGCGCATGTCGGTACTTGCCCTTATCACATTTTTTGTGATGGGATTTATTGCACTGCTCTTTGTTCCCAAATTAGAAAATAAATCATTTGAAGAAACTCAAAAACATTAAATCCAACATATTTCAAGCGGTAAATAATATTGCCAGAATCAATACTTTTATTAAACCGTAAATCAACTTCGTCGCATCCATAACACCTCGTATTAAGTTCAACACTATGACCTGAACTTGTGGCGAAGGTTTAAAAATCAAATCAGCGATTTCTTATTCTGCGCAACAGCCAGATACTTCCTATAATCAGTAAGGCAAAGGTCGTGCCATACCAAAAATATCTTGAGAGAAAAGTATTTTTAATATAAAGAGGAATCAACCGGTAATTGAAGGGCTCTTCAGCCGAAGTTTGTTTCCAAAATGAAAGATCGTATGAAGAAAGATCATTCACATTTTGCATAGTAAGTGACTTGGTCTCAAAGCGCACCCCATCTTCACTCACATGAACCAAAAGTAGTGCATCACGCAACATAGCCCTGATTGCCGTTGCAATATAGGTAATGTCAGATTTCTGATCTTCAAAATAAAAAAATGAAGCCGGTGCATCACCTAAAGAACCGGCAAACCAATATACCTTAGTTGATGAGCTGATAGATAGTAAAAGAGGAAGTACTTCATCAGCAAAATTTGTCTTTGTTATAGATTGTGTGTTGTCTGCAAATAATCCTTCCATTTCAGGATAGTGATCTTTCCAAATAGTTCTATGAGCGTAGAAAAAAACTTCACGATACTTATTCTCCTTAATTTCTTCACATGTCGTTCTCAAAAATTCTAATTGTTCATCTGAAATATCACCGTCATTCAATTCAGTATCTAATATTACATGTAGCGAATTTTCAATTTGAAATTTATAGAACGTCTCACCGTAATTTTGCTGATAAATATTATCAGTCAAATCATGGTTTCCAACGGCATTATACAAAGGTATTTGAAGTGTTTTAAAAAGAGACATTTCATACTTTGGAATATCGTTTTTGATATCCATAAATAAATCACCAAGGCAAACCATAAAATCAGCATTTGATTCATGATTTATCCAGGATATATTTGCAAGGAGCGTATTTGCCGGATACCCGGATTTATTTGTTCCGTCACCATAAAAATGACCACTGACAATGAAGGTATAATTCCCGGTTGAATCAATAGAAGGGCTAAGCTTATTGAAAGGGGACACCTTGTTGCTAAAACACAACATGCTTTGCAAAAAGATACAGCATACTATGCACATCCATTTTATCATGGTCTCTTTTCAAGGATTGAAATATTACTCACTTCACTTCTGTATAGCAGGTATGTTGACTCACCCGGCAAATTATTTTTATCGTCAAGCAGAAAACCGATTCTTGCAGCAGATACAACACCACCCATCAAGGTCATATCAGAAGCATGATTCAGTACACCAATATAATCCTTACCTGAAAAATTTGAATTCCATGATCTCAAACTTGATGAATAATTTAACACAGCGCACACTGAAAAATTGGAGATATCACACCCAATTAAATCAATATCTGAGCCATTGGATTCTATGAATTGGTTACCGTTTTTAAAAAATGACTTACGCAATCTCACTAATGATTGTTCAAAATAGCCAAGCGAAGCCACTTTGCCACCTCCGCACTCATCAAAGTGTATTACAGATAATTTAGTTGACATGAAATTATTTTGCACATCACCAAAACTGCATTGCGTAAAATAAATTTCCGCCTCCGTTGCACTCAAGAAATTTTCTACTTCAAAAAATGAAACATTTGAGCAGATTAAATCACCATCCTGCAATAAAATTTTTGGCTTGGAATTTTTATCTTTTGGATTGATGGCTTCTGATGCATTTACCTCAATATTGCCGTCTTCTTCACTACTGCCTCTGAACTCAATTCTACCAGACGAAACAATACTCCCCTGCTCACCAAAATTCACTCTCTGCCCGGGAAAAAAAACTAATACATCTTGCGAATCTGCAAAAACCAGAGTTTGATCAATACTGATTTCCTCTGTATTAAAAAACCAGATAGAATCATGAAAATTTATTAATTCCGGATGTTGAATCATTGATGTTTGATCCAAATTACTTTCTGTATGATTGTTCACCTCTTCATCAAACTTCTTGGATGCGGGTAAGTCAGATACTTCTGTTTCAAAAATCCAACTGCTACCCGGAATTCTAGCTTTTAACACCAGGTTTTTTAATTTCAAATCAGGATGATTGAATGAGATATAAAAATAATGTGCGTAGGTATTTCTCGCCTTGGCAGGTAAAATAAAGGGTTGTGCGATTTGAATTTCATGTTTACCATTCACTACCAGAGAGAGAATTTCAATTGGAAAATCACTCACCGGACTAAGTTGAATTGCAATAGCAGAATCAGTTTTGGTTTCAATAAAAGCATGAAAAGGTTTTGGCAATTGCAAATTCTGTCTGATCAAATCTATATTTTCAAAATACGGAACGAAGGAGAATTTTTTGTAAGGATATTCCTTGGCGATAATTCCATTTTTTTGATCAAGTTCAGCTTGAATACTGACGATAAAATTGTTGAAATATTTTTCATCTGCGATTCGCTCCAACTCTTTTATATAGGCTTCAAAAAATAGTGGATCAGCAAACAACTGATCGTGATAATTGAAGCCGGGAGCGTCGTATACATCAGGGATACGCTGCCCACAAACTGATTCCGTTTTTCTAACAGAGAAACTTTCATAACCCACCGGTTCAATTTTGTCCGTTTTTGAATTGTAGAAAAATTTAACATCACTCCAATCAAGCGAATGATGTCCTCCCACCAAATCAATAATAGCATGAAATCGTGCCATCAAGGTAATGTCAAACACGTCAGATGTTTTCTTTTCACCTCTTCTGAATGCCTCAAGCAATGCTGCACCACGCATATAGGTATTGAGTAAAACAGAATCATCTTCTACCGTACCTTTCTCATAAGGTTCAACAAAAGATGAGCTATAATTAGAATATTGTTCATTGAGATAAGTGCCTTGTAATTCATCAATTCTCCATTCCCAATAAAGATTCGGATTCCATCTTAAAATTGCTCCCGAAGGACGATCATTATGATCAAGCACATGTTGCCCGAAGTGTTCTTCAATGGCGTAGATACCCAAATCTTTATCATTGAGCTGTAGATGGATAAAATCATAGTTCAGGTGAATGATTCCTTCTTGTTTGAGTAATTGATGATATACCCATTCGTAAGCGTAATTTCTGGTTCCGGGTTCTTGCAACGAAAAACGACGCATACCTAGCACTGGTTTTTTATCTGTTTTCACGCGGAAAGACCATTTATCCCCTTCAAGGTGATCGGTCATATGACCTTTTAATCTTAATTCGGCTTTAACAGTATCGCCATTTTGAATGATTTTACATGGCACGTAATTATCTTCACCATCGTTGATTTGTATACCCCGTTCAATTGCTTTATCTCGTCTCTTTTTCAGAAAATCATAGTCATCATCACTGAGTAAAATTTTCATTTCCACCGGCTCAACTTTAGAAGCAAGATTTTTATTGTGACGATAAACAGTAATAAAATCACCCAAGCCATCAAATCCATAACTCTGCACAAATTTATGCGCCACAAAGGCAGCCACGCAAGCCAGTAAGAGGATTGCGATGATTAGGCGTTTAAGGAGTTTAGATTTATTGATCATGCCATTGCCATATTATTTTGTTCTACTGGTTGTACCTCTTTCACACAGTCTCTAAGTTTGCTTTCAAAAATAGTGAGAATGGTAAGAAATAATAATGTGAATGGATTCAAGGAAGCAACCATCCATGATTCATAAGAGACGTTGAAAAAAATCGAAGTTGCAAAAGCAATGACAACATAAGAAAATTTCATGCGACTGAATACGATACCTATGAATGAAATGAAATACAACACTACACCAATGATACCAGAATCAAACCACATTGATAGATAAGAATTGTGTACGCCGCCGTTGTGACCTAACTTTTCAAGCCAATAATAATTTGGGCGCATCACATTTTCATCGTGGCCAAAGCCACCGCCAATAAAAAAGTTATGTTGAACAATTTCACCATAAGCAAACATCCATGCAATTTTACGACCTGACCCTTCTTCTATCGTATCCACCCTGAAATAATCTTGCAAATTGAAGAACTCAATTGTATTCAGAAAAAAGTCAAAGAAAACTTCTTCTAATGAAATGAATGTGAGAATAAAAATGATACCTACAAACCAATTAATTTTAACTGCGCGATAAACAATATAGAAAAGCAAAATACTCATCATACCATTTCGCGTACCACACCAAAAGAGAGAAAAAAGTAAAATAAAAATGATGTAAACTCGTTCTTTTCTGGTGAAAACAGCTAGTTTAAATTCTTCAATAATTACCCAAAGTATAAAGGTTAAGTATAGAAAAATTCCAAGTCCATTTGGATTACCCAGTACTCCCTTAAAACGACCATCAGACATCAAACCGATTTGAGGAGCGGCAAATCCCAAAACAACTCCAATAGTCAACATACCAATGATGAAAGTCAAAAAAGCTGTCCAGAAATATTCACCTTCATCACGGTGTAATTTTGCTACATATACCGGAATGGTAAAATACATTAGCAAATAGGAAATTGTTTTTTGAATACCCACATCAATTTTGAGAGAATAGTTGAGACTGTAGATCACCACTAAGAAGAAAGGAATGAAGTATAAAAATATCCGAGGAATAGGTGCAAAACTTCTCCAATCACGTAAGTAAAATAGAAACAAAATTAACGGAACCAATGCTTTGAGATCTTTTGCGAATTGCAGGTCATCATAGGTAGCATCTTTTACCGGAACATAATCTGACAACATGAGCAACCACAATGAAGTGATCAACAATTCAAAATAGCGTTTCCTTATTCCAAATAACAGCATGAATATTGGAAACATTGGATAAATAATAGGACCACCCCACACGCCGGATACATACATGATGGCAAGAATCATGATAAACTGAAAATGCTGTTTGTAGGCTATTATCATAGTAATTCAGCAACTTGTTTCAGGTAAACCTCACCCCTCTTCAAAAGAAAATTTAAATTTTTCTCACAATTATTTTCCCATTCTTCAACATGTTGAATCATTCTCCATCTTCTGCAATGTCTATCCATTTCATTTGCGTAAAGTGATTGCATGATTGCATAGGTTGATTGAATATATTCTGAATTGAAAATTGTTTGAATTTTATTCTCACAATTTTGCTTGAAGCTTTTATTAAAATCAGGTTGTTTAATCAGAAAATTAAATAAATCTGAAATTGCACCTGAAGTGTTTTTCAATTTATCAAAAAGATTGGATTCTACTGCGCCATCTCCTAAATAGGCAAGCCCATAATCAAGATCGTTCAAAATCCATTTCCACTTTTTTTCACCGGCTTTGTACCACATGCAGTTATTATATGGCCAATCAGAATTTGCATAAAATGTTTCAAAGAATATATAATCGCTGAATGAATTCAAATCTATCTGTTCTGAAAGTTCATTATAAAGTTCATCATGCCGGTTAAATCCATTCTGATTAATTTTTTCAATCAGCATTTTAAAATCTTCATGAACTGCCTCATCACCATCTTTCAATTGAATTGAACCACCTTCTAAAATAGTCACCTCTTCAGGTTTCACATCTTCTTTTTCTGCAATCAAAAATTCATCAATGCGCTCACGCATATTATAAATTCCCCAGTAATTGCCATTCAAATAAACTACTACCGGTATTCCTTGTTGCGTAGTCAAGTTTGACTCTGCTGCAAATTTCTGCATTAACAAATCGGCAAACAAGGTTTTATTGTTGTCATTTCCGCTGTTGCGCAACGTTAGGGATGAATATTTTTTAACGCCGTATTTACCAAAAAAGGGATATTCAAAAATCGCTGAACCGTCAGTGCGTGTGGCAATCAATTGCATTGATTTTTGCGGAAATCCACGGGTGGCATTACCACTTATTTTCATGGAACCATTTTGCTCAAACACAAGCGAACCCTGATTGAAATATTGTATTGTTGCATCACGTTCCCACGCATTTCCTCTATTTTGAAAATTTGCCGACCTATTCCACCAATTAACATAAAACCCTTCTTCATTCCAAGCTGATTGACCAAAAACAAAAATCCCCTTTTCATCACTAAACAAATCATCATGCCTTGATGAGAGACAAATAACCGGCATGTCATGTGCTGTAACATCAAAATAAGATAAAACCTTTTCGTTTGTGGCAACTTTTTTATCCGTTGATTCAGCTTTCAAGACAATACTTAATGCTTGAGGAAAATCACCGGTAGCTCGCTTCCAATGATAAGAAGTTGGCAAGAGTAAATTGTCTTTATTTTTCAATTTTTTAAAATCAATTACCTGATCTGCCTTCACAAAATGATCACCCCCATCAAGAGAATAATACATTACCATTCCGGGATGCAAATTCCAAATTGAAGCTTCAGTATCAAATTGCCCTTGTTGTGGAATATCAACAATATTTTCTAAAGCCACATATCGGATAATACTTGGTTTTTGATTCTCACCGAGCCCAATCACTTTAGTGCCAAATGCAAGAAATAGAAATGCATTACACAAAACCAGAAAAACAAAAAATATGTCAATTCTGAATCGCACGATACTACTTTGTTTTAATCGGCATGAAAACAATGATTAAGCAAATAACAACAAACCCAATCATAGTTTGAATGACAGAAGCTGAACCGCATCCGAATCCAACCAAAGCGAATAAGAGTAAAGCAATTGTTTGCAGCGGATTTCTCTCCTTATTTCTCGCAAAAAGTAAAATCAATGCTGCTCCAATAACTGAGAGTGCAACCGAATATTTTGCAAGTGAAGTAAGCAAGGTAATTCCCACTGTTAGCAACACGGCATATTCAACCGGATGTTCACCTGATTTTTTTTTGAGAAGAAAATCCAAAGCATACGCCATGAGCGCGGCTGAAAACAACTGAAACAAAAACAACGGAATCAAATCAAGCGATAAGCCATTGAGACTGTCAACGAATATTTGTTTAATGGAGTTCATATATTAGTTTGTGAATGGTTTGATTAAAAAGCTAAAAATCTTTTGTCAAGCAGGCGCAGTAAATATTCACCATATTGATTTTTTGACAAAGGTTCAGCCAATAGTCTGAGTTGTGCTTCATTGATAAATCCTTTTCTGAAAGCAATTTCTTCAAGGCAGGCAACTTTCAAGCCCTGACGTTGTTCAATGGATGCAATGAAAGTTGAGGCTTGAATGAGTGATTCATGGGTACCGGTATCCAACCAGGCCATGCCGCGTCCCAAAAGTTCGGTTTTTAATGTTCCTTCTTCAAGATATAATTTGTTCAGGTCAGTAATTTCAAGTTCTCCCCTTTTGGATGGTTTTAGTTTTTTTGCTTTAGAAACAACCGTATTATCATAAAAGTATAACCCGGTAACCGCATAATTTGATTTTGGATTTTGTGGTTTTTCTTCCAGACCTATTGCCTTTCTGTTTTCATCAAATTCAACAACACCATACCTTTCAGGATCATTCACATAATATCCAAAGACAACAGCGCCTTGTGTAGTTTTTGCCGCACTTTCTAATATTTTTGGCAAGCCATATCCGTAAAAAATATTATCGCCCAAAACCAAACAGGCGGGTTGTCCTTGCAAGAATTCTTCTCCAAGCAAAAAAGCTTGCGCAAGTCCATCAGGTGAAGGTTGAATTTTGTATTGAATTTTTAATCCAAGTTGTTCTCCGTTACCAAAGAGTTCTTCAAAAACAACAATATCTCGTGGAGTTGAAATGATCAATATTTCTCTTATTCCGGCCAACATCAGAACCGACATTGGGTAGTAAATCATTGGTTTGTCATAGATAGGCAGAATTTGCTTTGACACCGCTTTCGTGAGCGGATAAAGTCTGGTGCCGGAGCCTCCGGCAAGTATAATTCCTTTCATTACGCTATATTTATTCTTTATTAAGTACGTATTTTTCAGTAAACAGTTACGGTATTTGACATTCAACTAGCCAAGTCGACGACTGAACCTGTTTATTTCAAACTATTATCTGCCTGAATACGGCTAATATCAAGGAATTCTATATTCTGACTTATCAGTAAAAATGACTTATATTTACGATTTATAAAGGCTTAACTTATTATGCATTCAAAATTCTCAAATCCTCTTAGCGTACTGGTCGTTGTCTTATCGCTCACAATTCATATGCAAACGTACTCGCAATGCGACTCTACTGAGCGCGTCATGCAAGGACAGCTCATCACCAATACATCAAAAAATATTCAAGTAGAATTAGAATCAGGGTATGATATCCCAACAGTTGGTACTAAAGGAGATTTAACCAAATATTTTGAAACAAAATTATTTGGGTTTTTGTCAACCGGCTGGCTAGGTATTGGCTACGTTGAGGTAAGTGCCGTAAAAGGCAATATTGTCGTTCTTACACTTTTGTATGAAGAATCAGAGATGACAATCAATGGAGAAAAGAAAAATCATTTTGAGCAAGGAAAAAAAGTTCAATTAACCTGGAAAGAAGCTCCTCGCACTGAAACAATATATAAAATAGAAAACGGCGATACGCTTGCCGTTGGTGAAGTTTTTTGCAAAAATAAAACCGGTAAATGGACATTCTACTACCCGGGTGGAAAAATCAAAGAAGTAAATCACTACGAAAAAGGATTACTGCATGGCGAATATCAAGTGTGGAATGAAAAAGGTATTATCATTGAAAAGGGTGTATTCAACCACGGAAAAAAAGAAGGAGAATTCACGTATTATTATCAAAACGGACAACTGATGCAACGTGAAAATTTTCTTGATGACAAGTTGAATGGATTAGTTGAAAAATGGTATCCAAGTGGCTCAAAAGAATATGAAACAACCTATAAGAACGGGGTTGAAGATGGACCTTTCAAAGATTATTTTCCAAACGGGCAAACAAAAATAAACGGCAATTACCTCAATGGAGCGTATGATGGTGAAATCACTGCTTATTATGAAAATGGAAATGTAAAACATCAGGTCACTTTTGCTCAAGGGAAAAAAAATGGCAAGCATTTTGGATACTATGAAAATGGAAAGCCATTCATTGAAACTGTGTTTGTTGATGGTGAGATGCATGGAGCATATAAAGAATTTTATGAGTCTGGTCAATTGCACTTTGATACTAATTTTGAACACGGACAAAAGCATGGCGCATGGAAAGAATATTATCCAAATGGTCAATTGGCAAGTCAGGGCACGTTTGTGAATGGAAAACGAGATGGATTATGGGAAGCCTGGTTTGAAAACGGTAATCCGGCTGAGCAAGGATATTACGTGAATGATGTTAAAACCGGAAAATGGTTTACTTGGGATGAATCAGGCAAAAAGACTAAAACAAGTTATAAATAATTAAATTCGCAAAAGCGATGAATTAAGTACGCTGATCAATTGCCTTTCAGCGTTTGATGTTGTGAAATTTAGTTCAGAAAAATAGAATTAAAAAAAAATGCAGAATACCATAATAAAATTACTTCAGATGAAAACATTTTTTATTTTGACAATGATTACAATGATGCTTTCAATTGACAGCTACAGTTGTGATACCACAAAGTATGAAGAGACCTTCAAAAACGGATCCTATGTAAAAGGTTGGTTGGCATGTGACAAAAAAGTGGGGGTCTGGAATTATTATGAACGCTCAGGCAAATTATTAAAAGTGTCACACTACAATCAGGGACAATTGCATGGTGAACAATCCGTTTGGTATCCAAGCGGTCAGCAGAAATCACTAGAGTTTTATATTGGAGGTTTGTTAGACAGCGTGTTTCAATGCTGGACTGAAGAAGGGCAAATGCTGCAAGATTTAAAGTACACACACGGCCAACTAAATGGCTTGTGTCTTGAATGGTTTGCTGACGGAAAACAAAAATCTGTGATCAGTTATATTGACGGAAAAAAATCAGGAGAATATGAACTGTATTGGGAAAACGGAAACCTAAAAGAAAAAGGCACTTACCTCAACGGTGAACCTGACGGTGAAATTAAATCATTCTATCAAAATGGAAAAATCAGTTCTGAAATTCATTATGTGAATGGGGTACCTGATGGACGATATGTGACCTATTATGAAAATGGAAACATTTCATCAGAAGGAGATTATCAGGAAGGCAAACAAGTATTTCAGTGGAAAACATTTCATGAAAACGGACAGTTAAGCTCTCAAGGATCATACCTAGGCGGCAGCAAAGATGGCTTGTGGGAAGAATGGTATTTGAACGGCACACCAAAATCAAAAGGAAATTTTCAAAACGGTGAAAAAGTTGGCACTTGGGATGAATACTCTGAAACAGGTAAAAAAACAAAGGTGAAATACTAGTTTTTCACGCGGGTAAATACATTTCATCATGCATTTTAATTCAGCTTTTATTTTCATTTATTCTGAAAAATATTTCATGCGTGATTGAACAATTTTCTAGACAACTTTTTTTACCTAAGATACCTTTGAAATAATGGCAATGGATTTGAGAAAACTGATGATAGTAGGTAACGCCGAATGGTGTGGGCTACCTCATCTCAAAATCCCTGCTATCAGGGCGCGCATTGATTCAGGAGCAAAAACATCTGCCATTCACGCAGTAAATATTCAGGAATTTTATAAAGGCAGGCAACAGTGGGTTCGCTTTGAAGTGCATCCATTGCGGGTTCATACTGATGTTTCTGTGATTTGTGAAGCGCCGGTTTATGATCATCGCATGGTAAAAAGTTCAACCGGAGTTGCACTACCACGTTATGTAATTGAAACCACAATTGAAATGGGTGATGAACGCTGGACTATTCAAGTTACCTTGGCTAATCGCCGAAGCATGGGATTTCAGATGTTACTTGGCAGACAGGCAATGACTCATCGCATTTTAATTAATCCTTCTGAAGATTTCAGACTGACTAGATATTCAAGAAAACAAATCAAAGATTTCTACAATATCAAATCGTGGAAAACAAAAAAAGATAAGACCAGCAAAAAAGATTCTGAAGACTAACTGTTTCATTTCAGAATAGAGGTTTATTTCTTTTTCATATTGAAGTGGTCTTCAACAAATTTCCCTTCAAACATCCCTGATACAGTAGCCTGCAGAGAATCAACACCAATACGACGATATACTATTTTTGTGGGAAAATCATGCTCAGGATTTTCAAAAACAAATACTGAATCATTCATGGATGTCATGGTGAATGAAATTGGTAAACCTTGATTCTGATTTCTGACTGCAGGTATGTATTTCAATTTGCCAAACTGCTCTTCAATTTTAATTATTTCCAAGGTATCAATCAAATTTAAGTCTGATGATTCACCTGCAAGATAAGTTGCTGTCACGTATCCATTCATAGTGTGGTCATTTACTTTCTCCCAACGCTCAGTCATGATACCATTTTCATTGGCATTTTCCCAGGTTCCAATCAACCAATTCAGGGTGTCAATAAGTGGTGTTTTTTCTGCAACTATGTTGGTGTCAGATTTGTTTTCATTGACTTTCTCACCCGCGCAAGAAATGAATATGAATAACAGGCAAATCAAATAGAAAATCTTCTTCATTATCCTTCAGATTTTAGTTTTTTTATTTCTTTCCACATGTTTTTTTGATTTGGAAAAACAATGCCCATCTCCACGTATTTTTCATATTGATCTTTAATATGTTCTTTCACGGTGCGGTTATCTGAATCAAACAAGTCACCAAGTTTCATGCTAAAAGTGCTGATACATAAATTAAATTCACTTAAGCTCCATAATACAAATCCTTTGGAGATATAGAGATTTAAATAATCATCATTAGCTAATCGTACTTTGGCAAGCAAATCAAAATATGAAAGCGTACTTCTGCCAATTGAATCAATCTGAGCTTGCAAGGTATACACTGTCAGTAATTCAATAAGCCAGGAGGCATCGTTTGTATTGTTGAAAAATTTGATTTTATAGTGTAATAAATTAAATGCTTTATCAGGTTGCCCATTCGTCCATTTCCATTCAACATCGTTTCGTGTAATGCCTGATGCAAGCAGTTCAATTCTGAGCAAGGCTGAGTCTTTATATTCTTGTGTCAATGCTGAACCTAGAAAAGCTTCCCATGTATCAATGGTATTGTCTTTAATTGCAAGGGAATATAAATTTTTATCACTTGCCAAATTTTGTTCTTTGATTAGTTGTTCTTGAATGAAGATTATGGAATTTTCAGCATCGGGAATGAGAGAAGATTCTGGAAAATAAGCAATGAATTTTTTGTAATCATCAATTGTTTTACAGTGATTAAGCAAAGATTTTTCAGCAAGCGGAATAAATTCATCATCCGGAAACATTTTTACTAATATTTCATATTCCTGATACGATTCACACGATTCAAACTGTGCCTTGCGCTCCATTCTGAGCCTGTGCTGCTGAATACGCAGAGCTTCATCAACAGTAATACGATCGAAAACAAACGAGAAATAAATATCCAGAGAATAATCCGTGTTATATTCATTGTATTTATAAATAGATGTACTCGGATTTTTTTCAAGCCAGTTTTTTAATTCATTCTCGCCCACGTATTCTCTGAAAGCATCTTTCAACAAATCAATTTGCAACTGCTGATTCATAAATAAATTTACCCGCATGATGCAGTAATAATCTCCCATATCAAGATTCAAAAAAACGGAAGCGCCAATTTGTGTTGCATGCGCATTCACCTTAGCATCTTCTTTATGTAAAAGCACTGAAAGGAATTTTATCTCATAGGTAGTTTCATCTTTTTTTGAAATTATCACCGGCAATTCTTCATAAACATACCCTCCAAGCAAATCTTGATTGACCGGGATTTTTTTTGGTACCAATGGCCGAGTTGAGCGATAGCCGTAGTCTTGGATGGCTTCAAAAAAATCAATGATTTCCTGATTGCAAGATAAAAGCAAAAATGAAAAAAGGAAAAAGGGCAAGAAACGGCTGAGCTTGTTCATAAAGGCGTGGAATATCACAAATTTAGAAATTACCACTAATTCTGCTGTAGAAAAGGAATCAAATGCTACTTTTGCAAAAAAACAATAACTATGAGCATTGCAGACTTATTTGAATCAGGAGAGCGCAAGGCAGATCGCTGCCATTTCAGAAATATGGTGATGATTGCCAAAGCAGATGGAGAAATCAGCGAAGCAGAACAAAATCTGCTACACAAAATTGGAAAAAAACTCAGCCTGACAGATGAGCAACAAAAAGAATTGGTGCGTGATGCAAAATCATTTCATGTATCAACGCCTTATAATCGCGAGGAAAGATTTGAACAAATCATTAATCTGGTCATGATGGTTCAAGCTGACGGTAAAATTGCTGATGCGGAAATAAACACCCTTGAGCGTGTAGCCGTTGGTATTGGTTTCCGAAATTTAGACGAAGTAGATGTTGAAAGCATTCTTGCCCTCATCAACCGCGGTGAAGGTGTTGAAGGCATCATGGACGAATTACTCTACTAAAATTTATCTCTCAATTATTTATAAATCGTCAGCAGCATTTGCCTCCCGGGGTGCAGCACGCTTCAGGTTTTTGGGCAAATACCGTTATGCTGAAAATAATTTCAGGATGCGCTAAATAATGCTTAACCTCATCTTCACTTAAATAATTTGCAAGAATATCTGCCGGAATCAAAATTGGTTTTTCTTTCTGGATGATGATGTTTGAAAAGCCGGCATCTTGAATATATTGAAGATATTCTGCCTTTTGACTTGCGCCAGATACACATCCTGCATACATCTCAGCAGCAGATTGTATTTTCTCAGGCAATGAGCCCGTGAGTACAACATCAGATATACTGAAGTGTCCGCCCGGTTTTAGTACTCTGAATATTTCTGTAAATACTTGTTTCTTGTCAGGCACCAAATTTAATACACAGTTGCTAACCACCACGTTTGCCGTGTTTGCTGTGACCGGAATTTTTTCAATGTCTCCTTGTCTGAATTCAACGTTATTGAATCCCAATTTTTCAGCGTTAGCTCTTGCTTTTTCAATCATTGCCGGAGTGAAATCTATCCCAATTACTTTGCCTGTTTCACCGGTTGCAGCGCGGGCAACAAAACAATCATTGCCGGCACCACTTCCTAAATCTATCACCACATCTCCGGGTTTTATTTGTGCAAATTGGGTTGGCAAACCACAACCCAAACCCAAATCAGCGTCTGATGCATATCCTGAAAGGCTTGAATAATCATCACTCATGATATTATAAACTTCGGTTGAACAACCACCTGCTCCACAGCATGACGTCTGGTTGGTTTCTTTATCTTGTAATGCAATCTCACTGTATTTTTGTTTGACCATTGATTTTATCTCTTCACTTGTTGCCATAAATTGATATTTTGTTTATCGCAATATTACGATATTAATTCCGCATTCTTTAATTTCCTCCCCATAATTTCAACTGATTATTGTCATAGCCCTTGATCCTCAAGATGAATTATGTTAGACCCTATTATTTGTTCAAACACTCAATTCGTCAGGCTTTACAAACGGTTTGGTCTACAGTGAAAAATCTTTACCTATTGATTTTCATGTGTTTATATTTTGAATCAATCTAAAATATACCGATTGGTATTTTTTAATAAGAATAATCTATCCATTCATCCCCTTAAATCATAACTTAATCTAAAATTCTGAAAATCGGTGACCTAAATCACAACAATAATATGAATAAGATGTTATCTTAGATAAAAATTAGTTGTTATGGCACGGAAAAAGTCACCAGACAAAGTAGATAAAATAATCAATGAGATTAAAGCTTCTACACCAAAATTTAAACTGCAGTTAGATGCACGTACAACTATTACGTTGAAGACAAAAGAACAAATGCAAAAATGGATGGCATTATATCCAAAAGCGCAATTACTCTAACCTTTGATCTATAGTTGGTAAAAAAGAGTCTGCCTTATTGCAGACTCTTTTTTATTTTTTGTCCTCCAAAGCATCTATCTTTACACCAAATTAAAATCATGGTTAGTCCCGGACAAATCAATTCCCTCCGAGTAGTTAAAGAAGTAGATTTTGGCTTTTATCTTGACGGAGCTGAGTTTGGTGAGATACTTTTACCCTTGCGTTACATACCGCGCAACCTGAATGTTGACGACCAGGTTGATGTATTTCTCTACTACGACTCTGAAGACCGCCTGATTGCAACCACTGAAACTCCCCTTGCATTTGTTGGAGATTTTGCTTTTCTTAAAGTAAAACAACTTACCCAGGTTGGTGCGTTCTTAGATTGGGGACTAATGAAAGATTTGCTTGTTCCGTTTAAAGAACAAAAAAATGAAATGATTGGAGGGCAATCTTATTTGGTTAAAATTTATGTGGATGAAAAATCACAACGCATTGTGGCTTCAACAAAACTTGATCGTTTTTTAGACAATGTTCCTGCTGATTTTAATGAAGGTGACGAAGTTGATTTGCAGATTTGGGAAAAAACTAATCTTGGTTATAAAGTCATCATCAACAACACGCACAGTGGTTTACTTTATGCAAATGAAATTTTCAAACCTGTAAAACCCGGACAAAAATTAACCGGATATATCAAGCGTCTGCGTGAGGATGAAAAAATTGATCTCACCCTTCAAAAGCAAGGCTTTATTCACGTTGATGAAACATCTGCCGCTATTCTTGACAAATTAAAATTGCAGGGAGGTTACATTGAAGCAAATGATAGTACCTCACCTGAATCTATCAAACACATTTTCGGCGTTTCAAAAAAAGTATTCAAAAAAGCTATTGGTTCACTATACAAAGCACGTTTGATTGTTATTGAAGACAAAGGAATTCGTTTGGTAAAAAAATGAAACCGCTCAATTTTCCACCTGCAAAACTTACAATCAGGAATCAGCAGGTTTTTGATCCGCTGAGAAAAAAATTTGTTCCGCTCACACCTGAAGAATGGGTTAGACAAAACCTCATCCGATATCTGATTGATCATCTCCACTACCCCGCCGGACTGATGGCTTCAGAATATACTGTGAACTACAACGGCATGAACAAACGCGCAGATCTTGTACTATTCAATACAGCTGGAAACCCATACATGATTGTTGAATGTAAAGCACCTGAAGTAAAAATTACAGAAAACACCTTTTATCAATTAGCACGCTACGCGTCAAGTTTAAAAGCTACCATGTTAATCATGACCAACGGATTAGATCATTACTGTGCTGAAATTTCTATGGCAGAAGGAAAATTGAAATACTTTGAAAATATTCCTGAATACAAAAAATTTACGGACTGATGCGATAGCGTCCCGTACCCAAACCATTTACAAAATCAGCCCATGCCGAAGGGTTGAGCAAATTATTCTGAGGTCCTTGCCCACGCGTATATAAGTTTTGGTAATACCCTTGCTGATTTGCACTATACGCCATATCTGCGTCACCGCTAATTAATGCACCAACAAAAGCCATTTCCTGAGGGGTAAGGCGTTGTCTTGCCACTTCAATGTCATCATCCGGAATGTCCATGTTCACAAAATAATCTGCAAACTGTTCTTTAGAAGGCCATGGATAAACCTCTACCGGATCTGATGTCAGCGTATCCATTTTTAAAACCATGACCAATGAAAAATCATCCAATGTCATGGTATCTGGCACTACGTATGTTTTCTTTTTAAATCCAAGACAACTGAATTGCAAGGTATCACCAGGATGAACAACAATAGCATAATAACCATAATAATCAGCAATGACACCGCGGTTAGTTGTGAGATCTATAACCCGAGTAAACGGCACACGGTACATGCTATCACTGATTACTACCCCGGTCATTTGGATGTACTGCACACTGTCTTTCAGCGCCGCAGCAACTTTAGTCTGACTCTTCACAGTGCCCGGAAGCAGGGAGAAAAACAAAATGATCAGATATAGAAATCGCATACGCATAAGCAAATATCCCATTAAAAGATGAACCTTCAAAGCAGTTTAACAAAAATTAGACTTGGTCACTTTTTCCATAACGTAACAAATTTGATTTTATTAACTTTGCCAGAATTTATCAATGAAATAAATTCACGCTATGAGCATTCCAAATCTTGGCAACATCAAAGAAGGTTTAACTTATGATGATGTGCTACTGGTACCACGGTATTCTGAAGTACTGCCAAAAGACGTAAACCTGAAAACCAAATTCAGCCGCAATATTTCACTCAATGCACCAATTGTTTCTGCCGCCATGGATACCGTGACAGAATCACAACTGGCAATTGCACTGGCTCAGCAGGGTGGTATTGGAGTAATTCATAAAAACATGAGCATTGAAGCACAGGCAATGGAAGTGCGGAAGGTAAAAAGATCAGAGAGCGGAATGATCATTGACCCCATCACCCTGGATGAAAGCGCTACTCTTCAAGATGCATTGAATTTAATGGCTGAATACAAAATTGGCGGCATTCCGGTTATTGATAAATCAAGAAAATTAAAAGGCATTGTCACCAATCGTGATTTACGATTTGAAAAAAACACCAACAAATTGGTGAAAGATGTGATGACATCTGAAAATATTGTCACCGCAAGTGAAGGTACAACCTTGATGGATGCTGAGAAAACATTACAAGAACACAAAATTGAAAAACTACCGGTAGTTGACAAAAACAATAAATTGATTGGTCTAATCACTTTCCGAGACATCATTAAAGTAAAGGAGCATCCAAATTCATGCAAAGATTCGCTTGGACGATTGCGTGTTGCAGCTGCTGTTGGCGTCACTGACGACACCTTGCAACGTGTTGATGCCTTAGTTGAAGCAGGTGTTGATGCCATTGTAATTGACACCGCACACGGTCACACCAAAGGGGTGGTAGATAAATTAAAACAAGTAAAACAAAAACATCCACAACTTGATGTGGTAGTTGGAAACATAGCGACTGCAGAAGCTGCAAAATATTTGGTTGATGCCGGAGCAGATGCTGTAAAAGTAGGAATTGGACCCGGATCAATTTGCACAACACGTATCATTGCCGGCGTAGGTGTACCACAACTTTCAGCAGTAAATGATGTTGCCATGGCCATTGAAGGCAGTGGTGTACCTGTTATTGCAGACGGAGGAATTCGCTACACCGGTGATTTTGTAAAAGCCATTGCGGCCGGTGCTGATTCAATTATGGTTGGCAGTATGTTTGCCGGTACTGAGGAGTCACCCGGTGAAACAATTATTTTTCAAGGCAGAAAATTTAAATCCTATCGCGGCATGGGATCAGTTGAAGCCATGCAGCAAGGTTCTAAAGACCGTTATTTTCAATCAGCTGAAGATGATGCTAAAAAATTAGTACCGGAAGGAATTTCAGGTCGCGTACCTTTCAAAGGAAGTTTGTCTGAAGTTGTTCATCAAATCACGGGCGGTTTGCGTGCCGGTATGGGATACTGCGGGGCAAAAGATATTAATAACTTAAAAGGCGCACCGTTTATTAGAATATCTGCAGCCGGCGTGCAAGAAAGTCATCCACATGATGTAACGATCACACGTGAGGCACCCAACTATAGCATCAAGTAATATCGTAATCAACATTGTATCTTTGTAAAATAAAACACCTTACTTCTATCTTTAATCTATGAAACTAAATCTGAAATTAACAATGCTTGCATGGTGCGCAGCCATGTTCACCTTTGCGCAAGATCAGGCCAAAGATCCTGTCATTATGACTATTGATGGAAACCCTGTTTATCAATCAGAGTTCATCTACATTTACACAAAAAATAATCCGTGCGTATCCTACGCGAAAGAAGATTTGGATGAGTATATTGATTTATTTATCAATTATAAACTTAAAGTCAAAGAGGCAGAAAGATTAGGATATGACACCATTCCAAAATTAGTTGCTGAATTAAAACAGTATCGTCAGCAGCTCAGCTTGCCTTACATGATAGACAAAGAAAAAAACGAATCTCTTATTAAAGAGGCTTATGATCGCACCGTTACTGAAGTGCGTGCAAGTCATATCATGGTACGTTTGAAACCTGACGCTACTCCTGCTGATACATTGGCCGCTTATGAAAAAATCATGCTGTTCAGAAACCGCGTGATGGGTGGTGAAGATTTTACCGGTGTAGCAAAATCATCTTCAGAAGATCCTTCAGCGCAATATAATGGTGGAGATCTGGGATATTTCAGCGCTTTATATATGGTGTATCCGTTTGAAGATGCCGCTTATAAAATGAATGTCGGTGACGTATCAATGCCCGTGCGCACTGCATTTGGTTATCATATTATCAAGTTAACTGACAAGAGACCTGCCAAAGGTAAAATGAGTGTTGCCCACATCATGATCATGACAGACAAAAACATGAATGCCGATCAGTTGTCAACAGCAGAACAAAAAATTAAAGACATCTATACCAGATTACAAAATGGAGAATCATTTGAAGATCTTGCCATGAAATATTCTGAAGATATGTCTTCAAACAGCAAAGGCGGAAAACTGCCTGAGTTTGGACCAGGAACAAAACAACGCATGGTACCCCAATTTGAAGAGGCTGCTTATGCCATTACTGAAGACGGAAAATATTCTGAACCGTTCAAAACGCAATACGGATGGCATATTGTAAAAAGAATTTCTCTAACTCCAATTGGAACTTATGAAGAAATGTATCGTGAATTGAAACTAAAAGTTGAGCGTGATATGCGTGCTGAAACAACTAGAGAATCATTCATTGCTTCTCTCAAAGATCAGTACGGATTTTCTGACGGAAGCGGAAAATTGTTACCTATTTTCTACAATACCATCGGTGATGAAATCTTTGCAGGAAAATTTAAAGGACTGACAGATCACGCTAATCACCATGAAATTCTGTTCACTTTTGCTGACAAAAAATATACTGTTGAAGATTTTGAACAATACCTCATTAAAACCCAGACACCAGGGCGGGCTGAGAACATGGAATTATTCATCAGAAAAAAATATGATGCGTTTGTGAAACAAGAATTGATGGCTTATGAAGATTCAATGCTGGAATCAAAATATCCTGAATTCAAATCACTCATGCAGGAATACCGCGACGGAATTTTAGTTTTTGATGTAATGCAAAATGAAATATGGAATAAAGCTTCAAAAGATACAGCTGGCATTAGAGTATACTATGAATCACACCGGGGTGAATTTGTTTTTCCGGTAAGATATAAAGGCGAGTTGTACAAATGCGTTGACCGTGAAACAGCTGAAAAAGTGATTGCCTATATTCAGTCAGACACCATGGATTATTCAAAAATTCAAATGGCAATAAACACAAGTTCTGAATTAACCCTCATGATTAAACGCACCACATTCAATTCAGAAACTACTGAAGCTTTCCGTATTGAGAAAAAACAAAAAGCAGAAAGTTCTGATGCAGACCCTTGCAAAGAACCAAAAGCGGCGAAACCACCTAAATATCGTAAATTCAAGACCGGCTTGAATAAAATGTTTGAATACCGTGGAGAATACTATGTTTTCTTTGTTGAAGAAGTAATGCCTCCGCGTGAACGTGATTATTCTGAAGCAAAAGGATTAGTGACAGCCGCATACCAAAACCAGATGGAAGAAGACTGGTTAAAATCATTAAGAGAGAGATACGCCGTGGTTGTGAACTACGATGTTCTCTATGGTTTAGGAAATTAGGCTGATTAAGAATTGTTAAATAAGAGGCTGTATCACTTAGGTACAGCCTTTTTTATTTCTAAATTTGCCCGTATGACCATGCGTTATCTGGTGTTTGTTGTTTTAGTGATCAATCTCTTATCCTGTTCTGGTGACGGAGATAAAGGTAAACTGCTTGCCGTAGTTGGTGATGAAGAGTTGTACCAGGCTGATTTAAATCACCTGTTCACCCGCAGCAGATACTCTTATGACGACAGCATAGCTCTAGTTAAAACATACACTCAAAACTGGGTTGAAGAACAAATTCTTGTTCAGCAAGCAGAAGAAACAGAAGAAATTGATCAGGATATCATTGATGTTCGTGTTAAAAATTTCAGAAATGATTTGTTGATCCACGAATTAGAAAATCAGTTATTGTCTGAGCGCCTTGACACCCATGTCACCAGTGAAGAGATTCAGACATACTACCTCAACAATCAAAAAGAATTTCAATTGAATGATTATCTGGTAAAAGTACTTTACCTCAAAGTAACACCTGATGCTCCGGATCTTGAAAAAGTTGGTCAGTGGTACAAACTGGCTAAACCAGCCGACATTGACGAAATATCAGCCTACGCCAAAGTATATGCTTCTAATTTTTATTATGATATCAATAATTGGATTTACTTTGATGACTTACTTAAAGAAGTTCCGCTTCAAGACATTAATAAGGACAAGTTTATACTGAAACGCTCAAAAATACGTTTTGAAGAAGGCGGTTATTATTATTTTCTCAATATCATTGATTACAAATTGAAAAACAGTATTTCACCTTTGAGCTTTGAACGAGAAAATATCAAAGAGCGAATCATGAATATCCGCGTAAGAGATTTACGTGAAGAAATTAAAACAGAAATTATCAATCAGGCTTATGCTGAAAATAAAGTACAAATTTATTAGTGTTCTCACCCTTGTTGTGAGTTTAATATCAATGCAAGAAACGGCCAATGCACAGCCTGTTGGCACAAAAGTGATTGACAGAATCATTGCACAAATCGGTGATGAAATTATTTTGCTTTCAGATATACAAAATCGCCGGCTTGAACTAATACAAGAAGGTCAGACACCTGACATAGCAGCTGACTGTATGATTTTGGAAGAAATGTTATTTGAAAAACTTCTCGTAAATCAAGCCATGGTTGACAGTGTTGAAATTTCTGATGATATGGTAAATTATGAAATGGAAAACAGACTGAGATATATTGCTCAACAAATTGGAAGTATTGAAGAACTGGAGAAATTCTATGGCAAATCAGTTGCACAAATCAAAGCAGAATTTTTTACCATAATTAAAAAGAGAATGCTTGCAGAAAGACAACGAGAGATTATCACAGAAAATGTCACAGTTACGCCAAATGAAGTAAAAGAGTTTTATAACAGTTTACCAAAAGATAGTTTACCGTATATCAACGCAAAAATTTCAGTTGCGCAAATTGTTCTTTATCCAAAGATTACTGACGAAGACAAAGAAAAAAGCAAAAAAAATCTGGAGCAGCGCCGCACCCAAATTATTAATGGAGACCGCAGCTTTGAAGGTGTTGCAACGCTAGAGTCAAAAGACCCCGGAAGCAGAATGAATGGAGGAGATCTTGGATGGAATTCAAGAGGAACCATGGTACCTGAATTTGAAGCAGAACTTTTCAAATTAGAACCCGGAGGAATCAGTCCGGTGTTTGAAACACAATTTGGCTACCACATTGTACAACTCATTGAAAGAAAAGGAGACAATTATCATTGCAGACATATTTTATTTATGCCTGAAATAAGTGATAAAGCCTTGATGAAAGCAGCAAATACAATGGATAGTTTATATCAGCAAATTAAAAAAGGAACCATCTCTTTTGAAGATGCAGCAATCAGATTCAGTGATGATGAAAACTCTAAACAAAACGGTGGACGCATTGTAAACCCATATACCGGTGACTATTATTGGGACATTCAAAACATCAACGAAATTGATCCACAAATGTATCGTATCATCGGTAGTTTGAAAGAAGGTGATTTCTCATCGCCATCGCTATATGATAATTACATGGAACAAAAGCAAGGCATACGCATGGTGAAATTACTAGAGCGCACTAAACCCCACCTTGCAAATTTAAAAGATGATTATCAGCTAATTCAGATGGCTGCACTCAACGAGAAAAAACAAGCTGTAATTGACAAATGGATCAATGATAAAATTTCTTCTGCTTTCATACGCATCTTTGATCAAGAATATATCAATCAATGTACCTACAGATATAACTGGACAGGAACTGCGGTTAGTCAATAGGCGTTAGGGATTAGGACTTAGGGATTAGGACTTAGGGATTAGGGATTAGGACTTAGGGGAGAGCTAAAAAATACTCGTGAACTGCGCTTGCGGAGAGATTTGTGATTGCAACCCGATACACTCATTATTCAATTGCTTACGCTGAGCTTATTCTAACTTACATTCAAAAATACGCATGGCATCCACCTTGCGAATAAATTCTTGATCAGGCATTATTTTTAGAGAGCGCGAAGGCATACGCAGCGTTGTATTTGTTTTGTGATCTTTTACCAAAAATTTTACCTGACACGTTCCATGATGTGCCAACATAATTGCGTAGAGATCATCAATACCCTGATCAGTGATATCTGCGTATTCAGCCGAAAGCACCAAGGCACGTGTACGTTTTTCACGTATCTCTGCAAGCAATTCAATAGAATTAATTTTAAACTCTAAGCCATCACCAAATTTACGAGGTTGAACTTTTCCCGTTATAAAAACAAAATTTCCGGTACTCAAATGATGCCTGAATTTCATGTAAGAATCACTGAACACAAAAAGTTTGCATGTATCACTGTAATCTTCAATATCAAATGATCCAAAGGGAGCGCCATTTTTTGTATTGCGATGTTGAGCATCAGTGATAATACCTGCCACGCGGAATTCTTGTCCAACAAATTCATCCAGTTTATTCAAATCACCAATACTGCCTTTGCAAAAGCTATTCATTTCTAACCGATAATCATCTAACGGATGCCCTGAAATATAAATACCTACCACTTCTTTTTCTTTGTTCAACCGAGTCAATGTTGGCCACTCCTCTACCCTTGGAGGCTCAGGCACCGGCGTTTCAACAACGGATGATCCTCCAAAAAGTGATACCTGACTTGCATCCTGACCTTCTTGCACGCGTGAGCCAAAACGCAAAACACTTTCTAAAAATATTTTGTCATTTTGGTCTGCAGCAAAATATTGCGCACGATTAATATTCCCAAAAGAATCAAACGCCCCGGCAAGTGCCAAACTCTCAAAAACTCGTTTATTACAATTTCGCAAATTAACGCGTGAAGCAAAATCAAACACTGATTTGAATTCTCCATCTTTACGCGCATTGATAATATCTTCAACCGGTTTTGAGCCCACACCTTTGATAGCACCTAATCCAAAACGAATTGCGCCCACTTTGTTTACTGTAAATTTGTATTGAGATTCATTCACATCAGGTCCTAATACCGGAATTTGTGCCCGGCGACATTCTTCCATAAAAAATGAAACCGTTTTGATATCATTCATATTATTACTCAAAACCGAAGCCATGTATTCAGCTGGATAATGAGCTTTGAGGTAAGCCGTCTGATATGCTATCCATGCATAGCAGGTTGAGTGAGATTTATTAAACGCATAGGAAGCAAATGCTTCCCAGTCTGTCCACATTTTTTCCAACACTTTTCTTTCATGTCCTTTGGATGCGCCTTGATCTAAAAATTTTGGTTTCATTTTAGCCAGCGTATCAAAACTCTTTTTACCCATTGCTTTTCTCAAAGTATCCGCTTCACCTTTTGAGAAACCTGCAATACTTTGTGAAAGTAACATCACCTGCTCTTGATATACAGTAATTCCATACGTCTCTTCAAGATATTCACGACATGCGTCCAAGTCATAAACAATCGGTTCGGTTCCATGTTTTCTTCTGATAAAAGAAGGAATGTACTCCAGCGGTCCGGGACGATACAGTGCATTCATTGCAATCAAATCAGCAAATACAGTTGGCTTTAATTCACGCAGATATTTTTGCATTCCGGGTGACTCATACTGGAAAATACCAACCGTTTCACCGCGTTGAAAAAGTTCGTACGTTTTTTCATCATCAATAGGAAAATGATCAGGATCCAAATCAACTCCATGTCTCTCTTTAACTAAAATCACTGCATCTTTAATGAGTGTCAATGTTTTTAATCCAAGAAAGTCCATCTTCAACAGGCCTGCCTCTTCTGCAACCGAGTTGTCAAACTGCGTGCAGTACATGTCAGAATCTTTAGCCAGAGCAACCGGAACATAATTGGTAATATCACCCGGTGTAATAATGACACCACAAGCATGAATACCGGTATTGCGCATTGAACCTTCAAGCAGAACAGCTTGATTAATTACTTCTCCTTTTAAATCTTTTGCTTTAGCAAGTTCACGAAATTCAAGTGCCCGTTTAATATCATCCTGATTATTTTTTAATTTTTCAGATAATTCTACAGGCTCTAAATACAAGAGTTGTTGAAGAGAAACATCAGGAACCAATTTAGCTAAACGATCAGCCTCATGCAAGGGTAAATCAAGAACCCGAGCCGTATCACGAATAGAAGATTTGGCTGCCATGGTACCATAAGTTATGATTTGCGCCACCTGATTTGCACCATATTTTTGAATCACCCAATCAATTACTTTTTGTCTTCCTTCATCATCAAAGTCAATATCAATATCGGGCATTGAAATACGCTCAGGATTGAGGAAACGCTCAAAGAGCAAATCGTATTTGATGGGATCTACATTGGTTATTCCAATGCAATATGCAACAGCAGAACCGGCAGCTGAACCCCTACCCGGCCCAACAGCAACACCCATGTCTCGCGCAGCCTGACAAAAATCTTGAACAATCAAAAAGTAACCGGGATATCCGGTGTTGGCAATCGTCAATAATTCAAAATCCAATCGTTCACGCAATTCATCTGTAATCTCACCATATCTTTTTTGCGCACCCACGTAAGTAAGATGGCGCAGATAATTATTCTCACCTCTTTTGCCGCCATCTTCAACATCAGCTGCATCTTTAAATTCATCCGGAATATCAAAAGCAGGCAACAAGGTTTTGCGCGCAAGGGTATAGGCTTCACATTTATTTATAATTTCATTGGTATTCTCAATTGCTTCAGGCAAATCAGTGAATATTTTTTTCATCTCGTCAGGTGATTTGAAATAATATTCGTTATTCTTCAAACCAAAACGATAACCTCTTCCTGCGCCAACCGGAGTTGATTTTAATTCGCCATCTTTAATACACAACAAAATATCATGCGCATTCGCATCTTTTTTGTCTATATAATAATTGGCATTGGCCGCAACAATTTTTACCTGATGCTTTTCACTAAATTTCAATAAAGTTTCATTCACTCTTCTCTCTTCTTCAGATCCATGGCGATTTATTTCAAGATAGAAATCATCACCAAACTGATCTTTCCACCAAATCAACGCATCTTCTGCTTGTGATTCTCCAACGTTGAGAATGAGTGAAGGAATTTCTCCCGTGATACTGCCTGATAACACAATCAAATCAGATTTGTACTGTTCAATTACTTGTTTGTCTATGCGGGGAACATAATAAAATCCTTCAGTATAAGCTATGGATGCCAGCTTGGTGAGATGCTGATATCCGTTTTTATTTTTTGCAAGAAAGATTACCTGATACCCATTGTCTTTATTTGATTTATCATGCCTGTTACGACAAACATTAAACTCACAACCAACAATAGGAATGAGAGTTTTCTCATCACACGATTCGTTTTTTTCAGCGGCAAGTTTTTGTTTTGCTTCAACCGCCTCATTATGTTTATACACTTCTTTCACAAACTGGAAAGCCGCCATCATATTTCCGGAATCAGTGAGCGCAACTGCCGGGCATTTAAAATCAATAGCGCGCTTTACTAACAGCTTTACTTTGGTGGTTGATTGTAATACGCTGAATTGTGTGTGGCAATGAAGATGAGAAAATAATACATTTTGTAATCGTTCAGTATTGCCTGCCAAATCAATGAGTTTTGACTCACCACTTTTTTCACTATTTACTGATTTCAGTTTTGCAGATTCGTCGCGTAGATTGAGGTGAGTTAATCCATACAGTTGAATCAGGCCGGTATTTTTTTCACGATATGTGCGAATGTAATCAGCGTCACGCTGTAATTCTTGATCAGTAAAAAACCCCTGACGAATCAATTCAAAAAAGCAACGTGCAGTAGCTTCAACATCAGCCGTTGCATTATGCGCTTCTTCAAATGCTTGTTGAAAGAGTTTAAAATGTAATTCTGTTAAGGTGGGTAATTTAAATTTGCCACCACGCCCGCCCGGCAATTGACAGAGGTCTGCTGTTTTCTCAGTACAAGTATCTAAAACAGGCATTTGCGCAAGCCTAGACTCAATGCCGGCTCTGTGAAATTCACAACCAACAATATTGAGATCAAAGGCAAGATTTTGTCCAACCAAAAATTTTGCTTTGGCAAGTGCTGAATTAAATTCATTCAATACATCTTGCAATGCGACACCTAATTCATTGGCAAGTTCTGTTGAAATTCCGTGCACTTTTTCAGCGTCATACGGAATGTTATAACCATCGGGTTTGAGAATAAAGCTTCTGTGTTCAACCAATTGTCCCCATTCATCATGCAACTGCCATGCAATTTGTACACAGCGCGGCCAGTTGGAAGTATCAGTAACAGGCGCATTCCAATTTTTTGGAAGTCCGGTGGTTTCAGTGTCAAAAACTAAATACATGGTAAGGGATTCGGGACACTAAATTACAAAACCATGCTTGAGTTTTTAATAAAATTTATCAGCAGATATACACATAAAAAAAGCCGCCTGTTGGGGCGGCTTTCCTTCAAAATATTGAATGAATTATTTTGCAGTAAGGGTAATTGTCATTTGATCACTATCAGTAGTAGTAGAAGTGGTTGTTGTTCCTCCTGATGTAGTTGAACTCATGATGTTTGTTCCACCAGAAACCATTTTCCATGTCATTTCTTTACCTTTCAACATATCAATATCCATGATAGTTGAGTTCTCACCAATTTCATAGGTATTATCATATGTATCAGTGTCGCCAACATAGGTATCAGTTACACCACCACCTAGATCTGTAACCGTTGTGGTTTGGCTTGTATACACAGTATGAGTAGTATTAAGCGCTACGCGTTCTTTATTTTTGTACTCATCTTTTGCTTTACCAACAAAACTCCATGAACCCATTTCGGTTGAAGTTGATGTTTCAGTATCGGTGTAATCAAATCCACCCCAGTTAGTGCCTGTGCTAACAGTTACCATGTTCATGTGCATTTCATAAGTACCATCTTTATTGATGATAACATCATACAATGAAACGGTACGTGTTTCTGAATCGTTCCCACTTGTGGTAACACCACCAACTGTCTGCGACCAAGTTCCTGTAATTGTAGTACCATTGAAAGTCTCAGTACCTGTCCAAACATCACTTCCGTCATGATTTTCATAAGACGATTCATAACCAGAAACAGTCCACTCTCCTGAGATACGAGCTTTTCTAGAAGACAAACTTAAAAAAGGATCGTTCTCACCTTTTTTACACGAAGGAGTAGCTAATAAAAGCGCTCCTGCAGCAAGCATTACAATTGTTTTTTTCATAATCGAATAAATATTAATTTTAATGGTTAACACTTTTAATTACGCAAACTTAGGCAAAAGGTTTGGCATGAATATTAAAATAAGTTAAATAAAAAGCCACCACTCGTTGGAATGGCGGCTTAATATGATTGAGGTCATACTGCCTAGTGCGCAGCCAAATATTGGGCAACTCCTTCGTGCGTTGCTTTCATACCTTCAGAACCTTTGATCCAGTTTGCCGGACAAACTTCACCATTTTCTTCAACAAACTGCAAGGCATCAACCATGCGCAATGCTTCATCTACGTTACGTCCAAGTGGTAAATCATTTACTAATTGATGTCTTACTACGCCATTTTTATCAATAAGGAACAATCCACGGTAAGCTATCATGGTGTTTGTTGCAATGAGGGCACCGTTTTCATCATACTGATATTCGCCCAACAAAACATCATAAGCATCAGAGATAGTTTTGTTTGTGTCAGCCACAATTGGATACGTAATTCCTTTGATACCACCGGCTTTTTTATCCATTTGCAACCAACCCCAGTGTGACTCTTCTGTGTCTGTTGAGCAGGCAATCACCTGAACATTTCTTTTTTCAAATTCAGCCAATTTTTCTTGAAATGCATGCAATTCACTTGGACACACAAAAGTAAAATCCTTTGGATAGAAAAATAATAACACATATTTTTTTCCTAAAAATTGATCCAGAGTAAAATCTTTTACCACTTCAATTCCTCTTAATACCGCAGGTGCAGTGAATGCAGGTGCTTTTTTTCCAACTAATACAGCCATTTTTTATTTTTTTATTTGTTTATTACTATTTCGATAACTCAAAAGTAGATACAATTGTTCAACTGAAAAAATTGATAATTTTTATGATGTGATAGAATAAACTTATCAATGTTAGATAAGCACTGAAGCTAATGGGTGCCTAACTTACCATTAAACCAACGCCAAAACCAAGCAGAATGGAAATCAGTTTCATCATATTCATTTTATGACCTTCGCTTGATTCAAAGATAATAGTGGTTGAAATATGCAAAAACATACCAATGGCTATTCCAAGTATCCATGATGGATCAAGACCTAATGAATTAAGCACAAATTCACCTGATATCAACCCTAATGGTGCCATCAAACTAAAGAGAAAGACAAAAAACCATGATTTAGTTTTAGAAATTCCTGATGCATTGAATATTGTTTTTAATGCAATGGCTTCCGGAATTTTATGAAGAATAACACCCCAGTACAAATCACCTGCATGATGATGGTCATGCACATTTACCGGAATTACTTCAATAAAAGCATGCAAAGAAAGACTAATGAAAATTGCTACCGGAAAAAATTGATGTTCGCCCGGATGTACATGAGTATGCCCATGCTCAGCACCCTGAGAAAAATACTCAAGCAGCAATTGAAGCAGAAAACCTGCCAGTATGAAATAACCAATAGTATAACCTTTCAATTCATAAGATTCAGGTAATACATGCGTAAAGATGATCGTGAGTAAAAATCCACCACTGAAAGAAAGCAATAGTTTGAAGTTTGCCTTTTTTCTGAACAAATCAACCAAAACAGCACCTACTAATACTGATGCTAAAAGCAATGTTACCTGAAGATAAATGTTCATGCCTGATTTGTTTTCCTAGCGACAAGAATAAGTCGGTCAGATTTTTCGGGTGCAAATGTACCAAGATTATAATCACCAAACACCGATTCTATTTTAAAACCACTCCTATTGAGCATATTTGTGAAAGCCTCCAAGTCAAATAAGCTCACTGATTCATTGAAAGAATAATGCTCTGTGTCGGCAATGAACTGAATGGTTTTGACGATTTTCCCATTAATTACCTGTCTTGTAATATTAAAGTGAATATCACCACGCACAACGGTTTCACCTTGAACCATACCCTGAACCACTTTTTGTGCATTGAAAAAATCAATAATAAATAATCCATTCTCGTCAAGCATCTGCCAGACACTATTTATCACGCTTAAATTATCACCGGCATCTTCAAAATAACCTAAACTGGTAAAGAGATTAAACACGGCTTGAAATTTTTTTTCTTCAATAGGCTGCCGCATATCATGTACTATAAATTCTGCTTTGCCTTCTGAGGCTTGATTTGCGCACGCAATAGAAGCAGGAGATAAATCAGCACCGGTGACTTTTAATCCTGCTGATGCCAGCACCATCGCGTGGCGTCCTTTACCGCAGGCAAGGTCAAGCACTGCACTCCCCTTGGGTAAATTCAAATGCAATACCAGCTTAGTAATAAACAATTTTGCCTCCTCTTCATTCCGGTGTGCATACAATAGATGATAATATTTACTGTCAAACCAGGATTCAAACCAATCACTCATGTATTCTGATATTTACCGCAAAATTAAGCTCTATTTCGTTTAAATTCGAAAAATAACATGCAAAAAGAAGTGGCAAAATATTATTTTATATATTTGTCTTGCTCAAAAACCAGGTGAACCAGATTTACGAGATATATAAGAAACTTGAAGAACGGAACGTATTGTTATCCTTCAAAGGAATGATTACGTCTGAGCTGCTCACCACCATTCTCCAAATTATGGAGTCCAAAATGGACCATATTGATGAGAATCCTAAGGTGAAGAAAAAAGTTTTCAATATTCTGGTAGAATGTCTTCAAAATCTTTATCACCATATTGATCAAGAAGACATGGTACACGTGCCTGCTGAAGAGCGGTCAGCCTTGTTGATGATAGCAAAAAACAGCAATTCATATCAGATAACTACCGGAAACTACATGAAAACTTCTGATGTAGCCACGTTGAAAGATAAGCTTGACCTAGTTAATGGGATGGATAAGGAAGAACTGAAAGCCTATTATAAACAAGTACTCAATGAAGGCTCTATGTCTGAAAAAGGTACTGCAGGTTTGGGAATGATTGACATTGCAAGAAAATCAGGTGAGAAACTTGAATATGAATTTCTCACTATTAATGATAGAACAAGTTTTTTTAGTTTAACAGTAAAAATAGCAGAATAACACAGAGTGATATATGGAAAATCTAATTCTTGAAGGATCAGCTAAAACGCCAACAGTAAAATTCGACGCCTCTAACGGTGTACTCGAGTTGAAAGGAAGATCAATTCCTGAAAACTCAATTGAGTTTTACAAACCGTTAAACGACTGGATTGAAGCTTATGGTCAAAACCCTAAGCCAAATACCATTGTTGAAGTAAAACTTGAGTATTTCAATACTTCGTCGTCGAAATGTATCCTTGACCTTTTCAAACAACTTGAAAAACTCAACAGCGGAAACACTGAGGTGAAAGTGAATTGGTATTTTGAAGAGGACGATGAAGACATGGAAGAAGCTGGTGAAGATTACCAAGCTATCATCGATCTTCCGTTCAAGATGATCGAAGTAGAAGAAATTTAAATTTGAGATCTCAGATAACAGTCGGGATAACCGGTGGTATTGGTGCGGGCAAATCTATCGTTTGCCGTATCCTCTCTATCATGGGTTATCCCGTTTTTTATGCTGACATCATAGCTAAAGAATTGCTCCTAGAAAACGAAGTGGCAATTCAGGTAAAAGCCATTTTTGGCAATCAATCTTACACCGGAGAAACACCCAATCGCGCTTTCATTGCTCAGGAAATTTTTTCTGATGCCGTTAAAAAAAATAAACTCACTGCTATTATTCATCCATTGGTGAAAGACCGGTTTGAAAGCTGGAGAAGTGCACAAAATACATCTATTGTTTTTAATGAAGCTGCCATTCTTTTTGAAACAGGTAGATATCGTGACTTCACAAAAAACATTTTGGTCACCGCACCTGAAGATATTAAAATAAAACGGGTGCATGCCAGAGATGGTTTACCTGAAAGTCAGATAAAACAACGCATGGCGAATCAATGGGCTGATGAACAAAAAATGACGCTGACTGATTTTATTATCATGAATGATGATCATCATGCACTTATTCCGCAAGTGCTTAACATGATCCAGACTTTGACCCCTAAAAATAATTTGAATGAATAGTGGCAGATAAATTTTTATCCGCAAAAAAAATGAGCAGGAAAGTCATCTGCAATAAATCACAATAAAATAATGGACAGATGAAAATTTATACCGAATCTCAAATCCAAGCATGGGATGCATTTACCATAGCGCATGAACCCATTTCATCTGTAGATTTGATGGACAGAGCTGCCACAGCATTCACTCGTCAGTTGCTGGCTACCCATGTTTTTGAATCGGCAATCATATTTTGCGGACCCGGTAACAACGGGGGCGATGGATTGGTGTGTGCACGATTATTGGTTGAGAAAAAAATATCTGTACGCATTGTCATCATCAACATCAACAATAAATTCTCAGATGATTTTTTAATACAAAGGAATAGATTACCCAAAACAGAAAACCTTGTCCAACTAGAAGAAAATAATAGTACAATCAATATCACCGAAGACCTTGTAGTTGATGCAATTTTTGGTTCAGGTTTAAATAAAAGTATCAGTGGATGGTTGGGTGAAATTATTGAATCAATAAATCAATCAGGCAAACCCATTTGTTCTATTGATATACCGAGCGGACTCTTCTGCACAGATAATCGGAATAACAATTTAAATTTTGTTATCAATGCAAACCAAACTATCACATTTCAATCACCCAAAATGTCTTTCTTGTATGGAACTTATGCAAAATATTGCGGTGATTTAAGATTGGCTGATATTGGCTTGTCTGAAGAATTTAACGAAGAGCCTTTTGCTGAATTCATCACCCGTGCTGAAGTGTGTATCAAACAGCGCAACAAGTTTTCACATAAAGGCAATCATGGATATTTATTTATTGCCGCAGGGTTTGAATATTATGCCGGTGCTGCTGTTTTAGCAAGTTCTGCGGCCATGAGAACAGGTTGCGGTTATGCTGCTGTACATTGCAGTGAACAGAACAGAAATATTTTACTCAGCGCAGTTCCTGAATCTCTTTTCATTGCATCAATTGCTGATGGTATACCAAAAAAGGCAAGCGCGGTTGCTGTGGGCCCTGGACTTGGAACAGATGAACATGCATTGAATACTTTGTCAAGATTAATCAAAACAAATTTACCTCTGGTATTGGATGCTGACGCAATTACTTTGCTGGCATCAAACAGAACATTGATTTCACAACTTCATGAAAACACAATTCTGACGCCGCATCCACTAGAGTTAGAGAGATTGATTGGAAAATATTCTTCACCTGAGGAGACATTGGAGCAGCAAAAAAAATTCTCCATAGAACATCGTGTATATATTTTACAGAAAGGAGCCTATTCAAAAATCACGACACCTGATGGAAAGATATATATCAATAGCAGTGGTAACGCGGGCATGGCGACGGCCGGCATGGGAGATGTTCTCACAGGTATTATTGGTTCATTGCTGGCGCAAGGCTACAGTGCGCATGATGCAGTAGTTTTTGGTACGTATATTCATGGATATGCCGGTGATTTAGTGAGACGTAAACAAGGTGAAACCGGTATGCTGGCAAGTGATGTGGTGAAAGAACTTCCTCATGCTATCAACTCACTTTAGAACCTGATAAACATTCCGGCATTTACTCCAAGTGAAAATAGATTGTGTCGTAATGAAATAATATTGTCGGCGTATGTGTTAAACAAATGTCTGCGATATTCTGGCATCACAAAAAAACCAACATACTTATTCACGTATTGAAAACCAAGTCCACACGTGATCATGGCATTGAAAGTTCTAAATCCCTGAGTAATTTCTTCGGGCTCATTTTCAATAAAATTTCCGTTTTCTCTCGTGTATTCACTGCTGTATACAATTTTCAAAATATTCAAAGGAGCAATACCGGCGAATGCAAAAAACTGAAACTTATTTCCATAAACGTATTTAATTCTTACCGGTAAGGCAAACTGTTTATAATTACTGGTGTACGCATACGTACTATCAGTGAGTGAATCTTGAAAAAAATACTTCTCACTGTTGCCATAATAAGCAATACCAATGTCAAGATGAAAATGGTCAGACAATTCCATCAACATGCCTAAACCTGTTCCGCCATTTAATCCATACGTTTCTTCTTCACGTTCACGATAATAATTTGCAGCTGACTGATCTTCAAAATGACGGTATGAGTATTGAAAAGTGCCGTTAAAATAAAAATTGGTTCCGCTTAAAGAATCTTCATTGAATTCACTTTTTTCTTCAGGTGCTTTTTCTTTTTTCTCCTTTTTTTGCTTCTCCTTCTCAGGTTCAGTATTTCCATTGGTTATTTGAGAAAAGGCACCGGATGAAAGGCAAAGTGTGAAAACCAGCACAACGGGCAGAAAGGAATTCAATTTTATAATATCTTTGAATGACATGATGCAAAAATAGCAAAACGCTCAAACTTATATTATTTATTCATGCCAGGTGTTAACTTGAATGATTGAATGGTAGTGAGAAAAGAAATACAACAAAATATTTTATGAAGATAACTTTTAATTCTCCGGTCATACTCAGTTTCTCCATTGTATGTGCATTGGTTTATGTAATCACAATACCCGGCGGTATGCTGAGTGATTTATTTGTATTGGTGCCTGAATGGAATTTCACCAGCGCTGCATGGTATATGCGCCTCTTTTCACATACTGTTGGTCACGCCAGCACAGAGCACTTGATGGGGAATCTTGCGTTCATCCTTTTAATCGGACCGATTGCTGAAGAAAAATATGGAGCAAAAAACCTGCTGATCATGATGTTTTCTACTGCGCTCATTACTTCCTTATTGCATCTGATGTTTTTTGATATTGGTTTATTGGGTGCCAGTGGCATTGTCTTTATGCTGATTCTTATAGTATCATTGGTGAATTTTAAAAACAAAGAAATTCCAATCACCTTCATTCTGGTAGTTTTAATTTTTATTGGTAAAGAGATTTTAGGCAGCTTTGAGAACGACGGTATATCTCACTTTGCACATATTGTGGGCGGTATAGTAGGAGCAATTTTCGGCTTTGCGCTTGGCAGTAAAAAAGCGTAGGCTACTATTGTTGTGAATCTTTAACAAACCAGACACAAGTCTTTTTACTATTTTTGATACATTACAATTTTATTATGGACAAGCTTTCAGACAAAGACGGAGTAGATTTATTAGTAAAAAAATACGCCACCCTCAAAAATGAAATTCACAAAGTAATTGTTGGGCAAGATGCGGTGGTGGATCAGGTATTGAAATCAATTTTTTCTAACGGACACAGTTTATTGGTAGGTGTACCCGGACTTGCTAAAACGCTACTCATTCAAACTATTTCTGATTCGCTTGGGCTGAGTTTTAAACGCATTCAGTTTACACCTGACTTGATGCCATCAGACATTATTGGCGCAGAAATTTTGGATGAATCAAGAAATTTCAAATTCATCAAAGGACCTATTTTTGCGAATATCATTCTGGCAGATGAGATCAACCGAACACCACCAAAAACACAAGCCGCCCTGCTTGAAGCAATGCAAGAAAAAAATGTTACGGCTGCAGGTCACAAATACACCCTTGACAAACCTTTCTTTGTATTGGCTACGCAAAATCCTATTGAGCAAGAAGGTACATACCCATTGCCTGAAGCGCAGTTGGACCGTTTCATGTTTAATATCTGGGTTGATTATCCAACTTTTGAAGAAGAAATTTCTATTGTAAAAAACACCACTTCAGATTTTGTTGCCAAACCAAGTCCTGTAATTTCAGGTGAAGAAATTTTATATTTTCAAGGTTTGGTAAGGCGCGTTCCTGTGCCTGATGCGGTATATGATTATGCTGTAAAACTGGTGGGTAAAACCAGATTGAGCGGCCCCAACACACATGAACTTGCAAAAAAATATCTTGATTGGGGAGCAGGACCTCGCGCATCTCAATACCTTATCATTGGTGCTAAATGTCATGCCGCAGTGAACGGTAAATATTCACCCGACATTGAAGATGTAAAAGCATTAGCAAAACCTATTCTTAGACATCGCATCGTGCGCAACTACAAAGCTGAAGCTGAAGGATACACAGTTGATCGCATTATTGAGGAGATGATGGGGTGATGCATGCACAAGCCTGATATTACTTACAGGTTTTCCATTCTCAGCATTTCATAGTCCCCAAAGATCATGGTTACGCCACACAATTTTTTTAATCACATCCCCGATGTCAGCTTGTTAGGTTAACATTAGGTTCAATCCAACTGCCCCCCACCCCACATTACCACTCATTTTCAAGCCTTTTTATAATTTATGATTTATATCACATTATGATTCTGCTCATATTTTGTGCTGACGAAACTTAAGACCTTACGCCAACTAAACATTAGCGTATCGTTTTATGAAATTTTACAAGAATAATGAACTGGTAAAAGTAGCCGTAATTGGCGCCGGTCAAATTGGACCGGATATTGCCCTGCACTTCGCAAAATCTCTTTCATCTTCAGGGGTGAAGGTAATCAACATTGATATTTCAGATGCAGCTCTGGAAAAAGCCAAAGAAAAGGCCTTTAAAAAAATTCAAAAAGGAGTTGATACCGGTGCGTTCAAGCCTGAACAAGCTGAGCGAATTAAAAATGCGCTGACTTTCAGTAGTGATTATGAAAATGTGCGCGGTTGCCAATTGGTTGTTGAAGCAGCAACCGAAGATGAAAACATCAAGGACAAAATTTTTAAACAAGTTGAAGCCATGACAGATGACAATTGTGTGTATCTGTCTAACTCATCACATATGCAGCCTGAAGTTATTTTCAGAAACATGAAAAATAAAACCCGCTGTCTGGTGGCACATTATTTTTTTCCGGCTGAAATTAATCCTGCCGTTGAAATTGTACCGGGCAAAGAAACTTCTGCTGAACTGGCAAATTATCTCTTGAAATTTTATGAGGAAATTGGCAAGGTGCCTGTCCTGGTTAAAAGTTCTTACGGATATGCCGTTGACCCTGTTTTTGAAGGTATTTGCCAAACAGCCATCATGTGTCTTGAACGTGGTTGGGGTAATGAAAAAGAAATTGATAAAGCAGCCGTGAAAGCATTGGGCTTAGGTGTTGGACCTTTCACTGCATTAAATCTTACCGGCGGAAATCCTATCACCGGACATGGATTAGATGAAATGGGAAAACTCACCATGCCTTGGTTTAAAACACCGGCCATTCTGCATGAAAAAGTAAAAGATAAATCTGCATGGAATACAGCACAGCGTGGTGAAGTGGTTGAACTTGCCGCTGACAAAGAAGAAAAATTAGTGAATGAATTCCGTGGTGCTTATTTTGCTCTTACTTCATTCATTTTTGATATTGGCATCATTGATATTCATGATTACAACATGATTTGTGAAATTTCATTGGTGATGAAAGCTCCATTCACATATATGAATCAGCTTGGTATTGAAAAGTCATATAATCTGGTGAAAGAGTTCTGTAAAAATCACCCAACATTTCCATTCCCTAAAGTACTTGAAAAAGCAAAATCTGATGGCGGTTGGAAAATTCGCGACATCGTTACACAAAAAGAAAATGGTTCATTGGTTGTGACTATTCGTCGTCCAAAAGTATTAAACGCCTTAAATCTTGAAGTACTAAAACAAATCAGAGAAGCGCTTGAAGAAGTAAAAAATGATGCGTCGGTGAAATCAGCCGTGATCACAGGTTTTGGAACCAAAGCATTTGTTTCAGGGGCAGATTTAAATATGCTTGCTTCATTAAAAACGCCGGAAGAAGGGTATGATAATTCTCGTACATTCCAATCAGTACTTGATTATATTGAGAGCTATCCCAAACCTATTGTATGCGCAATGAACGGATTTGCTTTTGGCGGCGGAAACGAATTAGCCATGGCATGTACCACCCGCATCTGCAAAAAAGGACTTTCTGTTTTGGTTTGTCAACCTGAAGTAAATCTTGGATTTATTCCGGGTGCCGGCGGAACACAAAGGTTGCCGCGTATTGTTGGAGTCGAAAAAGCTTCAGAAATTTTGCGTACTGCAAGAAATGTTTCTGCTAAGGAAGCTGAAGAAATTGGTTTGGTTCACGCTGCTGTTGACGGAAACATTGTTGCGTATGCCATTCAACTTGCTAACCAAATTGCATCAGGTGAAGTGAAAGTAAAAACCATGGTGAAAGAACCTATTTCAGCAAACGGAAATCCAAAGCCGGTTGAGTTAGGACATCTAAGTAAAAAAATAGATGAAATTCTCACACGAGCAATTTATGAAGGTTCACGTCTAAGTTTGAAAGATGGACTTGATCTTGAATCGCGCATGTTTGGTGAATGTCTGAAAACACAAGACATGAAAATTGGATTGGATAATTTCAAAACCAACGGACCAAAAGTGAAAGCAAATTTTATTCATGAATAACGGTAGCCCGGGTCATTGATCCGGGCTTCATTTTATAGCATTATACATAGGTAATGAGCAAGGTGGTTTTTGAAATATGATGCGGAGTAGAAGAATTGACCACTCCACAAATTTTGGCAACCACATCATTCATATAAAAAACTAAGAGCAGATGAAATTTAAAGTAGGCATTGATATCGGCGGTACGTTTACTGATTTGATTGCCATTTCAGAAACAGGAGATACCACGGTACACAAAACCTTATCTACTCCGTTAGATCCTTCAGTCGGATTTATAAACGGACTGCGTGAAATTGCAGAGATGCGCAAAACAAATTTTGCAGATTTTATTGCTTCCATTGACACCATTGTGCACGGAACCACGGTTGCAACCAACGCGTTGCTTACTTTGCGCGGAGCAAAAACTGCCTTAGTCACAACAAAAGGTTTTCGTGATGCGCTTGAAATGCGTCGGGGAATCAGGGAAGAACAATTCAATAATCATTTCAAAAATGTAAGTCCGCTGGTGCCTCGGTATCTTAGATATAGCATAGATGAGCGTGTTGATGCGGAAGGCAATGTCTTAAAAAAAATCAAAGAAACTGAACTCCAATCCTTAGTTAAAAAAATTAAAGCAGAAAAAATTGAATCGGTTGCAATCTGCTTTATGAATTCATACAAAAACAATGCGCATGAGAAAAAAGCATTGTCTTATTTGCGCAAGAATTTGAAAGGTGTTTTTGTCACAGCATCATTTGAAGTGCTGCCATCTATTCGCTTCTATGAACGTGTGAGTACAACGGCAGTTAGCGCATTTGTGGGACCAATTGTCGAAAAATATCTAAACAATCTTCAGCAAAAATTAAAAGACATTACATACAAAGGTACCTTGTTGATCATGCAATCAAATGGCGGAGTAGTATTACCTGCGCAAGTGAAAAGAAATCCGGCCGTAACAGTATTGTCTGGTCCTGCCGCTGCACCAACTGCCGGGGCATTTTATTCTGAATTATTAGGATACAAAAATTGTATCACCGTTGATATGGGCGGCACCAGTTTTGACGCAGCACTTGTAATCAACAACCAATGTGTTACGGGCACTGAAGGTTCAATTGACAGATATCGTATTGCGTTACCATCACTTGACATCATCACCATTGGCGCAGGCGGTGGTTCTATTGGCTGGATTGATAACGGAGGTTTATTGCGCATGGGACCACAAAGTGCAGGATCATTACCCGGTCCGGTATGCTATGATAGAGGTGGTGAATTACCTGCTTGTACTGATGCAGATTTGATTCTTGGTTATTTGAATCCTGATTTTTTTGCCGGTGGAAAATTAAAACTCAACCGCTCAAAAGCAGTGAAAGCAATTCAAGATAAACTTGCTTCAAAATTAGGTTTATCCGTGATGGAAACTGCTGCCGGAATGTATCGCATCATAAATAGCAATATGGCGCAAGGGGTAAGACAGGTTTCTGTTGAGCGTGGGTATGATCCGCGTGAATTTTTATTCATTGTTGCCGGTGGTGCAGGTTCAATCCACTCTTCTGAAATTTGTAAAGAGCTTGAAATTCCAATGTTCCTGGTTCCTAACGTATCTTCAATTTTCTGCGCTGCAGGTATGTTGCTGGGTGATCTTAAACATGATTACATCCGGTCTTACATGACGACATTCAACGAACTTGACCGCAAAAAATTCATTGCCTTGTTTAATGAAATGAAAGCTGAAGGTGTACACGCCTTAGTAAAAGAAGAAGGGGTGCCTGAAAAAAGAATCAGCTTCCACCCGGTACTGGATATGAGATACATGGGACAATATCACGAAGTGCCGCTGGAAGTAAATTGGGATGATGTGATGAATTTTAAAACTGATAAAATATTTGACGCATTTCATAAAGAACATAACAGACAGTTTGGATATTCACTCAAAGATGAAGGAACAGATATGGAATTGATCAATATCCGCTTGAGGGTAATTGGTCAGAATGAGAAACCAAAATTCATGTCACACCGACAAAAAAGGGTAAGTGCTGAGTCTGCAATTAAAGAGTATCGTGAAGTATATATTCCTGAACTAGAAAAAATGAAAAACGTTCCGGTGTATGACGGAGACATGCCTATCTATGGCAGTACACTTGCCGGTCCGTGCATCATTGAAAAAATTACTACATCCGTTTTTGTAAGTGAAAATTACGATTGTCTTACAGATGATTTTGGTTCTTTCATTGTGTATGAGCGTGAAAAATTTCCTGAAGGTTTTTCCAAAACAGAAAAAAAATCAAAAGCCCTGAATTAAAATGTTCAGATGTGATGCAAGAAAAAAAATGTCAGACATCTGATTTAACTGAATAAAAAAATTAAAATGAAAGTTGATAAAATTCTGATCACCATTTTTCAGCGAGCGTTTAAATCCATCACAGATGAGATGAGTATATCGCTGACAAAAACAACTCGTTCACCCATTTTATGTGAGGCAAAAGATTTTGTTACCGGTTTGTACGATGCCGAAGGGCAAATGCTGGAACAAACAGAAAATCTACCCATACTTTCTTTTTCACTTGGACCGGTTTGCAGGGTGATTCTGAAACAATATGGAAAAGATATTCATCCGGGTGATGTGATTATTCACAATGATGTGTTCTCAATGGGTAATCAGAATAATGACGTGGCCATTTTTAAACCAATCTTTTACAAAAACACACTCGTTGGTTGGTCAGCTGCAAAAGGGCATCAAGCCGATATTGGCGGAGCAGTTCAGGGTGGATACAACCCAAATGCTACTGAAGTTTGGCAGGAAGCAATTCGGATTCCTGCAACAAAATTGTATGAAAAAGGAGAACTTCGTAAAGATGTCTGGAATCTGATTTTTGCAAACATCCGTTTACAGATGGTTCAAGAAGATATCAAAGCACAAATCGGAGCGTGCACTTTGGGTGAACGTCGTCTGCAGGCATTTGTTGAGAAATATGGTCTTGAATCATTCGAACTGCATAAACAAGCGCTTTTTGATTCAACAGAAAAAATGATGCGTGCTGAAATCAAAGCCATTCCCAACGGAGTATATAAAGGCGCTTCCATGGTTTATTATGACGGAAAACACAAGGGAACCAAATTTCCAATTCGCACAGAAATAACCGTGAAGAATGAAGATATCACCTTTGATTTTTCAAAATCATCACCCCAAACCAAAGGCTTTGTCAACGGCACTTACACATCAACCTGTTCAGCCATCACACTTACTTTTTTACAAATGGTGAATCCTGACATTCCGCATAATGAAGGAATGATAAAACCACTTAAATACATTGTACCTGAGGGAACCATTTTGAACGCATCATATCCGGCTGCCACTACATTTGGAAATCACTTGTGCCCGCAGGTAGCTGATGCCATTTTCAAAGCATTGGGTCCTGCAGTGCCAGAACGCATTACAGCAGGATGGAATCATTTACTCTGCTCACTTTTCACGGGCAATCATCCGCGCACCGGAAAAAAATATGTTGACATCTGCTTTCTCGGAATGAAAGGTGGCAGCGGTGCTTTAAAAGGTGATGATGGGTATGATCACATTGGAATGATTGATGCATCAGGTGGAGTATTGGATCAGGATTATGAAATGTATGAACAACAAACACCACATATTATTCTGAAACATGAATACCTATGTGATTCAGGTGGCGCCGGTCAATGGCGTGGTGGATTAGGAACAGAAACTGAAATTCTGTTGCGCGGTGGTGACACAACCATGGTAGTTTTTGGTGATGGAGATGTAGAACCTAATTACGGATTGTTCGGCGGTAAAGGATCTGTGTTAAATAAAATTGAACTCACCTACCCTAAAAATTATAAAGGGAAAAAGAAACTCATTCCTATGAGTAAAGATATGATTCACGGTATTCCAAACAACACGCATTATTACCAGATTGCCGGAGGCGGCGGCGGTTACGGAAATCCAAAAAAACGAGACAAGGACAAAGTGCGCACTGATTTAAAAAACGAAGTCATCTCAAAAAAAGCAGCAGAAAAAATTTACGGATTAAAAAAATAATCATGTCACACGAAATTATTTTACCAGATGGTTGGCTAAAACCCAAAGGATACTCCAACGGAATATTAGCAGAAAAAGGCCGCGTACTATTTATGGCCGGACAAGTTGGTTGGTCAGCTGAAGAAAAATTTGCCAGTGAAAAATTAGTTCCACAATTTGAGCAGGCGCTGAAAAACATTGTCGCCATCGTTGAAAAAGCCGGTGGTCAAGCAAGTGATATATGCAAGATGACCTGCTTCTGCAAAGACCGAAATCAATATCTGGAAACAAGAAAAGAATTAGGTGCAATCTGGAAAAATATTATGGGATCACATTACCCTTGTATGTCTATGATTTTTGTTGTTGACCTATTGGATCACCCAGCACTGATTGAAATTGAAGCCATGGCAGTAGTACCTGATTAAAATAAATTACGCATGAAAAAAGGAATAAATAAAAACACCAACGCGTTTCGTGAAGTTCCCTACATGGGCGTTATCTGGGTGGTAGCAGAAGCCATGAAACGAGGATTCTACAACGGAAACCCTGAATGGTCAAATCTTGGACAAGGTCAACCTGAAATTGGTGAGATGGAAGGAGCACCCAAACGTATTACTTCATTCAGCATTGAGCCAGGTGATCAGGCTTATGGCCCCTTGAGTGGGTCACAAGGTTTGAGAGAAATGATAGCCGATCATTACAACCGACTCTATCGCAAAAAAAATAAATCAAAATATACTGCTGATAACGTAAGTGTATGTATGGGTGGAAGACTTGCTCTCACACGCATATTTGCTGCACTTGGCAAAGTAAAACTTGGTTATAAAAATCCTGAGTACACCGCATATCAGGATACCATGGCCTACCATCAGTCCAAAATAACCTGTGTTGAAATTCCGGTAACTGAAAAAAATGGATTCAACATTCCGGCTAATAAATTGTCATCTGTTATCACAAAAAACAAACTTGGAGCACTACTCATTTCCAATCCTTGCAATCCAACCGGATATGTAATACAAGGTAAAGAACTTGCGACATGGGTTAAAACTGCACGCCAGAAAAATTGCGCATTAATACTGGATGAATTTTATTCTCATTTTATTTACGAAGGAAAAAATGCAGCCAAGGCAGGAATATCAGGAGCTGAATTTATAGATGATGTGGACAAAGATCCTGTTTTATTAATAGACGGATTAACAAAATCATTCCGCTATCCCGGTTGGCGAGTTGGCTGGATAGTAGGCCCAAAAAACATCATTGAAAACATCAACCGTGCAGCCAGCGCAGTTGACGGTGGCCCAAGCCAACCCATGACACGTGCGACCATGAAAGTGCTTGAAAAAAATTACGCTGATCAAGAAACGAAAGCAGTGCGAAACATGTTCAGCCGCAAGAAAAATTTCATGGTTGAATCACTCACCAAAGCGGGTATCAATATTTTACCATCCAACGGTACATTCTATTTATGGGGAGACATTTCAAAATTACCGACACCAATTAATAAGGCCGAACGATTTTTCTTTGAAGCATTAAACCACAAAGTGATGACAGTGCCGGGTTACTTTTTTGACGTGCAACCCAAACCGGTTAAAAAACAAAACTTTCAGCAATGGATCAGGTTCTCATTTGGACCAGATGAAAAAAACATGAAAGCAGGTCTAACCCGACTCAACGAAATGATTGATTCGTTCAGAAAAAAATCAAAAAAAAAATAAACCGACACCATCGCAAACATGAATTTTGAATTAACTGACATACAAAAACAAGTGCAGGCCACATTCAGAGAGTTTGCTGATAAACGCATTCGCCCACAAGCTGCAAAACTTGACGAAGAAAAAAAATTCCCCTCTGAGCTTTTCAAAGAAGCAGCCGACCTGGGATTTTTTGGTATGCGATATCCTGAATCAGCCGGAGGTACCGGAATGGATGTTGTGTCCTATTCGCTTGCCGTAATGGAAATAGCACGCGGATCGCTGAGTGTTGCGGCGGCATGCACTATGCAATCACTCATGGGTACTTATTTTCTTTATCGGTTCGGTAATGATGAAATTCGTGAACAATATTTTGCTGCCGCTTTGAGAGGTGAAAAAATTGGTGGTATCTGTATGACAGAACCCAATGCAGGAAGTGATTTGATGAGCATTCAAACTACAGCAAAAATTACTACTGATGGTTTTGTTCTCAATGGACAAAAAACCTGGGTAACTTCAGCACCAGTTGCTGATTTTTTTACCGTGCTTGCTAAAACAGATAATCATGATCAGCTTTCTATCTTTTTTGTTCCTGCAAATCTGAAAGGTGTAATGGTTGGTAAGAGTATTGAAAAAATGGGAGTGCGCGCATCTCTCACCAGCGAAGTAGCTTTTGATGGCGTTGTATTATCTCAAAAAAATATTCTGGGTAAAATAGGTGAAGGCACAAAATGTTTAAAAGAAATATTGGCAGAAATCAGAATCATGACTGCCGCACTTGCCATTGGAGTAGCGCAAGCAGCATTTGAAGAAGCCATGGAATATGCAAAAACTCGTGTTCAGTTTGGAAAACCCATTGGAAAATTTCAGGCTGTTCAAATGAAATTTGCAGACATGGCTTTAAAACTTGAAATGGCAAAACACTATACACTCTATGCTGCACAGTTAAGTGATGAGAATAAACCACGACAAAAAGAATCCATGATGGCTAAACTGTATGCATCAGAAATTTCAAATGAAATATGTGATGAAGCATGTCGGGTATTAGCATCTTACGGTTACGCGGTGGAATATCATTTGGAAAGATATCTGCGTGATGCACGCTTTACCTTGATTGGTGGCGGAACATCAGAAATTCTTAAAATAAATATTGCTAAAGAAATTGGATTATGAGTTTTATTCACGCATACGGCACTTGTATTCCTGCCTTCAGAATTGAAGATCGGATGCTGAATCCGAAAGGGAAAAAGAACGCCGCACGAGCTGTATGTTATACCGATGAAGATGTCATCACCTTAGCATACGAAGCATCCAAAGAATGTTTAGTCAATTCAAAAAATCAACCTGAAGCAATTCTTTTTGCAAATTCATCACCGGTATTTTTCAATCGCTATCATGCTTCATTTCTTGGTGATTTACTTGGATTACCCTCTACTCTTTATTCGCTTGATTTAGTCAATTCATTAAAAAGTGGAACTGATGCAATCATACTTGCCAACTCACTCATCAACGCAGGTCAATTCAAAAACATACTGGTGATTTGTTCAGATGTTCACTATACAGGTATTGGCAATGAATTATATACTAATCATGGTCACGGGGCATGCGCCTTGCTCTTATCAAATCAAAACGGAAATTCAGAAATAGTCAATGCAATTTCTTATGGTTCGCATCCGGCTGAAGAATATGATTATAAAAACCAGCATCTGAAAATGGATGCTCGCTACGGGCGTGATGCAGGATTTAAAAATTGTATGTTTGATTTAGTGAAACAACATGCAAAAGATTTTCCGGGAACAGATAAAATTATTCTCAATTCGCCTTACGCAAAACTTGCCGGGCCTGTATTCATGAAAGCCGGATGCGGTGAAAATCAATTCTCACGAGATAGCTTGACATCCATGATTGGAAATACAGGATGCGTGCATGCCGTATTACAAATTATATCTGAAATTGAAAACGGAACAAAAAATATCATGGCAGTTGATTATGCAAACGGAACAAATTTCCTTCAGATAAGTACTAAACAAAACGACTCAAAAAGCTGGACAGAAAAATTAAATCAGTTTAATCTCATTCAGTCTTATCAAGATTATCTCACCTTAAGAAAAGAAGGCAATTTCAACTCACGTCAATATAAAACGCGTGAAATGTTCTCTTCAGAGATGATGAATGATCGTGAGCAAGAAGCATACATCAGACTCAAGGCGCAAAAATGCGTGTCTTGCGGAACGGCCTACCTGATCAAAACCTTGCGGTGTAAAAAGTGTCATTCAGAAAATTTTGAAACAGTTCAACTGGCAAATCACGGACAAGTTTATTCCTGCACGAAAGAACATTATTTTCCGGTTTCATTTCCACCGGTAAGCATGCTGGTGATTGATTTGGAAGGTGGTGGCAGAATTACTGTTCAACAAACAGACACCATGTATCCTGATCAAAATGACGTTGAAATTGGATCATCAGTCAAATTGGTTTTACGCAAAATGGTAGAGCATGATGAAAAACCAAATTACTTTTTAAAAGCAATTAAGGCATGAAAGATATCGCGATTATAGGAATTGGCGTTACAAAATTTGGTGAGTTGTTTCATCAGAGTTATGATGATCTGGTGCGTGATGCAGCAACACAAGCCGTGAAAGATGCCGGAGTACAATTAGATGAAATTGATGCAGCATGGTTGTCAACCGCATTTCCTGAAATAGGAGTTTTTAAAGGACGCAGCGGAATGGATTTAGCAGAACCTTTGAATCTTTACAACATACCCGTAACCCGTGTTTCTAATTTTTGTGCATCAGGTGCTGATGCTATCAGAAATGCGGTAAATGCTTTGCGCGCCGGCGAATGCAATGTTGCCATGGCTTTGGGAGTTGAAAAACTCCGCGACCGACAACCACAAGACAGCATCGTGAAAATGATGGTTGAATACGGACATCCGTTTTTGCAAAAAGGATTTACCGCTGCCGGTACATTTTCAATTTATGCGAAAAGAATGCAACATGAATTTGGCATTACCCGTGAAGATATTGCAGGTGTATCTGTAAAAAATCATTTTCATGGATCAATGAATGATAAGGCGCATCACCGCAAAGCTTGTACTGTAAATGATGTACTATGTTCACCCATGGTTGCTGACCCGCTCACAGTAATGGATAGCTGTCCTACAACAGATGGTGCTGCTTGTGTGATTTTGGTGCGGGCTGAAGATTTGGATAAAAAGAAACATCGCCCGGTTTATATTCAGGGTATCGGACTTTCCATTTCAACCGGATGGGATTTACCTTTTTTTGATACCAATCATGATTTTTTATCATTTGAAGCGACACGCACTGCTGCATCAAAAGCATACAAACAAGCCGGTATTACAAATCCTGCAGATGAACTTGATTTGATTGAAGTGCATGATTGTTTTTCCATTGTTGAATTACTCACTTACGAAGATTTAGGTCTCTGCAAAAAAGGAGAAGCAAAAGATATGATACGCAGTGGAGCAACAAAACTGGGCGGAAAAATTCCGGTAAATGTAAGTGGTGGATTATTATCCTGCGGGCATCCGGTGGGTGCTACCGGCGTGCGCATGGTGACTGAAGTTGTCAACCATTTACGCAATGATGCAGGCGCAAGACAAGTTGCCAATGCTAAAAGAGGATTGACACATAATATTGGAGGACCCGGAGCTATTGCTTCAGTGATTGTGCTGGGAACGTGAAAAATTTATAAGAATTAAAACTAAAAAATAAACCTATGAAAGTACTACTAAGTAAACCAGGCCTTGATGGTCATGACGTAGGAGTGAAAGTGCTTGCGCACGGATTAAAAGATGCCGGCTATGAAGTGGTATATACCGGCTTGAGAAAAACAATTACAGAAATTATTGATCAAGCCATTGCTTGCAAAGCAGACATCATTGGTATGTCCATTCTTTCAGGCACTCACTTGGTGATAGCGCAAAAAATGAAAGAAGAAATGTCAGCAAGAAAACTAAACATGCCTTGGTTTGTTGGCGGCAATATTCCTTCAAAAGATGTAAATGAATTGAAAAAGATTGGAGCATCAGAAGCATTTGCTACCGGCACCAAAGTGAGCGAGGTGGTAAACTATTTCAGTTCAATGAAAGCAACTGTAAAAACAAACGCAGCCTGATAGAAGTTCACGAGCAGCTTTGTTGAATAAATAAAAATTGTGTGATGAGTTCAAAAGAAACAAAAACAGCAACGGGAAAAACAGCAAAAGATCTCAATGTAAAACCTGTTCATATAGAATCAGGTTTTGAAGTTAATCCGGTTTACACGGCAGATGATATTGCTGAATCATCTATTAAAAATGAGATGCCGGGTGAGTATCCTTTTACCAGAGGAATACATCCTACCATGTATAGAAACAAGCCATTTACGATCAGACAGTACGCCGGATTTGCTTCACCTGAAGAGACGAATGAACGTTTTCATTTCCTGATTAAAAACGGACAATCAGGTTTGAATGTGGCATTTGATTTGCCAACCCAATGCGGACTTGATTCAGATGATCCAAGAGCTTTTGGTGAAGTAGGACGTGTAGGAATGTCAATTGATACGCTGGAAGATTTTGAAATTGCATTCCGCAATATTGATCTTGATAAAATTACCGTATCACTTACCATCAACGGAACAGCCATAATATTGATTGCCATGTATGTTGCCATGGCTGAAAAATTAGGGTATGATATTGCCAACTTGCGAGGGACAGCTCAAAACGATATTCTCAAAGAATTCATTGGCAGAGGTACCTGGATTTTTCCGGTTGACAAATCGGTAAAATTGGTTGTTGACACCATTGAGTACTGTGCTAAGCATGTTCCTAAATACAGCCCTGTGAGTGTGTGTGGATATCATATACGTGAGAGCGGAGCAAACCCTGTACAAGAAATGGCATACGCATTTTGCATTGCCAAAGCTTACAGTGACGGAGCATTAGAAAGAGGAATTACCATTGATGATTTTGCATCACGCCTTTCATTCAATTTTGATATTTATGGAAACCTGTTTGAACAAATTGCAAAATTCAGAGGTGGAAGAAGATTGTGGGCTAAAATTATTCGTGAAGAATACGGAGCTAAAAAAGATTCATCCTGCTGGTTGCGCATGATTGCCGGCGGAGGAGGAGGAGGCTTAACCAAGGAGCAACCCGAAAACAACATTGTGCGCAGTGCATACTACGCCTTAATCAGCGCTTTGTCAGGCACACAAACCATGGCCTTGTGCAGTTATGATGAAGCCTACACTATTCCGACAGAACATTCAGCAGAAATTTCCTTGCGCACCATGCAAATCATGATTCACGAAATGGGAATTTGTGATACGGTAGATCCACTTGGAGGTTCATATTATGTTGAAGCGCTCACAGATCGGTTTGAGAAAGAAATTCGCGAAGAAATGAAAACCGTTGAGAAATGGAACGGTATTGTTGAAGCAGTTGCAACGGGTAAAATTCAAGAGTCGGTTTCAAAGCAGGCATACGAAAGAGAGATGGGTGTGCAGCGTGGTGAAATTCCAAAAGTTGGTGTAAATATTTTCACTCGTGATGAAGAAGCAAAAGATGTAGAATTTCACCCGTACAATCAAAAAGCTGTAGATGCACAAATAGAAAAATTGAAACGCATCAAATCAACTCGTGATAATATTCAGGTACAAACTTGCCTTGAAACAATTAAAAAAGATGCGCAGGAAAATAAAAATCTGATGCCATCTATCATTGCTGCAGTAAAGGTATATTGTACGGTGGGTGAAATTGTGCAAGTGATGAAAGAAGTTTACGGAGAATATAAAGAACCAATTTTCTTCTGATGAGCAAACCAATTACAGTCATAAGTCTTGAACAAGCGTTAGCTCTGCCCTACGCAACGCAACGCATGGTACACATGGGCTGGCGTGTCATTCGTTTAGAAACACCTGCTGAAGAAGGCGGTGGAAATGCAGGTGACCCCAATCGCTACATCGGGGCTGATTTAGGATACCATGATTTGCATTCATACTATATTGCACCTAATATTGGCAAAGAGGCTATCACCATCAATCTGAAAAAGAAAGAAGGACAAGAACTATTATTGCGTTTGATTAAAGAATTGGAAGTAGATGTTTTTCTATGCAATACCTTGCCCAAACGTTACAAACAATTAGGTATTGATTTTGAGACATTATCTAAAGCAAATCCAAAATTAATCTGGTGTTCAATCTCTGCAATGGGACCAAAGTATCCTGATGCAGCAGGTTATGATCCTGCCTTGCAATCTTTGATGGGATATACTTTTTTAACCGGAGAAACCAATGGAAAACCTGTACCGTGCGGAATACCCATCATTGATTTGAAAGCAGGTGATGAAGCATTCACACAAGTATTGCAGGCATTATTGGAACAACGAGATAACGCAAACGGAAAAGAGATTCATGTATCCATGGCCCAATGCGCAGCAAGTTGGCTTATCACTGCCTTGCCGCAATTAAGTTTTGTACAAAGCGACAGTGAACTTTTTCAGCGCAGTGGAAATGAACACCGCAGCTTTATCCCATGTAATGTTTATCAAACAAAAGATGGCATGGTTTATCTGGCAATTGGGAATGATATACAATGGGCAAAATTCACTTCACAACCCGGCTTTGAAAGTCTTGCCTCTGATAAAAGAAAAACCAACGCCGGACGCATGCTAGAAAAAGACAAACTGTATATCGAAATTGGTGAACTGACAAAAAATTTCACCACCGCTGCCTTTGTTGATCATTGCAGAAAATTGAGTTTGTCTGTTGCGCCGGTAAACACAATTAAAGATGTTGCACAATTAGAATTCATACAACCTGCCATGCTTCAAACTACCTTACCAAATGGAAAAGATGTGAGTTTGTTTCCTCCTGCAGGTGATACTGAATTTCTTAAAAAGAATAAAAATCACTTACCTTGTTCACCTCGTTTAGGTGAGAATAATGCTGAAATATTTCAAGAGGCAGGCATAGAAGAAAATGAACTATCGAGATTAAAAAACGAAAACACAATCTAGATGCAAAAACGGACAATTAATATCATCACACCGCGTAAACAGCCGCATAAAGTATGCGCTATGGGAAATGAAGCAATTGTCCGCGGTGCAGTAGAATCAGGTGTTGACGGCGTGTTCTCCTATCCCGGTACGCCATCAACTGAGATATCTGAAATATTTAATCACATCTATAATTTTCAGCACGAAGTACAAAACCAAATTGATTTTCCGGAACTCACAACTGAAAAAATTTATTTTGAATACAGCATCAATGAAAAAATAGCCCTTGAAAAAGCAATTGCATTTTCAGTGGGTAACAAAAGTGCATTGTGCGTGATGAAAAATGTAGGCATGAACGTGGCTAGTGATCCGCTCATGTCTGTAACATATCAAACCATTGGCGCTCCTTTAGTCATCATTGTATGTGATGATCCTGGATGTCACTCCAGTTCTAATGAACAGGACTCACGATATTGGGGACCTATGGCATCAGTACCGGTATTCAATCCGGCAAATCCGCATGAGGCGTATGAAATGACGCGCATGGCTTTTCAGTTATCTGCACAAATAAAATTACCGGTTATTGTACGCACAACAACCCGCGTATCACACACCAGAGGAAATTTATTTTATCATGACTTTACTCCTGTTCATCGTGATCCAAAATTTGAACGATTGCCTGAACACATTAATATTCCGGCCCGCACCTCTGCTGCACATGCCAGGCTATTAGATAAACTTGCTTCAGAGCCTGTAAAAAATCTACTTACAACAAATTGCAAATTGCTCTTCGATAATGCACAAGCAGATAGTGCAATTATTACCAGTGGAGTTTCAGCAGAATATCTGAAAGAACTAATTTTTGAAAATAATCTGCAAAACCAATTCAACGTATTGAATGTAGGAATTGTTCATCCATTTGCAGAGCAAGATGTGCTCAAATTTTTGCAACGAGGATTTAAAAAAATTCTCATACTTGAAGAGCTTGATGCCTTTATTGAAACAAAAGTTCGCACACTGGTTCAGGAAAATAAATTACCTGTAGAAATTCTGGGTAAAGGATTTTCCAGATTATTACCAACCGGCGAATTTTCAATTGATATTTTGCGTGATGTTTTGCAGGATTTTTCAGAAGGAAAAGTTCAATTCAAAAAAAATATCCCGCTTGATCATGCAGCTCAAATGGTAGAAAATTTACCACCACGACCTCCGGCATTATGCGCAGGCTGCCCGCACAGAGCAACATTCTATTTACTCAAACTGGCAGTAACACGTGAGCAGGGAGAACTCATCATGTGTGGTGATATCGGATGTTTTGGTTTGGGTGCTTTACCTCCACTGAAAATGATTGATACGGTAAACCACATGGGCATGAGTATTTCCATGGCGCAAGGATTGTATGAATCATTTCACGGCACAGAAAAAGAGAAAAAAGTTGCTGCCTTGTTGGGTGATGGTACTTTTTTTCACTCAGGATTAACTTCATTGGTGAACGCGGTTTACACAAGGGCAAATATTCTGGTGGTAATTTTTGACAATAGAACTACCGGCATGACAGGTCATCAAGATCATCCCGGCGCTTCACGTCTTTCACGTTATCATGAAATTGAAATAGAACCTTTGTTGAAAGGGATGGGAATTGAAGTAGTTGAAAACATCAATCCATTTAATATTACTGACAGTTTTGAAAAGCTGAATAGAGCCATGGCACACAAAGGTGTTTCAGTATTGATTTCAAAGGCACCTTGTATTTTCTTACCTGATTATAAAGAAAAAGTTGAGAAGAATTTGCGCATCTATATTGATCCAAATAAATGTAATACCTGCGCAAATCATGAAGACAAAAGCCTTGCCTGTTCAAGATGTTATTCCCCATTGAGTAATTTGTCACGTGCAAAAGCAAAATTCACCGCTGAGGTTTCGATTCCCGGGTTAACACAGTCATGTCCGGCAAATATTTGCAACCATGGATTCTTCAATTCAATTCGTGAAGGACATTATAAAGATGCTGTGGAAATTGTGCGTGATAAGATGCTTTTCTCAAAAACATGCGGAGATATTTGTCATCGTCCTTGTGAATTATTTTCAGGCCAGGCCAATCCGGTACCAATCAAATATCTGAAAAAAGTAGTTTCAGGTATAGATGAAATATTTGATGATTTTTCAGCACCTATAAAAAGAGTTGAAAACGCGAAACAAAAAAACAAAAAAGTTGCCGTTGTTGGCAGTGGTCCGGCAGGTTTAAGTTCAGCTTATGACTTGGTGCAGCAAGGATACACAGTGACAATTTTTGAAAAAGAACAAAAAGCCGGAGGCATGATAAGCCATGTCATTCCAAAATTCAGAATGAATAAAGATTCGTATTTATTTGAAGCAATGCAGCTTGAAAAAATGGGAGTCAGTTTCAGATTTGGCATGCGCATAGGAACAGATATTACGCTTGATCAGTTGAGCAAAGAATTTGATGCGGTGATTCTGGCAACGGGTTTATCTAAATCAAAATCATTGAAGAACATTCAGGATGCTATTCCTCCAAATCAGCAAGAAGATGCCATTTCATTTTTGAAAAAATACAATGAAGATCAGATCACATTTGTTGAGAATTCTACCGTATTTATTTTAGGTGGAGGCAATAGTGCAATAGATTCAGCGCGTGCGGCAAAGCGCTGCGGTAAAAACATTCAGGTAGTTTTGGCATGTCTTGAAACTGAAGAAAAAATGCCTGCATTTGATGAGGAAATCTTGCACGCCAAAGCAGAAGGTATCATTATTTATGCCGGCACAAAAATTCAAACACTCAACCTGAATTCAAGTCAAAAAATCGAAATTGATTTATACGATGCTGAAACCGGTAATCAAAAAATACAGAGCGTAAATACAGATTATCTGATCACAGCTATTGGGCAAGAAGCAGATCATAATGACTTCATTAAGGTATCATTGCGTTGTGATGAAAAAGGAAGAGTCATGAAAATGACCTCAGAAGAACATCGTGACAATATATTTATAGCTGGTGATGTTCAATCAGGCAATCACATGAGTTTGATTGGTGCAATTGGAAGTGGCAAGCTCGCAGCGGTTGAAGTGCGTCACCTGCTTGAAAATTATTTATTCCCGTATGAAGGGCAGAAAGCACTGAATAATCTCAACACCTCAACTTTGAATCTGAAAAAACAGAGCATGCATTCAACAATGGATGGATTGATAGATTTTGAAAAATATAATCTGCATCAACCATGTCAAAAATGTAATCACTGCATTGACAACTTTGGTTGTCCGGCCATGGTGAAAATAAACGGCAAGGTGCAAATAGATCAAAGCAGGTGTACGCTTTGTGGTTTATGTATTGATGTTTGTCCAAACGGAGCAATACAATGGGTTGAAGCGAGTCAGATAACCAATTCAACAATGGCATGAGCAGAGAAAATAAAAAAATAATTGTTGCCGGTGTAGGTGGACAGGGTGTCGTTTTTCTCACCAACATTCTGGTTGAAGCAGCAATGATTGATGACATACCGGTGAATGTAAGTGAAATTCACGGCTTGTCACAGCGCGGCGGCGTAGTCACTTCAGGTATCGGGCTGGGTGAACATGTCACCGGTTTTACAGGCAATGCCAACGTTGATTTGCTGATTGGACTTGAACCACTTGAAACGCAACGATGTCTTTTGTTTTTGCATAAAAACTCTGATGTAGTTTTTGGTAATTACCGCATTGCGCCTTATTCAGTAAATGCTGAAGTGGCAGAATATCCTGATGTAACTATTCTTGTAAATTATTTGAAAGAACAATGTCGTGAAGTACTTTTTGTTGAACAGTACCCGAATGATTTGATGGCCGTTCATTACAATATTTATTTGCTAGGGCGTGCTGTGAAGATGAAAAATTTTCCATTTAGTGAAAACACCATTGAAAAAGCAATTGAAAAAACCGTGAGCAGTTACCAGTTACCAAAATCACTGCAGGCATTCAGATTAGCAAAAGATGAAAATATAATGACAGAATAAATAAGATAACGCTGCATGAAATATCTTAAGAACATAACTGTATTAATTGGTTGTTATTTGCTTACCGGAGCTGTTGCGTATGCGCAAAAAACTAACGGGGTCTATGATAACAAATCAGGGTATCTCTCTCTGGGTGTAAGAAACACACTTGGATTATTTATATCTGAAGGAAAAACTTATTTTGGAAAAAGCTCAGGCGGAAATTTTGGTTTGCGCTTTGGTGACTCTTATCATTCGCGCTGGTTCGGAGATTATATCACCACCAATTTTAATGACCTCGCCAGCCGAATGGATGTACACGGAGGTTTTTCATTCATGCCCGAATTTGCTATCAATAAGTCAGCAGAAAATCCGGTGATGTTTTATCCACTTGCCGGCTTTTGCATTGACTATACAAAAATAATGGTGAACCCGGCAAAGGCTGTTGCAACCGGCGCAAGCTCTGATGAACGATATAGTTTTGCAACACAATTTGGATTAGGAGTTAGAATTCCACTTTCAGCCAGATTGGATTTTGCTTTTGATGCCCATTATATGTTGCACATCGGAACTGACATTGATGTGCACATTCACGGCAATGAGGTTGAACTCATTCACCATAAAGGAAGTAATCTGGAAGGTCATTTGCTTTTTGCAGCAACCCTTGAATATAAAATGTTCAAATTATGGGGCAGATAAAAATTTACATATTCTCACTTTGTCTTGTCAGCTTGCAACATGCACTTGCACAAGCTGAAGGGCCAGACTTTTCACGCAAGGGATTGTTTATTTCTCAAACAACTATCTCACCCGGTTATCTTTTTGCAGAAAAATTAATGAGTGCTTATTTTCATCCATCGGTAGAATATTTTTTTGAAGATCGTGTATCCATTCGCACTGACGGATATTATTTTTTCACTACACAAGGAGATACAAAACCATTGCGCATGAATCACAATATTCTGCTTGGAGCATCGTATCATTTCAATAGAGAAAAATCAGATTTTTATATTGCATGGCAACCGGGTATTTCATTCGCGAAACTAAATGATTATACAGAAGAAGATTCTCTCATTACTAACCCTCGCATGAAGATAGCTCCGGTCTTCACTATCACTACCGGATACAATTATTATTTTCTAAAATATCTGAATTTTTTTGTCTCTGTAAAATATTTACACGGTACCCATGTACCAGATTTTGGATCAGCACATCCTTTAGATGAAATAAGATTTTCAGCCGGACTGGGTTGGAATTTACACTTTGAAAAAAAGAAATGATTATGAAGCATACACAACACCACATTCAATTTAAACTGAATGGCAACAACACTGAATTAGCAGTACATGCATCAGACACCTTACTCACCGTTTTGCGTGATCGTTTAGAATTAAAAGGTACCAAACCCGGATGCCATGAAGGCGAATGCGGAGCCTGCACCGTGTTAATTGATGGAGCTCCGGTAAATTCATGCCTCTACCTGGCTGTGAATGCAAACGGAAAAGAAGTAACAACTATTGAAGGGCTGCAACATGCAGATGGCAAATTAGATCCCGTTCAAGAATCACTAGTGAATAACGGAGCAGTGCAATGTGGATTCTGCACCAGCGGAATGGCTATGGCAATCAAAGGTCTGGTTAATGAATATGAACACAAACATCAAGTGCCGGGCACACGCAAATTTGAAAATCCATCTCGTGATGAAATTAAAAAATGGTTAGAGGGAAATTTGTGCCGGTGCACGGGGTATGTGAAAATTATTGATGCGGCAGAAACGTTGTTTAGGGATTAGGTTTTAGGGGTTAGGGATTTGATAAACGTTGTAGGTGCGAATTGCATTCGCCCTAACGTAAACGATGAATGAAAAAATGGCGAATTGCATTCGCCCTAACGTAAACGATGAATGAAAAAATGGCGAATTGCATTCGCCCTAAAGCAAACGATGAATGAAAAAAATAAATTTTAAAAAAATATCCTGAATAATAAAACAGAACATGGTCATGAAGAAAAAACTTAAAGTAATAGGAACCCCGGTGCCAAAGCAGGATGCCGGAATGCGTGTTACAGGGAAAGCGGTGTATGGGCATGACATTAAATTACCGGGCATGTTGCATGGAGCTATTCTGAGAACACAGCATCCTTGCGCAGAATTTACGGTTGATGTGAGTGCGGCAAAAAAATTACCCGGAGTAATTTGTATTATAACGGCAGATGATGTGGACACCAACAACATCAGTTATAAACGTGATCACCCGATTCTGAAAAAAGGAGAAGTGAATTGTATCCGCGACGAAATAGCTGCTGTAGCCGCTGAAACAAAAGAAATTGCTGAACAGGCATTAAAACTGATCAAGGTAAAATACAAAATTAAAAAAGGAGTTTACGATCCGTTTGAGGCATTAAAAAGTTCTTCACCTCAAATCAACCAGTTCATAACCGGAAAATTCAGCAATAAAAATATCGCAGAAATTTTTCACTATGAACACGGAGATCTTGTCAAAGAAAAAAAACGAAGCAAAGTAATTGTCAAACGCCGTTTCACCTTGCCACGCATGACACACGCGTGCATGGGTACAAGCAATATCACAGCTGATTATGACAGAAATACAGGTAAACTATTATTATATAGTTCTACACAAGTTCCGTTTTTATATCAGCGTGACATGGCACATGCACTGAAAATGAATCCATCAGATATTCGGATCATTCAACCAATTATTGGTGGGGGATTTGGAAGTAAATTAGATATGTATCCATTTGAACCTATTTGTGCTTTGTTATCAATGAAATGTGGGCGTCCGGTGCAAATACTTTATTCGCGTGAAGAGGAATTTATTGCCTCCCCTACCCGCCAGCCGATGATTATTGATCTGGAAGCAGGTGCTGACGAAAAAGGAAATTTTACGTTCAGAGAAATTAATATTGTGAAAGACAATGGCGCATACACTTCATGGGGTGCAACAACGCCGTTTGTAATCATGCAAGCGTTTTCATCATTGTACAAAATACCGGCATGTAAATTTGATGCCACTGCGGTTTATACCAATAACGTGTTTGCCGGATCTTTCAGAGGATATGGAAATCCACAGGCAACTTTTGCACTTGAACGTGTGATTGATTTAATGGCTGATGAATTAGGCATGAGCAAATCAGCCATCAGAATGTTAAACGCAAATGAAAAAGGAGAAATCACAGGACAAGGTTTGCACTTCGAAACATGCGGACATAAAGAATGTTTAGAGACGGTGATAAAAAATTCTGCCAAAACCAGCAAAGCAAATGCAGTCACAAAACCGTCGCGCTATAAAAGAGGAATTGGTTATGCATCCATGCTTCACGTAGGTGGAGGCGCAAAGATTTATCGTTCGGATGGATGCGGCACTACACTAAAAATTGATCCGTATGGATACTGCACCATCATTACCGGTTCGAATGAAATTGGTCAGGGTTCAGAAACCGTACTGGCCATGATGGCGAGTGAAGAATTAGGAATTGATCTCAACAAAATAAAAGTAATTAATACTGACACCGATGTTAAGCCATGGGATGTTGGCGTGCATGCATCACGTACCAGTTTTGTTGCAGGGAATTCTCTGTTGGGTGCTATTAAAATTCTGAAAGAAAAACTGAATAAAAAAGCAGCAGAATTACTCAAAGTAAAATCTGCAGACTTCAATTATGAAAAAGGGCAAATCACAACAGTTGGTGATAAAATTGCACTTGATAAAGTAGTTCGTGAAATGCATTTTACACCGCCGAATGAATTGGCAGTAGCATCTTATTTTTATGAACCATCAAGTAAATTTCAGGACAAAGATTTCAAAGGAAATGTATCAGGCACCTACGCGTTTGCCTCGCAAGCAATTGAAGTAGAAGTTGACACATACACCGGAAATGTTCAGGTCATTGACATACACGTTGCACAAGATGTTGGAAAAGTTTTAAATCCGCTCTTACTTGACGGACAAATTCACGGTGGTGTTTTGCAAGGTGTTGGTTATGCCATTTCAGAAGAATTAGTGATGGAAGAAGGACGCATACTCAATCCAAATTTCCACAACTATAAAATGCTCACGGCTGCAGACATTCCTAACATTCATTTTTATCCTGTTGAAACAGATGATAAAGAAGGGCCTTATGGGGCAAAAGGTGTAGGTGAAGCACCTCTAATACCAACAGCGGCGGCTATTGCCAATGCCGTTTGTGATGCGCTTGATGTAGATATGGTAGAATTACCACTCAGCCCTGAGCGCGTGTTGAAAGCAATTAGTGATAAAAGAATGACCATTAAAAAATGAGGATATGAATTTTGAAATTATCAATCCGTCCAATACAACAGAATTATTATCTGCCGTTACCAAATTATCCAAAAAGAATTATCGATTTGCAGCCGGTTGTACTGATCTTTTACTTGATTTGAAAAGAAAACCGGTAAAAGATCTTACTGTGATTAATCTTCAAACGGTGAAAGATAATCGCTTGACCGGAATTAAAAAAATGGCCAAGGTAATTCGCATAGGTGCAGGTACAACGGCTCATGCACTTGTTACAGATGAAGACATTCGTACCTGGTTTCCAACTTTACATGAGGCAGCATTGAATCTGGCATCAACACAAATCAGACAAGTTGCAACCGTTGGTGGGAATTTATGCACTGCGTCTCCATCAGGCGATATTGCATGCGCACTGATGGCATTAAACGCAACATGCGAAATTTTAAATACACGTGGCAAAAGAAGATCAGTTTCTATTCGTGAATTTTTTACCGGCGTGCGCACAACGGTTTTAAAAAATAATGAACTGCTATACTCTATCACCATTCCGCTCAATGAAGCAAGTCCAAAAACGGCAGCAGGAAAAAAACTCTATTCCGGTTTTATTAAAATAGGAACAAGAAAATCCATGGAGTGCTCAGTGGTATCACTTGCTTATCATATTCAATCAGACAATAAAGGCAGAGTTACAAAAGCAGGAATTGCAATTGGAGCAGCAGCGCCAACGATTAAATTCACTGAAACTGCTACTGATTTTTTACAAGGAGTAAAACCCGGAGAGTTGAGTGCAATAGATCGCAAAAAATTTGCTGATTTGATTTTGGAATATGCTTCACCTATTTCTGATGTGCGCGCTACGGCATGGTATCGGAAAGAGGTTTTGTTTAATATCAGTAAAGGGTTGTTGGAGGCTATGCCCGCTTGATCGTGGGATGATGCGGAATTAAAAATGAAAATCATGACCGGAAAAAAACAAATCATCCGATTGAACACCAACGAAAATTACTACGGTTGCTCAGGTGCTGTTATTCCGGTGATGGAAAAAAAATTGGAGCTGGTAAATCAGTATCCTGATATGTCATTTCGCTTAGAGAAAAGACTGGCAGAAAAATACGGACTCTCTGAAGAGCAAGTAATCACCGGAGCCGGTTCAGTACGAATCATTGACGGCATCATCCAAAGTCTGGTAAAACCAGATGAAGAAATTCTTTCATTTGATCGCAGTTTTATTGCATATGAGCAACTGGCAGATGCGCATTACCGAAAACTTATCAAAGTAAAACAAACGGATTTTATTTGTTGGCCAGAAAATTTAAGTACACATATCAGTCCAAAAACACGCGTCATTTTTTTAGCGAATCCTAACAATCCAACAGGCACTATTATCAGTCATGAGGAACTTGATTTGTTCATGCAAAAACTTTCACCTGAAATTTATTTAGTTTTGGATGAAGCCTATTGCGAATATGTGAGTGACTCCAGTTATCCGGATGCGCTAGCACTACTCAAAAAATATAAGAATCTGATTGTATTGAGATCCTTCTCAAAAATTTATGGCCTCGCCGGACTGCGCATTGGATATGGGTTTATGAACGCTAACCTGGCGAATCAAATGAAAGCTAAACGCATTCCGTTTTTCCTAAATTATCTTGCTGAAGACGCTGCACTTGCCGCACTTGAAGATGAAAAATTCATTCAGATTTGCGCAGAAAAAAATGCAATTGAACGAGTCTGGCTGACGGATGCTTTGCAAAAAAAAGGATATCACGTGATAAGCTCACAGGCAAATTTTCTGTTCGTCTATTTTGAAGATGAAGACCAAAAAGATAAAATCCATCAAAAACTAAGTTCAGAAGGTTTGATTACGTGCAACCTTACCAGCTTCAACCAAAATAATTCTATCCGCATTGGTCTGGCTGACCGCGAGGTTAATGAGATGGTGGTGCGGGTTTTGGTGTGAGTTTTTTATTTAATCTAAGATAAAAATATACTCAGTGAGTCACGTGGGAATTTTATGAGATTGTCATCAATCTGGAAAAAGTCTATGGAAAATAATAACATAAATCTATAAATTCGCCACTCAAATCTTTGACATCAAACCAAATGCACTCTAAGGAAAAAAAACCGAGGGCTTCATACCTCTTCATGGCGGTTATCGCAACCTTTTCAGTTACCAAAAAGCGGAAATTATATATGACGGCACCGTGTATTTTACCAATCGTTTTTTTAATAAATACGACCGTACGATTGGGCAAATGGTGCAGGCGGCTCGCAGTGGCAAACAGAATATTGCAGAAGCAAGTATGGCATCCGCCACATCCAAAGAAATGGAAATTAAACTTACCAATGTAGCGCGCGCCAGTTTGGAAGAATTGCTGATAGACTATGAAGATTTTCTTAGGACCAATAAACTAATTCTCTGGAACAAAGAGCACAAGCTGGTTGCTCGTCTGCGTGAGCTAAACAAATGCAAACCACAGCCAACCTACGAAACTTTTAAAAAAGCTATTGAGCACGAAAGTCCTGAAATTTGTGCCAATACAATGATTACATTAATAAAGATTTGCACCTATCTACTCAAACAACAGATAAGACAATTAGAAAATATCTTTATCAAAGAGGGTGGATTACGAGAAAGAATGACCGCTGCAAGATTGGATGAGAGAAATAAAAATAAATAAACCACAATGGGACTTTTGAGACAGTTAGGACAATGTCCTGCATGTCCCAAAAGTCCCACCACACATAATAAGACACACCCACACTCATACAATCACTTACTGAAATGAAGAGAATTAGATAGGAGGAGTGAGCGAATTAACCCAATATTTTCCCCTTCGTCCTCGCTACACTCGGACTCCGACAACACAGACGTTACGCTTTTTCAATCATTAAACGATCCCGACATTACGCTGCGCTGCAGTCGGGATGGATGACGTCAATGTGTTCTCGTTCGTCCTCGCTACACTCGGACTCCGACAACACAGATTTTACGCTTTTTTCAATCATTAAACGATCCCGACATTACGCTGCGCTGCAGTCGGGATGGATGACGTCAATGTGTTCTCGTTCGTCCTCGCTACACTCGGACTCCGACAACACAGACGTTACGCTTTTTCAATCATTAAACGATCCCGACATTACGCTGCGCTGCAGTCGGGATGGATGACGTCAATGTGTTCTCGTTCGTCCTCGCTACACTCGGACTCCGACAACACAGATTTTACGCTTTTTCAATCATTAAACGATCCCGACATTACGCTGCGCTGCAGTCGGGATGGATGACGTCAATGTGTTCTCGTTCGTCCTCGCTATACTCGGACTCCGACAACACAGATTTTACGCTTTTTCAATCATTAAACGATCCCGACATTACGCTGCGCTGCAGTCGGGATGGATGACGTCAATGTGTTCTCGTTCGTCCTCGCTATACTCGGACTCCGACAACACAGACGTCATCCACCTGCTCTAAAGTTCCTCTCCACGACTCAAGGTTTTCTGCTAACAATTGTTTTTGAATATCCATTGGTTGGTTAGCAATTGAAAGCAATAAATTTTTAAAGTTAGCTGACTTATACTTTTTTCCCTTTTCACCACCGAATTGATCTTGAAATCCATCGGTAAAAATATACAAAGTATCTCCAGTGCACACCTCAAGTGTATGCGTTGTGAAAGGTGTTCCGGCTGAGAATTTTCCGATGGGTTGTTTATCTGCTTTAATTTCTTCTATCTCTTCTTTTTCTTTTCTGAAAATCCAAAGTGGATTATTGGCACCAGCCCACTTTAAAAGATAGCGCTGATCTTTTATATCGTCTTGCGCAATTGGATTTTTTTGAAGTACCACCAATGAAATATCCATACCATCCTTTACTTCATCATCACTTTTCTCAAATTCACAAATAATAATTTCTCTTGTCTTATCTAAAATTTTACCCGGGTCAGTAATCTTGTGTTCACGCACGCTTCTGTTGAGTCCGTTGTTACAAATCACGGATACCATGGCTCCCGGCACACCATGTCCGGTACAATCAGCCGCAGCAAAAAAAATCAAATCCTCTCTTTTTTCAAGCCAGTAAAAATCTCCTGCTACAATATCTTTAGGTTTATATAAAATAAAACTCTGAGGTAAATTTTCTGCAATAATTCGTGTTGATGGCAGAATGGCATTCTGGATTCGCTTTGCGTAATTAATAGAATCCATGATTTCTTTATTCTTCTCCTCCACAATTTCTTTTTGGAGTTGCACCTCAGTATTTGTTTTTTTAAGTAAAGTGTTGGCTAAATTTTTTGCGCGAACGGTGCGAAAAAGTGAAATCCCCAAAATAGTTACTACCAGAATTACCACAACCGATCCAATGAGGTAAAACATCATGACACGGGTTTTTGCACGCGCTTGTTCCGCTTCTAATTGAGATAATCTGTTAGATGTATTTAACAATTCAATTTCTTTTTGTTTTTGTTCAAGATCATATTTCGTTCTCAATTCGCTAAGATTTTGATTGTATAATGACTTTTGAACAGAATCTTTCAATTCAATCAAAGTGCTCAACATCTCACAGCCTTTTTTATAATCACCGGTTACCTGATAGAGATCTGCTAACAATTCAAATGCATGTGACTGATAGAGCACAGAAGAACAATCAATAGCGTAATTAAGCGACTGTTCAGCATAAAAAATGGCCGAGAGATAATTTTTTTTCTTGTAATAAATGGTCCCCATATCCAGGTATGATTTACTCAGCGTTTCTTTGCTTATGCCTTCAAGGGTTTCTTTTGTTTCCAGAGCCTTTAGGTAATAAGACAAGGCCAAATCAAATTCATTGAGTTTAAAATACAGTGCACCAAGATCAGTATAGGTATATGAAGCGCCATAGACGTCATTATTTTTTAATTTTATCTCTAATGATTTTTCAAAAAAGAAAATAGCAGAATCATACTCACCCAACTCAGTCATTGCAGTAGCAAGATTATTCATTGACCACGATGCATATATTTCACTTAATTCAAGTAAATTCTGGTAGCTGCGTCTGAAATATATTTTAGCCTCATCATGCTGCCCGGTTGTTGTGTAGATATTTCCGATACCCATTTGTGCCAATCCAATGCCGTGTTTATAATTATTGACCTGATATTGTTCTTCAGCTTTTAAGTATGCCTCTAGTGCCTTTTGATAGTCAGACTGTATATCATAGACATTACCTATAGATATATAACATGCTGCAATTTCGTTTGCAAAGTCAGATGTGTTGTAATTGGCAATTGCATATTCAAGATAGTACAGAGCAGAATCATATCTGCCTTGCTCCGTATAATATCTTCCAAAACTCTCATGACTCAGAATGATGCCGCTGATATTTTTTTCTTCACGCGCCAAAGAAAGTGCAGTAGCCGACCATTGTTTTGATGCAAGCGTATCTGTACGTAAATAATATGACGACAAGGATAACATAGCTTTGAGTTGTGCATTCACATCTGATGAATTGATGGCAACTTGCCTAATACTATCAACATTTACGCAGAGCGCACGTTGAGTCAAAAGAAAAAAAATCAGTGCTAAAAAAACAGGAACGCGCATGATGTTTTGACAAGAGTTGTTTGAATGAATTTCGATATTGTGTTACTAAATGTAATGAAAAAGAACATTCATACAAGAGGTAGGATATGAAAATGCGGCAAATAGCAAGACAAAAATTATTGACATCATCACTATTTTTGATAACCGTCAGAATCCAAAATCTTTGAAAAAAGAGAAGAAGTTATAAAGGTTGAGACAAGTAGCTATTAAGCCCTCAGCTACAAACTAATTTGCCAACGCACAGCTCCCGAATTCAAATCAATACAGAGCATTTGTAATTGCCAGATGATGATCAGATTTTTATCTGCATAATCAGCCCAGATGTAATCAAAACTGGGATCTCCGTCAGACATCACGGTTTCAAAAGCGCCCATATTATCTGCTTTATCCGGGTCGCGGAATAAACCTTGAGGCATTGTTTTCCAAATTTCTTTAAACGAATTTTCAGAGCAGAAAACATAACTGATTTGCAAATGAGAAGTATCACTCACATTTGAGCCGTGCATTAAAAGAATATGGTAAGGTTCAGGTGAAAGTGGAACTCTGTCATAAGCAAAGCCGGAGCCTTCTTTGATGTGATCAATGTGTCTCTGAAGATCATCAATTTGGCTTTGATAATCTTCATATTCAAATCGCGTGTGGTAGTCAACTTTTGCTTCAGGATTCATAGATCCATCTTCGGTTTTCAATAGCGGAAATTTTTCTTCCAACGATGCACAGGAATCCTTGTATAGGTTCATGGTAGCCTGCAAATCTTGTACTTGTTGGGTGCGCATTTTTTCAACGCGGTTATGATTTACATCCAAAATAATTTCACCGTCTAAAAAACTGAGTTGATTCGCTGCCTCTTCGTAATGCCAGGTGAGTTTATTTCGACCATCGCCTTGAATGCTCACGTAATTATCTTCATCAAAATAGGCGCAGTTATTTAGCGCATCCATTCCAAAATCAACATCCTTGATGTCAATATCTGTTTGCGTAAGTGTATTTTTATCGGGATTATATAGATAATGATAATCTTGCATGTCAGACAATAAAATTTCACCGGTTTCAAAATGAAAACCATATTGTTGATTGATCAACATCCATTCAGGTCGTGCAAAAGCAAATCCATTGAGTGGGGCAGTTGCTGCTAAATCTTTCTCCGTTTGCAAAACTTCAAGTGTTTTTGGATTTCTGCAATGAAAACCCAATTCAGCATTGACACTATAAAGCCACAATTTACCGGGAGTATAACCTAAAATATAAAAGGCATCTTCTTGACCCTCGCCCATTTCAATGCGTGAAATTTGTTCACCCGTATTAATATCATACGATGTAAGCCGATACTCAGCATAACCAGAAATATGCGTTACACCACCACCGGATTCTTTACTTGTTGCTTGAAATATTTCTTCTTTCGTAATGATAAATGTTCCTTCATCACCCGTGTAAATAAAAGATTGTTCAACATTATCTGCCGCATCATTCATCACGTCTTTGTGAAAACAACCGAAGAACGGTAAAACGAGAAATAAAATCAGGAGGTTCTTTTTCATTAGACTAAGATAGGAAAAAAGCCTATCAATCTACATCAAACACGAATCCCTTGCGTATTGCCTGTTGTTTAACTGCACTGATTATGGCATCCTCAAAACTATCCTGACCAGAATCTGCCATTTCTTTTTTCTTTTCCTGAATGTATTTCTCACGTTTATCTGCAAGTGTTCTGATTTCTTCCTGAATTTCTTCTCGTTTTAATTTCATTTTCTCAAGATATTTTTCTCTCTCAGGATAAGACATTTCTCGCATTACCTTTGGCAATTCTTCTACTTCGATATCAGAAAGTTTAAACCCGGGTTGTTCACTTGCATCAACTAAATCCCAACTTGAATTTTTGTAAAGATTTTTATTCCCTTTTACGATAACGCGCTCTGTAGAATTTGAACTACCATAATAGGATGCGTTTACATCTTCTGATTGCATGATATTCATTTTATTGAATCCTTTGGTGCCAATAGGAATATACGTTTCATTCAATGATTCATTCAGGGCATTGATTTCTTCATCGAAGGGAGTCTCAATATAGATTGTAGCTTCATCCATATCAATATTACCATAATAACCTTCAGCCAGATCAGCCCCATCTTTCCATTTTGTTTCAATTCCTTCTTCCATATCTCCGCAAAAAATCGTATTGATAAAAACTCCATTCGAAATTGCTGTTTCACATGAGTTTTGGTAGTTGGTTTTTCCTTGAGAAAAAGGTTCATTTCCAGCAATCACGATGACTTGCAAACATTGTGTATCGTCAGCCCAAATTAACTGTTCAAGTGATTGTTCTATTACTTCACCGCAATATTCTTCTCCCCCATTTGTAGTTAAGGCAAACAATTCATGCGACAACGTATCAAGGTCAGTAGTGAAAGGTAACACTTGTCTTACGTAACCTTCTCTTGCTTCCAAATCATCATTGCCGTATTCATACAATGCAATTTCAAGTGTTGCAAACTCATCATCTTTTTTTGCTTCAGACAAAGCGTTTACAATTTTCCATAGTTGAGATTTTGCTTGCTCAATGAGCCCGTCCATGCTATTGCTTGTATCAAGAAGCAGTGCTAGTTTGATGGTGTTTTTACTGGCCGCCGAGACATGATGAGCTGTCTTGGCTTCTACCGTATCTTTAATAATAGTATTTTCATTTTCTTCTGATACTAAATCATTCCCTGTACATGAGAATAATACGATAGACAAAAAAGAAAACAAAATTTTTTGTTGAGTTTGTTTAGTTATCATAACTGTCATGAAATTAATTAATACTGATACACTTCACACAAGTCATGTTTACCAGAAACATGAAATGGATATGCTCAAAGAAACTTGAATGAATTCGTAATTTTTGTTAATGGCTAGTCTTTCAAAAAATAATTAAATCATTTTAACATGACCTCAATTTTTTGAAACTGATAAGAAAATAATTCACATTCGCCAAATAATAGATGTACGTTAACTATCGGGTTATTTACTTTGTCAATTCCTGATCAACGTAACAGTACCCTGACCTTGAAATTCGGTGCCATTGAAACCTACCCCACGATAGACATAAAAATAGACACCATCGGTGCATTGATCTCCGTTTCGGTCAGTGCCGTCCCAACTGTCATTGACATTATAGAACTCACGCACGGTAACTCCCCAGCGGTTTACTACAATGCATTCAACCGTTTCAATTCCGATGGATTTATAGTAAAAAGTAAATTCGTCATTGATACCATCACCATCAGGTGTGAACACATTTGGCGGTGCAATATCAACTGAATCATACACAATCAACTCACGACAAAGTGTATCTGCGCATCCATTTTTATTCACTGCCGTGAGACAAATAGTATACACACCGGTGGTATAAACTGTATCAAATGTTTCATTGATATCATGAGAAATTACCCATGGAATATTGTCGTAATCAAAATTCCAGTAAAAGGTTGTATCAGCAAATGGATCATTAGGATTTGCGTAATAGAGCGAGAGATTATCAAAGTGCACTTCAAGCGGAGAATTTCCTGAATACCCTGAAATGAAATACAACGAACTCATGTCAAAATCAGCAATTGGATTTAGTGAATCAACATGTACAATTTCAGTGAGCGTGCAGCCGTTTTCATCAGTAACTAAAATTTGATAATCACCCGGATTTAAACCACCCCAAGTAGAAAAAATCACGCTAGCACCGGTCTGTAAATTGGTCCATTCATACGTATAATCAGGCGTACCACCAGACACTGCGGCATACACAACTCCATTACCTGACTGGTAAGAAAATGTTCTGCAGTACGCCGGATCAGATCCAAGTTCAACAAAGATGAGTGAGTCTGGTTGCGTGATAATAAAATCAATCACATTAGAACAACCATGGTCATCATTCACGGTCAGTACATAAGTTCCGGCCGGCATATTGAATGAACTATCTGCCCAAATTCCACCAACTCCACCCGGGTTTGGATTCCAGATAAAACTAATATTAGCATAATCACCTTGCCAGTTATACACCGTATCAACAATAGCTGAACCTGTACCACCATAACACAATGCGTGTGTCAAATTCAGATCAGCATCAATGGCCGCAGGATCAGGAATAAAAACAGAATCAGTCAAGGTGCAACCAGGGCCCAGGGCAACAAAATAATAGTACCATCCTGCGTTCAAATTATTTGCCGTATTGCTACCTGTGCTATTAACTTGTGCACCCAAATCATCTTCAATTAAAAATGTTTCTCCACCAACACCATCAATCAAAAATAAAGTCAATGATGCATCAGAAAATTGATGACAGGTTGGATCATTAAACACCGCATTAATTGATTGCCCATAAACCGTCACCTGTTGTGCTGTTGAATCTTCAAAACCACAAACTGGGTCAGTTGTTACCAATGAAATTGTGTATGTATTATTTGAAGGATACGTGTGATTTGCAACTGAACCCGATGCATTTGTATTATCTCCAAAATACCAATAGTATGACAAACCGGACGTGCCTGTATTTTGCACCTGCACACTGAGAGAGCCGCATGTATCCAGAATATTAAAATCTGATACTACATTATCATTAAACAAAATAATACTTGCCGTATCAGGTAAGCTTTCACAAAAAGCATCACTGTTTGTAACAAAATAATTTACATTACTCAACACGTTAGTTACGGGAAGAAATGTTCCGGCTGAAATAAAATTTCCGGAAGCTGAATACCAGGTGATACTGCCTGAACCAACTGCATTCAACAGCGCATCAGTGCCCGGACAAATTGTTGTATCACTAGCTACCGGAGGATTTGGCAACTGGTGATATTCAACCTGCAATGTGTCTGAAAAATCTTCACAACCATTGATATCAATTACGTGTAAATAATAATCGCCTGAATCTAAAACTTGAAAACTGTTTGTGCCGATAATGCCATTCCAATAATATTCAGAAAAACCTGCAGGCGCATTTATTGTTAACGTATCGTAAGGACAAATAGTAGTATCATTTGGCATACTCCATCCGCTGAGTGGGAAACTCATATCAACAAATACGCTGTCTGTTTTAGTAATTCCGCAATACTGAGTTTCACAATAATACCAACCTTCAGCATACGCATATTCAACAAAAGAAGAACCGCCCAACGGAGCAAGCCAGTTAATAACGGTGTTACCCGGACCCAGCACTTGAATCATGGCACTATCGCCTGCACAAATTACCGGATCCCATAAATATAAAGTTGGAGAACTATATGCAACTGTAGATTCAAATTCAGAATTCACCACGCAACCATCAGCAGTTGTTACGTAACAAAAATATTCTCCAATATCAGATGCATATTGTGTAGGATTTGTTCCTAAGGAGTCTCCGGTTGGACCAATCCATTGCCAAGCTACACCTCCTGTAACAGTGAGTAAAACAGAATCACCCGGACACACCACCCCATCAATTGGGTCAACTGTAATTTGCGGAACAGGAATAGCAGGAAAACCATACGCGGCAGAATTAGTACACGTGATACCTTGCACTGTAGTGTCAACATTTGCAAATACATTAATGCCCGTTGTTGGACTAAATACAGCGAGCACAGAATCACCATAATTTGCTATGATCTGAGTACCGGTCCAAGTCACATCAGCAGTGTTGTAAACTGCTGTAATCATAACGGTATCACCCGGACAAGCACTTGCGGGACCATCAACAACAACAATAGGTTGCGGAATAGTATCAACATAAAAACTATCTACCAATTCGTAAAAAACGGTATCACCACAATCATTAAAAAGTTGTGCCATTACCTCATGCCAACCGGTGGTGTTTACACAAACATTTTGCGTTGTGGGTGACTGCACTAATAAGGTATCATCTGAATTATGTTGAAGGGTATCTAAAAACACTCCATCAACAAACCAGACAGAATAAAGATTAGGTAAAGTACCCCATTGATTAGTAAAAGCGCTGTCAACCAAAAATACATTCACACAATATGGCAAGATGCATGAGAGAGTAGAATCATCATCTAAAATATTGCCGTCGTCATACGAAATTTGAGGATCAAGCGTGTCATGCAAAGCAAAATTATTGATCACAACCACAACAGAATTACTACCAGAAACGCATCCATATTCATTGACGGCATACACACTATACGTTCCGGAATTGTCAACGAGAATAGTTGAATCATTTACTCCGTTAACATTACCTTCCCATACAATGGAATCATTTGAACCACCTGATGGACTTGCCCAAATAAAAACAGAATCTGCATCACACGTGTCAATTGGATTGGTAATAGCATTGTAATCATTAAAATTCCAGCTATCAGAAATGAGCGGAGGATCAGGTTCAGGTAGAACAACAATATATACGGAGTCTTTCCATGTATAACAATTATCTTGTGTTGTTGTGGTTGCCCAAGCATATCCGTTTGAAGAATACGCTGATGACATTCCACCACCACCATTGCTCCAAACAGTAAAATAAAGCGGGTGTATATCACCGAGCATAAAATCATGCAAAGTTGCCGTAACCGGTGCGCAGCCTTCAAGTGTATCAAGACATTGATTAAAAACTATTTCATCACCTATGCACGGTTCGTATGTTAGAAGATCACATGATATTCCGGGATTTTTTTCATAATAGTCAAAAGGATCACGATTGGGATCGTAGGGACTTGTCCAAAAAATATCACGTTGACCTGCATTGTTTGTTTTAGCAAAATTTCCGTAGTTGGCATCACTGCAATTGGTGAAAGAAAAATTTACTTGTTGACCAGGTAGAAAAGAAAAAGTTGAACCGGCAGGTACGTAAAATACACCTTCAAAATACCCAACTAGAACCGGTTTGTCAACAGTTTTTACAGTAATTGCTTCACAATAATCTGCCTGGTTGCTTGCTACTTGTCTTGCCCACTGAAATACACCTGACGAGTTGTATTTGATATAATGCACATCTTCAAAACCAACAGATAAAAAAGTGGAAGCACCATACACATCATTCATTTCAGTAAACGTACACATGAAATCACCGGTGATATAAATATTATTTGACGCATCTAACGTTAATTGATTTGAGTGCAATTCAGACGCAGAATAATTTGCGGACAACCAGTTGAATTCACCTGAGGTTGAAATCTGAGCTGTAAAAATATTGTATTGATCAGCGGCTGAAAAACTTTGGATCCCACTTACGTCTTCAACAAGCAAGGTATTTTGATAATCACCTGTCACGTATAAATTACCTCCACCAAATTTTATATCAGCAAGTAATATTTGCCCGCCCCACATTTTGTCAAACCAAAGTTCGGTTCCGGCACTACTGTATGCTACTATAAATCCTGCATTGAGTAATGTTGACGAATGTGTGGTTTGAAAAGTAATGTCTTCAGAAAATTGACCAATGACATAAATATTATTTGCTGCATCGGTTGTTACTTCCAATCCTCTGTCATCTTGATTTGCATTGCCATCTTCAGTCCAAACAAAATTTCCACTGCTATTTAGTTTGGTAATGAAAACATCATACGTGGGAGTACCAGTTGTAGAATTATTCATGCTGGTAAGTACATCAGGACCAAACGTTGCGGTGCCCTTATATTCACCAACACAAACAACGTTGCCTGCATTGTCAACAGTGATACCGTGCCCTATATCACCATAAGCACCACCAAAGGTTGTGACCCAAATAAAATTTCCGTTCTGATCTATTTTTGCAACAAAAGCTTCATACCCTGCCCCACTCACATTGATACTGCCAAACGTTGCATTACTTTGAAAATAGCCTGTGATATACGTGTTACCTGCATTATCTTCAGCAATGGCATTTGCTTTATCAACGCCTGTTCCGCCAGCTTGCACAGCCCAGATTGGATCACCGGCATCATCCGTTTTCATGATGAAAATATCTGTATTACCTAAAGAAGTCAGAGTTGAAACACCGGTATTAAATGTTCCGTTGAAGAAACCGGTCATCACCAAATCTCCGTTTGAATCAAATACAGCATCTTTGGTTTCTTCTCCCATATTATTACCGGCAGAACGCAGCCAATTACCTTGACTCATAGCGGTACAACATGAGAATATTAAAAAAGTTAGGACAAGCTGCTTATAATTCATTGGATCAGGTATCTGTTGATTGAGACGAAAGCTACAAATAAAAGGTTGAGATTGAGTGAGAAACTTTGATTAGATTTTGAAATTATACCTTTCAAACAGCACGACATTGGGCAGAATAGTGCATTATTTTTACTCATCTTAATATCCTGATCAGATAAAATTTAGCTGATATTCTACAATTCCAGAAAATAAAAAACGAACATTTATGCAACCTCTGCCGTATAATTGACGTAATTTTGTAGTGCGTAATTCATTAACCCATGAGTGAAATTGAAGACTTGATATTAAAGGCCAGCACAAAAACACCTGAAATTAATTTCAAAGGTGAATCAGGTCAGTTAGAATTATCAGGCAGATCTATTCCGGAAATTTCATTTGAGTTTTATCAACCAGTTATTGATTGGGTAGATGCGTACGGCAAAAATCCACAAGAAGAAACCATGGTGCATGCCAAGTTTGAATATTTCAACACCAGCTCATCAAAACAAATTTTAGACGTCTTCAAAAAATTGGAGAATATTCATTTAAATGGTAAATCTCGTGTGAAAGTAAAATGGTTTGTATCAGAAGAAGATGAAGCCATGCAAGAAGCCGGCGAAGAATATAAAATGCTTTTGAAATTACCTTTTGAAATTGTTCCGGTTCCTGACAGTGATCAAGAGAAGAGGGGTTAGGGATTAGGGATTAGGACTTAGGTTTTAGGGGTAAAGCCATTTGCTTATTCTGAATTTAGTCCGTCTAAAAAAATATCTTCGCAGCCAATAACATATCTGCAACCCTAAACAGAATATGAAAAAGGAAATTCAAGAGGATGTATTCAATTATTTTGTCCGGTTTCCAGAATCGGTTCAAAAAAGATTCATGCAAATTCGTTCAATCATCTACAAGGTTTGCCCAGATTGTGAAGAGCTCATTTCATATGGCATGCCTGCATATATATTGAATAAAAAACCATTGGTATATTACGCCGCTTATGAAAATCATATCGGATTCTACGCAACACCAACCGGACACGTAAAATTTAAAAAAGAATTAGCAGGTTATAAACAAGGGAAAGGGTCTGTCCAGTTCCCGCTTAAGGAAAAACTACCGCTTGATTTAATTGAACGCATTGTGCAGTTCAGAAAAGAAGAAAATACGAACTAACTTCAGGTAAAAACTAAACCAAAACTTATGAATACAACAACACCCATAAACCCAACAAGCGGCAAAGCAACCGTACAACTCATTTTGATTGGACTCATGCTTTGGTTGTGTGCTACACAGGTCAGCTCATTATTAGGTCAATCCTTGTTTGATTTATCTTTCCATATTGAAATGAAACCTTTATTGCGGTTTGTATTAGATTGTATACTGCCTCTTGCGTTCTTTCTCTTGTTTATTGTCTTTGCTATTAATCTTTACGCCAAACAAAAATCAACAGAGGATAAAAACAAATCTTTTCTAACTATACTGATTGTGATATTTGTTATTGTATATGCCTTCGTATTTATCACAACTATGTACCTGCATCCGGTATATACTGATGTGAACATGGAAATTGTCTTTGAATACTACGATGTTTTGGGCGAATCATTCATTGACGAAATTTGGGGAGTTTTACATTATTTATTGCGTATTGGGGTGTTCATTTTGATCATCTATATGAGTGAGAAAAAATTGAGAGCAGCGGCGTAATTATCATTCGTACTCACTAATTAAAACCCATTAATTAACATGATGACACGAGCAGAATATGTAGCCATTTGCGAAACTTGTCTGAAACGAAAAAATAATTTGAAGAAAGGACTGATATGCTCTCTGACTAACGAATATGCAAATTTCAACACCGTTTGTTCTGAATACGCACAAGATGCCGTAATTATTCAACAACAAAAAGATGCCGCGGCCGGTGGGCAGGCTAAAGTTCCGGTTTTTGAAACAGAAAGTAGTTTGATGAAAAGCGGATTCGGTGGAGGCATTGCTATGTTAATCGGCGGTGTTATTTGGATTGTACTTGGATATGCATTTCTCAATCGAATCTTCTATTACCCTATTTTTCTTATCATTGCCGGAATAATAGTTATCGTGAGAGAATCAGCCAAAAAGGCAAAACAAATGAACCGACCTGATACCAGCGGAATTTTGGATGATAAAAATGATTTGGAGATAACCTGATACCCAATCTTTACTGAGCAGTTAATGAAAATGACAACAGTAAGCAGCAAGTCATTCATAGAGCCCTGTGTGAAAATCCTTATCTTTGCTTTTTGAATTCTCATTTATGAATAAACTCAGGGCAATATCTCCAATTGATGGAAGATACCGTGACAAGGTTGAAAAACTTGCTGATTATTTTTCTGAATTCGCTTTGATACGTTACCGCGTATTGGTAGAGGTTGAATATTTTATTGCATTAACCGAACTAGATATTAAAATGCTCAAAGATTTTCCAAAAAAATCAGTAGCAGAGTTAAGAAAAGTTTATCAGGAATTTTCAGAGTCAGATGCGCAGAAAATTAAAGACACTGAAAAAATCACCAATCATGATGTAAAAGCGGTTGAATATTTCATCAAAGAAAAATTCAGCAAATTGGGCTTGTCAAAATATGAAGAGTTTGTTCATTTTGGACTCACCTCACAAGACATTAACAATACTGCCATCCCCATGTCATTGAAAGATGCCGTGTATGAAGAGTTTCTTCCACTGCTTGATCATTTGATTCACACGTTGAATGATTATGCACAAGAATGGAAAGACATTCCAATGCTTGCCCGCACACATGGACAACCGGCTTCACCAACCCGACTTGGTAAAGAGATTTATGTTTTTGTTGAGCGCTTAGATGTGCAAAAAAGACAATTGCTTGCGGTACCTTTCTCAGCAAAATTCGGCGGTGCCACCGGAAATATGAATGCTCACTTTGTAGCGTTCCCTGAAATTGACTGGGTTCGCTTTGCCAATAATTTTGTAAATAACACCTTACAAATTGAACGCAGTCAAACCACTACGCAAATTGAACACTATGATAACGCTGCATCTTTGTTTGATGCCTTAAAGCGAATCAATAATATTTTGTTAGATCTTGACCGTGATATGTGGACTTATATTTCCATGGATTACTTCAAGCAAAAAATAAAAAAAGGAGAAATTGGTTCATCTGCCATGCCTCACAAAGTAAATCCAATTGACTTTGAAAATTCAGAAGGAAATATTGGAATTGCCAATGCACTATTTGAACATCTTGCAGCCAAATTACCGGTATCAAGACTTCAACGCGATCTCACTGACAGCACAGTATTGCGGAATGTAGGCATGCCAATAGCTCACTCGCTTATTGCGCTCCAATCTACCTTGAAAGGTATGAGTAAATTGGTATTGAATGAGCAAAAATTGCAAGCGGACTTGGACTCAAATTGGGCAGTGGTAGCTGAAGCAATTCAAACCATTTTGCGTCGTGAAGGATATCCAAAACCTTATGAAGCATTGAAAGATTTAACCAGGACAAATACGGTGATCAACAAAGAGAGTATTTCAATATTCATTGAAGAACTCAATGTTTCAGAAAAAGTAAAAAAAGAACTTCGCAAAATCAGTCCACATAATTTTACCGGAATAAACATGGTTGATTAAATCAAACCGGGCAAAAGAAAAAACTTGATTTAATTTTAGTGCGAAAAGATGTTATCACTAGATTTTCAGTACAATTAAAATAAAAAACAAAGGCACAAAAAAACCCGCACTCAGGCGGGTTTCTAAAATAATCTGGTCGTTCTTAGTGACCACTATTTTTCATGTCCTCTTCAACCAACGCGTCAGCATCAATTGTTTCACCACTTAACTCAAAATTATTCGCTGCCGCAAATTCATATTGAAAATCTACCCAGCGTCCATCAACTTCTATATACTTATCATACGCTTCAGCATATTTTTCATACAATTTCATGTCTTTGTCTGACCAATCTTCATCAGGGGTAGACATGGGTACAGCTAAATCACGCAAGTAATTATCAACCAAATCCTGAACTCCATTAAGCCATTCAATTGTTAATTCCTGCAATTCCTTTTGCTTAGGCCAGCCTTTACCATTATATAAATCCATGGCTTTTTTGCAATCTGCAATCATGACAACCATGGAGTCATAGATTGCATAAAATTCTTCAGGTGCTGCATCTTGCTCATCTAACACATCAACTTCACGAAATTTCACATCAATTTCAACCACTTCAGCTTGAACGCCAAAAAAGTATTCTTCACCGTTGGTAGCTCCACCGTCTTCAAAGCTCACAGTTGCTTCCTGAAAATCCTCGTTGGTTTCCATTACAGTATTCAACGCATCATTGTTTACTGTTGTTCCGCTGCCACAAGCAACCATCAAGGCTGCAACTGCAGGATAGATAAATAGTTTTTTCTTCATGTAGATTTATTATAAAAGTTTAGTTTCAGATTTGATTCCAATATGCTTTACCAATTGGCAAATCAAAAATGAACGGGTGAATTTACTAATTTTTTATTTTCAACCGATTGGTCTTGATAACTAAAACTGTACCCGGTAATTAAATATCGGCACAAAGCCAAGCTGGTAAATGGTTTCTATCGTCTGCTCTTCAGGTGAATAATATTGTGCAAATACATTTTTATGATTTGTCAGATTCTGAATATCCAGAAAAAGATGGTGCGTAGACTTAGATCCGTTTTTGCGATAACCAATTTTAAAATCAATCCTGAAATAGTCAGATGATTGTTCTTCGTATCTATGATCTAAATCAAACACGGTTTTGCCTTGAGCAATAGATTCATCCAAAAGAATGGGTGTTAAAGGCGCTCCGCCTGACCACATGAGTTTAATGTCGGTGACAATAAAATTTGTTTTGGTTTTGCCAACCGGAAATTCTTTTCCTCCCAAAAAATTACAGATAAAATTATTATTGAAGCGCGTGTTTCGTTCAACACCATCCAGAGCAACATATTTTGATTCGTAGAGCGATGCAGTGACAAGGAAATAATAATGATTAGTGAAGAATTTTTCCAATGTAAATTCAACCCCGTAATTGGTTCCGGTTCCTTTATTTACAAAAGGTACATCGGCTTGATTATCTATCACAGATAAAAAAGACACACTATAATTCAACACAGAAAAACCACTGCTACTATCAGCTTCAACCGGAACATCATACAAGTGCTGATAATAAGTTTCAATTCGTATCCGCAGGTTTTCAGTGATTCTAAAATCATAGCCCAACACCGCGTGCAGCGCTTTAGTAGGTTTTAAGTTTTGATTGGGGTAATATACATTTCCAAAAGCATCTGTTTTCTCTACAAAATAAAATGTCAGCGGTTCAGTGCGACTATGTTTACCTGCGCTGATTGATATGCTATGACGTCTGCTAATATCCCATACAAAGCCAAGCCGGGGTTCAGCCACCGGCGCATCAGATAAAGCAAAATAATGCGCGTGAATTCCGGTATTAAGCGTTATTTTTTCAGTGAAGCGATGTTTCCATTGCAAGTACAGTTGAGACATTGAAGTTGTACCGTCACCAGAAAGAAATACAATATTCTGCACAAAATTTTCTGCATGCAAATCAAAACCGGTCACGCTGTAAATACCTCCAAGGCGAATGGTGTTTTTTGCATTTACTTTACAATTCCAAGTAGTTGAAATTCGAAAAGCATATTCAATAAATGATGATTTGCTCACCGGCTGCAATTGATACACATTGTCAAGTGAATCATTTCTATCACCTAATCTGCTGGCTGAAAATGAGACGTAGGAATTAAGATAAGATCTTTTGCCAAGCAGAATTTTATGTATTAGCCCAGTTGCTGTCATATCAGAATTCATGAACTGATCAAAGCGATCATCCCGACTATTCCATTGCAGAGAATCTTTTACTGCAGGTACACCCACGTGACTTAATCCGCCAATTCCAAAAAAGGTAAACACGCCTGCTTTTTGCGTTGGAAAATTAAATTTCATGGTGAGATCATGCACAACCGGTAAAGTGTTTCCGCCAACATCTAATCCAATGGCTTCAAAAATTCCGGTAGTTGAATAACGATAATTGATCAAGTAAGATGATTTGGATTTTTTTGAAAAGGGTCCTTCAGTATTTGCTTCAACGCCGATAAAACCAAATTGTATTGAATATTCTCGTTGCTCATCATTTCCTGTTCTGAGTTTTACATCAAATACACCTGATAAAGCATTGCCATATTCAGCCGGAAAAGCACCGGTATAAAAATCAGAATTCTTGAGTACGTTTACACTTAAAATACTGAATCCTCCACCTGAACTTCCGTTGCTTGAAAGGTGATTGAGATTAGGCACTTCAATGCCTTCCAATCTCCACAACAAACCTTTGGATGAATTTCCGCGAATAATTAATTCATTTGAAAAACTACCTCCTGAAACACCGGCATACGATTGTGCAAGACGAGAAATATCACCATTAAAACTACCTGAAAAACGCCCGGCTTCATCAACTGTAAACGAACGAACACTGTTGCCGGCCATTTCGTTGATGGGTTTTCCTTTTTCATTGTCAGCTACAATTTCAACTTCACCTAATTGACTCAAGGCTTCAGTGAGCTCAATCGTTAGAATCACCTCTTTACCTGCACTCACAATCAATTCAGGTAAAATTAAATCTTCATATCCAACAAATGTAATTCGTAAGGTATGCCGTCCAATAGGTACGTTGTCTATTCTGAAATTCCCGTTGTGATCCGAAATTGCACCTAACAACGGTTCAGTATTCATAACAACCACCTTTGCACCTATCAGCGGATTTTTTGAATCACGATCAATCACACTTCCCCTGATAACTTGTGTTTGCTGCGCAATCAGTTCTGTCGAAAACACCACCAGAAATAACAATATGGTCAAATAGAAAAATGCACGCATGCAGCTAAGATAGTAAATTCAATAGGTTAATTATCCTGAGACAATCTCGGATTAAGCAATAGAATTGGAAAGATGTATCTTCAGGTTGCAAAATTAGATTCTCCACGTAGGCACGGGTCGCGACCTGTGCCTACAGAATGTTTTTTTTATTTTGCAACCCCAGTGGGTGTGTAATTCTATTGCGTAATCCGGTATAATGTAAAGACAGGTTCTGATCACTTTGAAATATCCAGCATCCGCTCAATTGGAAGCAGGGCTCTTTTGCGCACATCTTCAGGTACATGAATATCGGGCAATTCATATTTCATGCAGAGATAAAGTTTTTCTAAGCTATTCAATTTCATGTATGGGCATTCAGAACATGCGCATGTAACATTTTGATGAATGGGTGCAGGAATCAAACTTTTATGCGGTACATCTTTTTTCATTTTGTGAAGAATACCTGCTTCAGTTGCCACAATAAATTCTTTGCCATCACTTTTTTTCACGTAATCAATCATGCCTGAAGTAGAACCAACATAGTTTGCGATTTTTAGAATATGAGATTCAGATTCAGGATGCGCGATGATTTCAGCTTTTGGATACTGACGATGCAAATCCAGAATTTTATCAATGGAAAATGCTTCATGCACTATGCAGGCACCATCCCACAACAACATTTCACGGCCTGTTTGAGACATGATATATTTTCCCAAATTTTTATCCGGTGCAAAAATAATGGGCGTTTCTTTATGTACTGATGCCACAATTTTTTCGGCGTTAGATGAAGTACAAACTAAATCACTGAGTGCTTTGATTTCAGCCGAACAATTGATATACGTGATGACAACATGATCAGGATGTGCTTTGACAAAAGGTTCAAATGCCGATGCGGGGCATGAATCAGCGAGTGAACAACCTGCTTTTAAATCAGGTAAAACTACTTTTTTATCCGGATTTAAAATTTTCGCTGTCTCAGCCATGAAATGTACTCCGGCAAACACAATCATGTCTGCATTCACCTTTGCTGCTTGTTGAGATAAACCTAAACTGTCTCCTACATAATCTGCCAAATCCTGGATTGCGCCATCTTGATAATAATGGGCAAGAATCACCGCATTTTTTTCTTGTTTAAGTTTTTTAATTTCTGCAACCAAATCAATGCCTGCCGGTATTTTCAAATCAAGATAACCAGTTTCATTCAATTGTTTTCGTGCCTCTTCAAATTCCATAATAACTGAATTGAAATACAAATTTACCTTAAATAATGACACTACATCTGTTTTCATTTTGCACTCGGACGTATCCATAAGATCATTTCTGCGTACAATCTCAAGGGCAGTAGCAAAGTTTGAATCTATGGTATTATTTCCCTAACTTTGTTTGTTACGTTTTGAATGCTCCGCGTTATCTTTTAAAACTGATAGATCAGAACAATATGAAAAAATGGATTCTCATAGCGCTTTTTATTCCTGCCATAGCTGGGGCTAAAGGCATTGAGAACGATACTTTTCTGATACGCAAAGAAGGTGAAATTGCAGAAATTCTTACCAATTTGCGCAAAGCGCAGACTGACATGGACCGCGAAATAATCAACATGACGCTGGTTGATGAGATAAAAAATCTGCTTGTTTATCCCGGAGTACTTAACTACCCTTTTTCTAGTTGGACAACGATGTCTACCATTGCAGCTCCGGATGGTGCATTTAGGTTATTCAACTGGAACATTGAAGATGAAATCGGAATGCACAGTCATTTTTGTTTTTTGGTTAAGCCACTAAACGATGAAAGCAATCACGTGATTCAACTTACTGAAGATCGTTTAACTATACCGCCAAGGCCTGACAATACTCTAACTGCTGATCATTGGTATGGAGCCTTGTACTACAATATTGTTCCGGTAAAAAAGGGAAGCAAAACACTCTACACCATATTTGGGTACAACGGAAATGATCAAACAACAAACAGAAAAATATTGGACGTATTTTATTTCAAAGGAAAAACTCTTCGCATGGGCTATCCGCTTTTTCAAGAGGCACCCGGATCACAACATTTATTGCGCCGTGTGTTTTTTGAATATTCTGAAAAAGCAATTATCACGGTGCGCATGAATGATAATTTAGGGGCCATTGTTTTTGATCACTTAGTACCTGAAACTCCTCAATTGGAAGGTTTGTATGATTATTATATTCCTGACATGACCTACGACGGATACAAATGGGAAAACGGTATTTGGGTTTATGTTGAAGATGTAATTGCTTATAATGATCCTGAAGAAGAAATTAAAAGATATTATCCGGATGGTGAAGGTGATTCATCATACAGAACAGAAGATGGAAAATGGATTAACCCGGTTGATCCTAATGCACCAAATGGCGGAACCAGTGCTATTGCTCCCATTGAAAACGTAAATCAAAAAACTAAAAAGAACGGCAAGGTTAGAAAAATTCAATTTCAATTTACCAACCGTTTCAAAGGACCTCGCTCAGCAATTACCGGTGATCGGGTTAAACAGAAAAGAGGAAAAAGAAAGTAGTTGATTTTACAAGAACACACAGTAAAAAATTGCTCTTTACAACAATTCAAAATTGATATTCCCTAATTGTTTATGATAATCAACCTGCACAATTCAAGTTGTGCTCACCAATTTTTCACGATAGATATATTTTTTTTGAATAGATTCAAACGGACGATAGATGTAAAATACTTCCCCGTTTCTGATTTTAATGCGCTCAGGATATTTGAAATACAACTTGAATGATGCTTTCACTGAACCATCCTGCGCGTTGATTTCATGCAGGTAAGTGAAGCCGCCTCTGCTGAAAATAGCGTAAACTTTACCGGTCACTTCATCTTGGATGAGCGGTTGCTCCCAACCTGATTTGCGCGCATCATGATGATAGTTGATGATTACACTATCTGTTTTTCCAATGCCCGGACGATAATGAAAAAGTTGATCGGTATAATGATCAAAAATGAGAATAGTATCTTCACCATACCTGAATAACGGCGCATATAAAGGAGTATAATAAATAGAGTTGGTAAAAACGGTTGCCCCTACCCAAATTTCTTTATCAATGCCCGTTTCAATTTGTTTTTGATGTGCCCATATTTTGGTGCGTGCATCTACATATTTATATTCAGAACGATACAATTCCATCATCAGAGAATCTTCAATTTTCAGCATGGGTGTGTATACAGAATCATCTCGGTTAAACTCATAATAATCAAACGCCGGAAAAATTTCAGAATAATTGGAGAAATAAATGTTTGGCCCAATAGTGTCAAGCACCGGCACAACATAGCGAAAAAAATAATCACGGTCTTCCAGAAAAATTTCAAACTGCTGATTGACAATTGTCACCAGAAAGATTCTTTCATCAGTGACCAGGTGAATATTGTTTCTGAAATCTAGACGCAATTCTGATGCAATTCCGTCAATGTAAAACACATCAAGCTCTTCATTACCTGATCCAATCAATCTAAGTTTACAACCGCTTTGAATATTTTTTTCATAGGTAAGAAGGACTAAATTGCCATGTTTATCAAATTCAAAATCTTCAACAGAATAATCTTGTGTGCCAAAAACGGTATCAGGAGTATTAGCGTAAACAACAATATCAGGAAACGTGCGCACGGAAAGAACAATATCTAAAAACAAGGTATCCCGTTTCAGGCGCTTTTCAGTTTTATAGGTGATTATTTTTTTATACGTTTCAAATGCTACATGCTGAACATAGAGCGTATCCTGACTGATACTTTTTTTATTCAGATAGAATTTTCCTGAAGCATTTGTTTTAACGATTTCATTTTTGTCTGAGTAAACAAAACAGCGCGCACCGGGAATAGGGTCTCCGTCAATATCAGTTACTGTTCCTGATATCACATAAGTTTGCCCCAGCGAATTTAATCCTGCAAAAATTAAAATTATGGATATTAGATTTTGAAACTTCATGTAAAGTATAGATGCACAAACGTACAAAATTCCATAAATGAAATTGAAATATTTGTGATCGTAAGAATTTTAAATTACCACGTACTAAACCTATTAAACCATATTAATCTTTATACTCCTTAAGGTATTTTGGTGTGCAAATTAAATTCCTCTATGCGTTGAGAGCAGCGACCTGTAACAAAGTAAGCGCAACTTTACGCAATGAGTGAATACATTATTTTCAAGTATAAAAAATCAAATAAAAATGTATCTTTAACCAATGCCTGAATCCATTGACAATAGAAAAATATTCAGCTTAACAGAAGTAGCCAACAGCATAAGAAAGACCATTGCTGAAAGGTATACTACCGCTTTTTGGGTAAAGGCAGAGATCAATAAGTTAAATGCGTATGCCAAAAGCGGGCATTGTTTTCCTGAATTAGTCGAAAAAAAAGAGAGTCAAATAACCTGTGAAATGCGTGCTACCATTTGGAAAAATGATGTAGATAGAATTAACAGGAATTTCAAAACCACCTTGAATGAAACCCTGAAAGACGGCATTAAAGTACTTATGCTTGTTACCATTGTGTACGAACCAAAATACGGTTTGTCACTGGTGATTAAAGATATTGATCCATCCTACTCGCTGGGTGAGTTGGAACGTGAGAAAAAAGAAACCATTGAAAAACTTAAGAAAGAAAATCTATTTGACAAAAATAAAAAACTGGAGATTGCCTTATTACCGCAACGCATTGCTGTGATTTCAATTGAAACCAGCAAAGGTTATCAGGATTTTATTAAAGTGATTGATAAAAACATATTTGGATACAGATTTTTCCACATGCTCTTTCCGGCAGTATTGCAAGGTGATGCCAGTATACGCACCATTCAAAATCAACTGAAACGAATTGCCGGTGTAAAAAAACATTTTGATGCCGTTGCTATTATTCGCGGCGGCGGTGGTGATGTTGGATTATCTTCATTCAATAATTATGAATTAGCGAAAGAAATCTGCAATTTTACCTTGCCTGTTTTTACCGGCATTGGTCATTCAACCAACCTTACCGTGTGTGAAATGGTGGCGTTTCAAAGCGCAATTACCCCAACTGAACTTGGAGATTATTTTCTGCAGAGATTCCATGATGTTGCCGTTCCGGTGCAGCGTGCTCAGGATATGTTGATTCAACAAATTCCAAAACTGATTGAATTTGAAAAGCGTCAATTTTCACACAGTATTCAACTTTTCAAATCAAGCGTTAAAAATATTTTGCAAGAGCAAAAGCATCAACTGAAATCAATTACCACTGAGGCCATTCATGAATCTAAAATCAGGCTAAGTTCTGAACGGGAAAATATTTCACAAAGCATGCAACTGCTTAAAAAATCAGTAACCACTTTCAAGCGATTGGAAATAGAAGATATTCAAGCGCAGCATGACTTACTGAACAAATACAATCAACGATTTCTCAAAACCAAATCAGAAGAAATCAATCAAATTGAAAAAATGGTTCGTTTAGTTGATCCGGTACATGTGCTTAAGCGCGGTTACACAATTACTACGGTAAATGGTAAACTTCTAAAATCATCTGTTGACGTGCAAAATGGAGATAAATTGGTAACTAAAACATCTGACGGCATTATTATCAGTGAGGCTGAAGAAATAAAAAAGGCTGAATAAATTTTACTGCCTATTCATTGTACTTCAGGGGCAAGTAGCATAAGATTTAACTTTTGTTGTTATCCATAAAAGGTTCAGAAAATAAAATCTCATTAAATTTGAGCAATGGCTGAAATCAAAGATCAACATACAGCATCTGCTCCGGAAAAAAAGGAGAATGAATCACACTCAGACAAGCATCACGGATATGCAGTTGTTATTCTGGGTTTGGTAGCAGCTTTGCTAACCATGCCGCTATTCATGTTGCTCTATAAATACATTCCCGCACTGGAAATTAATATTGGAGCAAACGGAATACGTTTAGATCATATCATTCTCTTTTTGCTGATTTTTTTTGTAGCATATTATTTGTTGCGAAAGTTCAGAACTGTAGTATACATCATTATGATTGCAGGATTAGTGGTACTGACCATTACTAATTTTTCAGGCATCTATACCTTAGATCATCTCTATCATGATTACTCTGAATTTCTTTATAACCTCTCAGAAAATTCGCTTGAAAATGAATTCAGTTACAGCAACACTACTTTTTCAAGAGAACAAGAATTGCGCAATGCCATTGATTATGATAAGCCCGAAGTAAGAAATTACGCCGCCAGCATTGCGGTTAAACACTTTGAAGCTGAATCTTATTTATCAAAGAATAAAAAATGGGTACAATTTTTCAGCATATTTAAAGAGATATATGGACATTGGAAATACGTGTATGATCCGGTAGGTGAAGAATATTATTCCAAGGCAAGTGAAACACTCACACAATTGAATTATGATGACAATTTTAAAGGAGACTGTGATGATTATTCCATCTTCATGGCGTCGTGTATCAAAGCGGTTGGTGGTGAAGTACGCCTGATACGCACCGTAGTTGAGCGCAATGGACAACGTGGAGGACACATGTATCCTGAAGTGAAATTTGGTAATTCCAAAGATCTTGAAACGGTGGTATACTTGATAAAAAATGTATTCTTCATTGAAGAAGCCAAAGGAAAATCCATCTATTATTACGAAGATGCTAAAGGATTTATCTGGCTTAACTTTGATTACAATGACGCTTATCCCGGAAATAAATTTCAAAGCGACATTCGCGAAACTGAGATTCTGATCTAAAAGTTTAAATCCTGTAAAACGTTTTAGGTAAATAACTGCGGTTTATCTGTCAATTTAATGCATTCGTCTAAAAGATTTGCGATTCAAGGCAAACCTTGGTACATTTTATTGACTTTGAACCCAAACCCTATGGACATCCGAAACTGCAACTTTCATTGCCCGCACTGCACACACCAACTTAATTCAGAAGGATTTATTTCACTTTCTACTAAACGATCTAATGGAGAAGAAGGCACTATCAGATTAGCTACCTCTTTTGGCAATTATGAATACTCACATGAACCGGAAGTTAAATTTACCGATGGAGAATTGGTTGCATTTGCTTGCCCTTCATGCCGCAATCAGGTACATTCAGATAAGTATAAAGATTATGCCATGATCAAAATGCAAGTCAACGATAAAATTGTATTTGATATTTTGTTTTCACGTGAAGCCGGTAAACGTAAAACGTATATTGTCACTGAAGACGGCATTGAATCCTACTCAGAGTAAAGGAGGGAGGAAATTTGCCAGTTTTTGTTGACCCTCGTGTTTTTTTTCCTCTCTTCTCATTCCTCTCTCCGGGAGAGAGAGGAAGTGACGTTTGTTCGCACTTTTTGGTAACCCTCGTGTTTTTTTTTCCTCTCTTCTCATTCCTCTCTCCGGGAGAAAGAGGAAGTGACCTTAGTTCGCACTTTTTGTTAACCCTCGTGTTTTTTTTCTCTCTTCTCATTCCTCTCACCGGGAGAGAGAGGAAGTGACGTTAGTTCGCACTTTTTGGAAACTCGTGTGTACTGGTCTTCTTCTACTTTGGAGAGAGTATTGAGTGGAGGATACAGCCTCTGACTCAATGGTTTTAACAAATAATCAAATTTGGATTACGGATAATAATTACCTTTATTAATAAGGTGAGTGTCTATTGTCTTGTATCTTCACCTCAATTACATTTGACTCCATCAACCTCATCTCAAGCCGTATGAAAAAATTATTGATTTACTCGCTGCCCCTTCTGCTTTTTGCTTGTGGCACCGGAAAAGTGGAAGACGCTGAACTTGTTCAGATCAATCCTGAATATTCACGATACGTATCTGCATTTACCGGCGGCACCATCTCATCAGACGGTATAGTTAGAGTGAAACTCAAAGATCCGGTCTCACCTGAAAAAAAAGAAACCGATCCTTCTGATATTTTTTCCCTTACTCCAAACGCTGAAGGAATTGTAAGTTGGGCTGATGATCAAACCCTAGAGTTTGATCCCGTTACCCCATTGCACAGCGGTGTGCGCTATAAAGGTTCTCTTGACCTTGAAAGTCTTATGGAAGTTGAACCGGGATTTGAATTGTTTGAGTTTAATTTCAGAACAATTAAAAAAGATTTCAGAGTTGAACTTGATCAGTTCTCTCCTTATAATACTGCTGATTTTTCAAGACAACGTTTACATGGCAAAATTCATTTCAATGATTTGGTTGATTCAACGCATGTATTAAATATTATTCACGCAACACAAGATGGAAACAACCTGGATGTTGATTTAAAAAAAGAAAACAAGTTTACCTGGAGTTTTACAGTGAATGATATTCAACGTAAAAATGATCGTTCAAATCTTTCATTGAATTGGAACGGTGAAGGCGCAGGCATTGAAACAACCGGTGAAAAAAAATTGAACATTCCTGCACTTGATGAATTTGTGGTGGTAGATGTTGAAGTAGTGCATGCGCCGCATCAGTATATTAAAATTCACTTTTCAGATCCACTTAATAAATCTCAGTTATTTGATGGTTTAATTTATTTGAATGATCATGATGTAACAATGATTGTTGAAGATCAGGCAGTCATCCTCTACCCTACTGAGCGCATTGTAGGTTCAGAGTACGTAAATATTGATGCGGGTATAGAAAATGTCCGCGGACAAAAACTCCAATCACGCGAAGCGTACAGAGTATATTTTGAAGATATTGCTCCGCAGATTGAATTGCTGGGAGAAGGAACCATTGTGCCGCGATCAAACGATTCTCACTTCCCTTTCAAGGCAGTTAATCTCAGCGCTGTGGATGTTACTATTATAAAAATTTATGAAGACAATGTATTGCAATTTTTTCAATCCAATTCGTATGACGGAACCTATCAGCTCAGACGAGTTGGGCGTGAAGTTTACCAGCAGCGTGTTGAATTGAATCCTGACGGTGATCTCAATTTACGTGACTGGAATAATTTCTCCATTGATCTAAGAAAATATACTGACCTTGAACCTGGCGCCATCTACCGCATCAAATTATCTGCTAAAAAAGAATACTCTATTTATGAATGTACTGATCAACCTAACATTGATGAATCACTAACCGCTTTTGCATTTACCGGTTCAGATGAAGAATGGACTGAGGCAGATTGGTACGGATCATACGATGATGATTACTACTACGATTATGATTATTATGAAGGTGATTATTATAACTACGATTATGATTACGATGAAATGAGACGCCAACGCAAGGATCCTTGCCATGATCGCTTTTATGAAAATCTTTATAAAGAACGCAATGTACTTGTTTCAGATATTGGAATAATTGCCAAAGCAGGCGGTGATAAAACCATGCACATTTTCACCACAGATCTAATTACTACCGATCCATTGAGTGAGGTAAAATTAAAATTCTATGATTTTCAACAACAACTTTTAGGTGAGACAAGTACTGATGCCGAAGGAATGGGAGAACTTCGTATGGACAGAAAACCATTCGTTGTGGTTGCTGAACACAAAGGACAAAAAGGCTATCTAAAACTGAATGATGGAGAAAGTTTATCTCTCAGTAAATTTGATGTGAGTGGCGAGACAGTTCAAAATGGAATCAAGGGATTCATTTATACTGAGCGAGGTGTATGGCGACCTGGCGACAGCTTGTTCCTTTCATTCATGCTAGAAGATAAAAGTGATGTATTGCCGGCATCACATCCGGTTAAAATGGAACTCATCAATCCAAAAGGAAATATTATCTATGAAAAAATCAGAACTACATCAGTCAATGGATTATATGATTTCAGATTAAAAACTAAAGACAATGCCCTTACCGGAAATTACACAGCAAAAGTAACGGTAGGTAATCGTGTCTATTTCAAACAACTTAAAATTGAAACGGTAAAACCAAATCGCCTAAAAATCAATCTAAAATTTGCCGGTGAAAAGCTCAATCAAAAATCCGGCAGAAATGTAAATCTAGATGTAACATGGCTACACGGTGCAGTTGCAGGCGGACTAAAAACAAAAGTAGATGTTCACCTCACTGCAACTACTACATCATTTAAAAAATTTGATCGTTTTATTTTTGATGATCCGCTGAAAGAATTTGCTTCAGAAGACAGAACGATATTTGAAGGGAATTTGGATGCAAATGGCAAACTGAATTTTGATCATGGCATTCAGCTCACTGATGCTGCACCCGGAATGTTGAAAGCATATTTCACCACAAAAGTTTTTGAAAACGGAGGTGAATTCAGTATTGACCGCACCTCAGTTACTTATTCGCCCTACACTGAATATGCGGGTATTCGTGTACCAGAAGGTGACATGTATGGTGGTACCCTGGTTACCGGAAAAGATCATCCGATTGAAATAGTAACCCTCAATGAAAACGGAGGATTTGTTTCAAGTTCAGTCAACGTAAAAGTGTATAAATTAGAATGGCGTTGGTGGTGGGATAGCTATGACAATGATCTGGCAAGTTATATCTCGCGCGTTTCTACCATTCCGGTTGATGAAAAAAATCTAACCACGGCAGGCGGAAAAGCAATCTACAAATTCAGAGTCAACCAACCTGAATGGGGACGCTATCTCATATTAGTTGAAGACGAAGCCTCAGGTCACACCACCGGAAAAATAGTTTATGTTGACTGGCCTTATGAATATCGCTCGTCACGCAGCAATTCAGAAAATGCCACCATGCTCACTTTTTCAACAGATAAAGAAGTGTATTCAAAAGGAGAGTTTGTGCAGCTAACCATTCCTACACCTGAAGAAGGGCGAGCTTTGATCAGTATTGAAAGCGGAACAAAAATTGTGGACAAATTCTGGATTGAAACAACAAAAGGAGAAACAAAATGTGAATTTGCAACAACTGAAGAAATGGATCCGAATGTTTATATCCATGTCACACTTGTTCAACCTTACGCAACTACTAAAAATGATCTTCCAATTCGCATGTACGGTGTGATGCCAATTACGGTAGAAGATCCTCTTTCACACCTAGAACCCGTAATTCAAATGCCGGATGTTCTCAAACCAGAAACTACAACAACCATTAAAGTAGGAGAAAAAAATGGCAGAAAAATGACCTATACTTTGGCAATTGTCGATGAAGGATTATTGGATTTGACCAGTTTCAAAACGCCTGATCCATGGACACATTTTTATGCACGTGAAGCATTGGGTGTGAAAACTTGGGACATGTATGATTATGTACTTGGAACCTACGCTGAAGAAATGGATAAACTATTAGCTATTGGTGGTGATGAAGATGGACTCAACAGAAAATCAGTCAAGGCAAATCGCTTTGAACCTATGGTGCGCTTTCTAGGTCCGTTTGAAACTGATGGAAAAATTAATTCACACACTATTCAAATTCCAAACTACGTTGGGTCAGTGAGAGTAATGGTTGTTGCCGGGCAAGAAACAGCGTATGGCAGAACAGAAAAAACCGTTCCGGTAAGAAATCCTTTGATGGTGTTAGCTACACTGCCGAGAGTTGTTGGACCGGGTGAAACAGTGACTTTACCGGTGAACGTTTTTGCCATGGAAAAAAATATCAGTCAGGTAAGTGTATCAGTAACCACTAATGAGTTTTTCAAAATTGATGGAGAAAAAACTCAGACACTCAGCTTCTCTGAAATTGGAGACAAGCTGGCAAATTTCAAATTGCAGGTATCAGAAAAAACCGGAATTGGAACAGTGAGTATTGTTGCCACCAGCGGGTCAGAGAAAGCCCGATTTGAAATTGAAATTGATGTGCGCACACCAAATGCTGAACAAACTGTAACGGTTGATCAGGTATTGAATCCGGAAGAAACTTTCACCGGCAATGTAAATTATTTTGGAGTTGAAGGAACAAACCGTGCATTTCTTGAAGTGTCAAATTTCCCTGCTATTGATTTGGGTAAGCGTCTTGATTATCTGATTCATTATCCGCACGGATGCATTGAGCAAACTACATCAGCCGTTTTTCCACAATTATTCCTCGCAGATATTATGGAACTTGACAATACAAAAAAATTGCAGATACAAAATAATATCAATGCGGGCATTGAGCGTATTCGTTCATTCCAAACATCCAATGGAGGATTTGCATATTGGCCGGGTGAAACTTATGACAGTGAGTGGGGAACAAACTACGCCGGTCACTTTTTAATTGAAGCAGAGAAAAAGGGATACACCGTGCCTGCCGGAATGAAAAATCAATGGTTGAATTACCAGAAAAAGCAAGCAAAGAATTGGAACAAAGCAAACGAAAGTGTACAAGGATATTACTACGATGATTTAACCCAGGCCTATCGTTTATATACCCTTGCCTTAGCCGGCAAAGCTGAACTTGGTTTGATGAATCGGTTACGTGAGCGCACTGATCTTTCTTTACCTGCGCGCTGGAGACTTGCTGCTGCATATAAAATTGCAGGACAACGTGAAGTAGCAATTGAACTCATCAAAGGATTTGGAAAATCTGTTCCTAAATACACTGAACTATCTTACACCTTTGGTTCTGACGTAAGAGATCAAGCCATGATAGTTGAAACATTAGTGTTACTCAACATGAAAAATGATGCGGCAGAATTGGCAAAAGATCTGGCAGATAAATTGAATGATGAAACCTGGATGAGCACACAAACCACGGCATATAGTTTATTGGCTGTTAGTAAATATTTAGGCGCATACAAAGGAGCAACCAAATTGACTTTTGCTTTTGACATTGACGGAAATAAAGGAACGCGCAATTCAGATTTAAGTATGATTAGTTTTGAATTGAATGAAAAAGCAGATGAGGTTATGGTTAAAAATACCAGCACCGGCGTAATTTATATCAGGTTGATCACAAAAGGAATTCCGGTTGCGGGCAATGAACAGCCACAAGCCAATAATATTTCACTCAGTGTAGAATATTTTGACATGAAAAACAATAAAATTGATATCGCCAACATGAAACAAGGCACAGATTTTATTGCAGAGATCAAGGTAAAAAACACGGGGTTACGAGGTAATCTGAAAGAATTGGCACTGACACAAATTGTACCGTCAGGCTGGGAAATTCACAATAGCCGAATGGATGAATATAATTCTAATAACTCATCTTATTTTACTTATCAGGATATTCGTGATGATCGTATTCAAACGTATTTTGATTTGGATGTAAACTCAACTAAAGTATTCAGAGTGCAACTCAACTCAAGCTATCTTGGAAAATTCTATTTGCCGGGCATCGCGGTGGAAGCTATGTATGACAATACGGTGTACAGCAGAGTGAAAGGACAATGGGTAAACGTGGTGCAATAAAAAATTGAAGGCGCTTTTCGTAGGGTTGATTAGCCTAACCAAATGGTGAGTAAAATGTTGCCAGTTGGTTTAATCCCTCCGGATTTATTTTCGGGGGGATTTTTTTTAATTGATTTTATTTATTTCAGAAGACGCAGATTTTTTATACTTCAAATCCAACATCACAATAATAGCTGTGAAACCCCAAACCGGAATCGTTGCTTTGTCAGTATCTAGATAATTATTCAAGATACCATGCACAAAATAAGTAACCAAACCCAGTGTGATCAATAGCACTGTCAAACGAAGATCACCACTTGGCATACGAATATACAGCGTGATGGCTGTGTAAAAAATATATCCTACCAGAATGAGCATAAGAATTAAACCGGGCAAACCTTGTTCAGCCAGCGGACCAAGATATTCTGAATGCGCATTACCTCGGTTACCTGAATTGGTTGAAATAATTGTTTTGAATGATTCAAGCTGAAATGGTGCGTATACCATGGCATAGGTGCCGGGGCCCCAACCTAAAAATGGTCTTTCCTCCCACAAGCGCACAGCACAATACCACCGGTTAAGACGCTCAAGATTGGATGCATCTGTGGTGATATTGGTCATTGACTCAAGGCGTTCATCCATGTTTTCTGTTGCGTGTTCAGCATTGTTTTTTTCAAGTGAATGCATGATTTGTGTCCATGAAATAGCAACATACACGGCGCCACAAAATCCAAGCATTATGAGGTATTTGAATTTGATTTTAAATCTGATCAACAAATAAACCACTGCTGCTACAAACAAACTGAGCCAAGCTGCCCGAGTATATGACATGATGATGGCAAATCCAAACAATATCAGCAGCGAAATCAAACTTGCCTGAACCAAAGGACCATTTTTTCGTCCAATCAAGAAACCAAAAATGATTGGAAAAACCAAAGCAAGAATTGCCCCATAAGAGGTGTGATCTTTAAAAAACGGGAACATCACCCAGTGACCGGTCTCTTCATCAAACCCATACACAGCGTGATTTGAAAGGGTATATAGTACAACAACACTAAGTGATCCGATGTAAAACCAGATGAAGCGCTGAATGTTTTTTTCATTCTTGAAAAAGAGATATCCGTAAAAATAAATAGGAATAATAAACCAGAGTTTAGTAAGCAAAAATTTGAATGAAACCAGAGGAAGTTCGCTCGTAATGCAAGTCAAAAAAATCCAGCACAATTGTAGAATAAAAACAATTGTCACCGGGTGTGTGAGAAATGCTTTATCAAACCAACGCGAAATAAATTGCATGGCAACCACCAAAATTAAAATGCCAAACAACAAAGGTTCAGTGGGTAAAAACAAACCTATTTCACCGCCAACAAATTCTTCAATATTGACGGATAACGGTGTAAAAATTACGATGAATAAAAAGAGTTTATCCATGTGATACACTCCGGCATAAATCATCAACAACGCGGCCGGTATGGCTGAAAGGAAAAATTCTTCACGACAGGTATAATAAATATTCATTCCCAGAAAGAGAAAACCCAAAAGGTAAAACCACTTTGTTCTGAGAATTTCCTGCATGAAACACTTAATTAACTGATGCGTTTGATCTCTTTGAATTTTTCAATTCCCAACAGCAGGAAAACAGCAAATAAAAAAGTACTGAAGGTGGCAAATAATACAATGATAGCACGTTTTGGTTTTGCCTTTTTATCAGGCACCTCAGCCATAGAGTGGCGAATAGTTTGTTGAATATTGGTGCTCGCATATTGAGTTGATTGATCATTTACATCCAAAATATTTGAATAACGCAGGGCAAAAAATTCACTCAGATTTGAATAGATATCATAATCTGAACCATACTTCTGAGTTGCGTCCAGCTTGCGTTTCATTTCAGCAGCAAACGCTTGATCACCTGATTTTTTTGCTTCAAGATAAGCCGTGCTCAAATTTTGACGCTCATCTTTACTCACCACACCTGAATCACTTAGCGCACGCAAACGATCACTATAATCTCCCATCTCAGTTTTTATCAATGACACTTCATGCTGTACGGCATACATTGGACCAACAGAGCGTTGCCTGATCATTCTGTTCATCACAGTATCCACAAGCCTTACAATATCATTGGCAATTTCTGCTGCCAGCATTGGATCAGTATCATACACATCAATGTTGATTGAATTATACCTGGTACGTTCAAATTTTATATTGCCCTCATACACCTTTTGAAATTCATAGCGCGCGTGGGTTTGGGTACAATCAATTTCATAGTGCGAATACAAATTGTGTTTAATAGTTAAACTATCTCTGATTTCAGGAGAAATCAACACTTGCAGCAAACGCTCAGCATCTGCTTCATCACCAAACTCAACCACTGAATTGCGTGAATTGGTATTGTAATCTACCGAATTTGATTTGGTAGGAAACACAATTGCTCTAGCCATATAATACGGCGTAAGCAACATTGAAGCTCCAATAGAAAGCACAAATGCTGAAGCAGTAATAATCATTAAGGGTTTGCGCTTTTTCCACAAAAATGAAATCAACTGCCCTGAGTTTAATGCGGGTTCTTTGCTCATGAATAAATATTTAATTGCGTGTTATGATTAGTTAAACATCTTGTTCTTTTCAATATTAATTTGCTTTTAGATAGAGTCAACCTAGTCGGTATCCTGCAAAAAAGCTGCAAAGATACAACTGATTGCGATTCCATTTCAGAGCAATCTGCTGAAAATAAAATTTGATCTATGTTAGGGTTCATGCCTGTCATTCTGTTGAATTGCCTGAATTCAGAACAATTTTTACGTGAAAAACATGAAAAAGGTTAAGCGGGATTTCAAGGGATTCATGAAATTGAGAAACGTGATAACAAGGCTTTTCGTATTTTTAGTCTCTGATTCTTTTCAGAATTTACTATAACTCAAAAAATAAACAGGATGAAATTGAACTTCAAAACATTTGGAATTCTCGCGTTGACAGCAGGAACAGGCATATATTTTCTTGCCGATTCAGAAGAACAACAGCAACTGAACCCCAATCAAGGTGACAGCAAACAAATTCCCATACCTGCAACAGTATATGAACACATGCAAGATGAAAAGGAGTTTGGTGAACGCAAGCGGAATTATTTTGACCATATTCATGGTAATTATCCTAATTGGAGAGAAATCAACCAAGCAAATTTTAATTCCATTTATGAGCAAAGGGCTTTACAGCGCAGTATGAAAATTCCTGAAGTATTTGCTGACGGAGCATTGAGTGGTGAATGGGTAGAACGCGGAAGTAACGATCAGGCAGGTAATGTGCAAATTTCAGACTACCATATATCAACTGGAAATGTTTACGCAATTTCAGACGGTGGTACTTTATGGAAAGGTGACCTCAACGATGGTGCTTGGACACCCATGAATGAAGACATTCAATTTGGTAGTCGTGTATTGAAAGTATTTGATCTACCAGGTGGAGGCACAAGAATTTTAGCCGTAAGAGGACATGGTGTTTTCTACTCAGATGATGATGGCGCAAGCTGGACTCAATCAACGGGTTTCACCTCTGATTGGGATTACGGTGCAGGTATTGATTTAGCAAGATTGAATGACGCACAAAACACACTGGTGTACGTTTATCTGGCTTATGATTTTGGTTTGTCAAGTTATGAAAATCGGCTTGCTTATTCTGTGAATGACGGTACTTCATGGACTGTTGTAACAGATTTCAACACATACAGCAGTCATTTTATTTCTATGGATGTGCCATATAACTCAGCTACCGCCTACATTGTGAATGGTGCTGATGAAACGTATATTTTTGAAAGCGGATCACTGACACAAATATCTTCTTCACCCGGATTATCTGGAACTGAAAGCTGTTATCTGGCAACTAATATGACTTCAACCGATACCACACTTTGGGTGTTAATGGACAATCATGACCTCTACAAATCAACTGATGGCGGCGCAAATTACACCTACATTAGCACTACTCCGGTTGACTCATGGGATGCTGGTATTGAAGTTTCAATTGATGATCCTGACATTCTTTATTTAGGTGAAATGGAATTATATCAATCAACAGATGGTGGATTAAATTTTAATCTGGTAAATAATTGGTGGGAATATTACGGAGACGTTGCCGGAAAAATTCATGCAGACATCATGAGCATTACCTCATTTAAAAATTCCGGCGGGCAAGAATTTACGCTAATACCAAACCATGGCGGTATTAGTGTTTCGTATGATAATTTGGCGACTACAGAAAACATAGGAATGCTCAATCTAAATGTGGGTCAATTTTATGATGTAATCACAAGCCCTGTCAATTCAAATTTTGTTTTTGGCGGAACACAAGATCAGGGATATCAGCGGTCTACAACAGGAAACAGCATGAGCAGCTCATCATTTGATCAAGTGATTTCAGGTGATTATGGTCAAATGCAATTTTCAAATAACGGACAAGGAATTTGGATTCAATATCCGGGAGCAGATTTTTCATATTATTCATCTGCTATGACAGACAACTGGTCTGATTTCAGTTATAACTTAGAAGGATCAGACATGCCAAATTATGATTGGATTGTGCCAACATCTCCTGCACCTGATGCTGATGATGATTACATTCTGGTTGGCGGTGGAGAAATTACCGGTGGTGCAGGATCGTATTTAATCAAGGTTGAAAATGTTGGTCTGAATGCTATTCCAACACAGTATGATTATGATTTTAGTGCAGCTTCAGGCGGTGGTTTAATTTCAGCCATTGGTGTAACACCGTTTGATCAAGACAAATGGTATGTTGCAACAGACAACGGTAAATTTTTTCATTCTGAAGACGCTGGAACAAACTGGACTGAAACAGCTTCATTTAACGGACCGGAAGGAGATTGGATTTATGGTGCATGCATTTACGCTTCCCGTAAAACTGATGGTTTGGTATTTGTCGGAGGCGCTGGTTATAGTGTAGATGCCGTATTTATGTCAACCGATGGTGGTGTAACTTTTAACGGAATATGGTCAAGTCCATTACCTGAAACTGCAGTGCATGAAATGGTGATGGATCCAATGGAGCAATTCCTTTTTGCAGCAACCGACGCAGGACCTTATGTTTATGTTGTTGCTGAAGGTGAATGGTACAGTCTGCTTGGATTAAGTGCACCTGTTCAGGAATATATGTGTGTTGAATATGTAGAGGCAGAACACATCGTGCGTTTTGGAACATGGGGTCGTGGTATCTGGGATTTATTTTTGCCATACGAAGCAGGCATAAAACCGGCTGATGAATTAGCCATGTTCTCTATCTACCCTAACCCAAGTATTGACGGTAAAGTAACTATTGAAACTGATCAACCCGCTGTGCTGGTAATTGTTGATGAAACAGGTAGAAAAGTATTCAATACGCCGCTCACGCAAGACATCAATCATGTTGATTTATCATCACTGCCAAAAGGTGTTTACATCAGTGCAATCATTAGTGCAGATGGAAAAATAAATCGTGCAAAGTGGATCAGACAATGATAAAAAAAACAAGTTTATTTTTACTACTCAGCATCCTGATAATTTCTTGTAAAAAAGAAACCGTTCAGGATGCTGCACCCTCATTAATTGGAAACTGGAAACATTACTCTGCTCAAAGTGATTGGCACATCATTCACATCAACGCAGACGGCACAGGCACTATGGAGTGGTATGCCAATGGAGAACTGCTTGAAATAACCAAATCCAGAACATGGTATTTTAAAGACAACACCATTTACTTTGGTAAAATTGCATGGAATGGCGAACTGTATGAGGTATTAGATTTTCCTTCAACAAGTATTGCTGAAAGCATTCAACTTTTTGACACATTGAAAGCAGGTAAGCGCTTCATGAAATTAGACAAAGGGTATTATACAGAATTTGAATAATGCAAAGCAGAAAAAATATGTATAGCATCAGTGGGTCAATGTTCACATTGCTATTTTTAGCATCATGTAATATAAGTACAAGTCAATCTGGTAAAGAGTCAGAACCTTCAAGTCACGTTGAAACGAGTGAAGAAACAAAAAACAAATTTGCCCGTGGAGAAGAAATTTATTCGGCTCAGTGTGCTGCTTGCCATCAACCTGATGGAAAGGGAATAGAAGGAACTTTTCCTCCCTTGGCTAATTCAGATTATTTGATGGCAGATAAAACACGAGCCATAAAACAAATCATCCATGGATCAAGTGGTGAAATGATTGTAAATGGAAAAACGTATAACGGCATTATGCCTGCTCCGCAATTGACTGATGAAGAAGTTCAGTTTGTCACCTACTACATTTTGAACGCATGGGGAAATGAAGGTGGAGACGTGAGTGCAGATGACGTCAAAAAGGCAAAGACAGAATAATTTTTTTATACCTGTTCTCTTGCAATAATTGATTATGAAAAATTTTATATTTCCACTTCTTGTTATTGTACTTTCAGCTTGTCAGACAAATTCCAATACTGAACAGACAGAGCAAGAAATACTAGTCACAGAAGAAAAAACGACGTGTGAAAACATGACTGACGCGGCATTGAATTTCATGAATGATTATGTTGATTATTGCCTTAATCCGCAACCTGAGACCGGACTCACCGCATGGATTGATCAACGAAAAGATGTAACAACCCATTTCAAAGATGAATTGAACACGATACTTCGTGAAGCCATTGAAAATGATCCCGAAATGGGACTTGGTTTTGATCCGCTGCTCAACGCACAAGACTGTCCTGAAAAAGGATTTGAATTATTTTCATGTGATTCAACATCCAAATTGGTAGAAGTAAGTGGTATTGATTATCCGGAATTCAAAGTCAACATTTCGCTTCTTCAAGAAAATAATATTTGGAAAATTGAGGGATGTGGTGTGGTAAATATTTTTTGATTTTCAGATTCACATGAGATTCAGTGAAGATGTTTTTAATCTGAATTTAGCAGTAGAATAACTATTGAACCAAAAGGCTGTCCAACCAAAAACATTGCTGCGCAATAGCTATTAGTTTGGAATTGTTGATGAATTAGTGCCTCGTCTACTTGAACGAAAAACAGGAATCAGAATTAGTGGCGCTAAAATTGAGACAACTATTATTAAATAATTGATTAATCCGACTCTTTCTGCAAAGGTTTGCTCAGAATACTTTTGGACCAATTCACCTTTGCTAATCTGCTTGAAATTTATGGGACTCACTCTATCGGCAGGAAAATTCTCATGGCTGCGCATATCAATCAGAAGCCATTCCATCTGACTTTTATTCCGAATATCCTGAACTCTCAATAACAAATAATTCTCGTCTGGATCAATGAGCGATACATCTATAAACCAATCTCCAGAGTTATACTTGGTGTTGATGAAATAAGTACCCACTTCCGTGGCGCTCAAACGGAATTGGGCACCATTAATTAAATATTGTACAGGAACATTTATGAACCCAATGATAAACAATACAATTGTAACAGACAGCATTAAGAAATATCGTTTCAAATTAGCTCTCATTAGAAAGTAAAAACTTAACAACCATTCAAAGATAGAAGTATTAAAGATTAATGGTAATTATCAGTCGTCCATATGCGCAGGATAAAACTTATCCGTTGCTGCGCATCTTTCACTGTCTTAACAAATGATTCGCATCAAGAATGAGTATTTGAGTCGCTATTTTTGCCATATCAATTCTGCATCTTTCAGTAATATCACAAATTTTGATACCTTGCTTTTTTATTCTTTAGGATGCCAAATTGGCATCTCAACTTTTAATATCTGGATGACATTATTATACTGCTTTCCTCGCTCCAAAACCTCTATTCACCCTAGGCTTGTAAAGGTGATATCTACATTTTTAAACCAAAATGACTGTTAATTATTACTTCCCATAAATATACATATTTAATACTTATGGGAAGTTATTAATTCGATTATTATTCAAAATAAAATAATTATTTACTTCCCATAACTAATATTTATTACTACTTTTGGGAAGCATATAATGTATTTCTTATGATAGGTAGAAAGTATGAAATCAAAAGACTGAATGAAAGCCTAAAGTCTAAAAAATCTGAACTCATAGCTGTTTATGGCAGAAGACGAGTGGGAAAGACTTATCTAATTCGCAAAGTCTACGAGAAACACATTAAGTTTGAAGTGACCGGGCTGTACGGTGGCAACCATGAAAAACAACTTGACATTTTTTTTTATGAACTTAAAAAGCTTTCCAAAAAAATAAAAAAAAGCGATAAACCCAAAAACTGGAAAGATGCCTTTGAACTCTTGAAAACATATATCAACAGTCTAAGAGGTAAAAGTAAAAAAGTAATATTCATAGATGAAATGCCCTGGCTTGACACTCATAAGTCAGACTTTAGAATGTACTTCGGTCATTTCTGGAATACCTATTGCGAAAAACGAAATGATATTGTAATCGTATTGTGTGGTTCAGCTGCATCCTATATGGTTCAAAATGTAATATCAAACCAAGGAAGTTTGCATGCACGACTTACTTATAAACTTCAGATAAAACCTTTCACATTATTTGAAACTAAAGAATTTTTAAAAACCAAAAATATAAGCTGGGGCCACTATCATATACTCCATTTATATTTGGCAATAGGTGGAATTCCACACTATCTTAATAAAATCAAGAAAGGAGAGAGCGTTGTACAATCTATCCAGAGACTCTGCTTTGACACCAATGGAGATTTGGTAAATGAATTTAATGAAATTTTTGAGTCATTATTTACCCACTCTTCATCACACATATCAATTGTAAGAGCGCTTGGAAAATCAGGCAAAGGAATTCCAAGGGATGAATTAATAACAAAATCGAAGCATGCGGGTGGTGGTGCTTTCACAAGAGCTCTTGAAGAGTTGATAGCATCTGGTTTTGTGACGAAATATCCAGCATTTGATAAAAAAGTTAGAAAAATGTTATATCGCTTAACTGATGAATATTCAAAATTCTACTTAAAATATATAGAACCTAATAAGAATCAGGGAGAGAACTTTTGGAAAACCATGTTTCAACAACAGACCTACCTGTCTTGGGCTGGATTTAATTTTGAAACAATTTGTCTCAAACATGTGCCCCTGATAAAAAAAGCTCTTAAGATAGAAGGGATACACTCAAATAACTCAAGTTGGTCAGTGAAAGGAGCTCAAGTTGACTTGGTGATAAAAAGAGCAGACAATTGGGTAAACTTATGTGAAATGAAATTCTACAGTGCACCTTTAAAAATAGGCAAGAAAGAACTAATCAGTCTGAGAAATAAAGTCTCAAAATTTAAAGCCGATACTAGAACAAAAGATGTTGTGGTAATTACCATGATAACAACTTATGGTGTTGTTGAAGATAACAATTCACATGAAATAGTAGAAAATTCTTTTACGATGGACATTCTATTTGAGGACTTTCAATGAACCATAAACCGAACAGTATTTTTCCCATGTTCATGAGGTTTTTTAAACAATTGTACCATTTGAATAATTGGGAAATTACAAGAAAAATTTAGCAATAGAATAAATTTTGCAATCCGTTTGGTTCACTCTTAGTTTTAAATTCAATCACGCATAAAAAAAATCCCGTAGCACACTGTACTACGGGATTTTTTATAGTTGAATTATCACGGAATTACTCCACAATCAAACGCAAGGTGGTTAGTTCATCATTACGTGTTATCTGAACCAAGTAAATACCTGCTTCAAGATTTGAAATGTCAATTTGTTGATCTCCATTTGAAGTTACAACCAATTCACCTGCGATGTTGAAAATTGAAACCAAGTCATCAGTCTGTACATTCAGATTAATGAATGTTGATGCAGGATTAGGATACATTTCAAAAGAATTATTTTCTTCAATTGAAGCAAAGCCCTGCACGGTAATATCTGCAGAAATTCGAGGATAAATTTTCACCTCACTAAATGACAACATGGTAACACCGGTAACAGCATATACATTATTCAGTGTTGGAGTATAAGCATAAATCTGATCATCAATCAACCTATCACCTGAACCGTCATTCACAGTCCATTGACCAAAACCGGCATCAGCATTGTTGCAGGTGGCATTTGTTACTTGAACTAAAACACTTTCATATTGTTCTTCAGCCGCTGCCAGCGTTGTCACAACAACCGGTGTTGGTTGCGCATTGCCAGAATTCACAACAGTCACATCGGTAACAAATCCAATTTCAGTTAATCCAAAATATTCCTGAACAGTTCCGGTAACTTCAACGCTATCACCTAAAGCTAAAGTGTAACCATCTTCATAAACGTAGATTCCATTCCAAGCTCCGTTTCCATCTTGAATGAAAAAATTTCCTGAATCTACACCTAATTCAACGATACCGGTAACAATACCATAGGTGGTAACAACATTTCCGTTTTCAGGTGAATCACCAGATGAATCTAAGGTGTATTGAATATCATAGATAGAAGTTACTGTAGGAACAACAGGTACAGATTGTTTAATACAAATAGAATCTACAAGAATACCGATAAAAAAAGGCGCACCATCCGTAGCCATATCAGTTTCTTTAATAGATAAAATAAATTGCGCTGAAGTACAACCGGCAGGCGCAACGACAGTTTGAGTGAGATATACTAATGTGCCAGCTGATTCTACAGACATATCCAAATAGGTATTGTACGTATTGTAAGCATCGTTAGTCACATCATACAATCCTGTTCTGAGATCACCGGTTGTAGCTCTCACCCACATTTCAATTTCATAAGTTTCACCTGGCACAACAGTAACATTTTGAGTTGTAAAACGCTCATGAGAAGTTTGAGTATTGATTAATGATGCGATGCTGGTGCCATACGTAACACCAACTGTTTGTTCTACCACGCTGTCAGCAGGAATGCTGGTCTTAGTACCCATAAAGTCAGTTGGAACTCCACCTGACCATGAACTTAAATCACTTTGAAAAACCACTTGTGAAGAAGCAGAAAATCCCAAAGCGAGCATTGTAAAAAGTGTAATTGTTTTTTTCATATTATTTGTTTTTGTTGTTCGTGTTTAAACTTAGTGAAAGCATTTTGCCTTCATGTTAACCTTTAATTTTGATATTGTCAATTTCCCATGTACTGCCATCACTGCTAGATCCGGTATAGATAAAAGCAAAATGCACATTGGTGCCAATGTAAGATGTTAATGCCAGTTCACCAGAGTTTATCCAAGCCCAAGAACCTCCTGAAAGAGCTGGACTCAACGTAGTCCAAGTTCCGGTTGACGGATCTCCACTAACATAATCTGTAGAAACTTTTACTTGCAATACAGGGCCTGAATAATTTTTAGCATTGTCAAACGATAATGTTGGAGCTGAATAAGGCGTAAGATCAATAGATGGTGAAATCAACCAATTTTCTGTATCCACATTTGCACTGCCATTCCAGTTTGAAATAGATGCGTAAGGCGTTGCAGCACCACCTGCGGTTGATGTTTCCCAAGCGGTAGTTCCAATCACTTTTACTTCTGTCCAGCCGCCTGATGAAATGAGGTCATCATCAAAATCTTTATTCATCACGATACCCGGACAACGCGTACCCGTCATGTTAATTTCATCATACGCACGAATGTACAATTGCAATTCATCATAATTAAAATGACTTACAATAACCGTAATATCACCATTACCTTGTGCTATTTGTTCATCCGCAAAACTTGAGTATCCACTTGTCCGCACAATAATGGTATTTCCACTGCAATCTTCTAAAAGAATGTTTACTGATTCCAAGTTCTCTTCATCAGCATAAGTATTGTTAAGTTCATAAGCAACAAACTGAACATTTTCAATTTTTACCAACTGAGATTCCAGCGCAGGTGTAATTTGGTCAATAGTTTTTACCACCGGTTCAAATTCAACACCGCTGTCTAACTTTAAAACATTATTATCTACGTCCACAGAATCCAATTGCAAAACACCATTGTATTTACTCACGATGGTACCTTTCAAATAAATACGAACTGAATCTCCCTGATACAAACCGCCGCCACTTAAAATGCGAACATTGATAGCTCCGGTAGCATCTTGCATGTAAACATTTTTGTAGATATTCCCGTCTGTTTCATCCATGGTAATTACACCAACTACAGAAACTTCGTCTGTAATGGAAACTTTGGTTCCGGCTGCTGCTTGCCAGTTGCGTAAACTGTCAATAGTTATCAGCGGTGTTTCAGGAATGCTATCCAAAGGAGGAGTATCGTATTCTTTTTTACACGCAGTCAACGAAACTAAAACTGATATTGCTAAAATTATTTTTTTCATTCTACTTTTCTTTATTTCTTTCAAAGCATCTTTTCAGATTACCTTTTTTACTTTACTATAATTCAAACACACTATCCGTTTACAACGATGTCATCTAGTTCCCATGTTTTTCCGCTTGAAGTATTACCGGTGTACTTGAATGCAATGCGCACGCCACTTGTCAGATAAGCTGATAAATCAATCACGCCAGAATTCACCCATGCCCATGATCCGGTTGACCAAGTAGCTGTGAGAGGTGTCCAAGTATAACCATTCGGGTCTCCGGTTCCGGGATAATCTGTTGAAATCAACAAAGCAAGTGCATCACCGGTATAGTTGCATGCATTTTCAAATGACAAATCAGCTGATGTTGAATTACTCAAATCAAGTGCTGGAGAAATGAGCCAGCTTTCAGTTTGTTCATTGGCTGAACCATTCCAATTTGAACACATACCATAAGGTTCAGGTGCTCCACCTAAATCACTGGTAGCCCATGTTAATGTACCGGTTACTTGTTGCACTATCCAACCTCCTGAGGTAATGCTGTTATCATCAAAATCTTTCATGATTAATTGGCCGGGACAACGAGCACCGCTCAGTGTAATTTCATTGTATGATCTCAAGATGAGTTGAATTTCTCCGTTGTATTGATTCACAATGCAGGTGATAGATCCATTTCCTGTTGGCAAACTTGTGCCGGCATAACTGGCATAACCACTTGTGCGCACAATAATGGTATTTCCACTGCAATCTTCAATCATTCTGTTTTCAGAACTCTGATTTGCGGCATCAGCAAATGTTTGTCCCAATTCAGCATATTGAAATTGTACATTTTCTAATTTCACAAGTAATCCTTCATCTTCTAGTGTAATTTGATCAATTGTTTTTACCGCAGCATCAAAAGTATTGTCTGAAGATTGTTTGATAATTGCTTTGTCAGGATCAATAGAATCTAATTGAATCACTCCGGCATAATCTGAAAGATATGCACCTTTCAATGCAATTCTTACGCTGTCTCCTGCTCTAAAATCACATGAAGAAGTTAAACGAACATTAATACCTGCAGTATGATCTTGTACATAAAGTTGCTTATATATATTTCCGCTTGATTCATCCATAGTCACAACACCGTAAACTGAAAGTTCTTCAGTAATAGAAAGCGGACCACTTTGTGTTTCCCAATTTCGTAAACTATCAATCGTTACAATTTGTGATGCAACAATGGTATCAATTGGCGGCGTATCGGGTTCTTTTTTACATGATAAAATAATCAGTGATGATAAGAGGAGTGTATATTTTATATTTTTCATTTTTCAAAAATTTTAAAAGCGCAACGTTGCCATTACAAAATAATTCAGCCCATACATATATCCCAACTTAGGAGGAAATTTACCGATGTTCTGTGTATCATAGCGCAATTGTTCAAATCCGCCGGTGACAAAAGTTTGATTGTTGGTCAGGTTATTAATATTGACGTTGATGTTTAAAAAGTAGTTGGAAATTTTGAAAGATTTTCCGGCAAACAAACTGATTGAATATCCATTTTCCAATTTAGTTTGATCCAGAATTTCACTTACCTGCGGATCAGTTTCAACATAACCTTCCAGCGCTTCTTCAGTACGACGATCAGGATTTGGATCAAGATAGATATCTGCATAGTAATTAATATTTGCCCCGGCAAACCAATATTTTTTACCTGAATATTTTATACCAAAAGAATAAGCTGATTGTGGCATTCCACCAATTTTATAATTCTGCAAATAGATCAATCTTCCTTCTGCTAAAACTTCTGATGAATTGTCCACCGTAATAGTTGCCGTTGGGCGTGAATTGTATAAATGTTGACCGTAAGCAGCAACAGCGTTAACAGAAAATCCTCCCCAAATATTGGCGTCAATACCAAATTCAATTCCCTGATCCAGATAATTTACACCCTGCATGTGATAGTTTACCATAGCATTAAATTCATCATGATAAAATTGTTTAAGCAGAATAGCATTTTTGCGCTCAGTATAATAATACGTCAAGCGCATTTTCAATTTAGGATAGCGCAAAATATAACTCACATCACCGGTATAAATAGTTTCATTTTCAAGATTGCCTGCAACAAAATCACGGGTGCGCGGTGATATGTAGGCATTGCGTGAGGTAGGTGCCTGTGTGAGGTATGCGCCGTTTACGGTAATAAATTGACGCCCGCTTATTTTGTATACTGCACCTGCTTTCACTGCGTAGTTAAAAAAGTCATGGGTCTCTGATTTTCCAAATGAGTTATCAGGGAATCGTCCGGTTTGATATAATCCATCACGCCAAAATAATTTTTCAGACAATTCAATTGCACCATAGAAATCAATTTTATTCGTTGTGTATTCTGCCTGTGCAAAAAGTTCAGTTTTTAAATTCCAGATATAATAATTGTACCCAAAAACATCCCCTACTTCAACTAGTTTGTTTTGATTTTGCAAATCATTTTGTGAGGCTGTTGGATCAACAAAATCTTGTTCGGCAAATTGATCAACATCCAGCCAAAAATCTGCTCCCATCAAATCTTCAATAGTTTTGAAATAATGGTTGCGTTGAGTTTGCAAGAACAAACCTGTGGTGATAGATAATTTATCCATGGTGCGGTTATAAGTAGAACCAAAACCACCACACAACTGGTTGTTCCATTGATTTTCTACAATATATTTTGCACGGTTCCCTTCAACGGTATTTCCACTTGTTCCATTTGCATTTTCAACCGTGTATAAATTTTTTGAATTCGCAAAATAGAGTTGATCCCAGTCCACTTGTCTGCCATCAACAGTTTGCCAATTATTATACATGCTCAATTCATTAATGCTATCACCGGTTGCAGCGTAATAAGATGGGAGATATTTATAGTAATCAGGGCGCGGGTCTTTATCATCATTCCAGTTCAACGCAGTTTGTCCAGATTTTCCAAATGTTCCGTAAACAGAAGTTGACAATTTTGAATTGTTGTCAATTTTCCAATCATGTGTAAAAATAAAAACCGGCATGTGAGTATTTTGCACGCGTGAATTTCTTTTAATGCGTGTTCCGTCTGCCAATGTTTGATATCCCCAATAAGAATTATAATAGATATCACCAGACAAATCATAGGTCTCTTGTGTTGAGATAGATTGTTTTCCTTGTCGGGTTGGTGCACCTAAAATAGAGAATGATAGCGTGTGATTATCATTTATTTTTTTCTCAGCAGCGGCAAAATAACTGAAGGCCTCGTAAAATGTTCCTTCAATATATCCTTCATAAGCATAACGACCAGAAAGAGAAAGAGCAAATGTCCAACCATTCTTCAACTCTCCGGTTCCATACGTGTACATTAACCGATGTCTGTACGCACGATTAGTTACCGCATAAGATAATCGTGATCCGGCGCGAATATTGGATGCACGCAAATTTACATTGGTATATCCTCCAATGCCTCCAAAATGATAAGGATTGCTTGTTAACCAATTTTTGGTTTCTGAATAACGGGTTACATCATTTAATCCGCCCCACAAATACCATTCGCCCCAACCGCTCTCAGGGTCATTGATTGGCATTCCGTTGATCAGAATTGCGGTTTGATCCGAATTGTATCCGCGAATTTTAAAACGTGCCGCACTGAAATTAAATCCTGCTGCTGATGCAAAAACATCACGCGATGATTGCAATAAACCACTGGTGTTTTGGTCACCGCCGTTATTATCCAATTCTTCTAATGAAGTAACAAAAACGGCTTCGTTTGGATTTAAGGTATCGTCCTTCGGTTCGTTTTCATTTGTTGTTTGCGCGTAAATGCCTGTTGACAGAATTATTGCGCCTGCCAGAAAATATTTTTGCATGTAAAATTTCAAGGTGTATTTTTAGTCTAAAGTTTTTTCAAAAAAAAACCTGCCAAAACTACGTATTTTAGCTGGCGCATCACTTAAAGAAAATGAGATTTGTGGAAAACTTGATTTTTTGTTAACATTGTCATGATTCGTGAAGGGCACAGGCTTTGATATTTCTCTCTACATTTGGCATCCAATCATCTTGAAACACGGTATTTGCATGAACATACAGCACATTAAATCAATTTTTACTCCGCTTGTTTTTTTCTTAACGACAAGCGCTATTTTTTCTCAAGAATCTGCGCAATACAAAATTGCTTGCATTGGTTTTTACAATTTGGAAAATTTATTTGACACCGTTGACGACCCTAAAACCAATGATGCTGATTTTTTACCTGACGGAAGTTATGTTTGGGATTCTACAAAATACGCCAATAAATTACTCAACATGTCCACCGTAATTGCAGATTTGGGAACCGATATCACCCCGGATGGAGTTGCTGTGCTTGGTGTATCTGAAATTGAAAACAGAAAAGTACTTGAAGATTTGGTTGCTATGCCGTTAATCAAAGACCGCAAATACCAAATTGTTCATTACGATTCACCAGACAGAAGAGGGATTGATGTGGGATTATTATACCAGGAAAAATATTTCAAGCTTCAAAACTCCGTCTCATACAAACTTACTTTTCCGTGGGATACCAGTTATTATACCAGAGACCAGTTGGTAGTAACCGGCAATATGGATGGTGAAGATGTGAGCATCATTGTTGGGCATTGGCCTTCACGCCGTGGTGGACAACAAGCATCAGAACAAAACAGAATTGAAGCAGCAAAATTAGGTAGACGCATCATTGATTCTTTGCTCACCATAAATCCATCTGCTAAAATTATTCTGATGGGTGATTTGAATGATGACCCCGTGAATGTAAGTGTGACAGAATATATAAGAGCCAAAGGAAAAATGAATAAAATGGAAACCGGTGATATGTTCAATGTCATGTACGCACACTACAAATCAGGCAACGGCACCTTGGCGTGGAATGATGCATGGAATCTATTTGATCAGATGATAATAAGCGAAGGTTTACTTGAAAAAAATACCACCACTTACTCATTCTATAAATCATACGTGTATAACAAAGAATACATCAAACAACAAGATGGAAATTATGCCGGATACCCAAAACGCACCCATGCCGGAGGCGTTTATCTCAACGGATATTCTGATCACTTTCCTGTTTATATGATTCTAAAAAAACCGGTTCAGTAAGTTGAAATGAATAAATTTAAGTACGCACAATTTATTCTGCCCCTATTCATAGGCTTGCTGATTTCAGCTTGCGGTGCTTCTACCTTATCCTACTACGAATCATCAGGAGAAAAAATTTCAGAACAGCAAAATTCTCCGCGCATTGATTCCATGGTTCAGCCATATAAAGTTGAAATGGAAAAGATGATGAATGAAGTGATAGGATTTACTGATTCAGCGCTTACATCTTTTAAACCTGAAAGTCCGCTCAGTAATTTTATTGCAGACGTGATTTTTGAAACCGGCTATCAGTTTGCACAAAACAACAAAATTGCCCAAACTGAATCTGACTTTTTTTGCCTTCTGAATTTTGGCGGAATACGCACTTCATTAAATCAAGGAAATATTACCCGTGGCGATATTTTTGAAATTATGCCATTTGATAATACCCTTGTTATTGTAGAAATAAAAACAGAAAAAATGACTGACCTCATGATGTATTTAGACACCATGATGGGGCAACCTGTTTCTCATATTCACTTCTTTTTATCAGATACTTTGCGCACGTTTGAATTTCAAAATGAATCAGAAAAAATTCAAGCTATTCGCCAATCAAGTTACTATGTCATCACATCAGATTATTTAGCAAACGGCGGTGATAAAATGAATTTTCTGACTGAACCAATTCACCGCTGGGACACCGGAATTCTGGTCCGTGATGCGCTGATTAACTGGATTGAAAAAAACAAAACGATACCTTATTTAATTGAGGAAGGGAGGATGGAGATTGAGTGATGGGGTTTAAGCAAACCTTCTCATTCAAATTTTCATCAACCGCCCCACCATCACTTTTCCTTCGTAAGTCTCGATAAAAATCTGATACACCCCAGATTTTAAAAACTCTATATCGAGGCTATTGTCCAACAAAGATTCTTGCTGATAAACTAAGGTACCATCACTTGATATTATTCGGACACTTTGAATGTTGCCATTAATATTTGTGAAATTGACTATTGAAGATGAAGGATTTGGGTACATTTCTAATGCTGCAAAATTTATTTCATTAACACCCCAAGCTGACATATCAAATATTACCAACTCATCAAATAATAATCCATCCCTCAATTCCGAAACATTGTCAGAAATAAACGTGAATTTGAAAAGAACTGTATCTCCAGTTGTAATGTTAAATATTTCGTAGGTCAAACCAAGATCAATTTCAAATAGTTCTTGACCTGCAGAAGTTCCGGTGAATTTGCAATTATAAATAAACGTAGGCCAAGGTGCCGAATTATATAAAAGTGTGTCTTGAGAAATTAAAACCCAGTTCACTCCATTATCTGGTGAGAACTCGATCTTTCCAAAATCATTGAGTGAATCAGTATCGACTTGATACATACCAGAAATGGAACACATACCTCCACTCCCTCCTATGCCTTCACAAGCGACGTGTTTTACAATGAAAGAAGAAGTATCATTTGCGGGATATGGGTTTAAGGTATCAGTAACTATTGAATTTTCACCAGGTAAAGACGAAAAAATACTTTTTTGCGGTGCTCCGATCTGCCAAATGTTTGATGGGTTTGATATTGTATCAATTGTAATGTGAATGGAGTCCTGATCATTTTCAAAATCTATGGTATAAATACAATCCCACTGAGCAATTAAATTTAGATTTGAGATTGAGAATAGTACAAACCAAACTATTTTATTCATAAGAGCATGTATTAACGATTTATAAAAATTCATGGCTTTTCTACCGGCACGTCACTATAAAACCAATTGGAAATCCATTTGTATTTGCACACTTTTAAACCTTTTTTATTGTAAACAATATAGCCTACTATTTTTTCTTTATCAATGCCTTTCTTGTCCAGGTATTCGGCTCTAATCATATTATAAGGATAATAATAATCATCTAAATAATACTGGGTTTGAGGCTCAGAAATCTCCCACAATACTTCACCGGTTTTTATATCAAATATTTTAAATGTCTCCTGATAGTTTTCTTGTATTTCATGATATACAAGGCCATCTCTATTCCATGTTTTTCCAAAAACTAAATTATCAGTTGGCGACCGCTCATTCAAAAAATACCCATACGCTGTATCGCTGAAAGAATATATAATCTGTCCGGCTGAATCTGTGATAAACATTGCTCCACGTATCGTCCCGTCTCCTGATGAATTATATTCACATGTCCATGGCCTTGCTCCGTTTACCTGCAACCTAAAACCATCATTATAATATAAAGAACCATCACGGTGAGAAGGACCGGGCGGATGGGGCGCCCGGAATATCTCAGGTATAAAATATGAAGTGTCAACTATTAAATCACTCCCATCAGCATAATGAAAATTTATCTCTTTTGAACCATAATCAATATAAATTTTAAATGGTTTACCGTGTTGAATCACTACTACAACGGGTGATCCCAAGTCAAGATCTTTTATATAAAATTCATCTTTGTTAGTAAACGCATAGGGAGTGCTTAGAACAAAATTATTTGCCTCACCAAGCCGCCACCCTAACTCACCTGTCCAATGAATAAATAAAATAGCAAATTTACCATCCTTCCATACGTAGTCCTTGTGTTTTATAGGATCGTATGTAACACTATCCCACAAACAGGGAAGTTCACAATTAGTTTCGTAGTGTAGATACTGCAATCCAATTTTATTATTATTTCTATATACTAAACGGTAAATTGTGTCATAATCTCTCCTGTCAACCGTTGCTGAAAAGTAAAGCGTATCGTAACTGTTTTTTGACGCATAATAGTTTATGATGCACCACGATTTATCAGTTCGATGAGCCCGATAGGGATTCCAGATTACCTCAAAATCAAAACTTAAAAACTCATATCTTCCATTTCTTTTTTTAACTAGATAATTAGAATATGCGTCCCATTCGTAGAAGTTTTTGAAATATACTGTATCATAAATTAATTCAGTAATTTCCCAATGATATTCCCACATTTGCTCATCAAAAATAAGGAGGGCATATCCATATTTATCATCTTTTTTGAAGCTGTAAACAGTTTGTGATTCAGTATGATTTACAACGGTATCGTAATCAATGGGTAATACAGTATTCCCTGATTTATTTTCAACCAATCCATATTTACCTTCATGTGAAACAATAGTTGAAAATATCTGATCAATTTCCATGTTACGCTTCAAATAATCATGATCTTGTGATACACAATTTAGTTTTATAAAAAAGGTTAGAAAACAAAATAAAAGCATGCGTTGGTTCATAAAAATACAGGTAAATTATAATTGGACATCAAAGTATTCATTCACTGTTTTTTCTGCAATATTTTGGGCAATTTTTGCCAACACGTCAACTTCTTTAAGTGCAAAGTCATACGTTGTTACGCCGTAATCATAAAGTGAAACAATGTTTCTGTGGTCGGTCATGTTTCTTATTTGACCACGCTTTGCACCGTATGCATAGCCGGTAAATGCAATGTCTAAAATTTGGCGGGGTTCTTCCCAGGGTTTAATGTTGTTACAAAAATTCATGGCTTTTCTACCGGCACGTCACTATAAAACCAATTGGAAATCCATTTGTATTTGCAAACTTTTAAGCCTTTTTTGTTGTAAACAATATAGCCTACTATTTTTTCTTTATCAATGCCTTTCTTGTCCAGATATTCTGCTCTAATCATATTATAAGGATAATAAAAATCATCTAAATAATACCGGGTTTGAGGCTCAGAAATCTCCCACAATACTTCACCGGTTTTTATATCAAATATTTTAAATGTCTCCTGGTAGTTTTCTTGTATTTGATCAGCTCCAAGACCATCCCTATTCCATGTTTTTCCAAAAACTAAATTATCACTTGGCGGCCCCCCATTCAAAAAATACCCATACGCTGTATCGCTGAAAGAATATATTATCTGTCCGGCTGAATCTGTGATAAACATCGCTCCACGTGTCACGCCTCTTGATTTATCATATTCATATGTCCATGGTCTTGCCCCGTTTACCTGCAACCTAAAACCATCATTATAATATAAAGAACCATCACGGTGAGAAGCGCTGGGCGGAAAGGGCGCCCGGAATATCTCAGGTATAAAATATGAAGTGTCAACTATTAAATCACTCCCATCAGCATAATGAAAATTTATCTCTTTTGAACCATAATCAATATAAATTTTAAATGGTTTACCGTGTTGAATTACCACCACAACGGGTGATCCCAAGTCAAGATATTCTATATAAAATTCATCTTTGTTAGTGAAAATATAAGGAGTTGTTAGAATATAATTGCTACTTTCAGCAATTCTCTGGGGTTCTCCATAATCCCCCCAATCAGTAAAAAGAATTGCAAATTTTCCATCCTTCCATGCGTAATCACAAAAAGTATTTACATACACTAGGCTATCCCATTGACATGGCGTTTCAATACTTACATCATCTTTAATTAGATGAAAGCCTACTTGATTGTTTTCTCTAAAAACAATTTTTGCAGGTATATATGATGACACTTCATCTTTCATAAATCGTGTCTTGCCCATGGATAGGAATATTGTATCGTATGAATGAGCTGAAGTAAACTTAGTGGTTAAAATTCGGTATTTATTGTTGCGCCAGCTTACTTCAGGATCTCGATACGGGCTCCATAAAACTTCATCCCACATACACAGGAAATCGTAGCGATTATCTTTTTTTCTAATCAGGTAACCATGAAGCGGAGAATAAATAGTGTCATAATCAAGTTCTGAAATTTCCCAGTGATATTCCCACTCATCCTTATCAAAAAACAAAAGCGCATAGCCATGTTTATGATTTTTGTAGAAACTAAATATTATATGCGCACTTGTGTAACTGATAACGCTATCATATTCTATTGGTAATACAGTATTCCCTGATTTATTTTCAACCAACCCATATTTTCCTTCATGTGAAACAATAGTTGAAAATATCTGATCTTGTGATACAGAATTGAGTTTTATAAAAAAGGTTAGAAAAAAAAATAATAGTATGCGTTGGTTCATAAAATTATTTGTAAATTATAGTTGAACATCAAAGTATTCGTTTACAGTTTTTTCAGCAAATTTTTGGGCAATTTTGGCCAACACGTCAACTTCTTTAAGTGCAAAGTCATACGTTGTTACGCCGTAATCGTAGAGTGAAACAATGTTTCTGCCCCAAATCAACGTAACCATCGATATCTAACGAACTTAATTTCTCCAGTACGATCATTGAATTTAACGTATCCGACAACTTTTTGGTTATCATGTTCCCTGTATTCTCCAAAATCAAAATACCTTTCTTCATCGATTTTATTAATCTTTGAACGATAAAGTATTGATCTACTACCATCAATTTGAAAAAGCATACCCTTTCTATCAAATTTTTTTATCAAGACGCCGCTATCAGCATAGTACACGTTTAATATTACACTATTTGTTGGTTCATCTATCAGATATTCAAACATAAGATTATTGTCTAACCACCTTGTGTCATAAACACAATTTGGAGTATTGTAACTAATAACAAAACCACTATCAATAGTATTTAGGTAAACCTGTGAAAAATAAGGCCCATTCATCAGTTCATATGTTAGTGAGCTATCGGTACCAAGGTCATACACGCCCTTATGTGAAGGCAAACTGGTAACAAAATACCGTTCATTTTTTTCAACGTTAGACTTATAAATCAATACCTCATTGCCGGGTTCAAAGTATTTAGGTACCCGCATTGAAGTAAATATCGAATCAGATATAATTAAACTTCCATTTTGATCTTTAAATTCCATAATAAAATACAGCGAATCAGCATCAAATATTTTAATTGGTTGATCAGGATAGAAAGTAATAAAATATTGATCTCCAGTGTGAGTGGTGTAAGAATACGGTTCAGATTCAAAAAGATACTCAGTACATGCTCTGTAATGCGTACTAAAAAAAGCCATTCTACCATCTTTCCACACTGAGAAATACCCATCAGGGCTCAAGTTTGTAATGCTGTCCCATTGGGGTTCAAATAGATAAAGACTTTGTTTATCTATACTATACACACTCATCTCAACTTTTTGGATGCCGTACAAATTATTCTTTTTTATTATTAATAGCACAGAAAAACCTGGATAAAGATATAGTGAGTCGTACTCATCAATAGAATTATGGAAAAATTTTGATGTTCCATCTACAGTGACACCTTTGAATACCCCCGGGCTGTCCCAAAAAATCTCTATAATTCTATAACTGTATTTTGAATCCTTCTCGAATATCAAGGCCTCACTCCCATATTTTTTTCGAGTGGGTTCACCCAAAAAGTATATAGAATCATAGACGCATTCTGAAACATCCCAAAAAAATTGGTTATAAGCTTCAAGTTTAATAGCATATCCATACTTGTCATGGTCTCTATATCTAAAGATATTGGAGTTTTCAGCTAATTCAACAATGGTATCGTACTGCGGTTCCAATATTACTTCACCATCCTGATCAATCAATCCCTGTTGTTTATTTTGCTCAAATATTATTTGAGCAACAGATTGAAAGTTAATGATACAAATACATATTGAAAAAAATAAAAATTTAATTGTGCGCCTCATTTCTAATTATTTAAAATATTCTTCAATTGCCTTATACGCCTCCTTTTGAGCTAACTGAGCAAGAACATCAACTTTATGTAAAGCGAAGTCGTAAGTATCAACTCCGTAGTCATATAGGGGAATTATATGACTGTGATCAGTAATATCACGAATTTGTCCCCTTTTTGCGCCATAGGCATAGCCGGTAAATGCAATTTCAAGGATATTACGAGGAATTTCCCACGGCTTTATATTATTGTGCTGCCCATAATGTTGATGCCATGCTTTAACGATTCTGTGTATAGCACTTTTCTTAAACTTAATGACCTCTTTATTATCCGATTTCTCAAGTTTAGAATAAACGAATTCTTGAAACATAATTTCAATCTTTTTCTCTATTAATTCTAATTCAATTTCAGGGGAACTGAAATCTACAGTTTCTGGTAGCCTCGTGTCTATTTTAGATAAAAAAAACTCCCTATCAAGTCTATCCAAAAGTTCAGCTTCTTTCTGCTTTAGTTTAGGAATTTTCATATCAAGATCGTTCAAAAATGTTGGCGGGTAATCTCCATCCAACTTAATAGCCAATACACTATCAATTTTGCCCCCAACGCCCTTGTCTCTGAAATAATTAAACGGTATGTTATTGAAATACCCACCATCCAGTAATAAGCCCTTGAACTGCGCATTATAAAAGAATTTTATCAGGTTTATGTCAACAATAATTTCATCATCATTCAACATCACGGTTTGATTTTCCCATATTACCAACTTGAATTTTCCCTTTTCGTCAACTCCCACGAGTATTTTTTGCATTTCATCTAAAAAAGTATTTAGTTCAAGTAGATTATTAGTATCAACAAAAGCCATATTGTCTGGACTTTTCAATAAATGCTGTTGTAAAGCTTTTTTTACGGCGTATTCATATAAATCATAATCCGATTTTTTAAATTTTGCTCGAATTGTCTTTTTGCCATCAGACTTATTGTAGTTAACAACAGTAACAAATGGTTTTGGTTTGCCATTAACTATAACATCAATTTCTGCTAACTTCGACCAGGGCAGTAAATTTATAGTATCGCCTCGTTTCAAAGAATCTGTATGCGGTTCAAAAACGACATCGGAGGCATTAAAAACCGGACGTATGGCCGGAGGAATTGACATGGAAGATCCAACAGCCTCAAGCACTCTGAAATTAGGGGTATATTTATCAGAGAAGTATAATGGAGAATTTGTTGTAAAGTTTGAAACCGCAGCAGCGTATTCAACTTTTAAAATCATCCATAATTCTCTAAAAGTGATGTTTTGTAGATGTTCAAAAAGTTTTTTGGCTTTATCGTTAAATTCAGTTTTGTGCCGGCTACCAATTTCAAATAAAGGGTAAGTCAGCTCTGCCTTGGTAATTCCATTAAATTTTGAAAAATCCGGTTTGCTGCCTTTATACTTGTCAGCATCAGGTATATTATTAAAATAAATGATCAGTCGTTTTTGAAAATACGTATCACGTGTGGCGGCAAACAGCATCATGTCATAAAAAAATTCGCGCACCTGAAAACCTGAAAACATTCCACGGTCTTTGAAAATTGCGGCGAGAGTATTACCGGTTACTTTTATTTCACCACTTTTTTTATTTAAAAAAAGATAAGTACCCAGTGTTAATCCAGCCGCATAAGCAGACCTTGAAACCATCAAACTTGTTGTTTGCGATGTCAAATCATTTTTGGATAGTATTCCGAATATTTTAGAAAGAAACTTATCATACCAATTATTCTTTGAGTTAGATTGAATGATTTTTAAAACTTGACTCACATTGTGTAAAATCCCGTCTATGATCACCTTGATTGACAAACCAACGAATAATTCTCTCTTCACATATTTTAACCTGTTACCGTGTATTTCAGTTTTCTGGTTTTCCAAGGAATATATGAAAATATTTTCTTTCAAACCTAGCGCATTACCACCCCGAAAATTTAAAATTTCATTCTGTTTCCTGGTTAAATTATCGTCTTCACCAATTGATAGTTCAGATGTCTCGTTTATCATACGATATTTTCCGGCATCAATTTCACGTAAAAAATTTGTAAAATCAAACTTCAATACTTCGTCAATCTCATCAGAATTCAACCCTAATGCCAAACCAAAGGTTGTAATAGCACCGGCTGATGCACCGGCAACACCTTCTATGATTGGTATATAGGTGTCTTCAGTAGGTTTAGTGGGGTCTTTTTTTAAAAAATCCAATACACCCGGTTTTCTTTTTTGATTGCCGGTATTAGTGATTGACGCAATCTTTTCAATACCATCTGGTTCATTCTCAGGATTAATTTTGCTAACTCGTATTGATAATTGATTCTCCAACGCCCTGATAGCACCAAGGTAGGTATTACCTCGTGCTCCACCACCTTCCATAACAATGTACTTGAGTTGATCAATGGACATTTTAGGTTTTTCAGGCTCCTTAGTATTTTCCTGTTGATTTGCCATTTGGTTTTAACTGTTCAATTAAACAATAGGGTCACACGTATCAGCAATAATTGCCGGAGAGAATTGTTTTGGAATAACAACATCACTGGTTGGTTCATCAGTACCTTGTGGATACCCAATAGGTTTGATGCCGTTAGAATTGCCACACTCAAGCATTACCAAATTAGTTGGTATTTTAAATATACCCAAATCTATTACATCAATTGGTGCAGGTAGTTCATTTCCGTTAATGTCATGAGTAAATAATGTTGGTTGATTATCACGTAGCTCATCAAGTAACGCACTCATACCTTCAGGCACCACTTCATAATTAGCTATGGAGTTAAACTGAAGAAAATTGACTGCGGCCAGTTCTTTCAATTCATCTCTGAAAACCGGAACCCGAACTGTTGCATAAGAAGCCTTTAAGAAAGATTCAAAATGCGGATTGTCATCAGACAGATCAAGCAGCTCTTTCCAATTATTTTTATCAGAATAGAAATAAGGGTGCAACACGTAAGTTAAATTTTTCCAATCAAAAACAGTTTCAATGAATTTCACTTTTTCAGCATTCATTGAATCAGCACAGCATTTTGGATTATACTCTTTTCCTACCACAAAATTATCTTTGATCCAAAACGGATTACATCTGAACATTTTACGAATGGTTTCGCGTTTAATTTCATCTAAAACCATTTCAAGTTTGCGTGCCGGATTTACACCCGGTCTGTTAGGATCAAAAGATTGCATCTGAGTTTCAGCATCTGAACGAAGTTTTTCATATGCTTTCACAATTTCATTATACGCCTTTATTTTCCATGCTTTGTACGCATCTTGCTTCAAGTGACATTCTATTTGAAAATTTACAAAAAATCCTTGATTCTGGGCAATAACTGACAATGCCAGTTGAGATACTTCACCGGTGAACCAGAAATCTGTTGGTGTCCAGAAATTACTACCATCACCCCAAAATGCGAAAGAAAGATTACCTAATGAACAAACAATGCTGTTCCAATAATCCCACCCATTTACATAATAGCTGTTCGCAGTTGCTTTAACGCATTTATAATTTTCAGGAATCTGAATTACCTTTCCAACAAAGGTTTTTTCCGCACCATTAAATTCTTCAGCAATGATAATTTTACTTGCAGGCGGCTGTTCGATATCTGCCTTATAAACGGTTGCCCATGCTAAATAATTATCACGCGTGATATTATCAATTGTGAGAACTGGAACTCCTTCTATACTCACCTCTCGCGGATCAGCCGGAATTGAAATTGAAGGAATATCTTTAATACTTCTGCTCAGATAATAATGTGCAGGATGTGCAATATCAAATTCAAATATCAGTCGTTTACCGTAATTCTTCAGACGTCCTCTAATGAGTTTATCTAACCAGCGATATACATAAGACTTTGTTGCTTGCGCTGTGTTGTCAATTTCATGCGTTACGGTTTCTTCATATTCCTCAATCAAATTAACGCTTCGTTCGCTTCGCGTTCTGTGACTGGCTCTGTCAACAATTCGAGTAATTACTTCTTTTGCTTCAGTTTGGGATGAGCTGTTGGAACTAAACGACGAATTAGAGTTGGTGTATCCGGCATCAAGACTTGCCGAAACAGGCCCATACGTTGCCGCCGCTGATGCGTAAACTGAAAATGAGTTTGCGCTTGTTTGTGCTTCATATGCTGCATTTTCGATGCTATATTTTTCTGTTGATTGGGTATCGGTTTCTCTGAAAGTTTCATCCTCTACCAAAATTGACTCAAATGTTTCAGAGCGTTTTAAACGTCTTGTTACTCTTGTGTTTTTTTCTCCGGACTGCGTATTGTTTATGTGGGCAATTTCACCAGGTAAATAACCAACAATTTCTTGTTCTACAACTCTCAAATCAGCAATTTGATAAGGGAATTTATAATCACAATCAAGGCCACTTTGTAGAATGTTGTTACCTGAAGACTCTTCAGTATAAGCGTGATCAAATTTAGACGTCTCTACCCATGAGGTGCCAATATAACTGTAAGTTTTCTTTTCAATGAGTGAGCTTACTTCTTTGTTAATTTCAACCATCCGCGTATTTATCATCTTCAACGCGTCTTTTGTTGTCAGGTTTGTCACTTTGAGAATTGACAATACCTGATCATACTCAGTTGTACTTAAATTTGACGTTCTCGATATTGTAAGTGTTCCTTCGGTTTCCAATTTAGTGACTAACCTCAAAAAATCATTTAACTGGTCACCCATTTCAATATTACCTGATGGATTCTGATCTAATTCATCGTTGATCTTAGAGCGCATATTATCAGCGCCAACCCGGTTGAAAATTTTATTCTCACTTCTCTCAGCCACCACGGTAGAAAGGTGAGTCTGGATGGTAGTTTTTGCAACACTAACTGCAATACTATCTGTATGCAAGTAGTTTAACAAGGCTGTGAATTCAGCATTCATTACTACTACCTGTCCTACACTGATGAATTCTACCACGTTTTCAATTATGGCTTGATTCACTGCTTCTTCAGCGAGGGCAAGCTGATTCAGTTCGTCCAAAACTGCAGGTTCACCGCCTGGTTCTCCTGACCCTCCTTCGTTTACACCAATATACTTAATGAAAGAAGGCGTAATACTTTGCGGAACAATTATTAAAATTTTGTCCGTCCCCGGATTCAAAGCCTTGTAAACTGTTATAAAGGTGTCAACAATTATTTTGTAAACCTGATTTGTATTGCTCTTGGTTAGGGTTCGTATTACTATATTGTCATATAATTGTTGCAAACCGGCTAAGGTGGGTGTTGCAATCAAATCTGTTTGAAATTGTAACGCAGCAGATTTTGTTTTCAAAAATGACGCGCTATCAACATACGCCTGTAAAGTATCATTATAATCCGCAAGTTTTACAGCCGGAGTATCACTACCTGCAACAATTGTTGCTAAGTCTTGTATAAGTTGTGTGTCGTACTGAACTTCAACGTCATCTTGCGTTGACTCTGATAAACTAGGATTGCGCAATGATGCGAATTTAAAAACTGGAATTTGTTGAGACATAATTTTTTGTTTTAGGGTAATTATTTTTGATTTTTATATTGGGACAAATCGCCGGACAACCTGTATCTACGAATCTAGTGTAACTGTGTTTTATATGGTTCAGCTTTTGGGTAGCAAGCCTGCCGTACAACGTTACTATACCAAATTTGGAATTTTTATTGAATGGAAAACGTTAATTGCAAACAGACTAACCAATAATTTTTTCATAGAACAACATTTAGTTTAGATAGATGAATGATAACGAAATTTAAATTTTTTCGAAGTGACCAAAATATCAAACTTAATTTACAACCACAATAAGCAAACTACAGTAAGACAAGCTTTTGTATATTCCCCGATAGCGTAAACCGTTTTAATTCTATGTTCTTTTTTCGCCATCAGTAATTTTTTTTAGGAATATCTTTCTTCACAATTTCCGTCATGTCGGGAAACCGTCATATTAAGATTGTTTTTGTGTCGGGAAACCGCCATTTATTGATCAAAATGATGTCTGGAAACCGCCAAACGTTAATTCAATTTTCTTAAGATATCTTCACTATAAAGTTTGAAAATCAATGGTCGTGACACGTTCATTGTGAATTAAAGCCCAAGCAAACATTTATTAACCCATTCTTTAATATTTCAATTCACCAATATTTTCAACACATTTATCTGTATCTTCACTAAAATTTCAGCCGCATGAAATCTTCCATTTACCGATTGAAAAAAATGATTAAAATTGAAAATTTATTGGGAGTTCAGTATGAAATACTTCTCATGAGAGAAGAATCAGACGTTTACCAAAATTTCAATTCAGTTCATTCAAATGGTATAATACTCGTCAGAAAAAAATCACTGAACGTGTTGAAATTTCAAATAAACAAATCAGTAGAGGGCTAAACGTTGCACAACTTGATTTAAAGAGCCAATAAAATAATTTATCATCTGAAAAATCAAACCACCCCATGAACCGCAGAAAATTCATACAACAAACAGCCTTAGGCACAGCAGGTTTGATCATGCTGCCTTCTTTGACTTTTGCTAAAAAAAGCGGAACAAAAATTACCATTCTTCACACCAATGATACACACTCACGCATTGATCCTTTTCCTGATGACGATGCAAAATTTCCGGGCTTGGGTGGTGTGAGCAAACGCATGACATTAATTCAAAATATTCGTGATGCAGAAGAGCATGTAATTTTATTAGATGCGGGTGATATTTTTCAAGGTACCCCCTATTTTAATTTATATGGTGGAAAACTTGAAATGAAACTGATGTCAGAAATGAAATACGATGCCGCCACCATGGGAAATCACGATTTTGATGGCGGAATGGATGGATTCGTAAAGGCGCTGACTCATGCAAATTTCCCTTTCCTTTGTTCAAATTATGACTTTTCAAATACTCCGTTAAATAGCATCACGCAAGAAAGAAAAATAATTAACGCCGGAGGAAAAAAAATTGGAATTTTTGGAATTGGCGTTGAACTTAGTGGTCTTGTTCCCCAAAACTTATATGGAGAAACGCAGTACCTTGATCCTGTCAGTACAGCCCAAAAGCAAGCTGATATTTTGAAACACGATGAAAAATGTGATCTCGTGATTTGTCTTTCACATCTTGGATACAAAGCAAAATTAAACCGCATGTGTGATCCGTTACTGGCAGCAGAAACCGACAATATAAACCTCATCATTGGCGGACACTCTCACACCTTCATGGAAAAACCGGAAGAACACAAAAACAAATCAGGAAAAAAAGTCCTCATCAATCAGGTAGGTTGGGCAGGTTTGGTTTTAGGTAGAATTGATTTTTATTTTGACAAAAAACCGCAAGCGAATGATTGGGCTTGTTATGGTATTGGTGCAAATGAGGTTGTTGGGTGATTGGGGTTAGGAGTTAGCGGTTAGGAGTTAGCGATTAGGAGTTAGCGATTAGGGCAAAGGAAATAGGGCAAAAGAAATAGGGCAAAGGAAATAGGGCAAAGGAAATAGGGCAAAGGAAATAGGGCAAAGGAAATAGGGCAAAAGAAATAGGGCAAAGGAAATAGGGCAAAGGAAATAGGGCAAAAGAAATAGGGCAAAGGAAATAGGGCAAAGCCCAATTGAAAATGAAATAAGGGCAAAGCCCTTATAAATACAAAACGTCTTTCCCCTTTCCTTCGGAGAGGGGCCAGGGGAGAGGAAAAAAAAACACGCACATGCAAATCAAATCCCTTAACACCGGTCAACCAACCACCATTGAATGGAAAGGAAAAAAAGTTGAAACGGGAATTTTCAAATACCCCGTTGAAGGAGGTATTTTCCTTGGTAAAACAGATGTTGAAAATGATCATGTGATGGACAGAATTCATCACGGAGGAAATGATAAAGCTTGTTATTTATTTTCTGCTGATCATTATGAGGTATGGAAAAAAATGTATCCTGATCTGAATTGGCAATATGGAATGTTTGGAGAAAATATTACAATTAGCGGGTTAGATGAACGCGATTATTACATTGGTGATGTCCTGCGCATAGGCGCTGTCACAGTTCAGGTTTCTCAACCAAGACAACCCTGTTTCAAACTGGGTATTCGATTTAATACTCAAACAGTAATTCAGAAATTTATTGAAATGAATGAACCCGGAATTTATATTCGGGTATTGGATCCCGGCAGTGTTTATGTAAATGATCCTGTTGATTTGATAGAACGACAACACAATAGCATAAGTCTGCTTGAAGTGTGGAAACTTTTATATGGACAAAATCCTGATGCTGAACTTTTGCAAGTTGCATTAAATAATCCATGGCTTGGTGAAGGGGCTAAAAGAACTTTGCGTTTGCGGCAAGGGGGGAAATAATCAAATCCTAATCGAGATATCTCGTTCGTTAATAATAATTGTTGAAACTCAGATTTTGAACGTGATCCTATTAACCAAGATAAAGCGAAGCGTAAACTAAACTTGATTAGACCAAAGGCGTGGAAATTTTTATTGATCTCATCAGAAGGCTGTTTTCTAGAACTTAATACGGAGTGACAGGTAAATCATCATGACATCCGCTTGTAAATCTCAATTCCAATACGATCAATATGTTCACGAAGATCAGTTGAAAGTTCCTGATCATAAAGAACAAGATCAACCTTATACGGTATCGGAAGTTGTTCATTTAGTAAAACTGATAACGCAATCAAATCGTGTTGATTCAAATTACCAAAAACTGCCAGATCAATGTCGCTACCAGATTTGTAATTTCCTTTAGCTCTGCTACCAAATAATTTTACCGTGCTAATATTTGATTTAGACTTAAGGGCAGCCAAAATTTCACTAAATGAATTCTCTGAAATTCCATACATGTTCATAAATACGATTTCATTAAATCATAGAAAATTTTGATAGATTGAAAGTATTTGTCAACGATTAAATGATAGGCAATATCTGAAGTTTTCTCATCGTAGGTATGTGCCATTAAATTTCTTTTTTCCAACATGTCCATCCAATCATCACCGTTTGAAATCAATTCGTATCGAAATGCTTCCTTAATTGTATCACGAGGGAATTTACACTCCAGACTTTTTGATTCCAGAAAATCTTTCATTGTTTTCCAAGCCAGCTCAAAAGTGAACTCATAAAATTGAATAAGCCCTGCCTTCTCAACTTTTGAAGGATTCTTAAGACTCACAGCAAATTCAAGGTTAAGAAAGGCTTTTTCAAAATTACTGAAACGCTGTTTCCACCGGATGTCATTCTCTTGTCTCATCTTCAGTAAATACTAATCTACTAATAATTCACCAACTCAAGCAATTTCTTTTCAAACCTATCTTTAGGCATAAAGTTTTTCTCAAGATCAGCATCAAATGGAACAGGAGAATCTAAGGCGCCTTCACGCATTACGGGTGCATCAAGATAGGTAAAACAATGTTCAGAAATCAGAGCAGAAATTTCTCCGCCAATACCACCGGTTAAACAATCTTCATGTAATACACATACGCGTCCTGTTTTTTTGGCTGTGGTATAAACGGCATCCATATCTAGCGGAAGCAAAGTACGCAAATCAAGAATATCTGCATCAATCTGATGTTTTTCACAAATTTCTTTTGCCCAATGCACTCCCATTCCGTACGTGATAATTGAAACGACAGTTCCTTCTTTCACTAAATTTGCCTTGCCAATTTCTATTGTATAATAGTCGTCGTAGACATCTTCTTTAATACTGCGATACAACCCTTTATGTTCAAAGAAAATTACCGGATTAGGATCAGCAATTGATGCAAGAAGTAGCCCTTTTGCTTCAGCTGCACTTGAAGGATAAACCACTTTTAAACCCGGTGTATGCGTAAACCATGCCTCATTGCTTTGAGAGTGAAAAGGACCTGCTGCTGAACCACCGCCCGTTGGCATGCGTATTACTACATCTGCTTTTTCACCCCAACGATAATGTAACTTTGCAAGATTATTCACTATCTGATTAAACCCAACAGAAACGAAATCTGCAAACTGCATTTCCATAATTGCTTTCATTCCGTTAATTGATAATCCAAGTGCTGAGCCAACAATTGCGGATTCACAAAGCGGAGTATTTCTAATTCTGTCTTTACCAAATTCATCAACCAAACCTTCAGTTACTTTAAAAGCACCTCCGTATTCAGCAATATCTTGCCCCATGATTACCAGATTTTCATGTTTTCTCAATGCCAGGCGCAAGGCATCTGTGATTGCATCAATATGACGACGTTCTGTTTTTGAATCACTCACCGGATGTATTGGTTGATTATCAAATGGCGCATAAATATCTGCAAGTTCATAAGCCGTGTCAACCTTTACTTTGGGTTCAGCATAAGCTATTTCCAACTCATCATTGATTTCTTTTTTAATTGCTTCACGTATGCGTTCAATTTCTTCAGCACTCAATATTCCTTCACTTTTCAAGTAGAGTTCATAATTGGCAACCGGATCTTTTTTTGCCCATTCATCCTGCATGCCTTCAGGATAATATTTTGTGCCGGATGCTTCTTCATGTCCGCGCATGCGGAATGAAATGCATTCCAATAAAAATGGTCTCGGTTTTTTACGCAATGATTCTGAAATTTGTCTTACCGCATTATATACTTCAAGAATATTATTGCCGTCTATCTGATAAGCATCCATGCCATACCCTACCCCTTTATCAATAAATTGTTTACAGCGGAATTGTTCTGTTGATGGTGTTGACAAACCCCATTGATTATTTTCTACACAAAAAATAATAGGTAAATCCCAAACAGCAGCTACGTTGAGTGCTTCATGAAAATCACCTTCACTTGCTCCTCCATCACCGGTGATTGCCAGCGCAACTTTTCTTTCACCGCGCAATTTGTGAGCCAATGCAATTCCATCACCCACTGCAAGCTGCGGACCTAAGTGTGAAATCATACCTACCAAATGATGCTCTTGTGAACCGAAATGAAAAGAGCGATCACGCCCTTTTGTAAATCCTTTTATTTTACCTTGAAATTGGGCGAACAAGCGGTGCAGTGGAATTTCACGCGCAGTAAAAATTCCAAGATTGCGATGCATAGGTAGTATGTATTCATCTTTTTCAAGACCAAGTGTAACACCTACTGAAATTCCTTCTTGTCCCCAACCGGAAAACCATTTAGAAATTTTTCCCTGACGAAGCAAAATGAGCATTTTTTCTTCGATCAGTCTTGGCTTAACCAGCGCTTTATAAATTCTCACCAGCTCAGGATCAGTAAGACCCTTGCGATCATATTTAATGTAAAGTTTATCAAGTACCTCCATAGTGTGCAGTTTCTAAAAACCACACAAAGTTAGGTGATATAAACGGCAAGGCAACAGCCTTTCTCAGAAATTATCAACGTAAAATCAACCTCCAACTTTGAGGTTCAGACTAGCACCAACCTGAATATAAGGAGATCCGAAACTGGTTTTTGTAAAATCTTTCATTTTTCCATCCAGTTTCCAATATTTACCTGAAACGTCAAATGCCCATCCGCTTTTTATATTGAAACTAATGATTGGTAACGTGAGTCTAAACTCAAGATTAGGGTCAAGTACAAAAACATCATTGCGGTAAATATTTACATTCTGTCCACTGTTTTGTATCAGATTAGGCACCGTGTTATCTGTTTGTTCCGTCATTTGCATTCTACCGTAACCCCAATCTAAACCTACTGCTCCCATCACATATTTGTTTCCAAAAGGATAATATGAACCAATAGTTGCAAGATATCCGTCAAGGGTGAAGCCATCATTATTAGAAATTTCAGGCATCCAAGAATATGAAAAGCGGCTGCCAACCACATTCATTTCAAAATAATCAAAGGCAATTGTATAGGTTAAAAACTTATCGGTGAAACCGGTTGATCCAAAATCTGTCAATGCAGTATTTAATTTTTTAATGCGTGTAAAATAATGATATCCGTAATAGAATCCGGCATGATATTCTTCCAGTGGAATTTGCCAGGTGAAATACGTATCCTCGTATCCATCCGGTTCTTCATTACAAATTACGATAAATGGCAATAGCTCAAAAAATCCGGAGATAGAATGTCTGCCTCCCTTGTATTCCATATCAATGATGTATGTGGTGCCATCATAGAGAAATTTTTCACGCAGATCAAGTCCTTCAATTACCTCACCATCCATCTGTTTATTGGTTGAGTAGAAAATTGGAATTACCAATACGGCATCTTTGAGCGATTTATCTATTTCAGTTATACGGCTTGCAACAGAGTTCATATAATAATCATAACAGTTGCGTGAGCCTTTGTCTTTATGAATATGACAACGGCCGAATTGTCCATAAAATTTTCCTGTAGGATCCTCGCGATAAATACGCTCAAACTCATCACACATAAACCGTTCACGTATAATTGGAGATTTCACATCACCTGCTCTTTCGGCTAAATACCATTCACGTCCAACCTCTAAACTGTTGATGATGGCAAAATAGATAGGGCCATCTTCACCCAGATGACGCATCAACGTATCTTTTAAAAAATTTGAATCATCAATGATAGATTTAAGAGATGACCAAGCGTGTACTTGGGCAAACTCAAAATCAAATGCAAAATCAGGCTCATCATAATAAGTACCTACATTATAATCCTCATAATTTGCACTGGATAAAGCTTTGATTTGTTCAAAAATTTCACCTCCAAAAAAACGGGTATCCAGCGTATCAACTATAGCATTCAATGCATAGATAGAGAAGTACGGGAATCTTTCAGCATCAATACCATGCACGTGAATTTTTTCAGCATCAGGCAATGAGTCGTTATATCTTTTTAAGCCTTTCACTAATCCGTAATAAGGAGAGTAAAACATATCAGAGAGATAATTCTGGAAAGATTTTTTTCCGTCCACAACAATTTTATCAATGATATACCCAACAGCGGGACTTTGTTCAAAAAGGAAATGTTTTACACCTTGAGTTTGGTGAAGATATTTGAGAAACCGCAACTCAAAGCGGCAATTGAATTCAGAATACGTATGATTTTCACCGGTGAAAAAAATCCGGTAATCATCTAATGTATCACCAAGAATTTCAAAATCAGAGAGGTCATCATCATAAACATCAACTTTTGAATATTTGTTTTGACTATAAGCACAAAGCGTGAAGAAGGAAAAAAATACAATGAGGGTTTGTCGCATAAAAAATTTACTTGTTATAACTGCAAAGCACGTGCATGTTTCAATGGTTTATAAAAAAACCCCAAACCGGATAAGCAGTTTGGGGTTTCTGAAAAATCAATTCATTATTGTTTAGCACCGGCCATTTTCGCCTTCAGTGCAGCCAGGCTGTCTGATGCTTTAACCTGTGATGATCCGCTTTCAAGTACCTTATCAATTTCTTGATCTACGGATTTATTTTCGTTGGCAATTTCGCCGTAAGATTCAGCCAAAGCTTCTTCTTGAGCAACTTTTTCTTTCATACGCTCAAGCATAGAAACCGTGCTTGAAGAATCAATGTCAGCTAACTGTTTATTGATATTAGATGTTGCTTTTGACACTTTTGCACGAGCGCGCAATGTTTTAAGCTCAACTTCAAATTTCTGAATATTTGATTTCAGATGTTTGATATTACCATCTAGTTTAGCAACACTGGCATCAAATTTTTCCTGATCTTTTTTACATGATTCAGCGCTAGCCATGTTTTGGTCTTTTTGAACAAGACACTCACTGGCAAGACGGTCAGCTTCTTCAGCAGTGATTTCACCGGCTTCAGCTTTTTTCAACAATAGCATGGCTTTACGTTCATATTCATTAGCACGCTCAGTGTGTGTTGCCGCATCATTTTTGGCACGAATAGCCAATGCTTTCACTTCAGCCATTGCTTGTAAAGCTTTGCTCAGATCTTCTTTCAAATCACGAATTCCCTGTTCAGACATTTTGATAGGATCTTCCAATTTATCAACCAGAGAATTTGCCTCCGCTGATCCAATTTTAAAAAGTCGTTTAAAAATATTCATTGCTCTAATTTTTTCAGGTTAGTAAATTAATTTTTTGAAAAACTGATTATTTCATCAGTGTACTCACTCAATAAAAGACTCAAAGAAGAAAGTGTTCCTTCCAGCTCATTGAGATCAAGTGTTTCAATTTGCAAGGTATCTCTGAAGATAACGCGTTTGCCATCCTCATCCAATACGAAAGCTCCATGCACAATCTGACGATTTTTCTTCAAAAGCTCTTTCGTTACCTCAGCCGCATTTTTTGGCTGCAAATCAAATAAATATTGCTCCATGATAATAATCGGATCTGCAATTCCAATTAGCATATTGGATATTCCGTCTTCTTGTGCTTCAATGATGAATATCTCTTTCTCTTTGTCCTCTTTCAGGATGGTTACACCCAAATCCATCAGGTAGTCTTTTACTTTATCAAAATTACTCATATTCGGTTTAGTATTAATGTTGTATCAAATATAGGAAATATTCAATATCAGCATCGTTAATATCATATAAATTAAATAAGAATTCACTTGATACGAATCTAATGCCGTCAATTAACCACGCATGGTTCATCTTTTATTGAGAGATGACTGAATAAAACATGCTAACTTTGTAAGTACACGCTAATGCAATGAAACTGACGCGAAAAAAAATATTTGACTATTCATTGAATGCCTTGCTGGTGCTAATCATTCTCATTTTATTTATTCCATCATGGAGAGTAGGGTTTCAAGGTTGGTTTCAGGGTTTATTTATGGGTGATGCTGAATTTAAAAAAGAAATTCGCCAAGAAATTCCCGACAAAGCCAAAAACTGGGCAATCTTTGATATGCAGAAAAAACTGGTCAACTTTGCTGAACTTGAAGGGAAACCCATTGTATTAAGTTTCTGGGCAACCTGGTGTGGGCCATGCAGAGCAGAATTACCAGAACTTCACGAACTCTATATTGCCTTAAAAAATACTGCGCATGTATTGGCGGTATCAGAAGAATCACATGAAATAATTGAAAAAACCGGACTTCAGAATACCTATCCTTTTTTATATAATACCCCGGGCATACCTGCTTTCTTTGATGTTTCAGCCTACCCTACACTTCTCATTATTGACAAACACATGCATATTGTTTATAGAAATAAAGGAGCAGCCGGACTCAATACGGAAGAAAACATTCAATTCATTCAATCACTTGCCGCCGAAGCATGAAATTTGCCGTTGTTGACATAGAGACCACGGGTGATAAACCTAAAAATTTCAAAGTAATTGAAATTGCCATCATTGTGCATGACGGAGTGAATGAATTGGAAACATTTCACTCCTTTGTTGATCCTCAAGAAAAAATAAATCCTTTTGTATCAAGACTAACAGGCATTACTGAAAATGATTTGCGCGGTGCACCCAAATTTTTTGAAATTGCTAAAGACATTATTGAAATAACTCAAGACACAGTGTTTGTTGCGCATAATGTCAGTTTTGATTATGGAGTGCTCAGAAATGAATACCGCCGGCTAGGTTATGATTACCGCATGGATCATTTGGATACTGTGCAAACTGCTAAAATTCTTTTTCCGGGATATGCATCTTATGGTTTAAAAAATATTACCAAAGAACTTGGTATCGCTTTGCCAAAACATCACCGTGCAATTGAAGATACCCGGGCTACAGCAAAATTATTCGGCATGCTGTTTGAGCGTGACAATCAAGGTTTACAAAAGTTTATTCGCCGAGAAATTGACACACGTTTTCTCAATCCAAAACTTCAATTGGAGCAGTACGATGACGTTCCAAATAAAACCGGAATCTACAAGTTTTTTAATGAAGGAGGAGAACTCATATACATTGGTAAGAGTATTCACATCAAAAAACGAATTGAACAACATTTCAAGAACAATAAAACTGAAAAAGCCAATGAAATGAGACGAGCAATTGCAGGCATTGAACATGAACTTACCGGAAGTGAACTTATAGCCTTGCTACGCGAATCAGAAGAGATTAAAAAGAATAAACCACCATTTAACCGGGCGCAGCGCAACTCAGTTTTCTCACACGGCCTCTACACCATGATAGATCAAGCCGGATACAAACAATTGTACATTAAAAAAATAGCCGGCAATGAACCGCCTGTTACGTCTTTCACTTCTCAGGCAAGCGCCAAATCTACCCTTGAAACATGGGTAAAAAACTATCAGCTCTGCCAAAAATTATGTCATCTATATGATGGCTCAACTGCCTGTTTTAATTATCAGATTAAAGAATGTTCAGGAGCTTGTGTTGGGGAAGAATCCATTGAGACCTACAATGAACGAGTTGAAAATTTGCTGAGTTATTTAAACTTTAATCGCCAAAGTTTTTTGTTGCTTGACAAAGGGAGATCAAGTAAAGAGTGTAGTTTTATTTGGGTAAATCAAGGTGAATACAGAGGTTATGGTTTCGCATTGAAATATCTGATCAGACGCCAACCATCTAATTTTAAAAAATTTCTCGTTCCGCAAACAACTAACCGAGATTTTCAAAGCATCATACGCATGCAACTTGAGCGGGATAATTCACTAGAATTGATTGAACTTTAAACAGGATTAACTGTTATTGTTATAGCATTAAGCATACACATGCCCAATCCCTTCAAACCATTAAATTTGTATCATCATGCAATTCATACGAACCATTGAACGCCCAGTTATTATTGCCGGCCCATGCAGTGCTGAGACTGAAGAACAAGTAAGGGAAACAGCGGGACAACTCAAGTCAACCGGCAAAGTTCATTTATTCAGAGCCGGAATATGGAAACCCCGCACCCGACCAGATTCATTTGAAGGGATTGGTGAAAAGGGCTTGGCCTGGGTGGTGAATGCAGGTAAAGAATTTGGTTTACCGGTGATCACTGAAGTGGCTAATTCACAACACGTGGAAAAAGCACTCAAAGCCGGTTTTACAAAATTTTGGATAGGTGCACGCACAACGGTAAACCCTTTCACTGTACAAGAAATTGCAGACAGTATGAAAAATGTTCCCGATCTGGAAATCATGGTAAAAAATCCAATTCACCCGGATGTTAATTTATGGATAGGAGCCATTGAACGATTCAAAAAATCAGGTATCTCAGAGGTGCATGCAATACATCGCGGATTTTATTCATTCAACAGCAAAGTATATCGCAATGAACCCATGTGGGAAATTCCCATTGCGTTGAAAGCCGCTTTTAGTGACGTAAAACTTTTGTGTGACCCAAGCCATATTTGTGGCAGACGTGATTTACTGGCAGACATTTCACAACGCGCCATGGATTTAATTTATGACGGTCTGATGATTGAAACGCATCCCAATCCGGACAAAGCATGGAGTGATGCTGCGCAACAAATTACACCGCAGCAATTAAATGAAATGCTTGCAGGTTTAATTGTGCGAAATGAAAATTCTGGTGATGATGCATTCAGAAAAAATCTTGAATCATTGCGCAGAGAAATCAACGGCATTGATGATGAGCTCATGCACATGTTGATGAAACGCATGCAAATTGTAAAACAAATTGGCAAATTCAAAGAAGAAAACAAAATCACCATTCTTCAACCACGGCGCTGGGATGAAATTAGAGCGCACTACTTGAAAATGGCTGAAGAATCAGGTTTATCACAAGAATTTATTGAAAAATATCTTGAAGCCATTCACCTTGAATCAATCAGGTTGCAGACTAATATCATGAATCAGCATGGAGGTTAAAATTCACAAATCACATCTACCAAAAGAGGTTGCAATTCCACCATCAAAAAGTTTAGCTCAACGGTATATTCTTGCCGCAGCTTTGTCTGAAACCACATGTCAGTTATTCAACACGGGTAATGCTGACGATGTAAAAAATCTGACGCATGCGCTTCAACTTGGAGGAGCATCAATTCAGCAAACAGAAGTTGGGCTAGTAATAAATGGAAAAGGATTGCTGCATGATGGTATTCTGAATTGTGGAGAATCAGGTTTGGCAACACGCTTGATTATTCCTGTGATGGCAGCGAGAGGAGGAAAATATAATGCCCGAGGTGAAGGAAGTATTCTGAAAAGATCAATGTCAGATATCATTTCTCTTTTGAAAAATCACGGCGTACATGTAATGCATGAAAATGAATTTTTACCATTTCAATTTGATGGAAAATTGGTAGCAGGAAATTATACCTTGGATGGATCAGCCGGATCACAATATCTAAGTGGATTATTGATGGCCTTGCCATTGCTTGAAAATGAATCTATTGTTGATGTGATCAATCCAACAAGCACACCTTATATTGATCTCACATTACACGTGCTGCATGATTTTGGAATTGAAATTTCTAAAAATAATTATACGCAATTCACCATACGCGGAAAACAAAAATATCAACCAATTAAATCAGAAATATTTGTTGAAGGAGATTACAGCGGTGCATCATTCTGGATCACTGCCGGTGCATTGTCAGCAGAAGGTATTTCAATTTATAATCTCAAAAAAAACAGTTTGCAAGGTGATCGCATTCTGGTAGATGTAGCTCAAAAGTCCGGTGCAAAAATTGAATGGAAAAATGACGAGCTATTTGTACAGCAGAATAAAAATAATCCGTTTGAATTTGATGCAACCGATGTGCCTGATTTATTTCCGCCCTTGGTAGTTTTAGCCGCTGCCGCTCAGGGAGAATCAAAAATACATGGCATTAAAAGACTCTTCAATAAAGAGAGTAACCGGGCTTTAGTTTTGCAAAAAGAATTTTTGAAATGTGGATTACAAATTAATCTTAGTGATAATACAATGCACATCATAGGCACAGGCAAATTGCAATCAGCAACTATTGATGCCAATCATGATCACCGCATCGCTATGTCAGCCGCCGTTGCCTCACTGCTATCAGAACAAGATATTACTGTCACCGGCGCTGAAGCAGTGAACAAAAGTTATCCTGATTTTTGGAATTGCTGGAAAAAATAATTCACATACCGGCAGGTTATTTCCATCTAAAAACAAAAAATCAATTTAGTTCATTAGCTAGATATTGAGAATGTTACGCCTGTCAATCGGTTTAAAATTTGTGTATTCGCTTACATTAGTTAAGTTTGTTGAAACATTGCGAAAGGATAATTGAAAAAAATAATCACATATCAAAGTCATTTTGATAAGGCAAAATTTATTGTGACCAGAAATCTCACTGTTCTGCTTACAGCATTGTTACTGTCACTTGGAATGGCGAACTTGTTGATGAATGACAGTAACTGGATTCCAATCACAGCCGGAGGAATAGCCGCCGGTTTGGTTTGGCTAACCGTTGTCCTCACAAAAAATCATAGAACAGGATCATTTATTGCCGCAGTGCTGATGACATTGCTGAACACATACAACATGATGGTTACTTCAGAATTTGGTCATTTCATTGATTTTTTCTGGTTGACAACTATTTGTGTTTTTGTTTTCTTCACTCTGGGAAGTCTGGTTGGTACCATTAATTTATTTGTAAATGTTTATCTGGTTGTGACCATTTATTTATTGGAACGATTTGATCTGATTACTCCCATGCCTAAAGCAATTACATCATTTGGAGAGGTGAATTTTGTCATCAACATTACCGTGGCGGCCGGTATTTTCAGCTATCTTTTTTTCTTGATGCTGCGAGAACAAAAACGTGCCGAAATAAAATATATTCAAGCCAATAATGAGCTTCATGATATCAATGAAGAAAAAACCGTGATGATGAAAGAAATACATCACCGGGTGAAAAATAATTTACAGGTTGTAATGAGTCTACTGCGTTTGCAGGCAAATGAAGTTGATGATCTTCTCGCAAAAAAACATTTTGAAGATTCAGTAAACCGCATTTCAGCCATGGCTCTCATTCATGAAAAAATGTATCAAAGTGAAAGTTTGGTAAAAATTGATTTGAAAGCCTATTTATACCAACTGATTGATGATTTAATTCGCTCCTACTCGAGCAAAACAGAGGTAGAAGTAGAAATCAAATCAGATGTAGAACATATTGAACCAAAATCTATTGTACCCGTTGCGCTTATTTTCAACGAGTTGGTTTCAAACACACTCAAACACGCATTTGGAGATAAAAACCGTGGCTGCATAAAAATTCAAATAAACCGAAATTCTGAAAAAATTACGGTCTCTTATCATGATAACGGCACGTGGAAATCAAGCCAATCAGAGAATGGATTTGGACTTGAAATGATTGAAATTTTCACTGAACAATTAGATGGATTAGTAAAACGTACAGTTGAAAACGGAACCACCTATCAGTTTGAATTCCCTACACGCTTATAATTTTAAACGTCGCGCATGTACAGATGTTTTCTCAGGATTCCAGGGATCTTTATAAGAGAGTTTAAAGAAAAATTCCTGCAAATAAGCAACGGTACGTACAATGCGAAGATAATATCCAAAGTAAAAAACCATACACGGAATGTACACAAGAAAATAAGAATAGTTGGTATGACTGCGCTTGCGATAAAGAGAATACAAAACGAATTTCACAAAATTAGTCAGCGTGTACAACAAAATATTGGTGATCAAAATATTTACAATGGTTGATGGATAATTGAGTATCATGTCAAATAGATAGAAATACCATTTGAAATTTAAAATCAGATTGTACGTAATATTCTCAACAAAGGCAATGAAGTTTGCAAACTTGAAAGCTTGGTTCGGATAAAGTACATCACGGTGTTTGCGCACCCTGAAACGGATGAGTGATTTGTCCCAACGCAAGCGTTGTTTTGTCAGTTTTTTAAATGTATTAGGAACACTGGTGAGGCAAACCGCATCTTGTTCAAATTTGATTTTATATCCAAGTTTTCTGATTTTTACGGTGATATCACCATCTAATCCCGGTCCTATATCCCAACCTTTAACCTGATCAAGTACATCAGCCCTGAACGCTCCGAAGGCACCTGAAATAATTCTGTAAATTCCTAAATAAGATGTAACTGCACGCCCAATACTGATGGTATCATAATATTCAATAGCCTGCAATGAGGTAACTAAACTCTCTTTATAATTGCGCACCTGAACATTCCCTCCAACACCACCTACCTCTTTATCAACATAAAAAGGAATAATAATTTTTTCAATTGCATCATTGTCATACGAGCAGTCTGCATCCATGTGAATGATGAATTTTCCTTTGGTGAAACGCAGTCCAAAATTTGCTGCTGATGCTTTACCACCACGTATGTCATTGCGAATAAATAAATCTATCAGTCCGGCTTTTTCCAAATCACGTCCAATGGTAACTGTATCATCATCTGAACCATCATCAATTACAATAACCTGGATGTTTTTATAGGTTTGCTCTTTTAGAGAATTGATGAGTTTATAAATGTGTTTTCCTTCATTTTTACCGGGAATGATGACCGACACCAAGGGATTTTCAAACAGAAATTCTTCCCGTGCTTTCTGGTATGCAGAACGATTTAATCTTTTACTTAATTTCCAAAGATTGAGAATGACAAATTCAATCAGAAAATACCGAATGAATTCAAAAAAAATGAAGAACCAAAACAACCTGATAAAGTGGTCAACGGTCAGGCTTGATAAAAACCGCAGATAATTATCTAACAGTTCTTCAAACACTATTTAAAGTCTTTAGTGAGCATTTGAATGTGCAGTTCAGGAGATAATTTATAGTCAAGCGACATGACATTGGTTTCAAAATGCACTTCAATGTTTTTGAATGCCGTACTCATTAATCTGCGCAGCATCACGATAATTTCTTCTAAAATTCTTTTGGCAATTCGCAACGGAATTTCGTTCATGGAAAGCACAATAGTTGAAGAACTTTGAAAAGTAATCACATCAGAAGAACGGATATTACTTCGAATAACTTTTACCAAATCTTTGAGTAATCCTTTTTGTACTTCACTTCCAATTTTAGAATAAACCTGAGATGGATTGGTAATGTGAATGGCACAAATATTACTTGATCCTTCAGTTTGTTTCAAGCGCTCAATTTCATATTTGAGCATTGTTTTGAAGGTGTCAAATTTTACTGTTCCTATAATTTCTTCAATATCTTTTGATGTAGATACAAAACCATTGATTGCGGCAAGTTCTCCTTTTTTTGTAAGACGATATCTTCTGATTTCTCGTCCTTTCAATACCTCAACACCATTATCTGTCAGACAATTCAGACAACGCGCCTTTACGTTATAATCTTGAAACTTGTGTGCGCAGTTTTTACACTCATGCAACACGGATGGTTTATCATAATCAACTCCAATATGTCTAAGTCTTTTATCACATTTTGGGCAATCCAGCTGATCATCAATTTCATTTTTAAAATCACTTAAGGGGCCAACATATCCGCATGGAAAGTGATGAATAATATCTTCAGTACTTGAATTGGAGCTGCCGCACTTTGGACATACCTCTCTATATGTCATGTGTCCGTTTGAACAATTTGAACACAAATAAATTCTATCATAATACTCAGATTCAAATATTCCTTCTTTCTCTGCCAATTCAAGAATATCAAGTACCGTATGCTCTTCTGTATGTCTGAAATTCACGGATAGAATTGGATACGCGTAGTTAATACCTGAATAAACATAAGGTACAGGTTCCAATTCATAATTATCACAGGTATACATGAAAGAGATAGTTTTTTCAATCATCTGCGCTTCAAATGAAATAGAATTGGTAAACCTTAAATCATTGGCTTTAGTCAGAATTTTTTCAACGGTTGGAACAATAAATTCAATTTGTTCAAGAGTGAAAATAGTACCATCAACCAAGCGATTTACAAAGGGATCAATGATGTTAATTCCTTTTAAAATGAATACCGGTTTGAGGTAAATATCAGGTGAATTATTTGATCTAATGCGTCGCACAAGTTGCCTTATAAAATCAGGATCTTTACCATCAATGATTACGGCGTTATGATATTGCACTTTGTCAACATTCAAACTATCCAACGCATCAATAAGTAAAAAAGTGAAGCCCGAGTATTCAATAACTGAATCGGTAATTTTAATATTTGACTGTTCAGGGCTTTCCATCAGAACGTGCGTTTAGTAATTTTTACACTGAGTTTGTAATATTTTTTCCATTTCTCCAAATCATCCGGCGTGATTGGCAAAATGTCTGCCGCCAGTGTTCGCGTGGTTGGTTCAAATTTTTTCTGAAACTCTTCAGGTAAAATATAGGTGGCAGAGTAAAACCGGTCAACATAACCAATAGAAGTGGTTCCGTCAGCAAACTCAATATCTACAACATCTCCTTCATGCAAATGCCGTAAATCTTCCTGCTCAAAAAATCCTTTGATGTGCACAAAATTCGGTTGGTGAATTGATAGAATTGTTTCAGTTTTCAATGCCACCTCAAATGGTTGTTTATCAATGTGCGTAATGCTGCCTTCAATGGGTGAAGTAAATACTTTAAACGTAGAATCATTTTCAGCACCGGTAAGCATAACATGGCCTGACTGATTAATCTCAATGCGTTTTTGTTCATCATCTTTTTTGAGTAAATCCATGAGATAGCCAATCTGTTTGCGGTAAATTCTATTTTGCTCAGTAAGAAGATTATTATCTGCCTCAAGGCGGGTAATCTGATACTCTAAATTTTCAAGATTGGTGTGAGAAACGGCGTCGAGAATTACCTCATTGCGCACCCGTTCCAAATCCATTCGGTAAATTTCAAGCAATTTGTTATTATCACTTATTTTCACCGTGTTCAGGTCAATGCTTTTTCTGAGTTGAAAAATTTCACGTTCAATCCATGAATAATCATCGCCATTTGCGTCAGAAATACTCACGGCATTGCCACCGCCTCCACCACCATTTCCATACACATCTTCATCCAGAAAATAAGTAAACAAGGTGTCCCCTATTTTTACATCATCTCCTTCTTTTTTAAAGAATTTGTAAATGCGAATATCGTCAGTATGCCTGATATCAACACTTTCAAAAAGTACTTGTCCGTTACCTTCAATATAGAGATATCGGTTTATTAAAAATTTTCCAACAAAGAAAAGAGTCAAAAAGAGTAGAAACAGGTATATCACCCGATCCCAATTAAACGGTTTTTTAACGGTGCGCTTCTGCGTCTCGTCAAAATACCGGAGATAACTATCTTCCTTGCGTTTAAAATTTAAACTCTTCATTATTCAATACTCTTCTTATCAAACTCAATCATGCGTCTCAGGTCGTGATACGCAAAATGTTTGATTGCGGTTTGGGTTTCCAGTTCACTTATCTTTTCTTCCATTAAAATCCTGCTGGCAAAATCTTCAGTTCTCAACGCAATAACCATTTTATCTTTTCCACTGTCTGTAAAGGTTGTCAGTTTTTTAACCAGATAGTCTGTGTTTACATTTTCATAACACATAAAAAATATCTGATCACACAAATCAATCAGTTGATCAACAATGGTTGGATTGTAATGTGGCGGAATTGAAACTGCCAATTCCAAATCTCTATTTTTACACCATGTACTTACTTTGCCAACAAATTCAAGGTACTGATTCACGATGCGCTGTTGCTCTGTTCCCCATTCAGGCATGGTGTGCGGTTCAATGTCTAAATGAATTCCTTTTGGCTGAATGTCCGGATATGCATTCAAGATTTTATTCAATTTAATTTCAGGTTCTTTATCAAACATAAAATCATTGTTGCCCAGCATAAAATACACATCACCGGTTTCAGCAGCGTACGTCATGAATTGTTTTTTAGCTTCAAGCAAGGTATCTTGGTCATCTACTGCAACAATCACATTGTCAAACTCGTTGTAGATTGCATATTCTGCCAAAAATGCCGGAGAATTATCAACAAAAGTTTTACTCCAAACATAAACATATCGCTCTTTTTGATCAAGATATGAACTGAGTGTTTCAGTAGTTTGCGGTACAATGATATTCCGCATTTCTGTTTGCGGCAATCGTGAGTGAATTTTTAAAGCCTTCAGATAGAGATTCTGCAAAAGATCTACCAATTCAATATCAATTTGCAGCAAGTCGTCATACAAGTCTAAACCACCCATTGGATCAATGTTTTCATCTCCAAGTTTCACTTTCACTTTTTCAACGCGCAGGCGTTCCATAAATAATTTTCGCTTCTGATAAAACCCAATGAACTGCTTCAATTTATATCTGAATTCGTAGCCAATATTAAGTATATTTTCTTGCAAATCAATACGTTGTTGAACAAGTTTTTCATTTTCATATTTCCATTTTTCTGATTCAATTTCGTTGATCAGCTTATGGTTAAACGGTATGGGCACTGACACATTAAAACCTGCCGTGAAAAAACTACGGTACCCTGTTCCTATCAAATCATAGTAATTGTAGCGAACAAAGGGACTTAGATTTATTTGGTGATACCAACTATAATAATCTTGATATTGATTTGTTGTCAGCAAACTGTCTGTTTGCATTTCAAGCCGGTCAAAAATAAAATCATAATTCAAATCAATCAACGGAAGATTGCCATAATCAAAACTCATACTATCATCTGCAACTTGCAAATAATCATTGTATGATTGGTACACCCTGATCAAACTCTCAACTTCAGCCAAACGGCTTTCAAGATTTATTACTTCTTCTTTTCTTAATTTCTTTTGCAAAACCAAATCAGCAATGATTTTGTACTGGCTCTCCAATTGCGATTTTCGCTTGTTCAGAATATGAATTTTAACCTTATTAAATAGGTAAATGGTATAGTCAAAACGCTCAAGAAAATGATATGATTCAGCTGTTGCCTCATTGATCATGTGGGTGCGTGCAATTTTATCCTCAAAAATACGGGCCTGCACTCGGTTTTCAAAATATCCGTCATTTAGCACATTCCACTCAACGCCAGCGCCAAATTTTCTACTGTAAATTAAATTGTCTTCTAAATCACCTAACGATGGATTAATATTTTCAAGATAGTTGCCATTAATTGAAATGCCATAGTCACGTTCAACTAATTCTTTTTGTTTTTCAAGATATTGAGAACGACTGATTGAATTACCTGATCGCTCACGAACAGAAATTTGATCAATGATACTCAATGATGTATCATTAAAGTATACCGGCTCATAATTGGTATTTGAAAATAGTTGTTGCAGCAATTTTACTCCTTCAAAAAAAGCAGTATCAGACTGTGCATAAACCACACCGGTAGCAAAATAAAATATGACAAATAGTTTTTTCAGATAAAGCAGTACATCTCATTAAGCGAGCGTTCATTTTATATTAATGCACCCGATTAATTTTAGTTCATTGCCTTGTTCTACGGGTTTATAACGATTTGGTTACCACAGGCAAAGTGACCTTTAGGGCAAGCCCTGTAACCATGCACCCCACAAGGTCGGCAATCAAGTGGTGTATCAACCTCAACAATCAATGAACTATCAGCCAGCGGACCAAACCCAAAAGAGGGAACCGTTGAACAAAAAAATGCCGTTACAGGCGCATTCATTGCACTGGTTAAATGCAGCGGGGCAGAGTCATTTACGTAATTCATTTCTGCACCTTGCATTAATAATGCCGTGGCATTGAGTGATAATTTCCCGGCAAGGTTGATTACTTTTTGCCGGTTTGATTTTTTAATAATTTCATCTATAAGCTGACAATCACCGGGCGCCCCAACTAACAATATTTGTCTTGGTTCAGATTGTTTCTGAATCAATTCAACCCATTTGCTCACGGGCAATTGTTTTGTAAACCATACTGATGACGGCGCCATAACCACATAGGGTTTGTCTTGCAAAAATGGTGCTGCTGATAATGCATCGTCAGGACTTGGAAATAATTTTGGTTTATGTAAAGTGAGCTCAGGCAAACTCAATTTAGCTAAATTTAAATTGCGTTCAATTTCATGAATGCCTGAATGCAAATCATGTTTTATTTTTTTTGAAAAACAAAAACTCAACGGATTATTGCTATATCCAATCTTTTGATTCGCCCTACTGCGCAACACCATAAAGCCTGATGAAGCGTAACGCTGCAAATTTATCACTAGGTCATAACGTTGCTGTCTAATTTCTCTTATGGTATGAATAAGGCTTTTGTATTTGCCTCGCTGCTTATCCCAAATAATGATTTTATCAAGATGAGGATTATTGGCAAGCAAAGACTCATTCCCTTTTCTCAATACAAAATCAATTTTAACATCAGGTAAACATGCGCGCACTGACTCAATTAAGGCTGTTGCCAGAATGACATCCCCAATAAATGCAGTTTGTATGATGAGAATGCGTTTCAGACTTTTGGTAAATGATGATATTGTTTACGAATACTTTCTTCAATCGGAATGGCAGATCCGGCGTCGTCTATACGCACAAACGTAAAGTAGGTTGAACTTACAATTTTCTCTTCGCCGGTATAAAAATTCACATGACGCGCTTCAACATAAACGATAATGGAAGAATTGCCAATACCTTTCACCTCACCATAAATATTGACTTGTTGTCCGTTTTTTACAGGTCGTTGAAAAATCATTTCATCAATTTTTACGGTAACCATATTGGGGTTTTTACACACGCTACAAGCCCATGTTGCTGCAGCTTCGTCTAACCAAGCTAGCATGTGTCCGCCAAATAAATTGCCATGCACACCAATATCTTTGGTCATACATAATTTGATTGCCAGTTTTTCCATTTTTATTTTTGTATGAGGGTTAGTACTTGATTTGCCCATAATGCAGGCGTTACGCTCATTCCTAGTGCATGACTTTCTTCAGCCATTTGAATTAAATCTGCATCTGAACTTGAGATTATTTTTTTCATGGCGTTTTTCAATTGCTCTTTATTGCCGGGTTCAAACTCAAAGCCATTTTTTTCAAGATACTTTGTACGGGCTCCAACTGCCGTGCTCAGCAACAATGGAAAGCCTGCAACTGCAAACTCTTGCACAGTTACGCCCCAAGGTTCAAATTTGCTTGGCAGAATATAAACTCCACTTTGAGTAATATATTTTTCTAACTCTGCCGGTTGAACAAAACCAATATGCTTTATGCGCTCATGCATCATTCTATTTTCCCACTGATCTCCAGTTCCTATACACAACAACTCCCAGTCACTATTTGTTTCCAGCACCAATTCTGCGAATGCCTGCCATAACTCAAAAATGCCCTTGTGTTCAACGTATCGCGCAACGTATAAAAATTTATGCGGGAAGTTTTTTCGCTTTGTCTCAAATGTTTTGTCAAATATCTCATTGAAGAGATTTATATCAGCACAATAATAATTGAGCAGAATATTTTTGCCAAAACCAAGCTTAGCTGCATATACCGCCTGAGGTTTACCGGGTACCCAGGCATGCGTGAAAATTCTTTTCAAATAAAAAGGTGATATCATGCAAGCAATATGCTGTTTCAAAGTACCATTCCAATGATTATCCAAACTCAATACAATGGGTATTTTTTTTCTGAATGATTTTGCAACGGCAAGATACCCTTTATCCATCCACCCTGAACAAACAATGAGATCAGGATTAAATTCATGTATTTTTTTTATGAGTTGCTGCTCATTGAAATCATGTCTGTTAAGCAGTGTTAATCCGGTATTGTCAAATTGAAACGGAGCCTCTTTATTTACAGGCCAGCGCACAACTAAAACATCAGCTGATTGACTCAAAGATTTTGCGCAGGCTAAAAAATATCCGGCAATTTCAGTGTATAAAAAAACTATTTTTGCAGAGTTCATGCAATTAATTAATGAACAGGGCAAAAGTACAGTTTGTTTATGAATCAACCCAGACATCGTTTTTTTTGCATTCATCCTGAACAGGGCAAGCTTGATGAAGATGAAGCTGTGCATGCGATGAAGGTACTAAGACTCACAACCGGAAATCACATTGAAATTATTGACGGAAAAGGAAATGCATATCACTGTACCATCACAGAAATTTCAAAAAATCATGTTGGCTTTACCATTGACAAAAAAACAAGTATAAAAACAGCTGAATACACCATCTCCATTGCCATTGCCCCAACTAAGAACATTGATCGGTTTGAATTTTTTATTGAGAAGACTACTGAACTTGGCATTGCGCAAATCATTCCAATCATCTGTCAAAATTCAGAAAGACGAGAAGTGAAAACAGAGAAGCTGAACAAACAAATCATTGCAGCAGTCAAGCAATCAGGAAATCTTTTTAAACCTGAAATCACAGAAGCAACACCCATAAAAAAATTGATTTCTGATTCCGGCTTTAGTGACTATCAGAAATTTATTGCCCATTGCAGAACAGACGAAGAAAAAAATCATCTGCTCAAACAGGTGATACCCGGCAAAAAAGTACTAATTTTGATTGGACCAGAAGGAGATTTCACAACGGATGAAATTGCCCTTGCACAACAAAACGGATTCTGTCCGGTTAGTTTGGGTGAATCAAGATTACGAACTGAAACAGCAGGAATAGTAGCATGTCATACCATATTATTAAAAAATCAGTACTCGTTTTAACCTTACTTGCAGGTTTCTGGATTACTCTTGCTGCCCAAGAAAGTTCGTCACTGCAAATAGCCCTGTTGAAATACAATGGCGGTGGTGATTGGTATGCTAATCCCACTTCATTGCCTAATCTTGTTAAGTTTTGTAATGCAAATTTGGGAACTAATATTTCAGAAAAGGTTGAAACTGTTTCTGCCGATGATCATGCCATTTTTAATTATCCCTTCATTCACATGACAGGTCACGGCAACGTAGTTTTCTCAGCAGAAGAAGTTGAAAATTTACGTAACTACATGATTGGTGGCGGATTTTTACATGTTGATGATAATTATGGAATGGATCAATTCATCAGACCTGAACTATTGAAAATTTTTCCGGAAACTGAGTTGGTTGAACTGCCACACACCCACCCCATTTTTCATCAGAAATATGATTTTCCAAACGGTTTGCCAAAAATTCATGAACATGATGGTAAAAGGAGTCAAGCATTCGGCATCATATATGAAGGCAGACTAGTTTGTTTATACACTTATGAATGCGATTTGGGAGATGGTTGGGAAGATGCAGAAGTGCACGGAGACAGCCCTGAAAAAAGACAAGAAGCATTAAAGATGGGTGCCAATATTATTCAGTATGTTTTTACGGCTGTGCATTAATATCACCCTTATACTTTCACTCAACCCAATCATGGCTCAGGGTGATTCTCAGCCGGAAAAAGTTGACTCACCCTATCGTTCAGAGTACAATCCATGGTTCAAATTTGGAACCTTTCAGCGTGGATACAAAGACAGAAACCTGCGACCGGTGCTTGACTCACTAGAAGCCAAACCCCGAAAGTTATGGACCAGAAAAGACAGCCTCACCTTTGCCCAGGTCACTAAACAAACCGGTAATCTTGATTTGTCAGCCTATTACTATGATAATTTAAATCTTAAATACATAGTTGATTCTGCTTATTGGTGGGATCGGTTGGTCATCCATTATGTTCATCATGAATTTAATACTTGTTTAAGAGTAATCAGAGAAGCTGAACCCGGACTGGTTGAGCACAGTAAACTTTGGTTTTTGAAAAAAATGTGCGATGCCAATTTGCGAAAACTAAAAGATGAAAAATGGTTTAAAAAAGAATCTGTTCTGCAATGGAAAGTTGATTCTACCTTAATCAACATGGATAAAAACTCGCCTGAATTCAGAGAAAAAGTTATTGTTCCGCTTGAAAATTTATCCTTTATACTTGAATTGTTGATTAGACATATTTATGAAGAAGATGAGGTGATAGCGCGCACCTGTCTTGAAATGGGATGGATTGTAAAGGCCTACATCTCACCAACACAAGCGTATATTGCAATGAGCCTTGGCCGAAACTATGACAACTGGGATAAAGAAATTCTCAAAAACATCAAAGAGGTTAAAGCTATTATCATGGAGAAAAAATATCGGATTCCTATTTTCAGAAAAAATTTCCCCCGAATTGAATACTGGCGTTTTGATTATGAAGTACTGAAAGAACAAATTATTTACGCAAGACAAGACACAACGCCTAAAACACCACCCGTTTTATACAAAGAAGAAGAAAAAGAAGATCCCACTTTTAACCCGGGGCTAATCCTGTTGGTTGGATTATCAATCATCTTCTTTTCAACGCTGATTTTTTTGCGAACCCGCAGAAAGTAGTTGGTATGTTTTTTGAAATACGAACTTATAAAGTGCTTATGAAAACAATCGGATATATAATAGCATTGGCAGGTGTCACGGTGTTGAGTGCATGCAAAAATGCGGAAATGAAAAATAAAAGTCAGCAACAGGTTGTTTATCCTCAGGCTGTCTTGGTTGAAAATCCTGACGCGTATGCTGAATCAGCTGATTTTAGTATAATGGCAGTAAGTATTGAAGGCAATGTAATGTCCATTTCAGTTGAATACAGCGGTGGATGTGAAAAACATAGTTGGGAATTGGTTGGTTCAGAAAGTATCCAAAAATCATTACCACCTAAGCGCGGAGTGCGTCTCATTCACCAGAATAATGGTGACAGTTGCCGAAGCATCGTTGAAGAAAATTTAAAATTTGATATTTCTGTCTTGGCCTATGAAGGCGGAGAAATAATTCTCAACCTGCAAGGATGGGCCAATGCGCTGTCCTATACAAAAGCAAACTAGTAAGCCAATTTTTTGTAAAGTTTTCCAAAATCCTTTGCAAAATATGAAAGAATAATATCAGCACCTGCCCGGCGAATACTGAGTAATTGTTCAAACATAGCAGATTCATAATTCAGCCAGCCATTAGCACAGGCGGCTTTCAGCATAGCGTATTCACCACTTACGTTGTAAGCTGCAATTGGCAAAGTTGAATTTTCTTTCAGCAAATGAATGATATCAAGATAACATAATGCTGGTTTCACCATGAGAAAATCAGCTCCCTCTTCAGTATCTAACATAGCTTCACGCAGGGCTTCCATTTTATTTGCCGGATTCATTTGATATGTTTTTTTATCACCTGACTTTGGCGCAGAATCTAATGCGTCACGAAAAGGACCATAGTATGCACTGGCATATTTGGCAGTGTAAGACATGATTGAAACATTTGTATGTCCGGCTTTGTCAAGCGCTTCACGTATAAAGCGTACCCTGCCGTCCATCATATCTGAAGGACCAACAATATCAATACCTGCATCAGCCTGCGCAACAGCCATTTTGGCAAGGATTGGCAAAGTGATATCATTCACAATTTCTCCATTTGATACATAGCCATCATGACCATCTGAACTGTACGGGTCCATAGCGACATCACTCATCAGGCAAGCGTCCGGAAAACGCTCTTTTAATGTTCTGATAGCTTTGAGATAAAAGTTTTTTGCAGCATAACTGTACGTTGCTTTTTTATCTTTTAATTTATCTGATACTGCAGGAAACAGAACAAATGAACGAATACCCAAGGCCAAACAAACTTCAACTTCTTTACAAACATCATCTAAACACAGTCTGCTTATACCGGGCAATGATTTGATTGGTTCAGGCTTCACCTTACCTTCAACAAGAAATAAAGGATATATTAAATTAGACGGACGTATCACCGTTTCTTCAACCATGGCGCGGATGGTAGCCGTTTTTCTATTGCGTCTTGGACGTTCTAACATGATCTTGTTTTTTATTTGCAAAGGTAGTTCAAATTCAATAACAACGGCAGGTATGATAATCCATTGGGAAAAAACTGAATGTTGTAATAAACTACATTGATGCGCTAAATTGAGAGATTTGTTGTAAAAAAATTAGGTTTCATCTGATTTTATACAGTGTTCAATTGAATAATTTTTTTAGTTTTACAGCAAAATAGCAGCTATGAATTTTTTTAAGTGGTCTTTTTTAACCCTGATTTCGTCTCTTGTCCTTATTTCATGCGGCGGAGACAACCCTCAAACCGGTGAAGGTGATGAAGGAGAAGATGATGATGTGCAAGTGATTTCTCAGCAAGTGCTTGACTCTGCTTCATCATTGAATGCATCCATCAATGGAAAAATGTTCAGTATCCCATCTCCAATTCAGATGGCAACCCTAATCAAATCAAAGGTTGGCATATATAACGAAAAATTGTTGACTGATCCTGAAAAAGTATCCAGCTTCACTACCAATTTTAAGCGTGCCATCAATATGGGCGTTTATGGGGCTGACCTTGGCTACGCTACCATTTATGAAAATAATACCAAAGCGGTTTCATATCTGTCATCTATTGAAAAACTTTCTGATGAGCTGGGTATTGCAGGCGCATTCAATGAAACCTTGCTTGAACGCTTTATTGAAAACGGAAATAACCCTGACTCCATGCTTACCATCATGTCAGAAGGATACCGTGAAGGAGATAAATTTTTAAAAGACAACGAACAGCATGATATTGCAACGTTGATTTTAACCGGAGGATGGATTGAAGGTTTATATTTTGCCGCTATCAGCTATGAAACTTCTAAAGACCAAGCACTGGCTGATCGTATCGGCGAACAAAAAACGGCTCTTAAAACTATTATTGAACTATTAACTGATTTCAATACTGATGAACATTATTCACAACTCATTGCTGATTTAACTGATTTGGAAACAGATTTCAATAAAATCAAATTCAATTATACCTTCATTGAACCGGTTCATGATGTACAAAATCATCAAACCAATATCAAAAGTAAATCATCTGTTAGTATTGATGAAGCAGTGCTTACCAGCATCATCAGCAAAATAAAAAACATCCGTAACAGCCTAATTGGTTAATATTATGAAGAAATTAATTTTCATTTCACTGCTTTTTTTTGCAGGATTATCTTTTGGTCAGGAATGCGATTCACTGGTCAATGTATGTTATCGTCATTTGGCTGCGGATTCAAAATCAGGCAAAACATTTATTTCAGACGGACAAGTTTATCAAGCCTTTGTTGATGCAGAACAAGCAGCAGAGTTTAAAGTTACACTCTACGGAGGATCACTTTATCGTATTGCTTCAAGCGCAGGCTCAGATGATAATTATGTCATCTTTAATGTATATGATCAAGAGAGAAATTTACTATTCAGCAATCAAGATCAGAAAAATCACCCATACTGGGATTTTAAAGTTGACAATACCTTAGATTGCTATATTGAAGCATACCTTGATATAGATAAAAAAGTATCCGGCTGCCTTGTGCTATTAATCGGATTTCAAAAATAAAAACTGCATTTAATTCTCTTTCCTGACAAATGAGTGAACGGATACTAAAAGCCCTGATGCAACTCTTTGCAATTATCGCGAGAGTTGATGAAGAAATTGACAGCACCAAACCTATTACCTCAGGTGCAGGTCGCACCATTGTTGAAGCATTTTTAAGACAAGAGTTGGGTTCTGCTGCGGTTGAAGAATATTTGAATTTGTTTGATGAATTCCTGATTTCTCATCAAGGTGCATCAAGTAAAAAAGATGGTCAGCGCAAAAAAACATCGGTACACTCTGTAAAAGTGTTGCGCATTTGTACGCAAATTAATGAAGAACTTGCACAAAGACAAAAAATCATTGTACTTGTCAGAATACTTGAATTTATCAATGCCAACGAAGTTGTAGCTGATCAAGAACTTGAATTTGCACAAACGGTAGCTGATACATTTAATGTTGAAATGGATGAGTACAATCGTATTCGTGCATTTGTTGAGGCTCCGCTTACAAGACGTGAAGATGATTCAAACTGGCTTTATGTTACCAGCGGAAAATCTGAAGGATTTCAACATGCAAAACATATCTACTCTGAGGGTATTGAAGGAGAAATTCGAGTACTGAAAATTGCCAGTGTAAATTTTTATTTCTTTAAATACCTTGGTAACTCTGACTTGAGCCTTAATGGTCAGCCGTTAATGCCGGGCAGACACATCATTTTGAATCAAGGTAGCTCTATCAGATCATCCAGAGTTCAGCCAATTTATTATAGTGACATCATTGCTCGTTTCTTGAGTGATGAAGCCAAAACAAAAATTGTTTTCAAGGCAGACAATATTGAGTACCAGTTCAAAGGAGGAAAAATTGGATTGCACAAATTTAATTTTGCTGAAGAGTCAGGTTCACTTCTCGGAATCATGGGTGGTTCAGGTGCAGGTAAATCTACTTTGCTCAATATTTTGAATGGTAATTATCCGCCAACATCAGGTAAGGTAACTATCAATGGAGTAGATATACATCGCAGTAAAAATCAGATTGAAGGGGTTATTGGATATGTATCTCAAGATGATTTGCTGATTGAAGAATTAACCGTTTTTCAAAATCTTTTTTACAATGCCAAATTATGTTTCGGCGGATTGAGTGATAAACAAATTGCAAAAAAAGTATTACGCACCCTTTCAGCACTTGGTTTATATGAGACCAAAGATCTGAAGGTTGGAAGTCCGCTTGAAAAAACCATTTCAGGTGGTCAGCGCAAGCGTTTGAATATTGGTTTAGAATTGATCAGAGAACCATCTGTTATGTTTGTTGATGAACCTACATCAGGGCTTTCATCACGTGACTCTGAAAATATCATGGACTTGCTGAAAGAGCTTGCTTTAAAAGGCAAACTCATCTTTGTTGTAATTCACCAACCATCGTCAGATATTTTCAAAATGTTTGACAAATTGTTGATTCTTGACCAAGGAGGATTTCCAATTTATAACGGAAACCCGGTTGACGCTATCATGTATTTCAAAAAACGCATCAATCACGTAAAAAGTGATGAGAGCGAATGTCATACTTGTGGTAACGTAAATCCTGAGCAAATTTTTAACATCATTGAATCTAAGGTGGTAGATGAGTACGGTAATCAAACTCAGCATCGCAAAATAGCACCAAAGGAATGGAACAATCACTATCTTGAATTATTAGAAAAACCGACCACCGCGGTGGTAGATGTGCATGAAGTTCCTGAAAGCACATTTAAAAAACCGGGCTTTTTCAAACAGCTTGGTATTTTCTTCATTCGTGATGTATTATCTAAATTGACCAACCGTCAATACATACTCATCAACATGTTGGAGGCGCCTGCACTGGCTTTCATTTTGGCATTCTTTGTTAAATTTTATAATCTTGAATCAGGCACTGAGTATGTTTTCAGTGAGAACCAAAACATTCCACAATTCCTGTTTATTTCTGTAATTGTTGCCTTGTTTATTGGACTAACTGTTGCGGCAGAAGAGATTATTAAAGATCAGAAAATCTTGAAACGTGAGTCATTCCTGAATCTGAGTAAGGGATCTTATCTCATGTCTAAAATTTCCATCATGTTTGTTATCTCGGCTATTCAGATGCTGACCTTTGTACTGATTGGAAACTGGATACTTGAAATTCAGGGCATGTGGCTAGAATACTGGGTGATCTTGTTCTCTTTATCATGTTTTGCAAATCTGTTGGGCTTGAATATTTCTGCAAGTTTCAATTCAGTGAAAGTTATTTACATTCTCATTCCTATTCTTATCATTCCTCAACTTTTATTTAGCGGTGTCATTGTAAAATTTGATAAACTGAATCCATTATTTGGTAATGAAAGTGGGGTGCCGCTGATTGGTAACGTGATGGCGTCACGATGGGCTTATGAAGCCATGGCTGTTACTCAATTTAAAGAGAACGCATACAGTGAAATTTTTTATAAATACGAAAAGAAAAAAAGTTTTGGTACCTGGAAAAAAGATTACTGGCTACAGGAATTAATTACCAATCTTGATTATCTGAAAACTAATCATGATGCCACTGATTCAGCATCAGTTGAACATTGTATCAACTATTATGAAGTTTTGGCCAATGAAATAGAACGAGAAGAAAATTTCATCAAAAATGAAGATGTCAAATGTGTTAACTGTGTAGTTGAATTCAGAAATAAACAATATTCAGATACATTGTATGACAAAACTCGCGCATATTTTGATATCTTGAAAGGACACTACAAAGCACTGGCTGATTCAAACCGAGTGAAAATTGACAGAAAAACACGAGAAATAATTGAAACGCAGGGAGAAGAAGCGTATCACAAACTGCGTGATGAAAACGTGAACGAAGCCCTTGTTGATTTTGCTACCAACAAAACAGACTTGGCAAAATTAGTGGAGTCAGAAGGTTATTTGGTACAAAAGTCTGATCCAATCTATTTAGATCCATACGACAAAGGATTTTTTGAAGCACAATTCTATGCTCCGCAAAAGCGCTTATTTGGTATGTATATTGGAACATTTGCTGCCAACGTTATGGTGATTTGGTTAATGACCTTATTGCTCACTATAACCTTGTATTTTGACCTGCTCAAGAAGTTTCTTGATGGCATGGAGAAATTTTTCGGTCGCATAAAATTCAGAAAGAAAGCAGCCGCATAGTTTGGTATTGCACTGCTGCTGATCAACGATTATTTGTTCTGATGCGTAATTTACTTGAAAAAACTCATGGAAGTGAAGTTTGCTCTATTACTAAAATCTCCTTATATTTGCACCACTTTTAAAATCAAATTTAGATTTAAAAAAGTAAATGGTGGTTGTAGCTCAGCTGGTTAGAGCATCGGTTTGTGGTACCGAGGGTCGTGGGTTCGAACCCCATCATCCACCCGTTAAAACAGAGTGAGAAACAGAGCGAAAAGCGAGTTTTGAACTCTGTTTTTTTTTGTCTAGATATTGGTAAAACAACGAGGACAGACGGGATTAGAATTAGGTATGCAAATCAGATAGGCAACATTTTGATTGAAACAAAACGCCTTAGATATCTTGTACTGGAAAGTTATCTACCTCCGCCCACAACCTCAGACTTCACTTTTAATAAGTAACCTCTCACCGCCTGATAGTATAAAATAAGGGAGAAAAAAAGAAATACATGACTTGCGTCACTGCGGTCAAATAAAGGGTGAAAATTAATTTTAAATACTTGAAAAATTGTGGTTGGAATCAGAATGAGCACACTCATCCAGAAATATTTGAATGAAGTTGCGTGTGTTTTTTCATATACTCTGGCCAAATATCCCAATGCAAAAAGCAAACCAATGGTAGAATTAACCAACGGAATCATCAAGCCTTTGGAAGGGTCATCATGTATATCAATCAATGATAAAATAATTGTTTCTGCAGTGATAGCTAACAATAATTTCACGATAGAAATGCGTTGAAACATTTTTACAAATTCTGCTTTTGGATGTATGCTGAGCATTGCCCACTCAATTAAAAAGGTGGCAAAAAAACCAAGATACCAAGCTGTGTATTTGCCCTCAAGCCCCCAATAATTATAGAAAGAATGACCCAAGCCACCTGCCATAAAGCTCACGCCAAAAATGATAAAAAACCATTTCCACGTGAATGAGAATTGATTATTCCGATAGCTATCGGTAGAAAGACGAATGACACGATACGCCAAAAAAAGAGAAACCAAAAAAAGAAAAGTATCTCCGATTAATGCATTTGGTTCAACTAAATGAAAGCCGAATAAATCAAATTCAACTTTTTCAAAATCCTTGCCTATCAACATCTATTATTCACTTTTTTCTGCGAATTTATGCAATGATTTTAAAATGATTTTTTCTACCAGCATAGGATAACGCGGCTGTAAAAATTTATTCAATTTGCCAATTCCGGTTAGCGTGGTAATGAATTTACGACGTACAATATTCTTCCGCACCGCTTCAGCCACCTGCTGTGTGGATTGCACTTTTGATTTAGCACGATCTTTTAAAATTTTCATAGAACCATCAGCAGCTATGGTTTCTTTATTGTGTTCAATTTCTGTTACTCCAACAAAAATTAAACCTACATGAATTCCATTGGCATGCTCTTCAATACGAATAGATTCAGCAATTGCTCTCAAAGCCATTTTAGAAGAACAATAAGCCGATAAAAACGGTAAGCCCCTGATGCCGGCAAGACTCGAAATAAAAACAATACTCCCTTTAGTTTTTCGCAGATGTGGGATAGCAGGAATAGTTGGATTTACAACGCCGTACACATTACTTTCAAACACGGTTTTAAAAACTTCAGGATTTAAATCGGCAACATTTCCACGCATAGAAACCCCCACGTTGTTCACCAAAATATCTAATCGTCCAAATTTATCAATCGCTGCATCAATGAGTCGTTTGCCCTCAGCAACAATTGAAACATCACAACACATACTGATTACATGCTCATGAATTTTTTTTATTTCAGCCATTGTTTCATCTAAACGTTGCTGGTTACGCCCGTTAAGAACAATGAATGCACCCTGCTTAGCCAAATCAATGGCAATAGCCTTTCCAATGCCTCTGCTGGAACCTGTTATTACAGCAACTTTTCCGTTCATTTTCTTTTGTAATTAGTCGCCGGATTATATTTCAGCGAGGTAAAACAATTGGTCCATGCCATTGCAACGTGTACTAAAATTGCAATCCACAATGTTCCGGATGCCAGTGTCAGCAAACATAACACCAGGCCAAGCGGTGCTGCCCCAATCGTTTCGTCAAGCCCTTTAGGAATATGCGTTGCAGAATAAAGTGCAATATTCACTCCAATGGCCGGCCACAAACCAATGACCTCAACCAAGGGAAAAAATAAAATTCCTCTGAATAAAAATTCATAACCGAATAAATAAACGAACCAACCAACAGCGGCCATAATCACGGTTCGGCGTGTCCAAATTTTTGATCTGATTTGCGGATAATTAGGCCAGTTTTTTTCTTTTTTTGCACTGAAAAAAGCCAATGGAACAACAAGTAAGCATAGGCCACAAATCCATACCAGAGAGAAAAAAGCAGTGTCACCATTCCATCCTAAACCATACATTTCTAGATTGTATTCAGGAACCAAAATCAAACAAGTTACCGCAGCAAGCACGCCCATAGAGAAAAAGCCAAACACTTTTGAAAAGAAAATATGTCTGAGAGATGCTTCATCTGCCTCATACTTGGTGTAGAACCATTTTTTAATGCGTGGTGATGCAGCAACAAACCAATACAAGGTGAAGGTTACTAAACTGACAATCACGGACACAAATACTTTCATATCTGAAGAAGAAAATGAAAGATCTAAAGCAATATATTCAAATGACATAGTAAATTATTTTTTTGTCAGATAACCATTTTCTCTGAACCAGGCAATGGCATCTTGAAAGGCAATATCAATATTGGTTTGAGGCATATTCAATTCACGAACGGCTTTTGCAGATGAGTAATAGTGATCACCCACTGAAAGGCGCGCAATTTGATAAGTAATTGCTGGGCGATATTTGAAAATTTTAGCACCAAAAGAATTCAATGCTCCTACCCCAACAACTACAAATTTTGGCATGCGAATACGGGGTGGTTTTACACCAAGGATGGATGCAATTTTTCTAAACGCATCACCATAATTTAAATTTTCATGTCCGAGAATGTATGACTCACCGCTTTTACCCATGGTAATTGCATTGGCAATAGCAACAGCAACATCTTTTACATAGACATAATTTTTTCCGCCGTTAGTATATCCCGGTACTTTACCATTGTACACTCCAAGAATAAGTGCGCCAGAACTTGGTCTTGAATCATAAGGTCCAATCATGAAAGTAGGATTACCAATCACTGCATTCAAACCATGATCACGCACGGCTTCAAGAATTAGATCACTGGCACGTTTTTTTGAATCCATATAATCTAAGCCGAACTGATCACCGGTGTATGGATTTTTTTCAGTCCCCGGTTGATCAATTGGACCCGGTGCAAATGAGTTTGCCGTACCAACCGCAATTAATTTTTTAACCTTGTTGGCAAGACAGGCGTCAATGATATTTTTAGTACCATCTATATTTACTTTATTGATTATTTCAGCACGCGGTGGATATACACTGGTGTTTGCGGCACAGTGTATCACAACATCAGCACCTGCAATAATTTCTTTCAACTTTGCTGGTTCCAACAGATTTCCCTGAACAAATTTTGCCGGAAGGGAACTAATTGTTGGGGCCACTTTGTCGGTCTCAGTCATGGCAGTAATCTCATATCCTCTGGCAATTAACTCACGTAGTAAATTACTGCCCAGTAATCCATCAGGACCAGTGACAAATACCTTAGCATTCTCGGGTTTATTGGTCATAGCTTGCACGTAACGAGCTGAAAATAATTTCCAGCAAAGCTGTAAAGATAGTGCAAAACTAATTTTCGGGTTGAATTGCCCTCAATTCATTTGAGAAAGAAGTTCCTCTTTTACTGGAATTGTGCTGATATCAGGGAGTTGACAGTCAGTAGACACCCGCTGAAAGAGTAGCAAGAAGCTGTGACACAAAAAACTTTAGTTGATATTTCTTCCAATGCGAATTTCAGCGGTGTGATAAGGAATCTGAAAAATGCACCCAGAAGATGTTTGCAGATAACACATTACATACTAAAATTCATTATTGATCTATGATTAAATAATAGATTTCTGAAGGTAAATAAAAGTGGGTTGCAAGTTAAACGCCATAACGCAGGCGCAGGTCTCATTAACGTAGGCGCAGGTCTCATTAGCGTAGGCGCAGGTCGCATTAGCGTAGGCGCAGGTCGCATTAGCGTAGGCGCAGGTCGCATTAGCGTAGGCGCAGGTCGCATTAGCGTAGGCGCAGGTCTCATTAGCGTAGGCGCAGGTCGCGACCTGCGCCTACGTTAATTTTGAAAAACACTCAATTATTCAATCACGAATTTCACGCGGCTTTTTATACCGTTCGCAATTATTTCAGCGATATACATGCCTGAAGAAAGTTCAGCGATATAAATTTTATCATCACCGGTTAAAATTAACTCACCTGTTAATGAATAAATTTTTACAGACTCAATATGATAATTTGATTGAATGGTGATGTAATCATTGGCAGGATTTGGATAAACATGAACTACTGAATTAATTTCTTGTTCAAAACCCAAACCAGAAAAGGTGAAACAATCAGATGTATCAATACATAAACCATCAGTAATTACCACTTTGTAGTCACCATCAACAGTTGGAGTATAGGTTTGATTTGTTTCTCCGACAATTGCGTTGCCTGATGCGCAATCAATCCATTGGTATGATGTACCGGTTTGGTTTGTCTCAAGCACCATTCCATTTTGAATGACAGAGGCATCAACCAAACAACCATTGTATTTAAAAAGTTCTTCTCCAACAACTCCGTCATTTGCGGCAAAATATAAACTGCCATTGAACACGGCCATTCTTTTTGTTGCGCTTAGATTCCAATCTTCAGATGAATGTGCAGTACCTGGATTTATATCTTCAATCATAACCGGGTCAGTAGTTCCATTCCATCCCCAAAGTTCTCTTCCGTGTAATTCATCTGTTGCTCTGAAATAAAGTATGCCGTTGTATTCAATAAAATGTTTAGGATGACTGCTCTCCAAACCAACAGAAGGATTAGTATTAATATCAAAAACCATCGTTGGAGTATTAACTCCGTCATATTGCCAAAGCTCTGCACCCAATGTTGCATCAATTCCGCTAAAGATTAATTTATTTTGATAGACATAAAAGTTTTTTGGATTAAAACTTGCCGCACCAATTCCCATATCAATAACCATGGAAGGCAAGTTGGTTCCATCATACATCCAAAGTTCAACGCCATTAACACCATCCGTTGCACCGAAATAAAGTTTGCTGTTGAATTCCGTTACATAATATTTATCCCAAGGAGAATTAGAGTTATTCACACCCGGGTTAATATCCATGATCATACTTGGAGGATTTATTCCATCGTACTCCCAAAGCTCAATACCATTGACCCCATTATCAGCAGAAAAAATCAATTTATCATTTAATACAACCAAATCTCCGGGATACGAACTTGCGGCAGCGTTGATATTTGCAACCAATGATGGAGGATTAACACCATCATAAACATAGAGTTCATAATCATTCCCCGGCCCAGAAGCTGAAAAGTAGAGTTTACCATCAAACACAGTTAACGATCTGGGTATTGAATTGGCTCCACCCGGATTGATATCAGATACTCTGATTGGTGCGCTGATACCATCATACTCATACAATTCAGTGCCATAAGTGCCTTCATAAGCTGAGAAATAAATTTTTCCTCCATACTCAATAAAATTAGCCGCATTATCTGACCCCCCTGAAGTATTAACTTCATAATTTAATATCACGCTACCAGGTATATTCAGTTGCCACACCTCAATTCCGAATGTTGAGTGATCAGCCGTAAAGAATAAATAGTCAGAGCTTGCATACAAGAAATCAGGAGTTGAACTCGATGCACCGGAATAAATATCACTGACCAGTGAAACTTGAGAATTGGCAAAAAAGGATGCAATGACAGAAGCTAAAATAAATGATGTTTTTTTCATACTTGTATAATTCAATTTTTAATCAATTTTTTTGTTTGATATCCATCTTCAGTATTGATTTGAACAAAATAAACACCTACAGGTAAATCAGCAATTGAAATTATTTTTTCATTGGTTGTTATGAGCGTTTCACCAACCATATTGATGATTTCAATAGACTGAATTATTTCATTGGTTTGTACCGTGATAAAATCATTAGCCGGGTTAGGAATAACAGAAAAATCAATTTTTTCAGTTTGATTTAAATCCAAGGTATTTCCAACACAATCAAAAACACCATCAACTAAAAGGCTTACATCAAAACCGGTAACTGATCCATCATTTCCATTTGCTGTTTGATCTTCAATGGTTGCTGTGGTTTGACCTTCAAAACTATAATAAGCCATCAGACCAGATTCATTTCCTGAAAGACAAAGATTTTTTGTATTTGCAATTTGAGATTGCGTACGCGCCACATTCCAAATTCTCACTTCATCAATTTGAATTGGTTGCCATATATTGGCATCATCACCCCGCGCACCAATACGTAAATTATCATTGGTGTTTGAAGTTGTTAAGGCACATGCCGATGTACCGTCAAGTACTCCGTTGAGATAAAGACTCAGTGTTGAGTTAGCATGATTAAAAGTTGCCGCCACATGGTTCCATTCTCCTAAATTCACCGTGGTACTTCCATTCACTGCCACTGAGGTAGAAGGGCTTGCAATTTGATATGCCTGAAGGGTAAAATTGCTGTTAATTCTGAGAAGAAAACCTCCTGTTGCAGTATATCCATAGGTTTCAATTACAAACATTTGCTGACTCATAGGAGAAGCCGGAACAAATACCCACGCTTCCAATGTCCAACTACCACCACTCAATCTAAGATTAGAGCCATCAGGTGTTGGGATCAAACCATATTTGGTTGATTGAATAACAAGTGATGTACTGTCTTGCGCAAATGAAAATTGTGTCACCAAAGCAATACAGATGAGAGATAAAATTTTCTTCATAATTAGTAGGTTAAATGGATAACAAATTAATTTTTAATAAAGCGAGATTGCCATGTATTATCAGCAGATGAAATCACGACATAATAGATGCCTGAAGGCAATTCGTTTACAGAAATAATTTGTTCAGTGGTAGTTAAAATCAGTTGGCCGTTGGCATTGAAAATTGAAATGAGTTCAACTTGAACATCTGTTTTTATTTGAATGTTTTCAGTTGCCGGGTTTGGGGTGATAATAATATTTGATGCATTCCCTTCATCAATTCCTACTCCTGAGATTGTGGTACATGTTGAAGTATCTACACAAGAACCATACATGATTTTACAAGCGTAGTCACCATCAGAAGTTGGAGTAAAATTTTGAGATGTGGCACCAAGTACTTCCGTCATAGTTCCACAATTCAACCATTGATAGTTTGCCCCGTTTTGAACAGCACTTAAGGTAATTCCTGATTGAGTAACTGTTAAGTCCAAATTATAACTACAAGGTCCGTACTTTGCAACATAACTGTCAATACCTCCTTGCGCAGTGAGTACAAAAGGTGTGAGGCTAGAAGAAAAATCAGCTCCATCAGAAAATTGACCACCAATATAGTAATCCTCTTGTGCGTTGAAATATATTGCGTTTGCACCATCTTCATTTATTGAGCCGTAAGAATTTGCCCACAAGAAATTTCCTGAACCGTCTAATTGTACAACAAAGATGTCATTATTTCCGTGAGAAGTTTTGTTTACCACTCCGGCACCTGGATCAAAGTCAGGAGTATTTGAAAAACCACCAGTAGAATAAATGTATTGGTCCTCGTCTAATGCCAAAGCTTCAATCTTGTTATTTCCATCAACAAAAGTTTTAACCCAAACATATTCACCTGACCAATCAAGTTTCAATAAGTAAGAATATTCTGAAGTTCCGGCAGAATGCATCTGAATTCCGGCACCAGGATCAAAGTCAACATCTTGTCTGAATGAGCCCCCAATATAAACATCAAAATCGGCATTTTTCGAAATGATAGCCGTTGCTGATTCACCCCATATTCCACCGAATGATTTTGCCCACAGAAAAGTTCCATCACTCATTAATTTGAGTACAAATGAGTCATCATATCCATTTGAAACTGCGCTTTGTGTGCCTGCGGTTGGATCTAAATCCATTGTTCCACCAAAAGTACCTGACAGATATACGCTGTAGTCAAACCCGATAGAAACATCCCCGGGAAAATTGTTACCACTGGTACCTGACAATTGATGCGCCCACTGATAGCCACCGGCATTATCATAACGAGCAATAAAAATATCTCCCAAAGAGTTAACAGCAGTCATATTAGCAGTACCTACCGAAGGATCAAAATCAACGGGACCGATAAAATTTCCGGTTATCACAGAAGCCCCTGTGTACTCAACGGCAATATCCAAACCTTGACAATGACCAGTAACGCTTTCCAAGTGATTTATCCATTCAAATTCTCCATCGGAATTTAATTTTAATAAGAAAATCTGATAAAGACTTGATCCCGAAGACCCGACATTATAAACGTTAGCGCTAGGGTCAAAATCTACTTCATAGCTGAATAGGCCTGTGATGTAAATATTATTTGCATTATCAACTCCAACAGAATAACCAACATCGTAATAATAATCTCCAAAATTATGAGCCCAGAGTAAGTTTCCATCAGGATCTTGTTTCATGACAAAAATATCAAAGTTTCCATTACTGGTTAAGCTATGCGTGCCTGTGCCATTATCAAAATCAATCGTATTTGAAAATTGTCCAACGGAAATAATATTCCCACTTCCGTCAACAATTAAATCCCTAGTAATTTCTGTATCACTGCTTCCCCGACCTTGTGCCCAAATCAATTCATTGTCTTGCGCAAATGAAAATTGCGTCACCAAAACAAAACAAATGAGAAATAATATTTTCTTCATAATTAGAAGGTTAAATGGATAAAAAATTAATTTTTAATAAAGCGAGATTGCCATGTATTATCAGCAGATAAAAGCACGACATAATAGATGCCTGAAGGCAAATCATTGACAGGAATAATTTGTTCAGTGGTAGTTAAAATCAGTTGACCGTTGGCATTGAAAATTGAAATGAGTTCAACTTGTACATCTGTTTTTATTTGAATGTTTTCAGTTGCCGGGTTTGGGGTGATAATAAATGGACTTGCGCTATTTTCTTCTACAGAACTTAACTGACCTGTAATTACAATATCAGTTGACGCAGAAAGATTTGTGCCATCCATTGTCATTGCTCCAACGGTCACCGTGCCATTGTTAGTTGCAGTAAGTACACCGCTTGCATCAATAGTTGCATAAGAACTACCTGTTACAATACCCCACATCACTGACTGACTAGCGGTTGAAGGTAAAACGGTTGCTTCCATTTGAAGAGTTCCACCGGCGGCAGTGATTGTTGAAACACCTCCTTGTCCTTGAACTGTTATTGAACTTGCGAGTGAGCTTGAAGAACTGCAGTCAAGAGAAAAAACAACACCGGGATCAACATCTGAACTCCAAACTGCATTAGCAAAAGATACATTGTCAACTTGAACACAAGTTAGCGCAGGGCAATCAGTTGCAGAAAACCAACCCGGAGCCACATTCATATTGTTGCCGTTTTGCATGTTGATTTCTGTTATATAATCACTGTAATCACAATCCAAATAAACTAATGACGAAAATGCACTTAGATCCAAAACACCAATAAGATTAGAACCAAAGGCTCCAAAACTTTCTAATCCGGTAGCACCGGAAAGATCAATTGATGTCAGCGCCGTACTGGAAATATTTATCGTATTGATTGTTGGATTATTTCCAATAGTTAATGAAGTCAAATTATAACAATTCATTGCATACAAATTGGTCATCGTTTGAAGTGAGGATACATCAAGAGAAGTCATTGGATTGTTATTAATATGCACCAACGTAACGAAGCATGTAGCCGGAAAAATCACGGATGTTAATTGATTATAATCAATATGTAAGATTCCTGTAAGACCAGTATTTGCACTTAAATCAAGCGTTGTGATTAGATTACCTGCACAATTCAAATAGATAGTTCCTGTGAAAGCTTCAATACCGGTTAAATCAGTGATGCCTAGGTTTGAAACATCAATTGTACCATTGTAAGAAGATGCTTCCCAATTAGATATTTCTGTATTCATATCATCATTGATAGTTGGATCAGCGAGAAGAGCATTTTTAAAATTCGCATCCGGAATATTCACATTTTGCGTGAAAGCGAAAGATGTAAAAAGTAAACCAATTGGGATGAGTAATTTTTTTGTCATAGACTCAGTTTTTTTACGTGAAGATAATAGCACTGCCCCTTGAATCATTTTTACAATTCAGCAATAGCCAAAAAAAGTTCAGGAATGGAAAAAACAAAAGCCGACCTCAGCAAGAGATCGGCTTTTTTCATTGATTTTGGGTTGAATCTATTTTGGCAATAAGGCCAGTGTTTCATTCATCTTTGCCTCGGTAATGTATTGAATAGTTGAATTGCCGGTCATGTGTAATCCTCTTTCCGTTGCGACACCATCAGCAGTAAAGGTTTCTTCCTCTCTTGAAATACCGATAGCATAATAATAACAAAGTTTTGTATTAGGATCTTGAAATATCATGATGGCTGTTACTTCATCAGAAAAAGCAACTCTTGATCCGCTTAAAACTTTTCCATACTGAACAGTTCCCCAATCATTGCTATGAATATAACAAGCAACAAAATTAGCCGGGTCTCGTGATTCAGCCCATTTTACTTTCATCAACTCAGCTGAGCGGTTCACCAAATCTTTGTCTTGAGTTAGTTTTCCAATGGAAGGCAAATTCGTTTTTTCAGCTAACCGAAGCGTATTGTGAATTTCAGACATGGTTCCTTTTTCACCGATAATTCTCACCGCATCTTGATAGGTATATTTTGATTTGAGCGTTTCATCTTTAACAAGTATGACCGGCTTCATTTTAACGGTATCTGCAATCATCATTCCACTCACATAACCCGGATAATCTTCAGGTGCCCATTGGTATGCGCCTAAAATTAAAACACCGGGTTCAACAGTAAAAACATCAAAATCACCGGCAGTGAATTGACTAACACCAAAATTATCATGAGCGTATTTTCTATATTCATTCATATAAAAAACAGTTGGATCCGTCTCTCCTTTCATAGCAAACATAGTAAGTGAGCTTTCTGATGCATTATAATTTAATTTCACCAAACTGCACACTTTTTTAGTACCTGCGTAAGGCAAAGTAGACGTTGGATAATACGTACCGGATATACCTGTAGGATCAGAGTATTCACCTTCAGGTGGTGGCACTGCTTTTTGGGCAATTGCCATGGTTGATAAACATGTAGCGAACATGAAGAGCGCAGTAAATTTCATATATTTATTTTTAGATAGTTGATGCAAACATAGCTTGTTGTTGACCATCATCTAACGTAAGTTCATGAATGGCAAATATTATTCAGTAATGGAAAATTCAGAGAAAAAAACCAACTACAAGTAACATGGCGTTAAAATGTATTAGAATATTCAACACATTTCACAAATATTCAGCCTGCTTAGTAGTTAAGAATTATTGGACAAGGCTTGGATCTCATTCATATTATTTGTAATTTTAACCAATGAGAAAAGTGTCACAAACAGGGCTAGATTTTTTCGTTGACAAACTTACCAACTCAATTGAAAATGTGGTGACGGGTGATAGTTTTGCAACTTCGGTTACCATCGTAACACCAACAGATTTAAAAAAAATCACGAAAAATAATCAATGGAAATTTGACTGGAATTTTGAATATTCTCAACCACACAGGGAAATATACAAACTTACGATAATAAATAATCAAAACATTTTGCAGGGTCTTGTAAGTCTTGAAATAAAGGAAGATCATGTATATATGCACCTTGTCGAAAGTGCCCCATTCAACAGAGGCAAAGGTAAAATGTACGCCGGTGTTCCGGGCAATCTGGTCGCATTCGCCTGCAAACTTTCCTTTCAGCGCGGACACGAAGGTAACGTATCGTTTATTTCTAAGGCAAAACTTGTCCAACATTACATAGATAGCTTAGGTGCGTTGCACGTTGGCGGACGAATCATGATTATAGACACTGTTGCTGCATTAAAATTGATAAATAAATACTTTCAACTATGAAAACTAAACTAAAAAAAATTGAAGTAGATTTTATTGGTGAACAAAATAGACCACTCTCTGAAGAGGAACAACGTTCAATAAGCGCGTTCATCAAAAAATTAAAAGCTAAGCAAAAAGATAAACGCAAGTCACTCAAAAAGCTTAATCAACGTGCCTAACTCTCTGTAAATAGTTACGTACCAATTTTTCCCAAGGTATATGCACCGTGAAAACCAATACCCACTAAATCACTCGATAACCAAAATAAAATGGTGAAATTTGACTAAGTCGTTTCGCGAAATTTGAAACTCAAACACATACCTTCAATATTCTGTCCTTAATCAGAATTAATAAATAAGTCATCTACAATCTTCCTTATCAAGCAAGAAACTGATCAAATTCTTCTTTCCTATATTTACTCAATCTTGCTTCAATATTACCATTTAAAGTGATTGAATTGTCTGAATTTGAGAAGGAGATCAAATGTTTTTTATTGACAATCCACGATTTATGTGTTCTGAAAAAATTAGGATGATCTTGCAGAATATTTTCAAAATGACGCAAATTTTTACTGACCAGAAATTTTTTACTGCCGGTGTATAAAAAGCAATATGATTCCTGCGCTTCAATGGCTATGATTTGATCTATGTCAACCACGTGTTGAATGCCTTTTTCAGCAATAAGTATATTGGAGATATGTTTGTTTTTGATGGTTTTTTCTAATACGTTCAAATTTTCATCCAGAGAACTTTTTCCAATGCGAGACTTAGCGCGTTGAACTGCATTTTTCAAGCGTTCAATATCAATTGGTTTCAGCAGGTAATCCAGCGCAGCAACTTCAAACGCCTTCACCGCGTACGAATCATACGCAGTTATAAAGATGATTTCAAAATCAATGGTATCAAAAAAGCGAACAATTTCATAACCGGCATAATTGGGCATTTCAATATCCAGAAAAACAAGATCAGGCTTATGCTCTTTAATTGCCTGCACCGCGTTTTCTAAATTCTCATACTTACCCACTAATTCAATATCAGGACAAAATCTCTTCAATAGATTTTCCAAAACGTCTCTTGCGCTTTCTTCGTCATCGGCTAATATGGCTTTGATTTTACCACTCATCAAATTTTTCTCTTGTACTACTAAAGTACTTTTTATTTGTGAAAAAAACGGGAATTCACTTGGCGAATTCCCGGAATTATAGTTTAGTTTTTATCTAATGAATTCCCCGTTTATAATATCGTTAAGCACAAGTTATATAACTAGTTGAATGCACCTTACTTTAATTGAAAAAAAGAAAAAATATGTATTCTTAATCACGTGAAGTAACATAAATTGTTCGGTAAAAATAGGACAGTAAGCACTATGGTTCAAGAAAATTTTAGCAATGGAAAAATTAATTCATGAATGGAATTTAAAACCTTCGTTTGCACGGAATTCTAATCTCAACCCGTGTGCCTTTTACATCACCATTTTCAATCAAATCAATATACCTGAAGCCACCATTGGCATGTTGCGTAGCATTTAATATTTCAAATCGCTTTTCAATTGCCTTGAGTGAGAACGATTCAAATTGATTTGTTTTGCGTGATTTAATTTCCTTTGCTTTTGTACGACCAATGCCATTGTCTTCAACCGTACAAATTAATTCGTCATTCAAATGAAATGATATGATGATTTTTTTATCTCCTTTTTTATGCAGTAAACCATGAATCAAGGCGTTCTCAATGAATGGCTGAATAAGCATAGGCGGTAATACAATATCAGATATTTCTGCGGTATTCAACTCATAAGTAAAATCATTTTTAAATCGTAATTTTTCAAGTGAGAGATATAATTCTAATAATTTAATTTCCTGATCAAAATCAATAAATTCTTTGTCAGAATAATTAAGCGTGCGTCTTACCAAATTAGAAAAAGTAGTGATATAAGTATAAGAATTTTCTACATCACCTTTCAAAACTAAATCTTGAATAGAATTCAGCGAATTGAAAATAAAATGCGGATTCATTTGCGACCGGATTGCCGTTAGTTTTGATGCGTACAACTCATTTTCCTGTTTTGTTTTTTTGCGCAGGGCATCTAACTGATAACGATAAACAAAATACACCAGTAAAATAAAAACTATCACTGCAGAAAGAATAAACCATGCCGTGGCATAGAATGGTGCAGCAATAGAAAATGGATAGGTTACCATATTGCCAAATTGATGATTGAGCATTGGTTTTGCTTGAAACTCATAATCACCGGATGACAAGGCATTGAAGGTAATTTCATTCAGTTTATACGGTTGATTGATCCAGGTTGAATCATATCCAAGCAAGCGATATTGGTATTGTACATTGTTTTTATTTTTCAGGGTTGGGCAATGCAACACAAAACTTATCTTCCGTTGAGAAGATGAAAAATCACCTTTACTCTCCTTGTTAATTTTCTGATCATTCACCAAAATTTCGGTAATGCTAAGAGCTGGAATAATTGCATGCTCATTCCCGCGCAAAAGTGACATTCGCTGAAACCCATCTGCATTGCTTATCCACAAGGTGTCGTTTAGTACAACAAAATCAGTCACACGCTTCAGGTTTTGTCCTGTGCGGTTTTCAGTTAAATCCAAAAAATTTCCGTCCAAATCAAACTCCAGCATGCCTGATGAGGTGAGTGCATATATTTTTTCTCCTATTAGTTCAAAATGAAAAATGATCTGAGATACATTTTCATACCTGAAATCAAGTTTTCTAAGTTTTTCTTGTTCATCCCAAATCATCATTCCGCCTTCATTCAAAGAAGCATACAGTTTATTTTTATCCCAAATTAAGTTAGATGAAAAAATCGGCTGGCTTAGATCTCCTATGGTGTAAACCGAATCATCTTGCATGCCAAATAAACCATTTGCTGTTGCAATAAAAATATGATCATTGATTGAGTCATACGCTACTGAATAATTTCTGAATTGCAATTCCGGAATCCATAAAGGATGTGGCAAAGCAGTTGTAAAGTCAATTTTCACAAGCCCAATATTAGTAGCTAGGTACGCATTATTTTGCTGATCAAATACGCCATCTTTCAGTGATGCAAGAAGCAAATTTGTAACATTGCCATTTTTAAAATTATAATCTCTGATTTGTCCGTCATCAAAAATAAAATGATCAATTCCATTTTTTGCCACAATAACTTCAATGGGTCGCTTACCACTCTCATGAATAAAATCAAACTGCCCATTGCGATACACAGCAATCCGCCCTTTAGATGTGCCAATCAATAAACCACGGTCGTCAAGCCATTCAATGCAGGTTACATGATCACCTTTAAATTCTGCAAATGCGTCATCTACATTCAAATCAGGAATTACCAAAACACCTTTATCAAAAGTTCCGAGTAAAATATTCCCTTCAAAATCCTGATAAACATCTGAGATAAAATAATCATTATAAAATGGTACCGCTTGATTACTTTGTTCAAGTGAAATCATTTGAAAAATGCCGGGTAAAGTACCAGCAACCCAAACATAATTACCTTCATGATAAAACCTTACTGATTCGCTGCGATTAAATGATTCAGGTGTTTCAATGATTGATAATTCCTGCGTTTGTGTATTGAATTCATAACATGTTTTAGTAGCATTATTCATAGCGTACACTTGCTTTCCGCAATTAAAAAAAAATAACACTCCCTGTTCAGGATTTGTTGAATTTAAATAATGGATAGGTTTACATTGAATTTCAGAATTTGCAAAAATCAAAACAGAATCGGCATCCAATGCTGAAACAAAAATCTCATTCTGTTGATGTAAAAACGGATATCCGATGTAGGATTTTGTATTGGCAAATCTCTTTTTTATTTTTCCGGTATGATCCATCAATATGAGATATTTTCCACCAACAAGCAGGTCATTCTGTGGCGTAATCATCAGCCGCAAATCAGCTCTGCTTTCGCCATTATCCAGCGTATAAAAAAGTTCACATGATTGATTTCTCAGAACAAAAATCTGATTATTTAAATTGTTGCAATAAATATCACCCTGTTGATTAATGACAAAATTGAAATAGGACAAACTGCGAGAATCAGCGCATGAAACTTTTTGAAAAGAATAATGATCATAAAAGACCAGCCCTTCATTGGTAGAAAACCAAAAGTTCAAATCACGATCTTGAATGATATCATAAATCTGTGCTCCCTTGAATTCCTCTTCACCAAATATGAAATAGGCGGGCTGAACATCTTGAGCAAACACTGACTTTAAACAGAAGGTGATTCCGAAAATTGTTGCGTATGTTTTAAGCCAGTTCACCTTTTCATTTAAATTTTAGGAACACAATGATAAGGAATATATGGAATTTACATGCAGCCCTTACAGACCGACAGTAAATAAATGAACAACAAACGACATAAAAGCCAACCACATATTTGCTTTTTCTCGTCAAACAAGCATACTCTTCGCAAAACCAAGAGAGCTAATATTTTCCTGCTGCGCTTGAGCGGAGACAATTATTTCGACAATAACGAATAAGATTGACTTGGTGGAAACAGCAAATCCAAAGCATTTGGTTTTATTTTAAAGATGGGCCCTTTCTCGACAACGCTTCCAGTTGGCTTTCTTTTTATTAAATGGTCAAGGGTAATGATTCCTTGCTCTAATAATATATCGAACTGCGAGACAATCGGTTTTTTCGTGTGCTCGACTTTTTTATATTGGAAATGTTCTTTTCCTCCAAACGTAACAGAATCGGCAGCAATCCAAAAAGTTTCATTGTGCTTTTCAAGTAGACGTTTATGTAAAGTTTCTAAACCCCAGACTACAAAATCTCCAACGTTGGATTTATCTGAATTTTCAATCAGCTGACTAATTTCGCTATCCATTTTCAATTTCAATCCTTGTGAATTTCTGACAAGTGTTGATACGGTGCAATACAATTTAAAATCATCTCCACGACTATATCCAAAAGCGTTTAAGATTTCGGCGGAACTTTTGAATTTGCTTAAATGCCAGTCAGGAACTTGTGCAAAAAGGTTTTTCCGATTTCCTCGTTTATCACGATATGACTTCAATTCAATCCCTTTGTAATCTGGTTTCTTTGACGAATTTATATCAATTCCTAAAAGTGTTTCAAGCGTTCTACCGATTGCCGTATCAGCTTTTAGCATTGCAGGAACCGGGCCTTTTGCTGCAATTTTATTGAGGAGTATCAACAACTCATCTGCAACTTCATTAGAAATTTGATTTATTTCATTGACCAACTCCTGAAGCGGATTTGTTATTTTACTTTCAATTAGTTTGTGTAAATCCAGTTGAGTAATATTCAAAATATATAGCCTTTTTTCAAAGGCAATTATGCCCAGAATGTCATTTGCTTTCGAGTATGCTCCTAAACCTTTAAACCATATTCGTGGGTCACCTTTTTTAGTATTAGGACGATACAAAGATGCTAAAGAATTTGTCAACTCATTCTTACCAATCAAGTATGAAGCTATTTGAATTTTATTTTCCTGACCTTGTTTCTGTAATTCAAAATCATTGATATTCTTAGATTTCAAATAGGCTCTTACCGAACCAGTAGCATCCATTATCGACTTTTCAAGTCCAGTTCCAGTTGGTTCAATTAAACAAATTTCTACCGATTTTTCAGTTAGAAGTTTTATTCTGCTTATTTCAAGGGTTGTTAATTGCCTCATTTTTTAAAAAATTGGATTAGTACTTCTTTAAGCAAAGGTTCACCAAAATCAACTATGAAATTTTCATCATTCCAAGATAAGTGATACTCTCCAATCTTATTATGCGCAATACTACACCTTATACGATATATCCAATAAGCAGTAACATTAATAATAAATTTATTATAATCTGAAGTTGCCGGTACTTTAATTGCTTGTAAATTTGCTTGTGAAAATGAACCAGAAGAAACTACAGATTGAAATTTTATAAGATTTGTTAGATGAATATCACTTTTAGATTTTCCAAAGTGAATAAACATATCCTCTCCTATTACTGGAAAAGACTGAATTTTTTCAAGTTTTGAAGCAAGAGAATTTATATCTGAACATTTATTTTCCAGTAAATCAGTTAATCGTTCTAATTCTTTGTTTGAATATTCATTTAAAATTTTACCTATTACATTTGAATCAGCTGGAATGTTTAGTGCTTTTATTTTACTTATTACAGCATAGTCAAATTGAAGCTCCAGAAGATGATATAATTTTAAAAATCTCTCAAAGGCATATGGTTGTTCTATTGCTCTTACGCAACATTCAAATGAATACTCGTCTAAATCATTTAATTTATCCCCAAGTTCAATATTAAATAAATTTGATTTATAGCGAGAAGTTGGAGCCCCAGCAGGAAGAAGATGTGCAAAGCCACCCCATAATAATGAACTTTTTTAGATAATCTTTGTTATAGTCCAAAAAGAAATCAGATTTGATTAATAAAAAATCTGTTTCAAATTTATAAGAAATGTTATTATAGTCGGAATGTTGGGCTGTTGCAAGAAATGAAATGAATTCAAATTCCGTCATTTGTGAAATTTGCACATCTCCTTTTTCTTTTAAAAAAATTAAATACCCTTGAATAATTCCATTATGAGAAATTGAAACTGGATTACTTGTATTAAAAGAATTTGAAACTCTTTCAACCTTTATGGGAACGTAATCATTAATAACGAAATAGTCATAAAGCTCAAATACACTATTAATATTAACTGGTGCTTGACTATCATTTTTTATTTGCTCTATTTCTGCTAATTGCATATCCTAACTAGCACTAGTTTTCCAACATTCTAAAAATGACTCTTCGCCCTCCCCAATAAAGAATTCTCTAAAACCATCCATTATTAATTTCCTAGTACCGACTCCAACATTTACTTTTTTAGAATCTATCCCACTTTTGATTGTCTTAAATTCTTCTAAAAAAATTGGGTCATCGGTAGAACTAGATTCTTTTAATAAGTTAACTAATTTCTCAATTGAATTATCGACTCTATGAATTTTTTTTGCATCAGAAGAGAATTTACCAACAGAGGCAAAGAAGGCTTTAATAGTATTTTCCTCCGCTAGCCAATTCTTAAAAATCCCTAGAGTATTATGACCATTATAAATTCGATAAAATTCAAAATCTAAATCACAGTATAATTTTAAATATTTTACAAAGAGAGAGTATGATTCATTAAGTTCATCTTCTTCCGATGAAAGAATTTCATCTTCATTCATTTTTTTTACAACCAAATTATCTCTTTCAACTTCTGGACTTTTGGTTAAAAAGCTATAGTATCCATTAACAATTCTATCAAAAGGAAATTTCTTCGGATGACTCCGAATAGTTCCATCTCTTTCCAAATAAATTTCTAAACCGTTAATTCCCTTTTCCAAATCATTTTTTAATGTCATAAATAGCAGTTCAACTTGGTGCCTCATTGACATTGGCTTTTGTCCCGAGTTTAAAACAATTAATCTATATATAAGATGATTTATTTCTTTTTCGAACCATATTTCTAGCAATAATTTTTGATCAGGATTAAAATTAAACTTCTCCTCAATTAAATCTTTAATGATATAACTTCTTTGCAAGCCATCCAAAATATAAATGTCACTTGCCCCCAATAATGCCGCCTCTAATTCTTTTTGTTTTCTGCTTTCCAATAAAGGTAAATAACTCTGCACTTTTAAGTGGTCAATCGCTAAAGTAATTCCTGGTAACAAAGCTCCTTTTTTAATATCTTCTTTTAACCTAGTATATTTTTTGGGGTCAACTCGTTTTCTTTGAATTTCAAATTTGTCTATATCTGTTCCTACAAGAGTAAGATAATCTTTAATAAAAATTTCCGCATAAACAACTGGTGTGTTTGTCCTACAGTCCCTAGTGTATCCAATAATATTTAAACTCATATTAATTTATTTTATATTTTTTAAAATCTCCAACGCCACTGCACGTGCCATTAATGGTGGAACTGCATTACCTACTAATGTAAATTGTGGCACTTCAAATTTACGTTTATTTCCGCCAGTTGATCGTTTTCCCTGAAACACAAATGAATCATCAAAGGACTGCAATCTTGCCATTTCTCGAACCGTTAATGCTCGTGGACTTGAAAAATGTATGTAATCATCTGGTATTGTCATAACAGTAGGGCTTTGCGAATCTGGTTTTAACACATTGTAATTGCGTTTTTCAGAATCAAGACCAATTTTTTTGAGTTCCTTTTTTGCCATATCATAATCACCGGTATTCAAAATGACTTCTAACCTTTTTACAACATCATCATTTTGCTTACTTGTCTTATGATTATGCAATGGAGCGACTATGTGCGTTAAAGTATTTTCAAGTTCTTCGAAACTCCTTACATAAAATGGGTTTTTGGCATTTGAAAACCTTCCATTTAAACGGCCTTTTTTTGACCATTCAGCATATGTTAATCCTTTATTATCATCTGGCTTTCCATCAATATTTCTTTTCTTTATTAATGCTTTCATTTTTTCAGTTGTACCATTGTATCTTGACTTTAAATCAATCGTTTCATAACTGAATTTTTCATCATCGTTCCCCACAAAATCTAAATCATACAATGCTTCAAAAACTGTTACTTTTTCATTTTCACAAACCGTTGGTGGGACATTTTTAATTAAATTTTGGTCTTTACGACAACCGATAAATAAAACACGTTCACGATTTTGTGGAACACCGTAATTTGAAGCCAACGCAACAAATGGCTGGTCAATATTATACAATCTTATGTGAGATAATATTTCTTCGAATTCGTTTTCTGCATTTAATGCTTTCACAAACGGTTTAAGACCTTGGATGCATTCTTCAAACGAAAAATTGTAAATTTCTAGTGCTGAAATAATTTCAGCGATTTCAGCTTGATATTCTTTTGAAGGTTTTAATTTTTTAAACGCATCGTGTATTTGTTCAATAATAGAATCTGATTCAATTGCTGTCAAAAACGAATCAAATTTTTCAGCAAAGAAATCATTGTCCAAATCGCTGTGTGCTTTTTCTAAAATGACTTTCTTTCTTACATAAGCCAACTCCTTACTTCGTTTCAATAGGTTGAAACCGTGTCGAATTGTATTAATATTTACATCAGTTTTACTTGTTTTGTAATCAGCAATTTTTGGAGTTAGTAAACGAAACTTATTCTCAATAATCTGAATATAATTCTCTCTATATTTTTCCAACTCCTTTTCATTCGCTGATTCAAATTGCATTCGTAAGTTATAGCAGTCAAGCGTAAATATTTTCTCCTTTTCAGCTTTTCGTAGTTTCGACAAGAAGTAAATTAATTGATGAAATTCTTTTAAATCAATAATTGATTTGATTTCTTGTAAAATCATTTCCTTTATTTTTCCACCTTCTTTTGTAAGTATGCCTTTTACATTTTCCATTACAAAATACTTCGGCCGTAGCACACGAATTACATTTAAGTAGTGAGCAAACAAATCATCCTTCTTGTCAAACTTTTTACGCTTACCAGCTAAACTAAAACTTTGACACGGTGGACCACCACAAACGACGTCAACTTGATGACCTTTCAATTTCTTTAGTAAATTATCTAAAAAATCTGGTTCGGTTATATCTTGTCGCAAAAACTCTGCATCCATTCCAAGTTGATAGTTATATCGGGCAAGATGAGTTAATTCGCAATTCTCGTTTATATCGCTTCCTAATAAAAAATCATAATATCTATTTCCGTATTCGGCTTGTAAAAAGCCTTCACTAAATCCTCCAGCACCTGCAAATAAATCAACAAATGTTGTTTTTGTTTTTCCTTCATATTCTGCTAAATTCTCGCAAACCATTTTCACATCGGTATTAACTTTTCGGCTGTTTACTAATGACAAAATCTTTTCTTTCACCTTTCGATCTGTAAAGTGAGTATGTGAGACTGAATTAAAATATTTTTCAACTTCTTGCATCAAAAACGATAAGAACTTGTTTATTGATTTATGATTGTATTCAGAATCCTTGACGACCTGATTTTTATTGTCCCAATCTTTTTTTAATATTTTTTCGCCAGTTGCAACTTTGACTTGGACATCCTTTTGCCTGATAACAAGGTGTATTGGAAACCTTTTACTTTTATCGGCTTTATCTAGGTAAAACTTCACATTTATCATATAGCGGACATTTTTACGGACACGGACAAATTTACGGACAAACATGACGCTGGCAAGAAAAAAGTGAATTAATTTCCAACAACGCACGGTACGCACTCAGACAGTGCTACAAATCGAAAGTTCAAGAAATGACAAAAAGAAGGGCAACTTGAAATACGGGTTTGGCAAAAGTGGCGGTTCAGCGCATCACAAGCCAATTTTTAGTAATATTGAAGTACGGTTGTTCATATGAAGATAAGTGGTTAAAAAACCACTATACAAAGACGCAAAACATTGCCAATGATTGAGAAAATCCAGATTACCAGCGTCACCAAAAATTTCCCATCACTTAGAATCCATATACTCCCAAAATTTTCTGGCATTTACCAGATGTTGTTCGTATGTTTCAGCAAATGCATGCAACCCACTGTTATCTGGCTTTGCACAGAAATATAAATAATCATGTGACTCAGCGTTAAGCACCGCATCAATAGCTTTTTTTGAAGGAATACGAATTGGTCCCGGAGGTAATCCTGCATAGAGGTAAGTATTATACGGACAATCTTTTTGCATGTGCATTTCAAGCAGGCGCTGCACTCCGTCCAGTTCATCACCCCAGCAAAATTTCGCGGTTGGATCAGCTTGTAATTTCATTCCTAAACGCAGCCTGTTGAGATATAAGCCGGCAATTGTTTTCCACTCTTGAGAATGTATACCTTGCTCAGCTTCAAGAATAGAAGCTAAAGTTGCAATTTCTGATTCAGACAAATTAAGTTCTTTTCTTTTTTTGGTTCGCTCTTCATTCCAGAAAGTTTTCCATTGCTCAGCCATGAAGTCAACAAACTCTTCAGCACTCATATCCCACTCTCCTACTTCATAAGTATCCGGCAGAAAAAGTGACATGATAGTTTCATTTCTGAATCCATATTTTTCAATTGTTTTTGGAGACATGATATAGGTGATCAGTTGGGTAGAATCTGCTTCAATAGCCGGTGCCACCTTACCCGCCAGCTCATACAAATCATCACAATTATTAAATGTGATGGTGACATCTTTCAATTCTTGATTTCCATTTTTTAAACCGTACACCAGATTTTTAATTTTCATGCCGGCAGTGACTTGATATTTTCCGGGTTCAATTTTTGCATCATCAAATTCAAAATACGATGCAAAATCTGAGAATGTATTGGCATCAACAATTCCTTCTGTTTCTAACTGCTTTGATAGCACATCCATGGTGGTTCCGGTTTCAATGTACAGCAATTTATTTTCAGTATTTTTTACTTTAGAAAAATGCATGCTGTATACAGGCCATCCCCAAATATAAGCGCTGGCACCAGCAGCCAGAATGAGTACTATGATGATTACTTTTTTCATGTTCTACCAATTGAAGAATTGTCTAAAATGATCTACACTAATTTACATTGATAAATAAATTCATCCATCCAAATACCTTGATGACTATGCCATTTTTCAAGTACACCTACACGTTTAAATCCGTTGTGTTCAAACAGCCTGATGCTTGCCAGATTATCTTCATGAATGCGAGCCGTGAGATTTCTAATACCGATAACATCTCGTGCATAGGTCTTAAGTAAATTAAGTGCGCTTGTTGCTGCACCGTTTTTTCTATGAAGTGTATCAATTAGAATTCCGGTACCGGCGTGTTGATGTCTAGGATCAAAATCAAATAAATCAATTGCACCAATAGTTTTTTGAATGGCTGTATCATCAATCATCAAACGCACCTGTTTGACCGCAAAAATATCTTGCGCCGCATTAACGTATTGTTGAATAATATCTTTAGAAAATGGTGTGAGCGTATTACTTACGCGCCAATATTCAGGATTATTTTCCCAATGCAGAATAAGATCAAGATCATCAGGTTCAAGCGCCCTGAGTTTAATATTACCGTTTTGCAAGCAGTTTTTCATTCAAGGCCTGAATGTACGCAAAAATGGTTTCTTTGGAATATTCACGCAGGGTAAAATAATTCTGATCTTTGAAATCAGGTTCCATGTTCAAGTGATAAACTTGTTGAATACGTTCTTTCTGCTGTAATTCGCTGATGAGTTCAAAAACAAATTCTGCTTTGCTGTCAGGTGCAATGCATTCTTTCACCGGCTGTAAACAGGTAAGTCCCGTGCCATGTAGCTTTTCATATTTGCTAAACACAGACCATGGATTTTGTTGAGAAGTATCTAATTCAACAAATATCATTTTGCGTTTGCTGCGCACCAAAGTATGTAAATAGATACTAAAATCCTTGGCGTTTTCACACTCTTTATAGGTGAGTGAATAATACAAACCATTATGAATCAAACACAGGTGAGGTATAGATTCAGGAGAGATAAGTAAAAGATAGGTTTTATTTTTTTCAGCGCCCGGAAAAGGCACTACATTATGCAATTTCGTCATGGATGATTCCCTGATATACAAATTGGGCCGGCCCTTCCAGCCAGATGTTGCGATAGCCATTCTCATATCGTTCAAATTTTACGCTGAGACTACCTCCCTTCACATGAACAGTGATTGTGCCAAAATTTAATTCATTTCTGAACGCATAAGCCAATGCACAAGCTGTAACCCCGGTTCCACATGAGAAAGTCTCATCTTCTACTCCCCTCTCATACGTTTTAACCGCAATATAGTTACATGATAGTGTTTTTACCAAATTCACATTGGTGCCTTCTTCTTTAAACCGATCTGAATACCTTATTTCTTTACCAAATGAAATGATGTCTTTTTTATTCTGCTCATCAAAACAAACATAATGAGGTGAACCGGTTTGTATCAAAAGATCAGTGCCTAAGTGCTGAAATTTTTCTACATCTTTCATTTTAATGGATATCTTTTCTTCAGAATAATCAGCTACATGTATACCATCAATAGCGGTAAAACTTACACGGGCATTTTGAAATATACCCAAGCGGTGCGCATAACTTACCGCACAGCGTGAACCGTTACCACAAAAACTCTGGCTGCCGTCAGGATTGTAAAAATCCATAGCAAAATCTGCCATGTCTGCTTTTTCAATAAAGATTAAACCATCAGACCCAACACCAAATCTGCGTTTACACCACTTGCGTGCAAATTTTTTTTTGTCGTGCTCAAAATGACCGGAACGGTTGTCAATGAGAATAAAATCATTGCCGGTGCCATGGTATTTGACAAATTCAATCATTGAATACTTCCGTTTTGGATACCTCACTGAAAGGCAGAAAATCTTGTGTCTCTTTCATTTTATAGTACACATTCTGATAAGAGAAAAAATAGTCTCCGCCATCACGGTAAATTTTATAATCAAATTGTGGACTCAAGCCGTAAACCACCAATTTTTTACGAGACAATTTATACCCTTCAAAATTTAGTGGTGACTCCCAGAATTCAACAAACATATTGGTATTCTGCACTTCTTCAATACCAAGTAAATTTTGCATGGTAGTATCAGCTGATGCCACTTCTGTGAGGTCATTGATAGGAAGATTCACAGAGCGTATGAGTTTTTCAGTGGAGATATTTTCATCCATTAAGGTTGAATCCATCATCATGGCAGCCATCAACGAATCTTCAGAATTTATGTATGAAGAATCCGTCATATCATCATCATCATCTTCATCTTGATTGTGGTGATCAGATTCATCGTGATCATCTACGTTGGAATTAAGTGCGGTAGAATTTGTATGTTCATTATCTAAGGTACTGTCAATTGCAGTCAATGAAAAATGTGTACCGGCAATGTAGCCAATGGTGATTCCAAGAATAAAAACACCGGTAATAATTAAATACTTCATACAGTTTTTTCTACAAACTCAGACGATGAGAAAATGATCAGGTTGACTGGTTGCCAGCCAAAATCATAAACAAAGGTAAACAGATTCATGTTATCGTGCATGAGTTTATAAAAGAATAATGAGCAACGAACTGTTATTAATCCTGCAAAAGCCCATGCATAATTGCTGAACAATTGCTTACTTTGGACAAAATTTAACCTATGAGTTCATCTACATCAAACACCCTTGTGCATGAAATTGAATCAGGCGTTGGCATTATCAGACTTAATCGTCCTGAAGTATTCAACAGCTTTAACCGTGAAATGGCAATTGCCTTGCAAGATATTTTAGATATTTATGAAGAGACGCATGCGGTGCGCGCCATATATATAACCGGTACCGGTAAGGCATTTTGCGCCGGGCAAGATTTAGTTGAGGCAACCGACAGCAAAGGCCCTAAATTGCAAACCATCGTGCGGCAGCATTATAATCCGATAATTGAACGAATCAGACATATTGAAAAACCCATTATTTCAGCAGTGAATGGTGTTGCAGCAGGTGCAGGTGCAAATATTGCCTTGGCTTGTGATATATGTGTAGCAACAGAATCAGCAGGATTTATTCAGGCCTTTAGTAAAATTGGTTTGATACCTGATTCAGGCGGAACCTTTATGCTGCCTCGTTTGATAGGTTTTCAAAAAGCCACGGCACTCATGATGTTAGGTGATAAAGTAATGGCAAAAGAAGCTGAAGCCATGGGTATGATTTATAAATGGTATGCTGATGCAAGTTTTGCGGACGAGTCAATGCAACTTGCCAAAACACTGGCGCAAATGCCAACCAAAGCGTTGGGCTTAACCAAACGAGCGCTCAATTTGTCTATGATATCTGACCTAAATACACAACTTGAGACAGAAGAAGAAATGCAAACCATGGCAGGCTCAAGCTATGATTACAAAGAAGGAGTAGCTGCGTTTCTGGAAAAAAGAAAACCTGTATTTAAAGGAGAATAAACATGAAAATTGGTGTACTAGGGGCAGGCTCCATGGGTTCAGGTATTGCCCAAGTTGCAGCGCAGTGCGGACATGAAGTAATACTTTGTGATACCAACGATGCACAATTAAAAAAAGCAGAAGATGCTTTGAATAAAACTTTTTCTACTCTTGTTGAAAAAGGTAAAATCAACCATGACGAAGCTCAGACAGTTCTTGCACGCATAAACTATTCTTCTTCCATTGAAAATTTTGCGCCATGCGGCTTGATCATTGAAGCCATCATTGAAAACTTGGATATAAAAAAAACCGTGTTTGCGCAGCTTGAATCCATTGTTTCTGATGAATGTTTGCTTGCGTCTAACACCTCTTCATTGAGCATTGCATCTATTGCATCAGCGTGTAAAAATGCTTCACGCGTAATAGGAATTCACTTTTTCAATCCTGCTCCACTCATGCCGCTGGTTGAAATTATTCCGGCCGTACAAACTGCTGTACACACTACACGTGCCGCAAAAGACTTAATTGACGGGTGGAAAAAAATAACCGTCATTACCAAAGACACGCCGGGCTTTATTGTCAACCGCGTTGCCAGACCTTTTTATGGTGAAGCATTGCGTATTTATGAAGAAGGCATAGCTGATTTTGCTACCATTGATTTTGCAATGACATCAGTGGGAGGTTTCAAAATGGGACCTTTCACACTCATGGATTATATTGGCAATGATGTGAACTATGCCGTTACAGAATCAGTATTTGCCTCTTTTTATTTTGATCCCCGGTATAAACCTGCTCTTACACAAAAAAGACATGTAGAAGCCGGTTGGTATGGACGCAAAAGTGGACGCGGTTATTATGATTACAGCAAAGATGCAGCTACTGCTACACCTATTCAGAATGAACATTTGCATCGTCAAATAGTTGATAGAATTTTAGCGATGCTGATCAATGAAGCCGCCGATGCAGTGCATTTGAATATTGCCTCAGTAAAAGATATAGATCTTGCCATGACCAAAGGAGTGAATTACCCTAAAGGGCTGCTTACCTGGGCTAATGAATTGGGGTTGGATAAAGTTCTTAACACTCTTGATAATTTATATAATGAATATCGTGAAGACCGCTACAGAGCAAGTGTTTTGCTTCGCAGAAAAGTAAATGAGGGCAAGGCATTCTGAAGTTTTTATCATCTTTTTATTATTCGCAGTAACTAAATGACCTGAATGGGTTATTTTTGTCCGATAATCAACCTGTTTATTTATGCAATGTAAATAAACTCAAACCTAACACTATGAAATTTTTATTATTAAAGATGACTGTACTAGCATTTGTAGTCACATTCTCATCTCAAGTATCTGCGCAAAGTTTGGTAGATAAAATCTTTTCAGACAAACCGGCTGATTTTAAAAGTCAGATTGAAATTTTAGACACGCTCGTGTACGAGTATTATACATGGGATGAGAATTATTATTATTCCTACGAAACCCGTTTTGGATTAAAAGACTTTGAACATTTTCTGATTTATAAAAACAAATCAACCAATAAAAAAGGCTTGATTGTGTATGGATCTGAAAACAGCTTCTATACACCGGCTGTGGCAGACAGTATTTATTTCTTATCTGCTGAAGATTTAGAATTCAATGAGTACTATGATGATTTAGGGAACTACTACTCATTCATGCAAGCCAAAAAATTACATTTTTATTTTGATCAGAATACGGGTGAAGATGAACTGTGGGCAATAACATGTGATACAAAATACAACGGGCAAAAAGACGGCAACGTAAAATCAGCAACCTTGCGCGCGGTGAAATTCACTGAGGTAATAGATGCTGATGGATATTCTCATATCTACGCAGTATTTGCCAATCTTGATAACAACAGTATTTTCACATCGTCAGTATTAAATGAAACGTTGGTGAGAAGTGAAGTTTACGCCTACCACTACGATTCATATTACGGAGAATATGATTACTACTACAATTATGAGGCACCTGAATCTGACTACTCTGTTCCAACTTTTGAATCACGCATGAACTATGAAACAGTAACGGTAAATTATATTGAAAAAAATGATACTATTCACCAACTAGTTAATTACACGTTTTGTGAGGTTGATCAATACGCATACACCCGCAAATCACTGAGTGATGACTACAGTGGCGTATGGGGAACACCATCCGTTCAAACTGCTGATTATGACGGGGAGTACACTACTTCACCAGAAGATCCTACCATGTATATCATTGACGGGGATGATATATGGACAGGTTATGGTGTCTATCTTACTTCAGTTGATACCTATAAAAACAGTTACAAAGCCGGAATGTATAGCTTGTCAGAAATTTCAAAACGCATTGGTTTAGGATCAGAATTAGACAGCAAATGGAAAGGGTCAAAAGAGAATGTGCACTTCATTGAACTCTATACCTGGACAAAACTTTCACGCTATAAAGATTTTTTCATTTACAATGATCAAGTGATGGCTCACGTGGCTTATGACCTTGATGAAAATGGAAATAAAAAAGTGACTGTTGAATTTTTTGATAAACAAAAAGTGTATGAAAAATACGCTATTGCAAAATATGACAACTATTATTACACCACTGTTTTAGTTGATGAAAACGGAAACAATATTTCTCTTTCAGATCATGGTATTGAATACTACTACAACTATAATTTGGCAGTAGCAGACCGCAATATTGACAAAGAAGGAAATTTAGTATTAACAGATGAAAGCCTAGGAAGCATAAGTTTCAAAGCATACAATGCCGGAAGCAATTATTTGGGTAAAGTAAAAGTACAATGGATTGAAAACGCAGATTTAAATGAAGGCGGAACAATTGTCACCATTAAATCTATGCCATACAAAATAGTTGATCAGCAAGGGACTTCTTATTGTGATGATATTGCCGCGATGGCAGTTGTAAATGTTGCAGGCTTTAATGTTTACCAAATTTATAACAGTCAGAACAAAGCAGGTTTGCTTGGGCCTGATGGTAAATGGTTAGTTAAACCTGAGTGGGATGGTGTAAATGTTGTTGGACCACCTTCAGCAGGATCATATTATTATGACAGCTATTCATATACAATTAATCTACCGGTATTTTTTACTGTATTGAATGGTGAAAAATGGGGCGCCTTAGATTCAAAAGGAAACATGATTATTCCTGCTGTCTATGAATATATTGAAGTGTGCGGAAATCAAATTCTGGCAACTAAAGACAGTAAGCTCACTATTTATTCATTTGACGGAAAAATGTTACTTGATAATTTAGACGGTATAGCCAGTTCATATTATGGATACGCCAATGATTGCTATTCGTTTGATTATACAGCAAATGGTGATCGCGTGTTGGTGAAAGATGGTAAATACGGTATTGTGAATTCAAAATTTGAGCAAATAATTCCTTTCTCTTACGCCTACATTCAACAAACAAGCAATGGAAATTTTATTGCATCAGAAGATGGTACTTATTACGGAATGATTGACGGAAAAGGAAATAAAATTCTTGAATTTGAATATGATTTCATTGCACAGTTTGACTACCAAACTAATCGTTTTGTAGCCAGTAAAGACGGCAACCAAGGAGTAGTGAATGAAAAAGGTGAGACCATCATTCCGTTCCAATATTATTCAATTTCAACAGGTTCAGATTGGGCTTCTAATATGATTTATATTTCAGATCCTGATTATCGTACGAATATCATTGACACTAATGGAAAATCAATTATCAGTGCTGAATGTACGTATGTATATTATTATCCGGGATATGAGATTTTTTACTGCTCAACCAATGATGGGCAATTCCAATATTATGACAGATCAGGCAATTTGATGTACTCAAAAGTAATGTTCTACATTGACCCTTATTCAGCGTATGATGCTATTCAAATTGCGCAAATGGGAGATTATGATGATCCACGTTATGGCGCATTTGACCTAACTACAGGTAATGATATGATGCCATACGAGTTTGAATCACTCTACCCTTTCTGGATTGACGACGTGATGTTTTTTGCAGGAACAAAAAATTCAAAAATTGGAATTTACACTATTGACGGAGTAGAGCTGGTGAAACCAAAAGGCATGTATCTTGAAAACTATTATTACAATTCAGGATATTACGATGACTCAGAAGAAGGATACTTCGTTGAAATATCGAACAAAAAAGGAAAAATCAAAAAGATTAAACTGAACTTTTAACGCTGATTTTTTTAACAAGAAAACGCCTCCCAATTGGGGGGCGTTTTTTTTTGTCAACTCTTGTCTTGTGACTTTTTTCACCATCTGTATTATATCCTTATCAAACCGCTACTATGCGCATTTTAATGGTATTTCTATTTCTGAAGACCTCCGGTGTTGTCGCATCAGACACCATGTTTGTTCATCCCATTTATCCACCTATTGTTTTTGAAAACGGCGAATATAATTTCTACAAATACACACCAAAATATATCCCTGAAAATTTGTTGCACTGCTTTAAAATACTTTCCACTTCAGGCGATGTTTCTCTTGAACGCTTTATAAAAAGAAACACAAATGAAGTAGTTGAGCGCGGTATATTTGACCGAGGTTATCGCATCAGAAAAGATTTTTGTTTGGAGGGATATTCAAGCTTTGCCCATTTTTTTCATCAACGAGGTATTTATTACCCATTTGCCATGGAATCATACATACTGCTTTGTTTTCACGACTATTTAAATCAAAAAAAAATTAAGTGGATTCAAAATAAAAATACAGCACTTGAAGGATTGCGTGATCAAAACAAAGCATGGAAAAAAAGAACCCGTCAACTTTTCAAAACTCAAAAACCCTCCGAGGCAGAAATTATCTCCCCTGAACCTGAATGGAGCGTTGAGGAATTGATGAATTGGTATTAATAATCAGATTTTGGATCAGCATCAGACTGCCCGCTGGCGCAAACGTCTCGTGCATGCCTAACAACCAACTAAAATCGGCAACATGAAAATACAAGTTATTTTATTGTAGTATGAATATCGTGTATTTACTTTTTATTGATCATTTTGAATTTGGATAATCAACATGGAATTCTCCACCATTTAACATGATGGTGATTGTATCTAATTCCATCATTCCATTTGTGAAATAACCAAAATGGTGATATAACCAATCGTTAGCTTCAGGCGTTTTATGTCCAATCAGAAAACTGCCATCACCCTTGACTTGTTCTAAATTGACTTGAAACACTTCCGCTGATGCTGCATGAATATTTACATATTTTCTTGATTCATTCGAATTCCTAATTTCAATAAAACAAGAATCAATTTGATATGAGTTCTCATTCACTACTTTTATTACTGCCAGATCAGTATAATGATCACATGAATTCAACATGAAAAGCGCATAGAACAGAGATACAGTCATTAATATCGGCAACATTTTAAAATTGTCGAATTGAAACTCCGTTTGCTTTTTTAAGGCTTCGTTACAGGACATATTTACGACGATTACGAATATTCAATAGAGCTCTTCCCCCAAAGTTCACCATGTCTAATTTCTAAATCTGATGAAAAATTATTCGTAAACAACTGCCCGGTTCCCAATCCCTGATGCATACTTACGTTTTTGGTATACGTGTACTGAGCAATGGCAGAAAGCCCAATATTACTTTCCAGCGCAGAAGTTATCCACCAGCCTGAAAGATTTTTTTCTGCCGCCGCAATCCACTCATCACAACTTAAAAAACCACCCAGCAGACTTGGTTTCAAAATAATAAATTGCGGTTTGATGAACCGGAGCAATTCATTTTTTTCTTTCACATCATGAATTCCAATCAACTCTTCATCCAGCGCAATGGGTAAGGGTGTATTCAAACAAATTTTTTGCATTAATTCTGTTTGCCCTGCCTTTACAGGTTGCTCAATAGAATGAATATCCAGAGCGGCAAGATGATCCAATTTCTGCATCACATCTTTTTCTGAAAAAGCACCGTTAGCATCAACGCGCAAGATAATTTCATTTTTTGAATAGCGTTTGCGAATAGATTTTAATACTTCCAATTCCGTTTCAAAATCAATAGCACCCACTTTCATTTTAATACACGTGTAGCTTGCTTTGAGCTTTTCTTCAATTTGATTTTGCATGTAGGTTTGGTCTCCCATCCAAACTAATCCATTGATTGGAATGGATGCCCTGCCCTCAGTAAAATCAGACGGAAAGCAAATACCGTTGCCCCCATTTTTTAAATCAAGAAAAGCGCTCTCTAATGCAAATCTTAAGGAAGGAATTTCTCTAAACTGCGAAAATGATTCAAGCGAATCAGGAATTTCTGCCGAACATATTTTTTCCAGCTGACGCTCGTATTCCTCATTCCAATCCGGTGATAAATTTTCTATGATAGAAGCCTCTCCTGTTCCGCGCACCGCTCTGCAATTGGCTTCAAACAATTGAATAATCCATGAATTTTTGGAATGCAAAACACCTCGTGAAGTGCCTCCAGGAGTTTTAAACGTGAGGGTATGTTTAGAAAGTTTAGCCTGTAGCTTCATCATCTCTCAATAAAAATCAATTCAATAATTTACGTATTTAAAAATCTTACTCATTCAACAATTCAGCAATTTTATCTGCCTCATTTTTGGTTGTATACAAGCGGGCAAATTTTTCTTTTTGTGAATTTGCTTTCAGCTTAGATTGAGATAAATCACCAATTATTTTTTCCACTGCTGCTTTCAATTCGGTGTAGTTTTCATAGTGATATAATTCACCTGCTGTGCCTTGTTCAAGAATTTCGGAGGTGCCACCTGAAGTTGTTGCAATAACGGGCAAACCTGAGCACAAGGCTTCAAGCGTTACCATGCCATACGTTTCACTATGCGAGGCCAAGACAAAAATATCGGATGCGGCGTAAAATAATTCCGTATCTGACCGGTGCGGAACAAAGAAGACTTGTTGCTGCAATTTATTTTCTTCTACGAACTGATGTAATTTCTGATCATAAACAACGCAATCTGGATCATTGATAGTAGCAGATCCAAAAATCAACAAATTGACTCTAATTCCATTTTCATTTATTTTTTTGACTGATTCAGCCAGAAATAATTGTCCTTTTTTTTCTGAGATTCTACCAATAATTCCTAATAACGGAAAAGACGTATTGATGCCTAAAATTGATCTAGCCTCTTGTTGTGAAATAGCATTGTTTGCAAATCGTGCAGTATCCAGGCCAATAGGTATCACCCTCACCCGTGCAACCGGGAATTTTGTGCGCAAGGCAACTTCATCTTTCAAATATTGAAGCGGACTAATCCAAGTATGAATACTTTTATACCGCAGCGTATGAAAAAAACTCTTTTTGTTGATGCCAATTTGCATGTGTTGTTGATACACAATTTTCAGTTTATTAAAATAGCATCGTTTTGCCCAGGATAGTACATCCAAGTCACGATTATCAAAAACCACAATCTGACTAATTGACTTCTTTTTTAATTCGGTTGCAATCTGCTTGGCTGTTTTGAAATCAAAATATTTTTTTCTAAAACTAATGAGCAGGGTATCATCAAATACATTTTCTTTGCGCTGGTAGATAGTTGATTTTTCTTGAGAGATCAAGAGAATAGAAAAACCGCGTTGCTTGAGTTCAGTACCTAATTTTAATACGTTCATTTCTAAACCTCCCCAACCGGTAGAGGTAATTAAAAAAGCAAGGCGTTGTGTAGATGAACTTTTCATTGCAACAGGTTTGTTACGATTTATCTCTCCAAATCTCTGAGATATTTTTCAAAATCAAGATCAATCTGGTAAAATACTTTGGACACACTGCGGCGAAGAATTATGTAAAAAATTGAGAAAAGGATTACCGCATGTCCGGCCAGAAAGGCAAAAGGTATCAAACCCCATTCTTTAAATGCCGTACTAAAGCATAAAAATAAAAAACCTATCAAATAGCAACAAGCCAGCATCACGGCAAAAAATTTCATGATCCCGTTAAAAGATGAAATATTGAAAATTACCCGGGTTGATTCACCTTCATGAAAATAACGTCCTTCAATCAAAGCCAGGTTGGATAATGAATCAAAAAACCGTTTCTTTTTTCTGATGGTAAAACTTTGCTCATCAAATCTTCCATAATACTCTTGTTGAGAAGATAAAAAGATATCTCTGAGTCCACCGCTCATACCCGGGCTTCGCAAGCTGACACGCTGAACCAGCGCCTGATGAAATGCATCAACTTTCACCGGATACTTTCGTTCAAGGCTTTCAGTAAGATTCAATTTCTCAGACAAACTCATGGTGGCATCACGTTGGTTTATAAAATTACCAATCTGTTGTTAAAATTAAATTTAATTCTGCTTCATATAGCCGGAATAATATCTATAAATTTGAATGAATGAATATTCCCTCAAAATATTTAGAAGATTTGGTAGACCACTTTGCCTCACTGCCGGGCATTGGCAGAAAAACGGCACTGCGTCTGGTATTGAATATTTTGAAACGAAAAGAAGAGGAAATTGTCTCCTTTTCTAAGGCTCTGAGTGAAATAAAAACTAAAATCATCACCTGTAAACAATGTGGTAATATTTCAGATCATGAAATTTGTCATATATGCTCACAACCCGGCAGAAATCAGAGAATCGTTTGTGTTGTTGAAGATATTCGGGATATCATGGCCATTGAAAACACACAACAGTATTTTGGAATTTATCATGTATTGGGTGGTGTCATTTCACCTATGGAAGGCATTGGGCCAAATGATCTCAACATTTTACCCCTGACTGATAAAGTGAATAATGGAGAAGTAGATGAAGTAATACTTGCACTCAACGCAACTATGGAAGGTGACACAACAAACTTTTTTCTCTACAGAAAACTAGCTGACAGCGGCATCAACATCACTACCCTTTCACGCGGAGTTTCTATTGGAACTGAATTGCATTATACAGATGAACTTACCCTTGGTCGTTCAATCCTTAACCGCACGCCATTTGAATTTGCGCCGGTAAAAAAGTAGGTTTGATTTTTTTCTACAAATAACCCTTCATGGCATACACTGCATACCCAACCCATTCATGAATTAATCTATTCCAATCAGCAAGAACACTTTCATTGGGCAAAATCCATTGATCAAATTGGTAATTTCGTTCAGCACCGGTATAGTGATCTGTTGTAAAGGTGGTGATATTTTCAAATCCGGCTTGCTTGTAACAACCTTCAGCACGAGGCATGTGAATGGCAGAGGTCACCAGCAAAAAACGCTTCAATTCAGGATGAGCATCAACAATTTTTTTTGACTCAACCGCGTTTTGCCAGGTATTTTTTGAAAGAGAATCAACCAAGATATCTTGCGCCGGAATTCCATTGTCAATTAATACAGATCTGAATTGTCTGGCTTCGTCTAAGCCTTTATTCACTAGATCACCATTAGCGCCTGAAATTAATATCTTGTCAACTTTTCCAAGATGATACAAATGAATTGCTTGCCATATTCGATCACTACCGCGGCGCATACTTAATCTTCCCAGTGTATTATCAAATTCTGCCATGCCACCCAAAACGATAGCGCAGTCATGATGTGGTATCTCTTCAATTTTTTTCCCATCAGGTTCCCATAACCTGGCAAATTCACAAAATATCACCGTATTTGTAAAAAATATGGTGCAGATAATTCCCGCTCTGAATGTCCATTTTTTTAATCGCTCACGTTTGGTAAACCAAGCTATTACAAACAATATGATGATCCAATAAAATGGGTGCGCAAGAAAATCAAGTATTTTAGAGAGAATAAAAAACATAGATTCAAAGATAAGAGTTCATGTGAAGATTGCGTGTGAGTCGGGTTTAAATCTGTTTGGAGAGAATTTGAACCGGTAAAAAGGGTAACGAATTGCATCTCAATCACAAAATCACCTTATATTCGTTTAACAAAAAATGAATTGACATGAAAAAATATGCACCCATCTTTGCACGTATCGGAGCTGCACTATCTATTGTTTGGGCGCTGGTTGTTTTGTATTTAACATACAAAGAATTAACAGAGCCGGTAAGTCGAAACGAGTTTGAAGCTTTACACAATTTTGCCCAAGGCGTGTCATGTCTCCTATTAGTAGGCATTCAACTTGCCATTCTCATTACTTCATTCTTTGTTTTTGGTTTTAGAAAAGGAGCATGGATTACCTTAATGATTCTCATTTTAATGGCTTCATTAATTCTACCCTTTTCAGGGGTACAAGGCATAGTATTTGAACTTCAAGCCGGTGCTCCAATTTCTGTTGTCAATGAAATATCACCTGCGCTAATTGGTCTTTTACTTATTTTATCTTGGCCGGTTTACTTTAGGAAACTGTGATTTTATGTGATTGTTATAAGTAATTCGATTGCATCATGAAAATTCTGATACTTGCGAGCACTTTTGTTTTTGCCTCGACTATTTTGTGTCAAGACAATGAAATGCTGATAAGGAACAAACATGGTATTGAATTTAGTACGTCAGCGTCATTAAGTTCGATAAATCTTACGCCTACTTATGTTCTTTCATTTGGAAAAAAGAGTAAATTTTTGGCAGGAATCGGAATCAATTTATTTAACCAATGGCAGTTCCCTGGGAATCCGCTGAACTCATTTGAATTAAGTTCGGGTTATAAATTCTTCCCAGTAGGTGAATCGAACAAATTAAATTTTTATTTCCACGCACTAACAAAGTACTATTTGTACAACTTACAATATACCTTTTCTGGCGAACCTAAATTTAATCATTACTTCGAAAGCTTTATAGGATATGGTTTTGAAGTGCCAATCGGAACCAAATGCTACTTTCTTCATGATATAGGAATCGGAGGATTGTTATCTTGGCGCACATATGCCACTCTGCCTTCGAAAGTTGATTGGTTTAGTTTAAACGGGTATCTCAGAATTGGAATCGGAATTAAGTTGGGTAATTAAAACTTTTACATAGGGTCTAGAAGTAATAGCGCTTCGGTTCTCCAATTTTAAGTGTTTCATGGCAGCAGCGCCGCACAAAAATTTTTATACACTCCCGATGGCTATCGGGATTATTAAAAAAGTTTTTGCGCAGCTGAGTGGGTTAGCATTAAGTTCAGTACTTTTAATCAAGGTTGCACTTCTGCTTTTATACATAGTCCGTTTCATTCAAAAAAGACAATCTACCCAATCAATCCCTTCCATTATTTTTTTTGAACCTATTTGTCATTCGCTTGTACAGATGCTTGAATGTTTGATGCAGTACCGATTTCAGACCAAAACAAATTCTGATTAGGAAAATCTGACATCATCTGCATCTTCTAAAAAAATACACGTATGAAAACAGGTACTCAAAAATTTTTACTCCTATTCATTTTGGTTTTTGGAATAGTTTTTTTCAAATCCAATTTGGCATTATCACAAGACAAACCCGGAAGTATAGATGGCTATGCCGTTGACACTAAAACCGGCGATACCTTAACCTTTGTTTCATTGATTCTGCGTGATGCAGCCGGTCAGGCAACAACCCAAGTGTCAGACGTTGATGGTCATTTTTTATTCAAGAATTTGTTGCCCGGCACTTATTCATTAGAAGCCAGATATGTTGCTTACGAATCTATCACGATGAAAGATATTCACGTGATGCCTGAAATGACAGAATACATCACCATTAAAATGAAGCAAGCTGAAGTTGAAGTAGAAATGAATCTCATTACCACTGAATCTGAAGAATTGCATAAAGAATATAAAAGCTCAGCACCCAAAAGAGATTTGAGTTACAGTTACGGAAGTGGAACAGTTTTATACGATGATTTTGGTGGCAATACAGAATCATACAATGCAGTAAATGAAAACGGATATAAAAACGTACAAGCAAATCCGCTTTCTACTTTTTCAGTGGATGTTGATGCAGCATCTTATTCTAATGTCCGTCGTTATCTGATGTCAGGTACAAAGCCTCCGGTTGATGCTGTGCGCGTTGAAGAATTCATTAATTATTTTGATTATGATTATCCTGATCCAATAGATGAGCACCCTTTCTCAATCACTACTGAAGTTGGTGATTGTCCGTGGAATCCAACCAATAAATTAGTGCATATTGGCTTGCAAGGTGAAAGATTAAACACCAAAGACTTACCGGCAAATAATTTGGTTTTTCTACTCGATGTTTCCGGGTCAATGAGTGCAGAAAATAAATTACCGCTGCTTAAAAAATCATTCCGCATGCTGATTGATGAATTGCGCCCTGAAGACAAAGTGGCCATAGTGGTATACGCAGGTGCCGCAGGGGTAGTGCTTGAATCAACTTCAACTACCAAAGAAAATAAAATTAAAATTCTGGAATCACTTGATGCGCTGCAATCAGGTGGATCAACCGCTGGTGGGCAGGGAATACAATTAGCGTATAAAGTAGCAGAATCAAATTTCATTGAAGGCGGAAATAACCGTGTCATACTTGCAACAGACGGAGATTTTAATGTAGGCATGAGCAGTGATGGAGAAATGCAACGCTTGATTGAAGATAAAAGAAACTCCGGAATTTACCTTACCTGCCTTGGTTTTGGAATGGGCAATTATAAAGATTCAAAACTTGAAGTACTGGCTGACAAAGGGAATGGAAATTACGCCTACATTGATAACTTGCTTGAGGCTAAAAAAGTTTTGGTCACTGAAATTGGTGGTACGCTATTAACCCTTGCCAAAGATGTAAAAGTGCAAGTTGAATTTAATCCAATGGTAGTTGAATCATATCGTTTGGTTGGCTATGAAAATAGATTATTGAATGAAGAGGATTTTAATGATGACAAAGTTGATGCAGGTGAAATTGGAGCCGGTCATTCTGTAACTGCGCTTTACGAAATTGTTCTGAAAGGTCAGGGCTCAGCACCAACTGTTGATCCTTTGAGATATCAGCAACCTGATCATAGCCAGTCTGCCCTCAGTAACGAAATGCTTACCGTTAAATTCCGCTACAAAAAGCCTGATGGTGATAACTCAATTCTCATTGTAAAAAATCTGGATAATAAAATCACTGCTTGGTCTGAATTGAGTCATGACTTCAAGTTTTCATCGGCGGTTGCAGCATTTGCTATGTTGTTGCGCAATTCAGATTACCGCGGTGTTGCAACCTATGATGATGTGTTGACCTGGTCAAAAGATGGCAAGGGAGATGATAAAAACGGATACCGCTCAGAATTCATGCGATTGGTTGAATTGACAAAAGAAATTCAATAACTCAAAGAATAATATCTTGTAACTGTCAATCATTTGAGCAGTGTTTAAGATTGGACCATAAAAAAAGATCGAACCTCCGGGTCCGATCTTTTTTTATTGAGTAAGATATTATTTTTTTGTCTTTTTTGCTTTTGGTTTTTCAGACTTTACTTTTGCTGCCTTTTTCAATTCTTTCATCGCTTTGCGTTCTGCCTTTGCTTTTTTCTTGGCTTCTTTCTCAGCTTTTTTTCTCAGCTTTTTTTCTTCCTTTTTTAATTTCTTTTCAGCCTTTTTGTTTGCCTTATCAGTCTGCTTTTTATCGTCTGAATTCTTTTTGATTTGCCTGTAGGCTTCAATTTTTCAACAGGCTTAGCTGTTACTTTTTTCTTCTTCACCGCAGATTTTTTTACTGTCTTTTTCTTAGGGCTTGCGGTAGTTTTCTTTTTAGCCGGACTAGCAGATGACTTCTTCTTAACCGTTGTTTTTTTCGCTCTTGGTTTTTTTACTGGCTTTGCTTTCACCTCGTTTTTTGAATCGTCTGCCGCTGGCTCCTGCCCAATCTGATCTTGTGTTTTCATAGTTATATGCCGGTTTTTGATTGTTGCATTTCAGTGCGTGAACTCTTTTTATATATCCTCAACCGTTCGAGGACATTCATTTATCACTAATTTGATGTAAACGTAGTCAATATTTGGTAACCTTGTGTTAAGACAGTATTAATTATGAAAAAGACCTGCATCCCTTTAAATACGGGAGGATAGAATAGAAATAGAATTTGGTCCTTCATTCATGAGCAAATCAAGTATGCTCAAATTTGGAACAAATCCATACCGCTCTGTAAATGTCTGAAGGTATGCTTTACCCGAATATTCGTTTTGCTTTTTAGGGTCAGCTAATTCGCGGGCAGACCTATCAAGAGGGGCATCTGAAGCAACATATTCCACTTGGCATGATAACCCGATTTTATCAACAAGAAAATTCAATAATTGCAAATTTAATTCTGACAAGAACTCGAATTTTGTATGATAAATGCGTTGAAGTGAATCAATATAATACTCATAATATGGTGTGCGCCTGTATGCACTTTCAATTGAACGCACATGGTTGGTAACCCAATCTTCAGCATAACTTACCTTCACATCACACGTCATTGTTTCATGACCCTTGGGTTTCTCAACAGGCACAATCAAATTCTGCGTTCCGTTTGCATTGAGAATAACACACCGATTGCGAAAAGTTTGTTTTGGAAAAATCTCATCACCTGAAATAATCACCTTGTCTTCTGAATAGATTGCTGAGAAGAATGAAATGTTAGGAAGGTATGCCGTTGCAAGGTTGCGCATAATCTGATCAATTCACAATAAACCAACCAGGGCGGGATACCGCAACAAGTCATCAAATGTATCTATATCACCCAATTCAGGCAACAATGCAAAGTCAATACCAACATCTTTCATTCGTTGTTGGGTAGCAGGCAAAACATCCGGTGTGCTCCATGCTATTTGATCAAATATTTTGGCATCATACTTTTCTGTAAATCCAATGAGATAATATCCGCCATCTTTAGCAGGGCCAATAACAGCTTGGTGTCTGCTAAGTTCAAAAAATGCTTGTGTGAGATGATGACTTTCTAATTCGTAACAATCACTTCCAACCAAAATAACCTGATTGTATCCACGAATAAATGCAGATCTGAAGGCGTTCACCATGCGCTCACCCAAATCATTTCCTTGTTGTAAATTTTGTTTGAATCCGGCACGGGTAAATTCATCTGAAGCGGGAATAAAATCAGTGTAATAAACCGCCTTGTCATGCTGCAAGGTTTCACATTGTCTGATCGTATGATCTTTCAGCAACTGATAAATTTTAAGAGCCTTGCTATCTCCAATCATCGTTGCAAGGCGCGTTTTAACTCTGCCGGCACGCACATTTCTGGCAAAAACTATCACAAGGGTTTCAGTCATATTATATCAAAGATAACAGACAAAACAGTTCTGCAAAAATTACATTGAAACATCTTTATATTTATTCATCATTTGCACACCATGAACCAGTGAAGCTCCACCGCGAATAGCAGCAGCAACATGAACTGCTTCCATCATCTGAGCAGAATCACAGCCTTTTTCAAGCGTATCTGTTGTATATGCGTCAATGCAATATGGACACTGAACCGCATGTGCAACCGCCAGCGCAATGAGCGATTTTTCACGAGCTGTCAAGGCGCCGTCTTTAAAAACTTCACCATAATAATCAAAGAATTTTTTTGCCAGACCGGGCTCAAATTCCCCAATTTGTCCAAACTTTTTTAGGTCTTCAGGATTGTAATAGGTTTTCATTTGATCTTTTTTTTTGTGATAACTTAATTGATTCCTAATTTTTTCAACGAATAAAAACTTAGATATATAAAATAATATAAGCTTAGCCGTCGGTTCTTTAAAAAACCTTACACCCTCACACCCATCACACAAATATCATCTACTTGTTCAAAATCACCTTTCCAAGTATCAAAGAGAGATATAATCATTTCTTGCTGCTCTTTCATGGTGAAATTTTGAATGTTCAATAGTTTTTCTTTGAAATTTTTACTCTTGATTTTTTTGCCTTTGTCACCGCCAAACTGATCAAAGTATCCATCACTTGAAAGATATATTACATCGCCTTTTTCAAGTTGAACCGTTTGATTCAGGAACACTTGTTTTTTCTCAAAGTAACCAATTGGCTGCCGGTTACCACGTATCTCTATCAATACTTTGTCTTCAGACGCAAGTAAATTTTTTGGAGACACCGTGCCTAAATTTTCAGAGTGTATTGACTTCATAATCCAAACCGGATTGTTGGCACCCGCAAATTGTAAAGTAAAATTGTTTTTGTCAAATGCACACAATGCAATATCCATCCCATCTTTTACTTCACGATCACTTTTTACAAAAGTTTCTACCACAAGTTCAGATGTTTTTTCAAGTATTTCAGATGGTTTTGAAAATCCAAACTCTTTCAAAGAACGATTGAGTGCATTATGACAAATCACGCTGACCATAGCACCGGGTACACCATGTCCGGTGCAATCTGCAACAGCAAAGTATATTTTATCAGCGGTTTGTTCTATCCAATAAAAATCTCCGGCAACAACATCTTTCGGACGATAAAAAATAAAATTATCAGGCAAAATTTCAGAAACATAACGCACCGGTGGCAAAATGGCATCTTGTATTTGTTTTGCGTAATGAATTGAGTCCATTATCTCTTTGTTCCTTTGCTCAAGAATGGTCTTACTCAGTGCAATTGCCTTGTTCAATTTTGATGTCTGCAAATAAATATAAACGGTGAAAACCAAGATTAATACAACCAAAACAAGCACAAAGTATAGCAGCATATTCTGATTTTTTGCTTCTGCTGATTTCAACTTTTCTGCATTAATCACATTTTCTTTTTCAGCCAACTCTTTTTCTTTTACTGTAAGACTCAATTTATATTCATCTTCTTTGAGTTGCTGAACCTTCTCAATTTTATTGATGCGCTCTTCAACCTCAATTAGTCTGCCTCTGAAATCAAAAGCACGTTGATAATTTTCTTGCGCTTCATATACTTTTACCAATTGAATTACTGCATCTTCTTCTTCAAAAATGAGTTTATTATCTACTGCAATCTGATAACTTTCCAAAGCAAATTTCTCCGCCTCATTAAGCATATTTAAAGCAAGATAAGATTCTGCCAGACGAGCACAAATGGTTGCTTTGCTGTCCGTCATTTTTTGCTGATCAGCCACCAACCAAGCGCGGTTGAAATAATAAACAGCTTTCGTATAATCTTCAGTCAAATGATAATAAAGTCCAAGATTTTGTTCAAGAAAATATCGGTCACGCTCATCCATGGATGATTGCAGTGCTTCCAACAACAAGAGATAATGATACGCTGAATCTGCATAATTCCTCTCAATAAAATCAAGTGAAAGATTAATCAACCTACCAATCTCACCATCACGGTCACCGTGGTTTTTACTGATAAAATACGCTTCACGCAACATATTTGTTGATGCATCAGGTTCTCCGATACGATCAAGCAAAATACTTTTTAGCGAATAAGCCCTAGATAGTTTAGGATAATTTTTTTGCTGTTCAAAAATTTGAATCGCAAAATTTATTTCAGTTGCCGACAAATCATAATCAGTAACCAGCAAATGATAACGGGCCTTGCAATGAGCAATATCTCCCATGAATTGCGTATTGCCATAATACTGCGATTTTTTTTCTGCTTCACAACAAAGCCTGTATGAGCTATCAGGATTTTCATAATAGATCTCATTACTTTTTTTAATCAAATCAGCAATGATCAAAGAATCTTCAGTGGCAGCAAAAAGATTATGCCCGACTAGAAGGACTGCAATAACTAACGATAACCGAAGAAATTTTCTGCGCATCTCACGGTTACATATTTCGTCTATATTGTCCGCCAACTTCAAACATGGCTGATGTGAGTTGTCCCAGTGAGCAATGTTTTGCTGCTTCCATCATTTCATTAAAAATATTTTTATTCTGAATGGCCGCATGCTGTATAAGTTCCACAGCTTGTTTCGCTTTATCGGCTTTAGCTTTGTGCAAATTATTCAGCATTTCAATCTGGTATTTTTTCTCTTCTTCTGTTGCGCGAATTACTTCAGCAGGAATAATGGTAGGCGAACCTTTTGAACTCAAAAAAGTATTAACTCCAATGATAGGAAATTCTCCGGTGTGTTTCAGCGTTTCATAGTACAATGATTCTTCTTGAATTTTGCTGCGCTGATACATAGTTTCCATTGCCCCTAATACACCTCCTCGCTCTGTAATACGATCAAATTCAGAAAGCACTGCTTCTTCAACCAAATCTGTCAACTCTTCAATGATGAATGAACCCTGCATTGGATTTTCATTTTTTGCTAAGCCTAACTCACGGTTAATGATTAATTGAATAGCCATTGCCCTTCGCACTGATTCTTCTGTAGGTGTTGTGATGGCTTCATCATACGCGTTGGTATGAAGAGAATTGCAATTATCATAAATTGCATACAAGGCCTGCAGGGTTGTGCGGATATCATTGAAATCAATTTCCTGCGCGTGCAATGAACGACCTGACGTTTGAATGTGGTATTTCAACATTTGTGTGCGTTCATCAGCACCGTATTTTTTTGCCATGGCTTTTGCCCAAATTCGGCGAGCAACACGTCCAATCACCGCATACTCAGGATCAATTCCGTTGGAGAAAAAGAATGAAAGATTAGGCCCAAATTTATTGATATCCATTCCTCTACTCAAATAATATTCTACATAGGTGAATCCATTCGCCAGAGTGAATGCCAACTGTGAAATTGGATTTGCGCCCGCCTCTGCAATATGATATCCTGAAATGGAAACTGAATAAAAATTGCGTACACCATTTGTAATAAAATATTCTTGCACATCTCCCATTAAACGTAAGGCAAATTCTGTCGAAAAAATACAAGTATTCTGCGCCTGATCTTCTTTGAGAATATCTGCCTGAACGGTTCCTCTAACTTTTTTTAGTGTTTCTGCTTTGATTGTTGCATAGATATCTGCCGGCAAAACTTGATCACCTGTTAAACCAAGTAACATCAAACCTAATCCATTATTCCCCTCAGGCAACTCGCCTTGATACGCAGGACGCACTAATCCTTTTGAATCGTAAAGTTCTTTGTATTTGTCTTCAACCTGTTTTTCTAGCTTATGTTGACGAATATATAATTCACATTCCTGATCAATTGCGGCATTCATAAAGTAACTTAACATTACCGGAGCAGGTCCGTTAATAGTCATACTCACAGACGTTTTAGGATCAGTAAGATGAAAACCTGAGTACAATTTTTTAGCGTCATCAAGACAACAGATTGATACGCCTGAATTTCCAATTTTTCCGTAAATATCAGGTCGCAAATCCGGATCATTTCCATACAAAGTCACTGAATCAAATGCAGTAGATAAACGTTTGGCGGGCATACCCAAACTCACGTAGTGAAAACGCTTGTTTGTTCTTTCAGGTCCACCTTCTCCGGCAAACATTCTGGTTGGATCTTCTCCCTCACGCTTGAATGGAAACAAGCCCGCAGTAAATGGAAATTCACCCGGAACATTTTCTTGCAACGACCAATTTAAAATATCTCCCCAACCTTTGTACTTAGGTAGAATGACTTTAGGAATTTTTAAATGTGACAATGATTCAGTATGTGTTTCAATGCAAATTTCTTTGTCACGAACAATGTATTTATATACGGGTGATTTATAGCGTGCTACTTTTTCATTCCACGCTTCAATTATTTTCCAGTTTTTTGGATCAAGATTCATTTTGATGGTTTCAAAACTTTCTTGCAATGCTTTAATAAGTCTGTCTTTATCATCCAATTTTGAATTGCGCAACGTTTCAATTGATTTTTGTAAACCATGTAATTGATCTGCTACGTCAACCTGTTGTTTTACCCAACTGTCATAGTTGCGGTTGTTCTCTGAAATTTCTGAAAGATACCGTGTACGTGAAGGCGGAATCACAAAAACTTTTTCAGACATTTCTTTACTGATTGCAAAAGCTGAGTTCAGAGGAGTACCTGTTTTTTCAGCTATCTTCTGCATCACCGCTTTGTACAATGTATTCATTCCCGGATCATTGAATTGTGATGCAATGGTTCCAAAAACCGGAATATCTTCATCTTTTGCATCCCACAAATTATGATTTCTCTTGTATTGTTTTTTCACATCACGTAAAGCATCCAGCGCACCGCGTTTGTCAAATTTATTGAGCGCAACAATGTCTGCAAAATCTAGCATGTCAATTTTTTCAAGTTGCGTTGCTGCACCAAATTCAGGTGTCATTACGTAGAGAGATGCATGTGAATGATCAAGTATCTCCGTGTCGCTTTGCCCAATTCCTGAAGTTTCAAGAATGATCAAATCATAATTAGCTGCTTTGAGAATCTGAATAGCCTCAGCTACATATTTTGACAAGGCAAGATTACTTTGACGCGTTGCAAGAGAACGCATATAAACACGTTTGTTGCGTATTGCATTCATGCGAATACGATCACCCAACAAAGCACCCCCGGTTTTTCTTTTAGAAGGATCAACCGAAACAATGGCAATATTTTTATCCGGGAAATCAAGAAGAAACCTGCGTACAAGTTCATCAACTAAAGACGATTTTCCCGCGCCACCTGTACCGGTAATACCCAGCACCGGAGTTTTGGATTTTTCAGCAAGTGATTTAATTTTATCTAATTCAGCTTTTGCTTTATCCGGAAAATTTTCTGCAGCAGAAATCAATCGGGCAATGCTCAACATATTTTTTTCAGCCAGATGATTGACTTCACCATTCAGTTGATCACCCACCGGAAAATCAGATTTTTGAACCAGATCATTGATCATACCCTGCAAGCCCAACGCACGACCATCATCTGGGTGATAAATACGTGTAATGCCGTAATCTTGTAATTCTTTTATTTCAGACGGAAGAATGGTTCCACCGCCTCCAGCAAATATTTTAATGTGACCCGCTCCTTTTTGTTTGAGTAAATCATACATGTATTTCAAATATTCTGTATGCCCACCTTGGTAAGATGTCATGGCAATTGCCTGTGCATCTTCTTGAATGGCGCAATCCACCACCTCTTCCACACTGCGATCATGCCCCAGGTGAATCACTTCACAACCGGTTGACTGAATAATGCGACGCATGATATTGATGGCGGCATCATGCCCATCAAAAAGTGATGCAGCAGTAACTACTCTGACGTTATGTTTTGGTTTGTAAGGTTGTACTTGTTCCATAGTTTATTGAGCGTGATTTGGAAGAGGTACAAATATAGGGAAAAGTGAGGGAAAGATAAGGGCTTGTTTTTTAGCTATAAAGAGCAAGTAATGGGCAATGGAATACAAACAGTTTAGCATTTCTAGGCATTGCGTTGTGACTTTTATGATCCGAAGAGGTTAGATTCAATTTTGCCCCGTATCTTTCCTCCCTTGAGGGTGACAGCATGACTTCATTTAAAAACAATGCTTTAGGGTTTATTCTCGATATACGGTCACCCTCCTCTGTCCTCCCTCAAGGGAGGAGGTTTTTTTTACAGAGACCAATTTGCACCCTACTCACTAAACAAATCCCTTTCACCCAACGCTTGTCTTTCGAGGTTGAGAAGAAACCTTTTGCGGTCAATACCGCCTGCGTAGCCTGAAAGTTTTCCGTCAGACGCAACTACACGGTGACAGGGAATTGCTATCATAATTTTATTGAGTCCGTTTGCCCTACCCACAGCGCGAACTGATTTGATGTCTCTGAACTTCAAAGTCTGAGCTTTGTAACTTACCTGTTTGCCATAAGGTATTGCACGGGTAATAGTCCATACTTCATTTTGAAAAGCGGTTCCAATTAATTGAAGCGGAACAGAAAAACGCTGTCTGGCACCGGAAAAATATTCGCGCAACTGTTTTTTAAATTCAAGAGTATGACGATTTTCTCCAATGATTAATTCTGCTTTTAATTTTTTTATCAGGCGTGAAATTTCTTTTGTTGTTTGTTCTGAATCTTCAAAAAGTGCTATTACAATGCCACGCTCTGAAGCCACAATATCAAGCTGACCAATTGGACTTTCTGCTTTTGTATGAACCAGTTTCAACATCACTCAACAACTACATAAATGAATACGGCGTTAGACACACCACTGAGATTAATTTCATCCTGACCATTGAAATAAATACAATCTCCTCTACTTAGCGTAGTAGAATCATTGAGTAAAACGGTACCGCGATAGATATAAATAAAGTGATGTGCCGTTGCCGTAAAGGTGATCTTGCTTTTTTTGCTCACTTGCATGTGCCTCACAAAACCTTTCATGCTTGGATTAAGCACCATGAGATTAAAATCTTCAGCCATTCCTCCACTCACTGTTTCCCAATCGCCTGAAAATTCATCTTTTTCAAATCGCTCAAGTATTGTTTGATGATGCCCTTTATGTTGCAATTCTAAAGATCCTTCAAGCACCATTAGTGTTCTTTTTACTCCGGGCAGTTGTGTAAACTTCGATGTTTGCACTTCAATGGTTGCCGTTGAAATTCTGAAATCAAAATTGAGTTGCTTATACGAACTATTTCTTGGCCAAATAAAAAGTTGAGTTGTTGTTCCACCTGACCATTCTGCTGTCTCAAGCTCACTTGCAAAAATAATTTCCATGCTCAGGCTTTATGAAAATAAAAACTATTCGCCTGAGCCAGAGATGTCACAACCAAATCATTGATGCAGAGATGTGCAGGTAGGGTTGTTGAATAATAAATCAGTTCTGCGATGTCTTGTGCTGACATAGGCTGATATCCATTATAAACAGCGTTTGCTTTCTCTTTATCACCATGAAAACGAACTGTAGCGAACTCAGTATTAGCTGCACCCGGTGCAATTTGAGTCACTTTAATTCCATGCGGCAACAAATCAATGCGCATTCCTTTAGTGATAGCGTCTACTGCGTATTTTGAAGCACAATACACATTGCCATTAGCATACACTTCTTTACCTGCGGTAGAACCAATGTTAATGATGTGTCCATTTTTTCTGGCAACCATCAATGGCATAATTTCTTTTGAAACATAAAGAAGACCTTTCACATTGGTGTCAATCATTTTTTCCCAATCTTCTGTATCGCCACTTTGAATTGGATCAAGACCACTGGCTAAGCCGGCATTATTAACCAGCACATCAATTTTCCTCCATTCATCAGGCAGAGATGCAACTGCTTTTTTCACGGCAACCTGATCACGCACATCAAAATTCAGGATGATAACCTGAGTGTGAAATTCTTTCTCAATTTTTAACTTTAACTTTTCAAGACGATCAGCTCGTCGTCCGGTAATGATCAGTTTGTGACCTTCTTTTGCAAATCGCATCGCGGTTGCTTCTCCAAATCCCGACGTCGCGCCGGTAACTACTATTATTTTATGCATATCTTGATTTTGCAAGACTAAATTAATCAGATTTTTTTACAGCAAGATGAATTTGTATTTGTACTAACTTTGTGTCATGGAATTGTTGCTGAAGATACTATACACCGCCTTTGACCTTTTGCTGGAAATGGCACCGTATCTTTTGCTTGGATTTTTGTTTGCCGGTGTTTTAAATGTTCTGGTTAGTGCATCACGGTTGAGCAATTTTGTCGGTTCAAAAAAAGTTGTTTCATCCATTCGTGCTGCGCTTATTGGCATACCACTTCCTCTATGTTCTTGCGGTGTTATACCAACAGGTGTTTCTCTTTTCAGAAGCGGAGCAAGCAGAGGGGCTACTACTTCATTCTTGATTTCTACCCCACAAACAGGTGTTGATTCCATCACGTTAACTTGGTTTGCAATGGGTCCGGCATGGGCTATACTACGACCATTGGTTGCTTTGATTACAGGTGTTGCAGGAGGTGTGACCACAGATATTTTAGTCACTGAGCCCCTACCCATATCTGCAGAGATCAGCACTTCAAAAAAGAAAAAAACATCAGCTTTCATTCGTGTTTTCAAATATGCATTCGTTGATTTTCTGGCTGATATCTCAAGGCCATTATTAGCCGGAATTGCCCTTGCAGTTGCTATCACACTGCTTTTACCGCCAACTGTTTTCACCACATATCTTGACTATCCACTGCTCAATATGCTGATCATTTTGCTTGCCAGTGTTCCGTTGTATGTGTGTGCTACCGGTTCTATTCCGGTTGCTGTAGCATTGCTTGCTAGTGGTGTATCACCGGGTGCAATTCTGGTTTTTTTAATGGCTGGTCCGGCGACAAATGCTGCAACTATCACTGTTTTATGGAAAACTATTGGAAAAAAATCAACCATTATCTACCTTGTGACTATCGTTACGTTTGCTATATTTTTTGGTCTTTTGATAGATTATGTGTTGCCTGCTAATTGGTTTATTACAGATGCCATTGCAAATCATCAACACGCACATCAACACGACGATATCAGTTGGATTTCTCTAAGCTCGGCTATCTTGCTTAGCCTATTTATTTTGTTTGCAGAAATTAAAAAAATAATTCCATCAAAATTTATTTCAAAATCAACCAGTATGTCTGATCAATATATCGTAGAAGGAATGACTTGCAATCACTGTAAATCATCCGTTGAAAAAGCTGTGTGCGCAATAGATGGTGTATCTAGCGCTAACGCAATTCCCGCAGAAAACAAACTCATCATTGAAGGTAAAATTGATGAAAAAAAATTGGAAGAAACCATTGACCAGCTTGGCTATCAATTCAAAGGAAAAATGACTTCCTGAAGGTTGCCTTCCTTCGAATTTCTGCACAACTAGTTTTAGTATAATAAAATTTCAGCGCTAATCAATTGTTTTAGATAGACTTCATTTAAAATTCTCATTGCCTTTAGGTTAAAATATCCGTAATTTTGGCTTACTCATTTGTCATGCAAACTTTTTGATGTTGATGAAGTGAATGAGAAAATCTATTTTGAAAAAGATGAAGAGGATAAAAACTGCACTATTATTTATAATCTCTTTCGTTTTTTATTTGAGTGGCATCAGTCAAACTATGACTGAAAAAGTGAACAATTATAACACCTTCACGTCTACCACAACAGATATTACGAAAGAATTATTAAATCTTGTTCCGGAAGAATTTCACAATCATCCGGAATTTGGCATGCTACCTTATAATGCGCCATGTACAAATTGTATTGAGTTGATTCATTTGCGTACTGATTCTACCCGCATGTTTGTAGAAAAAGGAAGTGAAGGAACTCAATTTTACAGTCAGGCATCATACGGCTACATTCACTATAAAGATGAACAAGGATATCTAAGAACCTACGATCAACGCATGATGCCGGATGCACATCATCCAGGAAGATTTCTTTCACTTCATCAAGATTTTCCGATGATCATTGATACAGAAAATAAACTGACTTCTTTTGTTCTACCTTCCGGAGAAATTATTTCAATGAACCGCAATCTAAAGCTCTATCATGACTCAGGTACAGGAACCATTACACAACTTGGCAACGCAAATTGGTCAGATTACACTGCCGGTGATGATGGTGTTTATATTAAAAATGCTTGGCCAGGTATTGATATTGAAATCAAATCAGGACATGGAGAATTGAAAACCAGTTATATTCTGAATTCAAATCCAGGCTTTACTACCGGACATTTGGTCATTGAAGATGAATTTCAGGGAGGGTCTGATTACTCATTGGTGATGGATGAAATTTGGTCTGTTGAATCGGGTACAGGTGCACAAACAGGAACAGCAAAATATCTCAATACGAATGGTGAAGGCGTATATATTTCTGCCGCATTTGGTTATGATCATTCTGGTATCAGAGACAATTCAACCACTTTTGGATACAAAATAAATTCAAACAAATTACAAATTTATGTTCCTGAAACTTGGATGAACAATCCCGCTGTGCAATATCCATTGGTGATTGACCCTGTGGTAACTTCTTCTGCAACTTATACCGCAGGAGATATGAGATTCAGAATTAACGGCTCATTCTGCGGAGGACCGGGTGCTGATTGTGCTTACACGCTTTCTGTTCCAAGACCTGCCAATTCAACCTTAACAGCGGCAGACTTCAGTATTGTACATGAAACGCTCGTAGGTTCTTGTTTTTTTTCTTGCTGGATGAGTGATGCCGGTTTTTACTTTCAAACTACTTGTGGAATTGACGGTTACTGGGGCTGCAACGTAAACAATCCAGGAACCTGTACCGGAACCAACCTTGACTTTTCTGGATTGATTGCATGTCTTGGCCCGGCTTGCAATGGAAATGTTGACTTTACTATTTACAATTCATACTGCTACTGCAATACAGGTGGTAATTGTGGTACAAGCTGCCAGCGCATCAACAACAATACTTGGATAGTCACACTAACCGGTAGTACCATTGAGACATTAGGAAACACAGCTACAGGCAACGGCTCCCAAACATTAAATGATCCTGATTGCGTAGGTTCTTTTACTTTAGATCCAACTACTGCTAACGGAGTTCCCGGTTACACGTACACATGGAGCACAGGAGCAACAACACCAACAATTAGTGTGGGTGTTACACCTGCGGTTTACACATGTACGGTAACAGATGCTTGTGGAGTAAGTGTGCTTGCCACATTTAATATTGGTTGCCCTTTGCCTCTGCGCTTTGAAAATTTCACTGCGGCACAACAAAATCAAGAAATAATTATCAATTGGAATACCTTGTCAGAGGCAGGAATACAAAAGATAAATCTTCAACGTGCTGGCGCTGATGGAGTTTATAAAACTATCGCCAGCTTTTTATCTGACGGAACAGAGACAGGAAAAGAATATTCATTCACTGATTTGAATCCTTCTCAAGGCAATAATTATTATCGTCTGGTTGCTTATTTTGAAAGTGGTGAAAGCTCTACAGAAGAACCCATTTCTGTTTTTTATAGCACAGAAAAATCCTTGTTAGTTGTTCCAAATCCGGCAACTGATGACGTGCGAATATCATTTGAATCTGTGTCTGGTCAAAGCTATACCATCATCATCTCAGATTCATTTGGACGAACTGTGAAAGAGTATCTGATCACGGCAAATGCCAACTCGACAGAAATTCTATTGGATATTTCAAGTTGGACAAAAGGAAACTATGTGATACAACTTAAAAGTCAAAGCAAAACTTTGTCTGAACGGCTGGTTGTATTTTGAAATGTTTTGACTGGATAGAATGTTAGTCTATTGGCTTCAAACCATTATTATTCTCGTACTAGAAAAGCGAACAAAGAATCAATTTCTACAGGCTAAAAAATAATGCCTACTCAGTACATGCCATGTCCTCCGGCATAACAACAAAATCTTCCAAATAATTTCTTCTGTTCAGATATTTAGAATGACGTTGATATGATCTGCTTGGATAATAGATGAAGAAACAAGTTCCTCCTTTGATCCATTCAACTACCTGATTAAAATTTTCAAATGGCAAGGCAGGACAACCATATGATCTGCCTAAAGTACAGGCATTCTGATCTAAAAACTCATACGTTGCATATTTTGCGGCATGAATAACCACCCCTCTGCTGCTTGCGTGAGAATTTGAATGCTCCATACCATCAATGCGAAGCGCCAAATCATACTTGCCGGTATACGTAGTTGTTGTCACATAAAAACCTAGACTACTTTGATGTGAGTTTTCTTCATTGGAAAAATGCCGCGCATAGAGTCCGCCGCTATTCACACCATGGGCGCACAATGAGCGATGAATGATTTTGTTTTTACAGAGATCAATGATATAAAGACGCTCTTCATTAGAAGGTTTAGAGAAATCAACCACGGTTAAAATATCCTTTCGGGGAAGTTCACCCCGTTTTTCCAGATTCCAATAACCCGTTAATCCTTGAAGAAAAGCTTCATAAGACAATGAGGTATCATCAATTTCATGATATACCGTCTGCGCGTAATTTTCGAATTCCGTTTTCGCCCTTGTATAGATAGAATCCACATTCAGCAACTCTGAAACGTTTACTTCTTCCGCACGACCAGAAAAAGAAACCAGCGTTGTGACCAGCGAAACCAAAACGAAAAAAACGGGCGTTTTTTTACGTTTCCTTGCACACATATATCGTAAAAATATGAAAAGTGCCTATTTTTGCCGCCTTTAAGAATGTTAAGAAAGCTTAATTTTAGCCCATCAGGGAAATTTGCCTGATCAAAACCGATTCAAAACCAGACCAAAAAAACCTCAACAGATCACTTTAACAGGCGATTTAGGATAAATAAAAACGATAACAACTATACAAGCTGAATAAAAAGCGAGATAAATAAATTAGCTACATGAAATTTGATACAGAAATAGAAAAACGCAGAACCTTCGCCATTATCTCACACCCTGATGCAGGTAAAACCACGCTGACAGAGAAATTGCTGCTCTTTGGAGGCGCTATTCAAACTGCAGGTGCCGTAAAAAGTAACAAGATTAAAAAAACGGCTACTTCAGATTTTATGGAAATTGAAAAACAAAGAGGAATTTCCGTAGCAACCTCTGTGATGGCATTTCAATACAATGGTAAACAAGTGAATATTCTGGATACTCCCGGTCACAAAGATTTTGCTGAAGACACCTATCGCACCCTCACTGCTGTTGACAGCGTTATTCTGGTCATAGACTGTGCCAATGGTGTTGAAGCACAAACCGAACGATTAATGGAAGTATGCCGTATGCGCAAAACTCCGGTAATTATTTTTATCAATAAGATGGACCGCGAGGGACGTGATCCATTTGACTTGTTGGATGAATTGGAAAACATGCTGAAAATTCGCGTACGTCCACTTTCATGGCCTATTGGCATTGGCGCAACCTTTAAAGGAGTTTACAATATTTTCCGCAAAGAACTCAACCTGTTTGCTGCCAACAAAACTAAAATTGCAGAAGAAGTCATTTCCATTCAAGATGTGAAGAGTAATGAAATTGATCAATTGGTCGGTGAAGATGCTGCGGCTTTACTGCGTGAAGAACTCAAATTGATTGAAGGCGTGTATGATCCATTTGACAAAGCAAATTATTTGACCGGAGATTTAGCACCGGTATTTTTTGGAAGTGCAATTAATAATTTTGGTGTGAAAGAATTGCTTGAAGCCTTTCTTGAAGTTTCTCCATCGCCGCGCGGACGCGAAACTGACGCAGGTTTTATTGAGCCACAAAGAGAAGAATTCAGCGGATTTGTTTTTAAAATTCACGCCAATTTGGATCCTAAACATCGTGACCGTATTGCGTTCCTCAGAGTAGTGTCAGGCAAATTTGAGCGCAACAAATTTTATCACCATGTAAGACTGGACAAAAATTTCAAGTTCGCTAATCCAACCTCCTTTATGGCGCAAGACAAAAGCGTTATTGATGAAGCCTTTCCGGGTGATGTTGTTGGATTATATGATACCGGAAGTTTTAAAATTGGTGATACCATGACTGAAACATCCAACTACTCTTTCAAAGGAATTCCCAGCTTTTCACCTGAAATATTCATGGAATTGGAAAACCGTGATCCACTGAAATCAAAACAACTTGAAAAAGGAATTGAGCAATTAACCGATGAAGGCGTTGCGCAATTATTCACACAACAACCCGGAAACAGAAAGATTGTTGGCACTGTAGGTCAGCTTCAGTTTGAAGTAATCAAATACCGACTTGAGCATGAATATGGCGCAACTTGCGAATTCACACCAAAGCGATTTTACAAAGCTTGTTGGATGACCACAACGAATCAACAACAACTAGATCAATTCATTCGTGCAAAAACTATTTACATAGCACAAGATAAAGACAAGAACCCCGTATTTCTTGCGGAAACTCCTTTCCTTCTGCAAATGGCACAGCAAGACTACAAGGACATCACGTTCCATTTTACCTCAGATTTTAAAGTGGGGAAAAATTGATTAGGGAGCGAGCATTTTTTTAAATGAGAACCAGATTAGCCCATTGCAACATCTTTAAGAATGTTTCATTGGAGCACTTTAATAACAGGCAACTTTCAGCTTGCTTATTGAGGTAAACTCAATTTTTTAGCAGAAAGGAAAACTATACCAGTAGTCAAAACAAAAAATGAATACATGACAATTTCATGAAGAACAATAATTTGAATATTCATGAATACCTCAGGATTCAGAAGTACCAAATTGTGCATGACGATAAAAGCCGCAAAAACAAAAAAAGTCCCTTGCCAAATCTTTACAGTTTTTGTGATTGTGTGTAGTGAAATTATAAATAGTGCAGTAGAAATTACACGTGACAGAGAACCAAGATTAAAATACTCTGGAAACGGAATTGGGTGATTGATGACCCACATTGTAACGCTTGCAGCAAGTATGCTTAAAACCACACTCAATATTGAACTAACCTGTGCTTTGAACAAGAAAAATAACACCGCAAAACCAATAATCTGAGGCACAATCCCAAAGATTTTTTTAACTAAATTAAATTGGTTCATTTTATCAAAATCACTGTTAATCTCATTCAACAATTCAGGCGAATAATTATTTGATTTCATTTCATCAATTATCGTTTCACACGTGCTGATCATAAATTGTCTTCCTAATTCATCATATACCAGAACCGAGCTTGAGAGGATAATTGAAATTATCAGAAAAGATTTATGAAATTTGGACATTGGTATTAAGAGTAGTTGAAAACATCTGACGCAAAGGTAATCGGTAAAGGCAATATCAGGTATATAAATTTAAATTAACTGTCTTCGATTCCCACCAAAAAAAAAACGAGACCCATTTAGAATCTCGTTTTCAATCTGGCGGAGAAAGAGGGATTCGAACCCCCGGACCTTTCAGTCAACAGTTTTCAAGACTGCCGCATTCGACCGCTCTGCCATTTCTCCGCTGCAAAAGTAGCTATATTTTCTTATAAACAAATTTTTTGAAGAAATTTTGGATAAAGTTGAATTTGGGATCACTCGCCCTCCCCCCCAAACTAACCAATTACTACCTCTGAATCAATTCACCCAATGCATTGGTGCAGTTTTTGTACCTTTACAGAGTAAATTATTTTTTTTATGGTTCGACTTCTGACCATTTTTGCCTTAACGTGGACACTTTATGCTGCGGCCGTACCGCAAGCATTTTTCAATTATAAAATTTATTATACGCCTGAACAGCAACCTTATGTTGTGACCAGTCTGCAATTTTCAGCAGGAACATTGAAATATAAAAATGAAGGTAACGGACTTATGGCTCAGCTAGAAATTACGCAAATTTTCAGATGGAAAGACAGCGTGGTTTTTGTTGATAAATACTTGCTCTCGTCTCCTCTGATGGCTGATTCTATTGTTGAAGACTTTTATGATGTGCAGCATTACGGCATTGGTCCCGGTATTTATAATTATGAATTGATATTGAAAGATGTAATCTCAGGTCAAACCGTAAGTGGTCAGCAATCTATCATCATCAATGAGTATAAAAAGGACGATGTTTTTATTTCAGATGTAGAATTCATTGAAGATGCTCGCAAAACTGAAGCAACGGGCAATTTTGTGCGCAACGGAATTTTTATGTTACCGTACCTTACCAATTATTTTCCGCCTGAAATAAATAAAATTGCATTCTATTTTGAAGTGTATAATGCAAACTTGCTTGGAGAAGATACTGACTATCTATTGACATACAGCATTAATGGTTTCACAACAGGTAAACCGGTTGACGGAATTTTTAAAGTGCAACGCCAGAAAACTCAAACCATTGCTCCTGTAATTGGTTATTTACCTATTGATGCCTTGCCTTCCGGTGAGTATGATCTGGTGATTAATTTGGTAGATAAAAATAATGATACCCTACTTTCAAAAAACGTGTTCTTTCAGCGGCGAAATGATCAACAAGATTTAGCTGACCTCTCACTTGAAACCATACAAATAGATCCAACCTTTTTGAATGATATACCTTGGGATTCGGTTCCGTATTTTTTAGGTAGCATCATGCCAATTTCACCAAACTACGAATATGAGAGCATCAGAAAATTATTGAAGAGTACAGACACCACGCTGATGCAAAAATATTTTTACGCTTTTTGGTTTACTACCAGTCCAAACGACACATATTTTGCATGGCTTAAATACAAAGAGCAAGTCTATTATTGTCAGCGCGCTTTTGGTACACAGATCAAAGCGGGATATGAAACTGACCGCGGCAGAGTTTATCTCAAATACGGGGCACCTGATGTAGTGATGGACAGACCAAATGAACCAAGTGCTTACCCTTATCAAATTTGGCAATATTACCGAATTGGTCAGCGCTCAAATATCCGATTTGTATTCTATAATCCTGATCTGGTTACCAATGATTATCCATTACTGCATTCTGAAATGCAGGGCGAACTTCAGAACTACCGCTGGGAACATGACCTTCATAAAAGAGATTCACCTTTCACTAACGTGGATGATCCAAACGACGGAAATTATCTGCATTACGGCGGAAACAGCAATACGTATTACATAAATCCTTAGTATGTTTGCTGAGGATTGTTTATGGATAAGCTTGCAGTAGTAATTCTCAATTACAACGGAAAAAACTTTCTTGAAAAGTTTCTGCCTTCGGTGATGAAATATTCATCAGGTTATACTGTGGTTGTTGCTGACAACGCTTCTACAGATGATTCAGTTCAATTTGTAAAAACACACTATCCTGAAATTAAAATCATCATCAACAATGAAAACGGTGGCTTTGCAAAAGGCTACAATGATGCCTTAAAACACGTTTCAGCAGAATATTATGTTTTATTGAACTCAGATATTGAAGTAACACCCAACTGGATAGAACCTTGTCTTAGCTTACTTGAAACGGAAAAAGAAATATCTGCGGTACAACCCAAAATTATTGCCTGGCATGATCAGACAAAATTTGAACATGCAGGTGCAGCCGGAGGATTTTTGGATAAAAATTTTTATCCATTTTGTCAAGGTCGCATTTTTGAAATTACAGAAACAGACGAGGGACAATATAACCGTACGCGTGAAATTTTCTGGGCTACCGGTGCCTGCATGTTTATTCGGTCTAAAGATTACCACGAAGCTGGTGGACTAGATGCCGATTTTTTTGCTCACATGGAAGAAATTGATCTGTGCTGGCGACTTAAGTTAAAAGGTAAACGCATCTTTTATTGTGCACAATCTAAAATTTATCATGTTGGCGGAGGCACACTCAATTATATGAATCCCAAAAAAACGTATCTGAATTTCAGAAACAGTTTGTACATGATGAGTAAAAATTATCAGGGGTTTCTACCGGTAAAAATTTTTATGCGTCTCTGCCTTGATGGTGTTGCTGGCTTGGTATTTATTTTGAAAGGACAATTCAAACATTGCTTTGCCGTGATCAAGGCGCACTTCAGTTTTTACGGACATCTAGGAACCTTACTGAAACAACGCAGAGCAATCAGAAAAACGGTGAGCAATCCAAATTTCTCCGGACAGTATAAACGAAATATTGTTGTCAGAAAATTTGTAGGCGGATTGAAATTTTTTACTCAACTAAAAGAGCAAGATTTCTTTACTCGATAAAAAAAAACAGCGACTATTTGACGCTGTTCTTCAGAATACTCCCTTTGAATTTTTTTCAGGCTGATTTGATAATTCTAAATTGGGTCAATACATGATCGCTGGTAATGCTGTTGATTCTTGAACGCCCGTTATAATTTAATGACATTGATTCAGCATATGCTCCACAACTGCGAATGGTTAAAATATCACCACGTTGAATTTGTGGTAATTCCACATTTTTTCCAAAACAATCACTTGATTCACAAAGAGGCCCAACTACGTCATACGTCAAAGCCGGCGCGAGATTTAAGGTATCATTATATTTTTCAATTTTATGATATGCACCGTACATGGCAGGTCTCAAAAGTTCAGTCATGCCTGCATCCACAACGGCAAAATTTCTTTCACCAGATCTTTTAATAAATAAAACTTTTGTGCGCAATGAACCACATTGACCAACTAATGAACGGCCAAGTTCAAAATGTACCGGCACACTCACCTGTAAGGTTTGTCTGAACGCGTTAAAATATCCATTAAAATCAGCAATTGGATTTAGCTCAGGATTATGATAATCTATTCCTAAACCACCACCAACATTAAGATATTGCAATGATCCAAAATATTTTTCATACACCGGAACCAACTCATTGATGCGTTGAGCAAGGCGGGTAAAAACATCTAAATTGGTAATTTGAGAACCAACATGAAAATGAAGACCAACAATATTTACATGAGAAAATTTGGAATGCATTTGGGTTAACTCAGCAAATTCTTCAGGTGAAAAACCGAATTTATTTTCATAACGTCCGGTAGAAATTTTTTCATGCGTTTCGGCATTTACATCCGGATTGAGTCTCAATGCAACACGCGGTACCCTGTTCAAACGCTCAGCAATTTCATTAATCACATGAATTTCTTCAAGGCCTTCACAATGAATCATACCAATGTTGTTCAACAAAGCGTATTCAATTTCTTCATCTGTTTTACCTACACCGGCAAATACAATATCATCAGCTCTGAAACCACATTCAAGAGCCAGCATAATTTCACCGGCGCTTACACAGTCAGCTCCAAAATTTCTTTTTGCTATAAAAGAAACAATCTTCTTATTATTATTAGCCTTGATTGCATAGTGAACGCGGTATGAAGTGTTGCGAATATTAAGTTCAACTTCATTTAAAGTCCGATTGAGTAAATCGAGGTCGTAAAAATAATAAGGTGTGTTTTGCATATAATTCAACATTTTTTCTCAAATTTAGCTTGTATCTGCATTACATTGTTAAAAGAATTATATTTGTAATCAAATATTAACTAACTGTTATTTAATTAACATGGATAGATTGAGTAAAATAATTGATAAACTGGTGAATCAGTCGCCGTTTATCCAAGAAGCCATCGCTGAAGGCTTGATAAACATTAGTTCACTTGCGCGCAAGTTTAATCCTGATGTACAAAAAATTTTAGGAAAAGAGGTTTCGGACAGCGCCATTATCATGGCAATTAAGCGCATGCCTCCGGGGCCTAATCAAAAGATAGAACTCAAGATTAAAAATTTCATGCGTGATCTAGGCGACTTGATTGTGCGCAGTAATCTGGTTAAATACACATTCAAAAATTATATTGGTATCTCACAAGATCAAGCAAAATTTTTGTCTCAGATCAAAGATATTAGTGATAATTTCTACACAGTATCACGTGGCGTTTCAGAAACAACTATTATCACCAACGCCCAATTCACTGAGAAAATAGACAAGATGTTTCAGAAAGAAAGTTTGATTTCAGAGATGAGTAATTTGTCTGCAATCACGATGAAACTTCCACCTGCCAACACAGAAATTTCAGGCGTCTATTATTATCTATTGAAAAAAATTGCGTGGGAAGGCATCAATCTGGCTGAGGTAATTTCAACAACTAATGAGTTCACTGTTGTTGTTGATACAAAATTTGTAAGCCAGACATTCACTGTGTTAATGGATCTGAAGAGTGAAACCAGCGGAGCTCATTAACAAGTCAATTTGTATATCATTAACAAATCTTATCAAACGGCGTATAAGACTTCATTAACTTTGACGTCAATTAGTAATCATGTCTAACGGTATCCAGATAAGTGTTGTCATTCCACTCTTCAATGAAGATGAATCTCTCCCTGAATTGCATCAGTGGATTGTCCGTGTGATGAATGACAACCATTTCAGTTATGAAATTATTTTCGTTGATGACGGTAGTACGGATCAATCATGGCAAGTAATTGAAAAAATTAAAGAAGAAAATGACTGCGTGCGCGCAATTAAATTTCAGCGCAACTATGGTAAATCGGCTGCATTGCATGTAGCTTTTCAAGCCACCAAAGGAAACGTTGTGATTACCATGGATGCAGATTTGCAAGACAGCCCTGATGAAATTCCTGACCTGTATTCTATGATCACAGCACAGAAATTTGATTTGGTTTCCGGATGGAAGAAAAAAAGATACGACCCTATTTCAAAAACCATTCCTACCAAAATATATAACGGCGTCAACCGCATGATCAGCGGTATCAAGTTACATGACATGAATTGCGGGTTAAAAGCATATCGCAAAGAGGTTGTAAAATCTGTGGAGATATTTGGTGAAATGCATCGCTACATTCCTGTTATTGCCAAAGCAGCCGGTTTTCCAAAAATTGGTGAAAAAGTTGTTCAACATCAAGAACGAAAATACGGCGTATCAAAATTTGGCCTGAACAGATTCATCAATGGATTTTTGGATTTGTTTACCATCACCTTTATTACCCGGTTTGGTAAAAAGCCCATGCATTTTTTTGGTTTATTGGGTACCCTTTCCTTTGTGTTGGGGTTTGGATTAACCCTTTGGATGATCATCAATAAATTGTGGATTGACACAGGTTCACGCCTGATTGCTGACCGTGCAGAATTTTATATTGCGCTTGCAGCCATGATCATTGGCTCACAACTTTTTCTTGCCGGATTTATTGCTGAACTTATTTCACGCAACTCAAGTATCCGCAACAGTTATCTGATTGAAAAAGAAATTTAATCACTTGGAAAAAAATCAGAAAAAGAAAATTATTCTGCTGGGAACTGCGCATCCTTTCCGCGGTGGACTTGCGTCATACAATGAGCGACTGGCTCTGCAATTACAACAAGAAGGGCATGATGTAGAAATATTCACTTTTACAGTTCAATATCCCGGATTTCTTTTCCCCGGAAAATCACAATTCTCAGAAGAACCTGCGCCGGCAAATCTTAAAATTTGCAGAAAAGTAAATTCAATAAACCCATTCAATTGGTGTAAAATTGGCAACGAAATAAAAAAATTAAAACCGGATATCCTCCTGTTCAAATTCTGGTTACCTTTTATGGGGCCATGTTTTGGAACTATTGCACGCAGAGTAAAAAAGAACAAACATACCCGAATTATTACCATTCTGGACAATGTCATTCCACACGAACATAGATTTGGAGACCAAGCATTCACAAAATATTTTCTTAAACCGGTTGATGCATTTATTTCTATGTCAAAAAGTGTTGAAGATGATTTGAAAAAATTTGACACAAAAAAGCCAAGAGATTTTAATCCTCATCCCTTGTTTGATAATTTTGGTCAATCCATGACAAGAGATGAAGCGAAGAAATTACTTGGTCTTGATCCGGCATTTCAATACATTTTATTTTTTGGAATTATTCGTGACTACAAAGGCTTGGATCTTCTGCTTGATGCGTATGCAAAAATAAAATCAAGAAAAAAGAATGTGCGCTTGCTGGTTGCGGGTGAATATTATTCCAATGAAGAAAAATATCAGGCACAAATCAAATCACTGGGTATTGAAAATGAAATAACAGTGGTCAATTCCTTCATTAAAGATTCAGAGGTAGGACACTATTTTTGCGCTGCAGATATAGTTGCACAACCGTATAAAAATGCAACACAAAGCGGCGTAACACAAATAGCCTATCATTTTGAAGTTCCCATGCTGGTAACGCAAGTGGGCGGTTTGCCTGAAATGGTTCCGCACGGTAAAGTGGGTTACGTAGTTCAGCCTGAAAGTACAGAAATTGCAAATGCCCTGGATCAATTTTTTAATTCAGAAGATGCGTTTATTTTTCGTCAAAATCTGAAAGAGGAAAAACAAAAATATACTTGGGATAAATTGACGGCAAAAATCATGGGGTTGAATTGAAATTGTAATCTCATTGATCAGATTACGATCACCATAAAAGATCGACTCGATCGACAACAAATGAACTGAAAAAATGCTACCGCACCTCAAAATAAAAAGAGGTGTTTTACCAAAGAACTTGCCAACGCAGAAACACCACATTTAATTTAGCCCAACCACACCCAAGGTCCACCAAATTCGTGACACTAAAACCGAACTGTTAATAAATAATCTACCATATGATAGTAAATATCCAATTGACAGATTATTTTTGACAATTGATGTCAAGTAAAATAATTCATATGGAAACCGTTGGACAAATTATCAGAGCAAAAAGGGAAAGTTTAGGCTTGTTGCTGAGACAAGTAGCGTCTCATCTAGACATAGACCAAGCTATTTTAAGCAAAATCGAAAGAAATGAACGTAAGCCAACTAAGAACAACATTATTAAACTTGCTGAAATACTAAAGCTTGATAAAGAGGACTTGCTCGTTCAATTTATAAGTGAGAAAATTGCATACGAAATTGTTGATGAAGCTTGTGCTAGTAAGGTTTTGAAAGCAGCAGAGCAAAAAGTAAAATATTTGAAGTCTAATCTTGTAAAAAATTAGCTATGCGAACAGTAACAATAGAAGAAGAAATAAGCGTAGTAGAAGAGCCACAATTGAATATTTTATACTATCCTAAAACTTTTTTAAAAACATCTAAAGCAGCAAAGAAAGAGACATTAAATATGCTTTCTCTTTTTTCGGGATGTGGCGGAATGGATTTAGGTTTTGAAGGAGGCTTTTCTGTTTTGCAATCATCCATCAATGAAATTCTTACGCCTCATTTTATCGACAAGAAACTTAAAAACGGTTTTGTTCAACTAAAGAAAACAAAATTTAAAACTGTGTTTGCAAATGATATATTTATTGATGCCCGCAATGCTTGGGTAAATTATTTTTCAAAAAGAGGGCACAATGCAGAAGATTTTTACAGGGAAAGTATTGTTGACCTCGTGAAAATGTACCGCAATGGAGTAAACGTTTTTCCTGAAGATATTGACGTTGTGACAGGTGGCTTTCCTTGTCAAGACTTTAGTGTTGCAGGAAAACGAAACGGATTTAATTCACATAAAAATCATAAAGGGGAATTAATTGAAAACAAAACAGCTTCAATTGAAACTCGAGGACAACTTTATATGTGGATGAAAGAAGTTATTGAAATAACCCAACCTAAAATTTTCATTGCAGAAAACGTGAAAGGTCTCGTAAACCTTGGGGACGTAAAATCAATTATTCAAAATGACTTTTCATCGGCAAACGGCAACGGATATATCGTCCTTGACCCACAAGTTTTACACTCTGCTGATTTTGGAGTTCCTCAATCGCGAGAAAGAGTAATTTTTATTGGTATAAAAAAATCTGCGTTGAAGAAATCGGCTTTAGTTGAATTGGAAAAAGCAGCGATTTCAGAACAATTTAATCCTTATCCAAACCCAACACATTCGTATACAGTTGAAGGTGAAAATTTAAAGCATTACGTTCAATTAAAAGATGTATTCAAACATTTGGATGAACCCGAAAATACGCAAGATTTATCTCAAAAATTTTACTCAAAAGCAAAGTTTATGGGGAAACATTGTCAAGGACAAACTGAAATAAAACTTTCAAGTGTATCACCAACTATACGTTCTGAACATCACGGAAACATTGAGTTCAGGCGACTATCTAAAATGAATGGAGGACAAATTGAAAATGAATTATCTAAGGGATTAAAAGAACGGAGATTAACAGTGCGAGAATGTGCTTTAATTCAGACTTTCCCACCCGATTACGATTTTGTAATAGAAAACAAAAACGGAAGAAAAGGTACTTTCTTAGTTAGCCCTTCACAAGCATATAAAATTATTGGTAACGCAGTTCCTCCACTTTTAGCTTACAATGTGGCAAAAAGAATTGAAGAAGTTTGGGACTTATATTTTAAAAAGTAATAATGATAGTTTCAGTTAATCCAGACCCCCAAAGGAAAGAATTTGATTTGTTGCTCAGCTCAACAATTTCAGAATTAAACGTTCACGCTAAAAATTCATCTAAAAAAGTAGCAACACTCTTAGGTAGAAATCTAGAACCTTATGTAAAGGACGTGATGACTGATTTAGCTGTCGGAACAGCTTTTGAAAATTCAATAGAACTTATCGGTGGTCAGAAGTTTCCCGATATAGTTGCAAAGAAATACTACGGTATCGAGGTAAAAACAACAACACAAAATCATTGGAAAACAACAGGTAACAGCGTTTTAGAAAGTACAAGAGTTGATGATGTTGAAAGAATTTTTATGTTATTTGCTAAGTTGGCAAGCCCAATAGAATTTCGTTGCCGACCATATGAAGAAGTTTTGTCAGAAGTTGTAGTAACACATTCTCCACGCTATTTGATTGATATGAATTTGGAAGAAGGGAAAACCATTTTCGATAAAATCAAAATGCCTTATGACACTTTACGAAAAAAGGAAAACCCAATCAGACCTATTGTTGATTATTACAAAAGTAAGCTAAACGCAGGCGAAGAACTTTGGTGGATGGATGCTGAAAACAATAGCAAGCCAAGTAGTATTGTCATCAGAATTTGGAATAATTTATCGCTTAAAGAAAAACAAGAACTGAAAAATAGAGCAATGGCTTATTTCCCCGAACTCTTCGGAAATAGTAGTGATAAATTCGGACGACTTGCAATATGGTTAGTCACTCGTGAAGCAGTTGTTTGTCCTAATGTTCGTGACTTATATACAGCAGGAGGGAAAAGTGATTATTTAATTGGTAAAAAGACTTATCGTAAAGTGCCTAGAATATTTTTGAATTTATTTGACAATGTTCCAAGTATCGTGGAGACTATTATTAACACATCTGCTTTTGAACTATCAGAATATTGGGAAACAAAGACTACTGAGAAAAATAAACTTTTTGATTGGATTGAATTAGTGGCTAATCATTCAAAAAAAATCCAAGACGCAAAACATTTAAAAATTAAGAAAATATTGAAAGATATATCAATGAAATAACCTACGCTCTTCTTGGCACATTTGTGTTTAATCAAAGTTTGGTATTTGTGGTGACGTCAGCTTCGCTAAGGCCGAAACCGATACCAACACCATCTCAATACTCAATATCAAACTCCTCAACCAATACAGAAAACACATCACCGGGGGCTCCATCGTAACCGCGTTGTCCGGGTGTACCATCTCCTCCGTTTGTGCCGGCGGTTTGTCCTTCAAGTGGTCGTCCGCCTCTTCCGCCTGAACCGCCTTTGCCGCCATATCCACCGGGACCACCATAATTATAACATGAAATTTTTTGTCTAAAATCTTCTGCATTTGGATGTATGAAAACATATACATTTCCACCTTTTCCACCGGTGCCACCTACGCCCCCCATGCCTCCTCTACCGCCGTTGCCAGGCAATTTTATTTTATTATTATTGTTTGATCCGTCTTTACCTTCACCTCCGCTTCCGCCGTCACCACCTGAACCACCTTGCCCACCGCTCACATTTAAACGAAACGGGTATCCTGAACTTTTCATTTTATACATGTATGAAACGGAAGTTGTGAGATTATTTACTTTGATGAAATAAAAATCTCCACTGTCTTTCCAGACGTAAACCGTCAAATTATCTCCGGTAAATCCATCACCTCCAATTCCACCTGTTCCACCATCTTTGCCATCTCTGAACAAAAGTGCCGTGCCGCCGTTCTCTCCTTGAATTCCGGTACTGCCTTGTTTACCTCTAAAATCTAATTCTATCTCACCTTTATAATTAAACGGAATCTCAATGTCCTGAACAAAATTTACTTCATCTTTTTTGTAGGTTGCATGCACGCGAATGAGATTGGATGAAAGTTTTCTGGGATATTTATCAATAGTAATTCTTCCGTAAGAATAATATGCGCCTTCTACTTTTATCTCTGTTTCATCTTTGGTTGTTACCTCTTTTTCTTTGCCGTTATTATAAATTAATACGGCCTCCAGATTGAAACTGTACCCATAGTTGATATAGGCATTCTGATCATAACGCAATTCAAGAGCTACCGGTTTTTTACCACCACCGAAAATGGCGCATCCATTGAATAAAAAGATTAGACCGCATAATAAGAATAGTAGTTTTAACTTATTCATGAATCAAAAATAATCAATTTTATGCAGGTAGTTTGTACTGACTAATTCAACATAAAAATGAGAAAGGGGACCCAAAAGTCCCCTTTCCAACAACAAACCAAAAACCCTCCAGTCTATCCACGACGATGACTTTAACGGAGGATTACCTTTGTGCCTTTCGGCAATATCTCATCAGGGTTGTCGCTGAAATTGTATTCTAATAATTTATCCAATTTAATTCCTACGAGTTGAGATACTTCTCTCAGACTCATATCACGTTCACACACGTGAACATTATTTCCTTTTCCTGCGCGTGAACTTTTTGGTGAGAGATAAATGATTTCACCTTCACGAAGCACGTCACGCTGCCCAAGTTCATTGTACTTGTACAATTGCCACATGCCCAGGTTAAATTCTTCTGCTATGCGATAATAAGTATCACCTTTTTGAACAACAATATAATGTACACGTTTGTGATTTTGGTATACTTTGTGTCCGGTTTCGCTCAACGATATTTCTTCTGCTGAAACGGGTGTCTCAACTTCGTCAATTGTTGTTACAGGCTCTTCACTTACTGCTACTAGATCTTCTTTTTTCTCAGGTTTTGGAATGAGATCATATTGATCCAAATCGTATTTTTCAATAAGCTCAATCAGCAAAGAAGCATACTTTGGATTGGTTGCATATCCGGCAGATTTTAAACCATGCGCCCATCCTTTATAATCAGTCACTGAAAGCGTGAACAAATTTGAATAGCGTGGACGATTTTTCAAAAACTCAGAATGATCAAGGTATGATTCATTGGCTTGTGAGTAGCTTCTGAAACATTCATTGGCTTCGTCATCGTCTTGGTAAAAAGTTCCGCCTGACCAATTTTCGTGACATTTAATTCCAAAGTGATTATTGGCATGTCTTGCCAGTTTACTGTTGCCATTGCCGCTCTCCAGAATTCCCTGAGCAAGCGTAATACTTGCCGGAATGTTGTACTGGTGCATTTGTTCAATGGCCGTGCTCTTCCACATTTCAATGTAGTCTTCTGTCGTGTGATTTTGGTACTCAGCCTTCACAGACAGAGCTGAAATGAGCAGAACGGATAATATCCAGATTCGTTTCATATCGTGTTTTTTTTATTGGTTGTTGTGCCCTCTGTTACGGGAGAAAATTAAAAGAGGTTACAACCGACAATCACTTTTTTTTTCTTGCAAGTATATATTACAAGAAGATGATTGCCTACATAACGCAACTACTGCGCTTTGTCACGTAAAAATACGAATTCTGTTTTGTTTGATGAAACGGGATCAAAATAATATCCCTTGCTGTCAAATGCCCTGAGATCTCCGGCTTTTTTTATGTCGTGTTGAATGATAAAGCGAGTCATCATGCCTCTGGCGTGTTTTGCAAAGGTCATATTCATGCGGTAATCTCCGGTTTTTGTGCGGTCTTTAAAGCTGCACGTAATTACCGGGAATTTTAATTTTTCAAGTTGTGCCGCCTTAAAATATTCAGCTGAAGCAAGGTTAACCAGCAGAGGATGCTTTTCTTCTGACAAATCTTTTTCCAGATAAATTCTGATTTTATCATCCCAGTATTGATATAAATTTTTCTGTTTGGCTGAAATACTCAGGGATGTTCCCATTTCTAATCTGTATGGCAAGATGAGATCAAGTGGTTTCAGCACTCCGTACATGCCTGACAAAATGCGAAGATTTTTTTGTGCCCTAGTCTGCTCTTTTTGTTTAGTGTGGTAAAATCAAGACCCTGATAAGCCGCCCCGGTGAAAATATATCCGGCAAGTTTTCCTATTTTTTTATGTGATGCAATACTCCATTTTTGAAAACGATCATGATTCAAAACCGCTAGATCAGTGCTGATATCCATCAATTTTTCTAACTGAGCAGCACTGAGTTTTTTTATCTTTTCATGAATCTGACCGGCTTCATTCAAATATTCCGGAATAGAACTTTCAATGCCTGATACCTTTATTTTTTCATTGATAGATTTGGCAGGAGACAGAATGATTTTCACTGGATAATTTTTTTATACTCGTTGCTTTTTCTAACTCTGCTTAAAACCTTTTGGTATAAGCATGGCAATAAGGTGTTGTGCCTTTTGTTGCATAATAATGCTCATGATAATCTTCTGCTTCCCAAAATTTAGTTGCTTTGGTTAGTTGAGTCGCCACTTTGATTCCTTTACCTTCTAGCAAAGCGATTAACTTTTCTGCAATTTGCTTTTGCTCATCATTCATATAAAATATTTCAGTGCGGTATTGTTCGCCAATGTCTGGACCCTGACGATTTATTTGGGTTGGATCATGTGTTTCAAAAAACAGTTTACACAGAGTTTCATAATTAGTTTTGGTTGGATCAAACACCACCATCACCGCTTCAGCGTGACCGGTTAGATTGTCACAAACTTCTTTGTAAGTAGGATTTTCTTTGTGTCCGCCGATGTATCCAACCTGAGTTGATATTACACCTTCAGCCTTTTCAAAAAAATACTCGGTGCCCCAAAAACATCCTGATGCAAAAATTGCTGTATCCATAGTAGTAGATTCTGTTTGAATTGTATCAGCTATAAAGGTAAGTGAAATTGAGTTTACACAATGCCGGGTATTATTTTCTGTGAACCGTTCACCTCTAAAAACATGTCCCAAATGCCCATCACAACGAGCACAAACTATTTCAGTGCGGTATCCGTCAGGGTCAGCAATTTCTTTCACTGCGCCGGGTATCGCATCATCAAAAGCCGGCCATCCACTGCCTGAATCAAATTTGGTATTGGAATCAAAAAGCGGTAAGGCACATCGTCTGCATTGATAAATTCCTTCTTCATGATTGTCTGTATAAATTCCTCTGAACGCCGGTTCAGTTCCTTTGTTTACAATGACACGCTCTTCTTCAGGTGTCAGTTTTTTCCATAAAGCAGTATCACTCATAGATTGATTTTGTGTGGTTAGTGTTTCATTTTGTTGCGCATGAGAACAGCCTGAGAATATCATTGGAAAGATAATCCAGCCTGTTGAAATAATTGTGCGTATTTTCATATATAAATTCTCCTTTTAAAATATTTTTATTTGCCCCTATTTTTAAATCCTAAAGCATTTTTGTGTATAACCAAATCAGTGATGCGATTCACTGCTTTTTAATTCATCATCATAACTAACTCTGAGAATCATAAATTATTTTTAACTTCTCGCAAAATTTACTACTTAACGCCCTCATTATGACAACCGGAAGCCTCATTCAATTTCTCAATGCCAGTCAGCAAAGGGGATTATTATCACCTGAGCTGAATAAGCGCATTCAAGGTTTACTTGATTACTCTAACAAATCAAGTGGCAAATTGTTTCTGTCAATTATATCTATTTCCGCCTTACTATTTATTGTGGCAGGGGTGTTCACTTTGCTAGAAATTTTCTGGACAGATATCCCAAAAAACGTGAGAGGTGTACTGAGTTTATTACCAGCAATGGGTGCAGCCTGGTTTTTTTACAAAAAAGTAATTCAAGAGAAAACCTCAGCGTCGTGGAATGAGGCAGCATCGCTGTTTCTGATGTTGATGATTGGGGCAAGTATTGCGCTGTTTGCAGATACTTATCACATGGATCAAGATTTTGACAGGTTTGTAATTGTATGGCTTTGTCTTACTTTACCCATTTTTTACATCAGCAAATCTACGGGTCTTGCAATATTATATCTTGCCTTATCCTGTAATTTTATTATACCTCATCTTTCTTTCACTTTTTTTATTCCCAATGGATATGATCTGAATGAAAAGTATTATTTGTTCTGGTGCTTTTTTATTGCCTACCTACCCTATTTATTTCTGCGTTTGCGAGCGGGAAAATCAAAACAAGGACTAAGAACAATTTATCTCGGGTGGGTTACAGCCATTACGTTTATTGCAGCGCTGCCACTTGCTGTGCAAGCAGGTTACCTGTGGTGGGCAGTAGGAGCTATTATGGGCTTTTATCTGATTGGAAAAAAATTTTACGCACAAAATCTCTCTGCACTTGGCAGACCATTTCAAACCATTGCACTTTTTTTTCTATTTGTAAATCTTCTCAATTTTTCTGATGATTTTATGAATGAAAATCTTTTCAGATTAGACCAGCTTAAAAATGCGGCAAGCTGGACAGCAGAGCAAACTACATTCTACATACTGGGAGTACTTTTTGTCTTATTTCTCACTGCGACCGGTTTTGTGCAACTGAAAAAAAACAAATCACTCAACCGATTATTCTTATTCACGCCGATATTATTTGTTATGCTCTATGGTATTCATTGTCTTGATGAATTTGCCGGAGTAGATATTCACTGGCTTGGCTATCTTGTTTTAAATTTATTCACCGTAACATTCGGTATTCACGCAATCATTCAAGGGCATAAATCAGGCAATATAATCTACATGATTTATGGTTTGTTGCTGGTGACATTTTTACTCTGGATGCGTTTTTCAGACACAGATATCTGGCCTTGGTTAAAAGCAGTTTTCTTTATTGGTGTAGGCGGAATTTATCTGGTTATGCACTATATTGCATCTGATGAATATGAATTGGATTAATGAATTTTTAGCTACTCTATCCTACGCATGAAAAAAGATCTTGCCCTGCACTTCAGTCAGCTGAAAACTGAATTGCATGCAGAAATGAAATTTGAAACTGAAGCATACCGCTCATTAACAGATGAACGCGCCATGCCGGATAGAATATCAGAAGGTGTTACGCTTTATCCAATTGAATTCATTAATCATCGGTACAATTCATTTGGAGATTCATTGCTTGATTTTAAAATAAACCCTGATCAAAATGGAAAAATGTTTGGCACCAATGGCAAGTGTCAACTATTCTCTACCGGGGAATCTGAGATTATACAAGGAATTATTTTGCGCAAAACAGATTATGAACTGACATTGCAGATTTCTGATGATGAAATACCTGAATGGATACGCAACGGAAAATTAGGTTTGAACGCAGTGTGTGACACCCGCACATATGAAATTCAAATTAAAGCGCTGGATGAATTAATGGATTCTCAACGTGGTTTAGCATTTGATTTTTACCATAAAGAATTTACAGGATATCCTCCGGATGATTTCGCTGAAAATGAAAAACTAAACGCCTCACAGAACAAAGCAGTAAAAAACATTTTATCAGACCTTGCCCTGCATGTGGTGCATGGTCCTCCGGGTACGGGTAAAACCTATACGCTTACTGATGCCATTGCAAGATTGAGTAAAGAGAATAAAAAAATATTAGTTGCTACGCCAACAAATACCGCTGCAGATCACATCACAGCACAGTTGCAGAAGGCAGGTGTCAATGTGCTGCGCTATGGGAATTCCTTCAAAATAAGTGAGACGGCATTGCCCTATACTTTGTTGACTAAAATGATGAATCACCCTGAAATGCAAGTGGTAGAAAGATTATCTAAAGAGGCTGATGCCATAAGAAAAAAAGCATTTCGGTTTGTGAGAAATTTCAACCAAGAAGCGCAGGCTGAGCGCAAACAATTAAAACAAGATCTAAAATCCATTCAAAAAGATGCAAGGCAATATGAAAAACAAATTCGCCAACACCTGCTTGAAAGTGCAAGCGTTATAACCGGCACGCTCATTGGTTTGCAACACGATGAAATTTTGAATATGCAATTTGATCAGCTGTTTGTTGATGAAGCCGGACAAGCACTCGAACCGGCAATTTGGTCACTTGCCAGACATGTTGATCAATTGGTACTGGCCGGTGACCCATGGCAACTGCCTCCGGTTTTGTTTTCTGCAAATGCTCAAAAATCTCTACTCTCTGTTTCATTAATAGAAAGTGCTATTAAATTAAATCACCCCACAACACTGCTTGACACCCAATACCGGATGAATGACCTCATCATGCAATTTTCTAACCAATGGTTTTATGAAAATAAATTGCAAAGTGGAAAAGAAAATGCGGAGCAGATATTACCCAACGACCCCTATAAGGCAATTGAATTCATTGATACCGCAGGATGCAGTTTTGATGAAGTGACTGACGATGCAGGCGGAATATCAAATCCCGGTGAAATGCGCATTCTTACTCAACGACTGGCTGAACTGAAATCAAATCAATTCAATACCGGAATCATTTCACCATATAGAAAACAAGTGCTCCTTTTACAGGAACAACAAGCAACCTTTGACTGTTATGTGCAAACCATTGATAGTTTTCAAGGTCAGGAAAGAGATATCATTCTCATCAGCTTGGTCAGATCAAATGCTGATCAGCAACTGGGATTTCTCAAAGATTACCGCAGAATGAATGTAGCCATGACCCGCGCCAAATTCAAACTGGTAATTATTGGTGACTCAGCCACGCTGGGCTCTGATCCATTTTATGAAAAACTGCTTTCTTATATTGAAACCCACGGATCATACCGCACGGCGTGGGAATATTCAGAAGTGATATAAACAAGGGCTGATTTTCACAAAAAAAAATCTAATTTTACTCCATGCAAAAGGTAAAAAAATATCTCTCTCTGGCAGTGCTGCTTGTTGCTTTGCCCATTGCGGCTTTTATTGCAACGCATTTTGTTATTGATCCCGATAAAAAATATACCAGTTTATCCCTGAGGAAAGTGATGTAATCATTGAAATAAATACCCGCAATTTTATTTCTGAAATTATTTATCAACGTTTATTTCATGAATCATACTTCCATGAAAAAATTGTGCGTGAAGACGGTGAAGAGCCTCTGAAAGATATTGGATTTGACCCCTTCACCAATGTGATTTTATTTAGAGAACAATGGTCAGAACATAATTTGTGGATGGTATTGGCAGGCTACCGTGATCGGGATAAGTTTTCTAACTACCTCAAGGAGGAATTTGAGGGAGCAAATTATAAATTCAATGATCAATACGTATTAATTCAACTTACTCCATACAGTGACCAGCAAAAAATAGCTGAGCACATGCAAAACATTATGGATGGAAAAGTGAAATCATTTAATTCACGTGTTAATCTGGAACAAACTTTTGATCATACCAAAGAAATTAATTGTTACATCATTCCGCAAAACACAAAGGCAGATAATAAATTATTGGATGGTCATATCACGATGGATTTTGTTCAGGGAAAAATTCTGGTAGACGGAGAATTTACACCTGCATCAGGTTTTTCAGAGAATGCGCCTATTGCTTATCAGGCTGATACTACCATAGCATTTAGTTTGCGTAGTTCATTGAATCTGCTTAGCAATTTATATTGGTTTAATGATGACAAAGTGCAAGGAGTTCCTGAGTACAATCAAATGGCTTTTGACTATAATGGTGTCAATCTTTTTTTAGTTCATAAAAATTTAGGATATACCATTCCGTTTAAACAGTATCCAATTATGCAAGCGCATTTTGATTTTAACAACACCAAAGAATGGTTTGGTTTTTTAGATGATTTGCATGAATCAAATACGTTTCGTTTTGACACAGTTTCGCATATTATGTCATCACCAATTGGAACATTTCTTAATTACAGGCTCACTGAAAATTCTTTTGAAATGATGCGTAATGAAGTGAATCTAATAGCTAATGATGATCCTGCATTGTACTTTGTATTGTCTATGAATATTCAAACATTATGTGAGAATACCAAATTTGCTGTTGATGAAAATAATCCACCTGAGAAAGTTGAACAAGAAATTGGTCTTCTGCTTGCTGAAGAAATGATGGCTGAAATACAAGACATGGCAAATATTGCAGGTATTTATTTTGAATTGCGTTTGCAAGATGAAACACATGTAAAAGCCAACGGAGAAATCAACATGCTGAATGCTGATGGGAATTCAATTATTGAAAGTATGGCATTTGGAAAATCTGCGTTAGTTTTTATTGCAAATTATGTTGAAGACGCTGTTTCAGCTGAGTAAGATAATCAGGTATTTTCAACATTCTTGAACCATACCATGAAAAAATTTCGCCGTCAACCAATTCAGTTCGGATACCCGTTTCAGCTTGCAAGGCGGTGGCATGATTTTCTTTAAATGGAAAAGGTTCTGAACTGAGAAATAAAACATCAGGTTTCAGTTCTTTTATTTTTTCAATGCTGATTTCAGGATAGCGTTGATCAGCGCCGTTGACAACATTCACCAAGCCACATTGCGTTAACACATCACTGATAAATGTGTGATTTCCTGCAAGCATCCAGGGTTTTGTCCAAATAAAATACAACACGCGCAAATTCACTTTCTCTATCTGATCAAAATTAAATTTGATTTGGTTCACCAGTTTATCAGCCTGCTCAGCACGATTACATATTTTTCCAACGTGGTCAATCATCTCCAAAGCATCCTGAACGGTGTAAATATCGCTGATGTAAACCGGATATATTTTTTGCAATTGTTCAATATCATGCAATGTATTCTCTTCTTTATTGGCTATTATCAGATCAGGTTGTAGGGCAGATATTTTTTCAATGCTCACATTTTTAGTGCCACCAACCCGCTGTTTTGAATCAAACCAATGTTGCGGGTGAATACAAAATTTGGTGATACCAATCACCTCTTGATCTAAGCCAAGTTCAAATAATAATTCAGTTTGAGATGGCACTAAAGAAACAATCCGCTGAGGAAATTTTTCCAAGCGGATTGTACGTTTCATCTGATCAGTAAATATCATGCCTTATGCATACGCATTGATGATATCATGACGAGTGACAATATGATGTTTTCCTTCACCCAAATCAACCAATACGGCAGGAATTTGTTTATTGATTTTTTTTGCAATTTCATCAATTGCAGTATTTTTTGCAACAACCGGTAAGGCAGGCAACATAACTTGTCCCAGCGGTTTATTAATTAAATCACTGTTCTCAATAATTTGCTGATATAAGGTGGTGTCATCAACAAAACCAACAAATTGATTGTCTTTAGTAACCGGTATCTGAGAGATGTTAAATTTTTTCATTTTTGCCACGGCGTGAGAAACCAATTCTTCAGTACCGCAAGTGATCAATTCTTTATCTGCATGTTTTGCAACCATATCAGCTGCATTTTTTAATCCTTCATCCAGAAAACCTCTTTCACGCATCCAATCATCATTAAACATTTTGCCAACATATCTGCTGCCGTGGTCATGGAATAAAACAACAACCAGATCACCTTCTTTGAATTTATCTTTTAACTGAAGAACACCGGCCAGCGCTGCACCAGCAGAATTCCCTACAAAAATTCCTTCTTCACGTGCTAGTCTGCGTGTCATGATGGCGGCATCTTTGTCTGTTACTTTTTCAAACAAATCTATCACATCAAAATTTACATTTTTTGGCAAGATATCTTCTCCAATTCCCTCTGTGATATAAGGATAAATTTCATTCTCATCAAAAATACCGGTCTCTTTGTATTTTTTAAAGACAGATCCATACGTGTCAATACCATAACATTTCACATTAGGATTTTTTTCTTTCAAATATTTTCCAATGCCTGAAATGGTTCCGCCGGTACCAACACCAACAATAAAATGCGTTATTTTACCATCTGTCTGATCCCATAATTCAGGTCCGGTTTGCTCATAATGTGCCTGGGTGTTAGACAAATTATCATATTGATTTACGTACCATGAGTTAGGAATTTCTTTAGCCAGTCTGCGTGAAACAGAATAATATGAGCGTGGATCATCAGGCGCAACTGCAGTTGGGCACACAATAACTTCTGCTCCCACCGCACGAAGGATATCCATTTTTTCTTTGCTCTGTTTATCATTCAACACGCAAATGAGTTTATACCCTTTGATAATGCAAGCCAAAGCTAACCCCATTCCGGTATTTCCAGATGTGCCTTCAATCACGGTTCCACCCGGTTTGATTAAACCTGCTGCTTCAGCATCTTCAACCATTTTAAGTGCCATGCGGTCTTTCACTGAATTGCCCGGGTTAGTAGTTTCAACTTTAGCCAACACAGTTGCTTTAATGCCTTTAGTGATTTTATTCAACTTGATGAGTGGAGTATTACCAATAGTCTCCAGTACATTATTAAAAACTCTCATGAAAATATTTTTGTTGAACAAATGTACGAAATATCCCATCCAATGGGAGAGGGACAAAAAAAAGAGGCTCGTTTTACGGAGCCTCTTTCAGTGAGAATGACTAATACTTAGAAGTAGAACATCATATAAAGTGAACCACCAAAGTTGTCAGTATCAATAGTTAAACCTTTACTACCGGCAATGGTAGTTTCTTCAGTACGTGTTGTACCAAGACCAAGGTCAAATAATTCTACAGTTGAAACACGCTCGCTGGTTGCGCCATACAAAGCACCCCAACCGAACTCAGTTCCAAGACAAATTTTTGGTAATATGTAGTACTCAACACCGATGAAAGCACGGATACCAGCACCACTGTAGTTTCCACCTTTATCAGAGATGATACGTGTTCCTTCAGGATTTTCTGAAGCCACACCACCCCAAGGGAACCATACAGTAGATGTAGGAGCCATGTTGCCAATGCCGTAACCATTACCATAGGCATATTCAGCAGAAATACCACGTTGGAAAGTATACATTACTTCACCACCGTAAATTCCGCGAAGACGGTTTTTACCTCTTCTGAATTCATACCCTGCAGCAATTGTATAATACGATGACTGAGTTGAATACGTGTCCATTACCAATGAATCAGGTGATGTTGCACGGTCATTATATACATAGTTGTTGTAAGTGTAATTGTACTGACCGATGCGCAATTGACCACGCACCGCGTTATCATCAGACAACATATATTTTCCAAACAGCGTGTTAGCTGCCCAGTAGTCAACAAATTTATTTCCGCCAATGAAGGTGTTACTGTTGTTGCCATTGAATGCGTTTCCGACAAAATATAATACCGGAAGAGCATTCATACCAACACCCCATTCACCTGAAACGGGAATCATATCTACTCCGTTTTTATTCTGAATCTGCTCATTTTGTGCAAATGATGCAGCAGAAAAAACCAGAGCAAGGGATACTCCAATTATTTTTTTCATACTGAATTTTTATTGAATTGATGAATATTTTGTAATCTCTTACCAGTTATAATCGTAATCGTTGATAACCATAGCACCTTTGTAAATTGTAACGGTGTCATTAGGTAAAGTATAGATATAACGCTCTTTATCAACAGTAGCTGGACCTGTTATTTGATCGTATGAAAAATCATTAAACATTAAAACTACATCAATTGGAGTGTTATAACATTGTACGTTTGACAATGTGTAAACACCACCTGAACCAATAGTGGTAGTATAGATAATATCCGGATAATCATAACCAGCATCTGGAGTTGGATCTAAATCAGCGCCATCAATAACAGCAGTTACAACTGTACCTGATGGAGCAAACTCAGGATTCCACTGATAACCACCTGAAGAGTTAGTGTCATTATAAACATCTAAATCTGCTGTAATAATACCTGTTAGGGTAGCGGTTCCTGGTTCAGAAGGAGCAACAGGCTCTTCTTTTTTACAACTTACAAACGCAATAGCGCTTATAGCAAGCGCGGCAAAAATCTTTCTTTTCATAACAAAAATTTAAGTTAATACAAGGGCAAATGTACGATTAATAAGGAACTTGTCAAGACCAAGTTGGCATTTTATGGGACAAATAATGTTGAAAACACCCTGAAATGCCTGTCAATTCTATGCGTGCAGAAGATGAAAATTAATCTGCAATGAGTTTCTTAAATCTAACACGTTTAGGTTCGGTATCACCCAATCGTTTTTTACGGTTTTCTTCATACTCAGTATATGAACCTTCAAACCAGTATACTTGAGAATCATTTTCAAAAGCTAGAATATGCGTGCAGATACGATCAAGAAACCAACGGTCGTGAGAAATGATTACGGCGCATCCGGCAAAACTTTCAATACCTTCTTCTAATGCGCGAATGGTGTTTACATCTAAATCATTCGTTGGCTCATCAAGTAATAACACATTGGCCTCCGTTTTCAGTGTCATAGCAAGATGCAAGCGATTGCGTTCACCGCCTGAAAGCACACCGATTTTTTTATTCTGATCAGCTCCATTGAAATTAAAGCGACTTAGGTAGGCGCGTGAATTTATTTTCTGTTTACCAATTTCCATAAATTCTGTTCCGCCGGTTACCACTTCAAATACTGTTTTTTCAGGATCCATGGATTTGTGATCTTGATCAACATACCCAATTTGTACAGTCTCTCCTACTTTGAATTCTCCTTTATCAGGTTTCAATTCATTCATGATCATTTTGAAGATGGTGGTTTTACCTGCCCCGTTAGGCCCAATGATTCCAACAATGCCGTTAGGAGGTAAAGTAAAATTCAAATCATCATACAATACTTTATGTTCAAATGCTTTGGCAACATGAACGGCTTCAATCACATTTGTTCCAAGACGTGGACCATTTGGAATTGGTAGTTCCAGTTTTTCTTCTTTTGTTTTAGAATCTTCACTGAGCAATTTATCATAATTAGCCAAACGAGCTTTATTTCTAGAGCGGCGAGCAGATGGATTTGTTCTCACCCACTCCAACTCACGCTCCAATACCTTTCTTCGTTTGCTTTCTTGTTTTTCTTCTTGTGCAAGGCGTTTTGTTTTTTGCTCAAGCCATGATGAGTAGTTCCCTTTCCACGGAATGCCTTCACCGCGATCTAGTTCAAGAATCCACCCTGCAACATTGTCAAGAAAATATCTGTCGTGGGTAATAGCAATGACCGTACCGGGATAATTCTGAAGGAAATTTTCAAGCCATTCAACTGATTCTGCATCTAAGTGGTTAGTGGGCTCATCTAATAAAAGAATATCAGGATTTTTCAGCAATAAGCGACACAAAGCAACCCGGCGTTTTTCACCACCAGATAAAGTACTGATCAATTGTTCTTCCGGCGGACAACGCAAGGCATCCATCGCTCTTTCCAATTTGGTATCTAAATTCCATGCGTCTATCTGATCAATGCGCTCTTGCACGCGGGCTTGTCTTTCAATGAGTTTATCCATTTTATCTGCGTCATTCATGATGGCTTCATCCATGAATGCATTGTTAATGTCTTCAAATTCTTTGAGCAAATCAACTGTTTCCTGCACGCCTTCTTGAACAATATCTTTTACCGTTTTGGTGCCATCCAGTTCAGGTTCTTGCGGTAAATATCCGATACTGTAATCTTGATTAAAAACTACATCTCCTTGATAAGATTTATCCAATCCTGCAATAATTTTTAACACGGTAGATTTACCTGAACCGTTCATCCCAATGATACCAATTTTTGCACCGTAGAAAAAGGACAGATAGATATCTTTGATAATAGGTTTTCCGGTTGGTGTTAATTTGGAAACACCCACCATAGAGAAAATAATTTTTTTGTCGTCAGACATAGTATTGATATTGAATTAGATTTTGGCTAAAAGATTTTTCAAAGTTAGCAATAGCGGTGGTTTATCATGCAATCAGGTTAGAAATTATTCTGATGAGGTTTGAAGATATTTGGTGAATCACGCTTGTCAATAATTTATAAAAATAAAATTTCACAATTCTTTTATCTCAAATTTAAGCAATAGAATCTTGACTTCAATTTGGCGCAGGTCGTGACCTGCGCCAACAGAACGATCATATATTGCAACCCATCTTGTTCAATATTCATCCAATTATTTAATTTGAGTTTATGGCAAGACATCTTACAAGCAAGCGAAGAAATTATAAAATTAGGGATTTGCAACATTTACAGCAAAAAAAAAGGGAGACAAACGCCTCCCTGTTGGACTAAGAAAAAAAAACTTATTTTGTTTCTTTGAATGAGTTGATGATGTGATCCATCTGAGGTTTGAACTCATCTTTTTGATCTTTGATTGTCCAGGTAAGCACTTGATAAAATGCTTTTTCACCTTCAAATACACCAAGTTCATAGTAAACACCTACAACTCCGTTAGAGCCATCCATTTGATATCTCACGCAATCCATTCCGTTAATTTTTTCAATTTTTGGCGCTTTGGTAAGAATGTTATATTCAATTAAACCACTTCCAATAGATTCAACTGAAAGCTCAGAATAAGACAATGCATCAAACATTCCTTCAAGACCATAAGAAGCAATTTCTTCTTTAGTTTCCATCAAAACGATAACGTAATGTTCTTTAGTAACACTGCCTTCAGCACTTACCCATTCATATTGGGTTGAAGCTTCATCATTCAACTCTGAAGTAATTTCCATGTGTTCTGGAATGTCAATTTCATAGAATCCAGAATTTTTGTCGGTTTTGTATTTAATTTCACCCGAACAAGACGTAAGGCCAAGCGCAACTAAAGCAAGACCGGCAAAAAACATTTTTTTCATTTTGGTTGATTTTTAATTTATCTGACAAATGTAGAAAAATAGAATTAACTTCAAAATACTATGTCAATATTAATATCTATAGGTTGTTAAATATCAAATCAATAGGCTGACATGATTCCAACTTGAAAAATTGAATGGACTTGTGATTATTTATTGATTGGAGTTTATTTCTTTTCTTTCAGCGACAAAATCATCTGTTCCATATCTGTATTGAATTGGCTGAATTGTTCTGCAATGGTCCAGCTTAAAACTTGGTAGAATGCCCTTTTACCTTCATACACCGCAAGTTTATAATAAACATTGACTTCACCAAATGCACCACGCATAGCGTATTTTACACAATCCATTCCGTTTACTTCTATCACAACAGGATTTTTAGTGAGAATTTCATAGGAATCTAGTCCATCACCAATTGACTTTACAGATAATTCAGAATAATTCATTGCGTCAAACTCAGTGTCTAAATTATAAGATGCAATTTCTTCTTTGGTTTCATAGAGCACAATGAGATACATTTCTTTGACCTCACCATCAACCTCTTTTACATACTCATATTCAATCGCAGCCTCCTCGTTCAGTCCGGTTGCAGAACTCATGTATGCCGGCACTTTAATTGTAAAATAATCTGACTGATCAATGGTTTTCCATGCGCCTTTTCCACTGAGTATTGGTAAAGCAAAAAACATCAGTAGCGGAATAAAAAATATCTTTTTCATAAATTTTGTGATGGTATAATGAATATTGAAGTTACTCATAAATTAATACAGTACAAACTCTTTTCATCGGGTAAAAAAAAAGCTGCCAGTAATTGACAGCTTCTTCATTGAAAATAAATTCAGTCTATTTTTCTTTAAATGAATTGATGATTTTATCCATGTCAGCTTTGAACTCAGCTTTTTGTTCAGTCAATGTCCAAGTCAATACCTGATAGAAAGCTTTTTCACCTTCAAAAACGCCTAATCTGTAATACACGTTTACCTCACCCATTGAGCCTTCCATTTCATATTTTACGCAATCCAAGCCATTCACTTGAACTACTTCAGGATTTTTAGTTAGAATTTCAAAAGAATCAAGCCCATCACCTAAAGAAGTTGAAGAAATTTCACCGTAAGACAATGCGTCAAATTCTTCATCTAAATCATAGGATTCAATTTCTTCTTTAGTTTCCATTAATACGATTACATAATGCTCTTTTACCGTGGTACCAACTTGTTCAACATATTGATACTGGATACTTGCATCACCATTCAAACCGCTTGCAGCCTCCATGTGACCAGGGATATCAATATCAAAATAACTGTTTGTACTTACTGTTCTGAAATCTGAAGAACCGCTTGTTTCAGTTGTTTCATCTGAGGTTGACTCAGTAGTAGAAGTAGTAGATGTAGAGTTGGCATCAGAAGAGTTGCCACACGCAAAGAACCCTAAAGAGATAATGGCCAATGCGCTGATTTTAATAAGTTTCATTTATCGGAGAGTTTAAAATTACGGGCAAATGTAATTAAAAAAGAGGACGTTAAATTCAATCAAATACAATTTAGTACGTGCAGCTTACCAAAGTCATCAAACAATTTTGAGTACTTTCGCAACGCAGAGTCAAGATAAACTGTCTGCAATAATAAAACTCAAGATCACACAACAGGTATGAGAATAGCACTTTTTGGCTACGGTAAAATGGGAAAAGAAATTGAGATGATTGCCTTGGAACGCGGTCATCAAATTACCCAACGCATCAACAGCAAAAACCCGAAAGAAAACCTCAATTGCGCCGATACCGATGTAGTGATTGAATTTACTGCACCTGAACATGCCTTAGAAAATATTCGCTTTTGTATTGATCATCAAATGCCGGTTGTTGTTGGAACGACAGGTTGGTATCATGCATTTGATGAAATTAAAAAACTCAATGTGCAAAAAAACGGAAGTCTGCTTTACGCTACCAATTTCAGTTTGGGAGTGAATTTATTTTTTGCACTGAATAAATATCTTGCCGGATTAATGAAAAATTATCCGGAATACAGCGCCGGCATGACAGAAATTCATCACACCCAAAAATTAGACGCACCTAGCGGAACCGGTATTACCCTAGCTGAACAGTTGATTGAAATTCACCCTAAATACACCAAGTGGGAAAACGTTAAAAAAAGTCAAATCAATCAAACTGATGCACTTTCTATAGAGTCATTACGTTTACCCGACGTGCCCGGCACACATGAAGTAAAATATGAATCACCTATTGACACAATTGAAATAAAACATACTGCACACAACAGAAAAGGATTTGCATTGGGCAGCGTAATTGCCGCTGAATGGCTTGCCGGAAAAAAAGGTATTTTTACCATGCAGGATGTACTAAACTTAAAATAAATTATTGAATGAGCTATCTTGGTTTTATCATTGGATATTTAGTAATCTGGCTTACTCCGGTAGCCGGACTTTGGCATAAAGGTTTTGGAAGAATTGAAAGAAAAAGTACCGATGCTTTCATTCCGTTCTACAACTATTTCAGTTTGCTGCGCGCGGTGAAATTACCTTGGTATTGGGCGATCTTTCTAGCATTCCCCGGCATTCAGTTTATCATGTGGGCTTCACTCAATGTTACTTATATCCGCAAGTTTGGAAAGTTCAGTGTAAAAGATACTATTCTTGGTATCATTTTTCCGTTCCCTGTTTTCTGGAAAATTGCCAAAGATGAAAAATGCACCGCACAACCTGAAACCAATTGGGACGTTGCAAAACAAGTTGACGCGCGCACACCGAGTGATCACGTAGCTTTATTTTTTGCTTTACCGGTTATCGGCCATCTTATTGTATACCCGCTTTCACTTGCCGGTTTCAAGCGCAAGGCCGGAAAAAAATCTATGATCAAAGAATGGGGTGATGCCATACTTTTTGCCGTTGTGGCAGCCAGCGCAATTCGTACTTATGTTTTTGAACCTTACAAAATTCCTACCGGTTCAATGGAAAAAACATTGCTCATTGGTGATCATCTTTTTGTAGATAAATTTGTTTACGGGCCACGTCTGCCAATGACGCCTTTTTCTTATCCAATCGTGCATAATAGTTTTGCTCCATTGCTCAATGTAAAATCGTATGTTGAGTTTCAAAAAATACCTTATACTCGCATGCCGGGAATCAGATTTGTTGAGCGTTATGATGTAGTTGTTTTCAATTTTCCGGCGGGTGATACTGCAATCAATGATCCTCGCATGCCTAATGGATTGATTGGACATACGTATGAACAAATTTTGCGCAATGAAGCTTTCCTGATTTCAGCACAAGAAGGTCGCAGTGTGAATTACTTTGAAGAACACTACGAAGCATATCTTGACGCGGCCAGAAAGCGATTCACAGAAAAGAATAAAGTTTTATCTGCCATTGTTGATGAAGAAGATATCAAACGCGGTTACACGAAAATCGGAGGTTTGCTTGAGCGTCCGGTAGACAAGCGTGAAAACTATATTAAGCGTTGTGTGGGTATGCCGGGTGATGTGATTGAAGTTGTGAATCAAGTTTTATATGTAAACTCTCAACCGGCTAAAATATTTGAAGGATTGCAAACAAGCGGAGATCCAAAAAACAAGGGGTTTTATCAGACCGTGATTAATTCCGGAATGCCTGACGTGCATCGTTTCACTTACTATCCTATCTTCCCAAACAACCCACAATATGATTGGACAGAAGATAATTTTGGTCCATTACAAATACCAAAGGCGGGAGATGTGGTGCAACTTGATCATAAAACATTGCCTATTTATCGTAGAATTATTACGGCTTATGAAGGGCACACCCTTGCAGAAAAAGCAGATGGAATTTATATTGACGGTGTAAAAACAAGTACCTATACCATTCAACAAAATTACTACTGGATGATGGGTGACAACCGCAACAACTCAGCTGATTCACGCTTTTGGGGATTTGTGCCTGAAGATCATATTGTAGGACACGCCTCATTTGTATGGTTATCTGTTGATCAAACCAAAGGAATGTTTGGCGGCGGCATGCGCTGGAGCAGAATGTTCAGTGGTATTGAATAGATCATTGACATTTGTTTGATTGGTTAAACATTTTGATAGTTTGAATTACTGAGACTTATCGTTACTGAAAATGTTAGTTGGATTTGTAGGATGGACAGAGTTCATTTATTGCATAATAATCAGTTCAAGTCTATTTTTGATGACTCACATTTAATAGGAAAATTGCTCAATTTCTTTTATCTTTGATAATGTTATTGCTATGGAACTAAGAGTTAACCTCACATATACCCAAATTCTAAGTCTTATTGAACAATTGCCACAACAAGAAATTTCAAGACTTAGAAAAATTCTGTTGTCAGAAAAAAAGAAAATTCGGAAATCGAGTTCACTAAAACAACTCATTCTGGATGCGCCCACTTGGACTAGTAAAAATGTTAAAGCATATAAAGAGGTACGAGAACAAATAAACAAATCAAGACTTGCGTGATACTGCTAGATTCATCCGTTCTGATTGAATTATTCCGCAAAAAAAATAAGGAACAAACTCTATTTTTTAATCTTTTACAAGACCACGATCAATTGGCTATTTCAGTAATTACTCACTATGAAATAGGAATTGGAAATCAACCTGGACATTTGGAGTACTGGAAAAAACTCTGCAATAATCTTACTATCATTCCATTTGATGAATCATGTACAGAAACCGCTATTAAAATTTATAGATCTCTGATTAAGATTAACAAGAAAATTGATTTAGCGGATATTCTAATTGGTGCTACTGCCCTTGCGTATGATTTACCCATTGCAACTCTCAACATCAAAGATTTTGAACGCATTCAAGGTTTGCACATAGTGAAATAACTCAATAAATACTTTCCTCAATAGGCATCAGACCTTATTAAAACATAAAACAAGAAATCAATATTGAAGCTATACCTTTAACTTTTTCATAATATTGGTTTTCGAGATTAGAATCATCAATAGTCCAAAACACAAAAAAAACCGGACAATAAATTGCCCGGTTTCATGTAAAAAATTTCAATTCAGTTATAAGTGTATCACCTCACCGTAAGCAGCAGCGGCGGCTTCCATGATGGCTTCACTCAAAGTTGGATGTGGGTGCACAGTTTTAATTAATTCATGGCCCGTAGTTTCTAATTTGCGTATGGCAACAATTTCAGCAATCATTTCAGTCACATTCATTCCAATCATGTGTGCGCCTAAAAGTTCACCATATTTTGCATCAAAAATCAATTTGATAAATCCATCATTTGCACCTGCTGCACTTGCTTTTCCGGATGCTGAGAATGGGAATTTTCCAATCTTCAATTCGTGGCCGGCAGCTTTTGCAGCTTTTTCGGTCATGCCTACTGAAGCAACTTCAGGCGAACAATAAGTACAACCCGGTATATTGCCATAATCAAGCGGTTCAACATGCATACCAGCAATTTTTTCAACGCAAATAATTCCTTCAGCTGATGCAACGTGTGCCAGGGCCGGACCTTTTACAATATCACCAATGGCATAATATCCAGGTATATTGGTTTGATAATAATCATTGACAATTACTTTGCCTTTATCTGTAGCAATACCAACATCTTCTAATCCTATTCCCTGAAGATTGGTTTCAATACCTACTGCTGACAATACAATATCGCATTCAATTTTTTCTTCACCTTTCGCTGTTTTTACTTTTACAACACAGCCTTTACCTTTTGTATCAACAGACTCAACAGAAGATTCAGTCATGATTTTTATGCCTTGTTTTTTGAATGATCTTTCTAATTGTTTTGATACTTCTTCATCTTCAACCGGCACAATGTTTGGCATAAATTCAACAATGGTTACCTCAACACCCAACGTGTTGTAGAAATAAGCAAACTCAACACCAATTGCACCTGAACCAACTACTACCATTTTCTTTGGTAATTCAGGCAAAACAAGTGCCTCACGATAACCAATAACTTTTTTACCATCCTGCGGAAGATTTGGCAATTGGCGTGAACGGGCACCGGTTGCAATGATCACCGCTTTAGAAGCAGATAATTCTGATTTAGCACCTTTCTCATCAGTGACCTCTACTTTTTTTCCTGCTTTTACTTTTCCGGTTCCTTTGATGACATCAATTTTATTTTTCTTCATCAGAAAAGTTACTCCACCACTCATTTTATCAGCAACACCCCGACTGCGTTTTACAATTGATGCAAAATCAGGTGTGGCATCTTTCACCATGATACCATAGTCTGAAGCATGTTTCATATACTCAAACACATTGGCACTTTTCAATAATGCTTTGGTTGGTATGCAGCCCCAGTTAAGACAAATACCACCCAGTTCAGCTTTTTCAACAACAGCTACTTTCATTCCAAGTTGTGAAGCTCTGATTGCAGTAACATAACCGCCAGGCCCACTTCCGATAACAATAATATCGTATGACATAGTTTGAGTTTATTAATAATTGAGCTACGAAATTAAGCATTCCTATTTAAAAAGGAACACAGGCAGATAAAACAAGTAAACAAGGGAAGTCCTTGAGATTATTCGTCTTTCCATCCTTGCCATGGGTCATGGTCTCCTTTGCGTATATCACGCAACATACCAAGGGCAACAATGCCCGCAATGATGAATGCAATAATTGACCACGCGGAAGTTTCTCCCCAAAGCGGATGCGTTTCATAAACCAGTGTGAGTGATCCACCAATAACTAATGATGCTACCACCATGGCTGATACAATTTGTTTGGTGACACGGTTGATGGTGTGAATTAAGGGATCAATTCCCTTGTGCCGCAAATCAACTTTAATTTCTCCGGTATTAATTTTTCTGATTGCATTTTTAAGGTCTCGCGGAAATTCCTCCATGTAATTTCCAAATTCAAATATTCCGTTAAGAACCTTTTTACCCATTTGTAAAGGAGACCATTTTTTGGTGATTGTTTTTACCAGGTAAGGTCTTGATAGTTCCAACATATCCAATTCAGGATCCAGATTCCTGATAACTCCTTCAATAGTAACTAATGATCTCGCCAGTAAAAAGAAATGAGGTGGAATTTTTAAATCATGTTTTACAATAACGTCTTTCAACTGCAGCAGCACCGTACTCATTTCATTGGCGTGCACCCCTGCAATGGAATAGCTTTCAACAAATTCATTGATATCAAACTCTAACTGGCGCATGTGTTTGATGCTCACCTGATCAGACAATTGCATGAGTGAGTTAATAATTTTTTTGACATCTTTATTTTTTACGGATAAAAACAAGTGCCCAAAAATTTCAACATCACGGGGTAAAATACTACCCATCATACCAAAATCAAGATAACATATTTCACCTGTTTCAAGCAATAATAAATTACCCGGATGTGGATCAGCATGAAAAAATCCATGTTCAAAAACCTGTTTCAGATAGGAGATTGCAAGCTTGCGAGCAATAAGTTTTCGGTCATGTTTGTTTGCATCAATCTGATCAAGTTTTGAAATTTTATATCCTTTGATAAATTCAAGCACCAAAACACGCGGCGTGGTATATTCACGATACACTTTTGGAGCATGAATAAAACGTGAATCCTGATCAGTGCCTGAAAAGTTATTATAGAAACGTTGAGCAGAAACTGACTCATGTATAAAATCAAGTTCTTTGAGAATACTTTCTTCAAAATTTCTCACTAAGCCAACGGGGTCAAAGCTGCGCACCGAAGGCACACGGCGGTTAAGAATTTCAGCCACGGTGTACATCACTTTAATGTCTTCAATAATAATTTCAGTAATACCCGGCCGCTGAATTTTAATAGCAACACGTTCACCCGTTTTCAATGTAGCTTTATGCACTTGCGCCATGGATGCTGAAGCAAAAGGCTCAGGCTCAAACCAGGCAAACATTTCATCTGTACTTTTTTTGAGTTCTTTCTCTACTACTTTTCGCGCAATTTCACCTGACAAAGGAGGCACATTATCTTGTAATTTTTCAAACTGCGTAATCAAATCCAATGGTAATAAGTCAGGACGGTTACTTAATATTTGACCAAACTTTACAAAGGTGGGACCCAACTCTTCACACACCAAACGCATTTTCTCATACTTGGTATAATGAGTGGCTGATTTGATAAATGATTTGGGGATGAGTTTTCGTATCCAGGAGAATCGTTTTTGCTCTTCCATGTACGAAACTAAATCATCAAACCCATACTTAACAAACACGCGGAGTATTTGATTGTATCGTTTAACTGACCTGTAACGGCGGGCTATGGATGAAAATAAACTCACTGTTCTTGTTCGTACCGGTTTAGACGTGCTTCAAGCAAAGCAATTTGTTTTGCTAGATCTTCAATTTTAGTATTGAGTTTTGCAATTTCATCTGTGTGAGCAATGTTTACTTTTTCATAAAACTTGGTAACCATCTCACCAATTTTTGCTTCCATCTCTTCTTTCACTTCATGCGCTTTAATGGCAATTTTTTGCAAAAATTCTACCTCATTTCCATCTTCATCGCGGGTGGTTGAACTCATGAAAGAATTGATTTTGTCTTTCCCTTTATCTGCCATGTTGTGCAGTTTTTCCATCAACTCTTTATCTTTTGACATCATGTAGAGATTTGACGAAAGTGTCAATAACTCTACCAGCGTTCTGGCTTTCATAAGCTTATTTTTTATTAATACCTAACAAAGATACGTTTCAAGATGCCTTGTGCAGCCACACATGAGAATAATCATCAGAGTTGCAAACAAATGTTACCTTTGTGCCCTTACGGTTTGTACGAAGAACCATTAATTTTGTTAAGATTTCTGCACGATTATGAAATTAGACGCTCCTGTTTCAGGTATCATGACCACCAAGGTAAACACGGTACAACCTGATCAAAAATTAGTTGACATCAAACATTTGTATGAAAAAACACCATTTCATCACCATATTCCGGTTGTAGAAAACAAAAAACTGGTTGGTATGGTGAGTCTGGTTGATTTCATGCGTGCTATTGGTAATGCCGGTTTGAATGATGAAGAACAAGTGTATCAAACCCTCAGGGTAAAAGATATTATGTCAACCAAACCAACCACTGTCAAAGCAGACACCCCTATTGGAAAAGTTGCAAAAAGTTTGGTAAAAGGTGAAGTACATGCTTTTGCCGTAACCGAAAGAGGCGCGTTGAAAGGGATTGTCTCTTATACAGACATCATCAAATACTTGCTCAGGGTGCTTGACTAATACCGCTTTAAAATTCCCTTATTTGCTGAATAGCACGGATTTTGTACCTTTATTCATAGAGTAGCGCTGATAAGCTCTGCTTTTTTTGAATACAAGTTTTGGTTTACTAATCATGCGTTGCATTTACATTTTACTTTTTTTCTTTTCTATCAACTTGACATCCGTTGCTCAATCAACCGGTAAGAAAATGTATTTTGCGGTGGGCTTATTCACTAGTGCGCATTCTCAGTTACTAACTTATGCTATTGTCACATTTCGTGATGGAGTATGCACCGGAGCACAAATACTTTCTGAACAGCAGTTCATGTATCAGGCAATGGGTTATTATCCTAGTCTTGCAAATCCAGAAAAAATTAATTTGTTTGAAATAAACGGAGTTGATTCCTGCTTTTTGTTGCACAACGATTTAAATAAAATTTGCGGATACTACGCAAAACCTTTTACCTTACTCTGGAAATTAAGATTTTATGAACATCCCATGCTATTTGATTCTCCCGGTTGGAGTCAGGGACAATACAAGCCTTCTAAATATCAAATGAAAATATTGACAGAAGAATATGGTGTTGGTAATGTACTTACTGATTATTTTTACGGCGATTCATTATACAAAATTTTGCGTGATGTTCAAGATGCAGCGTGGATTGAATCTTATAAATACGCGGTACCCGATACAACTTCACAAGTAAACAGCAACGGACAACCCTGAATGGCGCAGACAAAAAATCCAGATAAAAAAACCATTGACCGCCTGGTGAGCATAAGGCGCAAACATCATGATCAACGATCAATGGATGAATTATTCCGCATGATTCGTAAAGGAGATAAAACAGCCTTGTCAACAGCCATTACCATTTCAGAAAGTGAGCGTGAAAAAGATCAGCAATTATCTGACGACTTGCTGAGAAAGTGTTTGAAATATACAGGCAAATCTGTTAGAATAGGAATTACCGGAGTGCCCGGTGTTGGCAAAAGTACATTCATTGATTCATTTGGATCCTATTTAATCAGCATCGGAAAAAAAGTAGCGGTACTTGCCGTTGATCCAAGCAGTGAAAAGTCTGGCGGCAGCATTTTGGGTGATAAAACTCGCATGAACAATTTATCAGTAAATGAGCGCGCATTTATTAGACCAAGTGCAAGCAGAGGTTCATTGGGTGGTGTTGCACATCATACCCGTGAAAGTATTTTATTGTGTGAAGCAGCAGGGTATGATGTAATTCTGGTTGAAACAGTAGGTGTAGGACAATCAGAAACGGTGGTAAAATCAATGACTGATTTTTTTCTCTTGTTGATGCTATCAGGTGCGGGTGATGAATTGCAAGGAATAAAAAAAGGCATCATGGAGATGGCCGATGCAATTATTATCACAAAAGCAGATGGTGATAATGTAAAAAAAGCCAATCTTGCTCGCAGTGAATACATGAATGCTTTGCATTTGGCAAGACCCAATGCCAATCAATGGACACCGCGCGTTGAAACTAGTAGCGCACTCACAAGTAAAGGCATGGACACGTGTTGGAATATCATTTCAAAATTTATTGAAACTACTTCAGGCAACGGATATTTTGATAAGACAAGAGAAGAACAGAATAAATATTGGATGCATGATGCCGTAAAAGATATCATTGTACATTCATTTTATGCAAATAAAAAAATTAATTCCGCAATTGCCAAATTTGAAAAAGCACTGATCAGCGGAAAAATCACATCAAAACAAGCCGCAATCAAGCTGGCTGAAATATTTCTCAATGGAAAAAAGAACATTTAAATTAAAGAAAGACAGTCCGTTTATTGAACTGGTTAAATTATTAAAAATTGAAGGCATTGCCGGCACCGGTGGCGAAGGTAAAGTGCAAATTGAAGAAGGTACTGTATCCGTCAACGGACAAGAAGAATTTCGGATACGCCGCAAATTATACGCGGGAGATATTGTACAAACCGGACCCGTAGAAATAGAAATTGTTTCTTAATTTCACCTGACAATTCAATATCACATGGATAGCAACGAAGAAAGATTTGCCGCACAAATTAAAGCCATCGTATCAGCCGGAGAAACGAATGACACTTTAGAAGAACGACCACTCACCCTGTCAGAGTTGAAAGAATTAGCCATCAGCATGGGCTTGAATGAAGAGCAATGGCAGGCACTTTTAGTGAAAGCACAAAAGCATCTCAAATTGGCAGACGATCATCTCAAAGCCAGAAATTATAAAGATGCCGTGCTTGAAGGTGAGCAGGCAGTAGCCATTAATCCCTACCTGACAAACTGCAATGCCATACTTGCCAAAGCCTATATGATGATGTGGCTTGAAGACCATAATCCATCAACACGTGAAAAAGCAGAATACTACGCACGTAAAGAATTGTTGGTTGATCCTCGTGATCAGCAGGCCGTGATGGTATTGAGTACTATTCAAAAAAAATCAGGCGTGCTGGAAAAAGACAATAAATCACGCAAGAAATTTTACATTCTACTTGGCGTTGTTGCAGTTGTTCTATTGATCATCATTTTTTTTTTAGTTAGTGCAGCCAATAAAAACAATCAAGAGGCTGAACAAAATCAACAAACCTCAGAGTACAATCAAATTCGCGATCAGTTAATTGAAGCAGAAGAAGATGTTGCTTCCAAACTTGATTTAGTGCAGGTTGCCATTGATCAACGCAACAGCATGCTGCCTGATTTATTCAGTGCTGTTCAACAATCTCCGGCTGAACTTACAGTGTTAGATTCCACCATTCAAACTTTACAACAGCAAATTAAAAACAGTGAAGGTGAAGAAAAATTTCAACTTGAAAATTCACTTTCAGCTAAAGTTGATGAAGCAAAAAATATCGTGAGTCAGCTTGGTGAAAAATCTGCCGTTGAAAAACTTTTGGTACAAATTGAAGGTTCAGAAAACCGGATAGCTTTTGAGAAAAAAAATTACAATGAAGCGGTAAAAAAATATAATATCCTGGTGAAAAAACATCATGATCAATTTCCTCAGTACGAAATAAAACCTTATTACAATGAACAATAAAATACATGTCCGATTATTTTCACGAATTTGGTTACTGATAGTTTTCATATCAGCATTCAGCCAACATGGTTTCAGTAAAGATAAAACGTATGCACCGGAAGATCTTCCTCAACCGGTTTTTGATTCAGTGGGATTTATCATTGATCCGGCAAAAAAAATAATTGAAGAATGGTATCTAGAAATAATCAACACGCGCGAAACCTATTATTTTCCGCGATACATTGAACCGGTTTGTGTAAGAGTTGATTATATAAAATCTCCTGAAGACCCTGAAGCTTATGCTGACCGTTTAATTGAATTATGGGATCTTGAAAATAAAACCAACGGACGTTTTGTTTTTCAATTGCAATGTAAATCCAAACAAGCAGTTGTTTATCGCATAGGTTCACGATTAAAGTCATTTTTCAAGACTGATTTTCTCAGTGAAACAGCGGCAGACATTATTGAAACACATTTAGCAGGCAAAGCAACCGGCACCGGAGATTTTGTATCAATTCAAAAATTGGGTGAGCATATATTTGAAGAAATTGCTTTTGATGCAAAAATTCTCAATTATGACGGAAATACCGGTGTTCATTCACAATATCCCAACAAAGTTGAACGCTCTTATGGAGAGCTAAAGACCATGAAAAAATCATTCTATCAGGATGATGATCCCATTTTCACCGGAGAAGTTTCAACTGCATTCAGCAACAATAGCACAGATGAAACCATCACCTATTCTGACAAAAATTATTTTGATGGATTAGTAGATAAACGCGTGAACATGAATTATGCCCGCATCAACACCGACGGTGTAATTTCAGATTATAAACAAGTAGAAAATCCAAGAGAAAAAGACAATGGTTCAGTGACTGATCCGCACTTTATGCTGGACACCTTTGCCATTAACATGATTAATGATTTATTGGATACGCTTGAGTTGAAAACCGGCTTTCAAGTGGCAGTTGTATGTCTCAATTCAATTGGTGATAATGATCCGCATGGATGGGGAACAGACTTGTTCAACCACTGGGGAATTGGTCAGAAAGATCTTGATAATGGTTTACTCATATTGGTAATTAATGATCAACATGCTGTAGAATTTATCACCGGTCGTGGCACTGAAACCATTTTGACAGATGGAGATTGTTATGACATTCAGCAAAATGAAATGGTACCTTATTACAAATTGAATGACTATGTAACGGGCACCATACGTGGCGTGCAGGCAACATGTGATTTTCTTTACGGCACTCCTCCACTCTATTCTTCTGACACAGGATATGATGATAGTGATTACACCTTTGATGAGTATGAATATGTTTCAGAGCCTTTCCAATTTTTTGAATCAGGATTTTTTTATTTTTTACTCTGGTCAGGTGGATTGATGACAGCAGCCTGGATCATTGCCATTATATTTTCTTTCTCGGTGCGTGACCCATACAAACGCTATCATATCATGAAATTTTTCTCTTTGGGAATTTGGCCATTTGTAATTCCAATACCATTTGTTGTGCTATATTTTTTGACTAAAAGTATCATGGAACGCTGGAGAAATACCGTTCGCTTCAATAGTGAAACCGGAGAAGAGATGCATAAACTGGGAGATCATGAAGAAGATAAACATCTAAGCCAAGGACAGGAAGTTGAAGAGAAAGTAAAATCAATTGATTATGATGTTTGGGTAACAGCTGACTCAAAACGTGTAATGATTTTGTCATACAAAAAATGGTTCACCAAGTATAATAAATGCCCAAGCTGTTCATTCAAAACATATTTTAAAGAATATGACAGAACGATAACACCGGCAACTTATACATCTAGCGGAACAGGAGAAAAAAAATATAAATGTGAAAATTGCGGACACTCAAAAATAACTACCTATGTGATTCCTAAAAAAACGAAGTCATCATCAGGAGGCAGTTCATACGGCGGTGGCGGAGGCTATAGTAGAAGTTACAGTAGTGGCGGAGGCTCATCATTTGGCGGTGGAAGTTCGCGCGGTGGTGGAGCGGGTAGCAGATGGTAATGGGGATTCAAATCATACCTATTTAAATTCCTGCGAAGGTATCGACCTGTTCTACCGGCCTAAAATAAAAACGCAAGGCCACTTTTCAAATTGAAATGGTTCTTTCTTCCATGCGTGCAATGGACGTGTGATGATTTTCTGATGTTCTCCTGTAATATCATACGCAATGGTGAGTTGCATATCACCCGGAATATTTTTCAAAATTTCTGCAAAGATAGCTTGGTTGCGATAAGGTGTTTCAATAAAAATTTGCGCATATCCGCTTTTAGAAATTTGTTGTGTAATGTTTTTCAACGTCTGGTGTAAATCATTTTCTTTTTTGGGAAGATAACCGTGAAAAGTAAATCCCTGACCATTGAGTCCGCTTGCGGCAAGCGCCATAAATACTGAGCCGGGTCCAACAAGCGGAATAACCTCTACACCTAAACGATGTGCCAATTGAACCACCGTTGTTCCGGGATCAGCAACACCCGGGTATCCTGATTCAGACATCAAGCCAATATCTTGTCCACTGAGTAAAACCGTTTTCAATTCATTATCTGCAGTATAATTTGCATGCTTATCTAATTCAAAAAAAACAGAATCATCAATTGGAAAATCTGAAATCAATCCGCGTAAAAATTGTCTTGCAGTTTTGAGTTTTTCTACAACAAAACAACGCATGTTTGCAATCAATTCACGATTATAATCAGGAATAACTTTGTGCAGTGTATCATCACTTATTGGCACAGGGATAATATATAATTTTCCCTTACTCAACATATCGTGCAATGATTTGATCAGTAGCTTCATCAAGCATATCAAACACATCTTGAAAACCATCATCACCGCCGTAATAAGGATCAGGTACTTCACGATTTTCACCGGGATACACTTCGTCCAAAATAAGCTTAACTTTTTTTATATCATCTTCATTCCTTGCCAGTGAGAGAATATCTTTTTTATTATTTAAATCCATGGCATAGATCAAATCAAAATCGTCAAAATCATCTACACAAAATTGCCGTGCGCGTAAATCAGAAATATCCATTCCATTTCTCACCGCTGTCATTCGCATGCGGGTATCAGGTGCTTCACCAATATGGAAGTTTGATGTTCCGGCAGAATCAGTAAGGATGTCTGTATTTTTCATTTGTCTGAGTTTATGCCGCAAAATACCTTCAGCAATTGGTGAGCGACAAATATTGCCCAGACAGACCGTTAGAATTTTCATGCTTAATTTTTTTAACTCGAATCATTAGTCTTGCTATTTATTTTCTAAGGATAAGTGAATAATCAGAACTTTTCAGAGTGCAACACAAATCCGCGTAACTATATGGTGTGATACTCTTATTTTTTTTTATTCTTCAAAATTTTCTTTCCATCACTATCCAGTTTTCGTTGTAATTTTTTCACGTCCTCTGCCGGACGGAGATTTTCAGGTATAATACCTCTTTTGGTTAGCATTTCACGTACAGCTTTGCTATTGTCGATATGTTCCTTCTCAATGGGAATATGACTCTTCAGGTCTTTACTCTGTACATTGAGGCTGGTCATTTCTGCGGCAAGGTCTTTAGCTTTTATCCCAATCGTTGGAAGAAAGTCAGCAACAGGACGATTATCCGGAACGCCCATTTTTTTCTTTAACTGCAAAGTTGTAAGTCTAAAAAGTGCCTGATCACCTTTGGATCGAATTACAGCAAACCCCTTGTCATCAACACCTCTTTCGTAAAGTATCCCCGAAAGATTTTTTTCCGTCACGCTAAGTTTCTCCCGCGCTTTAACTCTTTCAAAGTCCAAGATGCGTTGTTCAACTATTTCTGCTTTGCGAGTCTGCACTGCAAAATAGTTCTGTGCAAATGCAATTTCTTCTTTCCGGCTATCGCCATTTTGTGCAATCAGATAACAGGCGTACCGTGTAAGTATGATATCATCTATTTCCTTTTCTGCTCCTTTTCCCAATGAGATCATTTTCCTGACGTCAGGAAAATGATCTGAAACCTTTTCACCAGCGTGTTTGCATGATTCCTTGGCTTTGTCAATTACATTTTCAAAATTTTCCCATTTTGCATACCCAAGTAAGGATTGAAGTTCTCTGGCACTCCAGCATTCAACACCTTCTATCTCTGAGGCAGCAACCTCAAACCTTTCAAAGAGTTCAAGTATTTGTTCTTTTTTCATTACACAGTCGAAAGTTATTTTTTTTTTCGAATTCAATTCGGACTAGAGGTTTACTAAGTTTTCCTTTTCTTTTTCTTAGCAGCAGGGAATAAGATATTGTTGAGAATAAGCCGATACCCCGGTGAATTTGGATGCAAGCTCAAATCAGTTGGCGGATCACCAACAAAATGCTGATAATCTTCGGGGTCATGTCCGCCGTAATAGGTCCATGTTCCTTCACCAAATTCTCCATGCAGATAGCGAGCTGTACCAAGCGCTTTATTATCGCCCATAATCAGAACATCAGGTCTGATAAATTCAGTTCTAAAATCTGTTGTTTGCCCCATGAATCCATTGATTTCAAGGGTGTGATTCTGACACAACATAGTAGGCACGATATCCCATTTAGCAGAAAATTCAAACAGAAAAAATTTATCAAGACTTTCACCCAAAGCACGATGATCATCAGATCCGTCAATATCAGAATACTCATATTCTAAAGGATCTTTCACGATGGTGTAGTTATGGAAAGCAAATCCTTGATAGTAATCCAGTTTTGACTGATAATCAGGTTCAGCCGCATCATAATCATAAATCACATCACAAATATCTGTATTGTAAGCAGCCAATGCGATATCATAGCTGTCAGTTCCTGAACACATGGTAAAAAGAAAACCTCCGCCGGCAACAAACTCTTTTATTTTAATTGCCACGCTTAATTTCATGGCACTCACTTTAGCATAGCCCAACATTTTTGCAGAAGCTTCTGACTCTCTCACTTGTTTTTGATACCAGCCAGCAGTGTGATAATTTTTATAGAATTTTCCGTATTGTCCTGTGAAATCTTCATGATGTAAATGCAGCCAATCATATTCAGGCAATACCCCCATCACAACAGCTGAGTCATAAATCTCAGTATACGGAATTTCAGCATACGTTAAGACAAGCGTCACTGCATCATCCCAAGGTTGTTTACCACCCGGGGTATACACGGCAATTTTTGGTGCTTTTTCTAATTGCACCACTTCCATGTTGACTTCAGGTTGTGCAATTTCAGATTTGATTTGCTCTACTTTAGAATCAGGTATAATTTTATACGAAACACGAGACAGAATTAAATCTTCTTCAATACCCATATCTTGAGGGAATAAAAAACTTCCGCCGCGATAATTGAGTAACCATTCCATGATAAAACCTTTATCCAATGCACGGTATGCAACCCCATAAGCCCTGAGGTGATCAGTTTGGGTTTCATCCATTGGCACAAGAATGGTGGCAGAGAAAGCGCCTTTTCCGAAGAACAGAAAAACGAGGAGCAGCCCTTTACTAAAAAGGCGGATCATCTTGAGATGTTGTAAGAAAATCATCGTCATCCTGATTCATTTTACTTTTAACGGTGATGGTAGCAACATTGTTGCTTTCAAAACCGGTATTTGGTTTAAAGGTACCGTAAACTCCGTTATCAAATGCGTCTAGGTTATCAAATTTAGTAAGTTCCTTCACAAATTTTAACCGCACAGTATCTAACGAACCGTTTCGGTGTTTAGCTACAATAATCTCGCCAATTCCTTCCGTTGGCATTCCGTTTTCATCTTCAATGAGACCGTAATACTCAGGGCGATAAATAAAACAAACCATATCGGCATCTTGTTCAATTGCGCCTGATTCACGTAAGTCAGACAACAAAGGTCGTTTATCACCTCCGCGTGTTTCAACTGAACGACTCAACTGAGACAGCGCAATAATTGGTACGTTCAACTCTTTTGCAATTTCTTTGATAGAGCGTGAGATGGTAGAAATTTCTTGTTCACGATTTCCGCCTTTGCTACCGGCAGACATCAATTGCAAATAGTCAATGATAACGAGTTGAATGTCGTGTTGCATTTTCATTCGACGACATTTTGCGCGCAATTCAAAAATTGATAATGCAGGCGTGTCATCAATATAGATAGGCGCTTCAGTTAATGCGCTGATGCGTGAATGTAACTGGTCCCAATCTTCTTTAGCTGAAAAACCTTTGCGCAATTTTTCTGACGCAATGCCGGTTTCCATTGCCATGAATCTTTTTACCAATTGCACGCTTGACATCTCAAGAGAAAATATGGCCACCGGTTGTTTAAACTGCACCGCGGTATTGCGTGCCATAGAAAGTACGAAGGCCGTTTTCCCCATTCCGGGACGAGCCGCCAACACAATCATATCTGAGCGCTGCCAGCCTGATGTTATTCTATCTAAATCAGTAAACCCTGACGGAACACCGCTGACACCATCTTTATTCTCGCTTGCTTTTTCAATTTCCTGAATGGCCTGATGCACGAGATCATTTACATTCTGATAACTTTTTTTCAGGTTACCTTCTGCAATTTTGAATAGTCCGCCTTCCGCATCTGACAAAACATTGAATACATCTTTTGTTTCGTCATACGAATTTTTGATCACTTCAGTAGATACTTCAATGAGAGACCGCAAGATAAATTTTTCAGAAATGATGCGGGCGTGATATTCAACGTGTGCTGCAGAAGCGACTTTATTTGTTAGTCGGGCAATATAACCCGGTCCGCCAACTAATTGCAATTCGGCTTTTTTTCTCAGCCGTTCAGTTACGCTGAGGATATCAATATTTTCAGAGCTGGCAAATAATTCAAGAATGACAGCAAAGATTTTCTGGTGTTCAATTTTGTAAAAACTTTCCGGTTTGAGAATGTCAATAGCATCGTTGACTGCATTTTTCTCAAGCAGCATGGCACCCAGCACTGCCTCTTCCACATCAACAGCTTGCGGAGGCAACTTGCCCAACTCATTCACAGCCTGAATACTTTGGCTTACCAATGAACGACGTGGCGCAGGTTTTACCGGTTTGTTTTCTTCCATATCTCACAAATATAGGGAAATGGGAAGGGGGATGCCAGAAGAAAGAGACTTAATTTTTTAAACAGCTAACATGAGGATAACATGTTGAAAAGACTTAGAGACCCACAATTTTACAACGAAGTCCTCTATTTGGGAGAGAAACAAACATCAGCCCGTTGTAATTAACGATAGCTTCACCAACGTTATCAATTAAAGGTATTGAACAAATCAACTTACCGGCATAATCATAAACCAATGCCACATCATCAGCTGAAATGTCATCTCCTAAATTAATGCGGATTATTCCTTCTTCATACAAAACAAATGCTGGTGTATAATCCACTTGTATGATTTTAGTTTCAGTCAATTGTCCATCATTATCATAAGCATTCAATTTGTAGTAGATGGTGCCAAACATTGGGACTTCCGTGTCAATGATATCGTATTTGTAACTTTGAGAATTATTACCTAAGGCATTTACAACAACAACATCTTCATAATTAATTCCATCAACACTTCTAAAAATCTTAAAATAATCAGAATTCAATTCTGACCCTGTGAGCCAACTCAACTGAATGTATCTATCTTTCTGAATACCCTCAAAATCACTAATACCTAAAGGCAAAATACTACCACAAGCATTACAATAGACACCGGAATAGGTGGTTGAATATGTGATAATTTCATCTGCTCTGTTTGCAGTTCCGGACACCCGAATTGTTGCCGGTCCAGCAAGCGTATAGCTATCCGTGAGTGTTGCATTAGAAGCTCCCGTTTGAAAGGGCTTTGGTCCACCGGGAATATCTACTTTTAGTTGATCACCTGCGTCTGCTCCTGAAGCAGTACAACCAGGTCTATTCTGCATTACAGCGGTAACTGTAAACGTGCAACCGTCTGGAACAACAATATCAACTGACATTGGTAACTCCCCTGCGGTACAATTCCCAGAAACACCACTACCACAATTAGGGCCACCGAATGAAGTTAAATCGCAACTAGCTAAACAACCACACCCTGCACCTGTTACACCAAGTGTTCCTTCTGGACATTGCCCCTTCACCTCTTTTGTTAAAACCAACATGAAGCAAACCAATATGATATTGCAAATGCGTTTCATAATTAAATTAATAATTTGCAAAATTTCAGCTAAGCGGTTTCGGATTATCCCGCACAGAACGGGACTCTTATAGGGTGTTCGCTTAATTCAGTACAAAACAGATATCAATTGTACAAAACAAAGTTATGAAAAAACTGGGCAGACCTAATTACTAGAATGTTAACAATCAATCAACGTTCAATGGCGTGAATGCAAACATACTTTCCAATGCGACTTTGCACGTTTGGATCGTCAGAATCCCATTGACCTTCACGTTCTGTCAGAGAAAATTTTGCTGTTTGATCAATCAACGGTTTGAGATCACCCGGATCAGCGCCATCTGAGCAGTCAAATTTCACAAACCACTCACTATTTTCATACACCAAAAAATAATCACCAACCCCTTCAATCAATCGGCCGGCTTTGTTTTCAAAAGGCACATAAATCACTTTTGCTTCAACTTGCTTTTGAGCACTTGGATCTGATGCGTTTGATTCAGTGGGTGTCATTTCTTCACTTGTTTCTGCTGACTTTCTTGTATGGCATGCGCTCAAACCAAACATGAACAAACTCATTATCAAAATTATTTTCATCACCTGAATTTAAGAACATTCTTTGCTTTACTACAACCTTATCTTGATAAAGTTCTTCTGCAAGATAAAAAAAACCGCCCTGGTGAGGACGGTTTTCTGTTATTTGAATAATTATTACTAATCAAACGTACCAATAAATGCTTTAGATTTTGCTTTTTTCTTAACTACACAACCTTGCACTACAAAAGGTAACACCTGTCCACCTACCGACATTTTCATTGAGTGGGCAATGATCAATCCTTTACCCATGTCACGGTAATCACCATACGCAATTACTATAGTCATCACTCCTTCTTCTGTTGTGGTAAATGTTTCTTTCATATCAAGCATGCCGGTTTCAACATTGTAATACTCGTATGAAAACTCATTTACATTGTTCACTTGCGTAATTTTCACTTTATAATATTCTTTACCGTCAACTACATCAATTCCTAATAATTCAACTTTAATTGAATCATCTTGCAAATAATATAGTTGAACAAAAGGGAACGATGATTTCTGACGTTTTGCAATTTCATTTTCATCATATTTTGTTGAACCTTGACCCATGGCAAATGTACCTCCTTCAGTTCCGTTAAACCATTCTTTTTGTTGGGTGCCGTTCATCATCGGACTGCTAACCTTCATTATAAATGCTGACATGTTTGGTTTTCCTTCATAAGTGACTAAAGTCAGTGACCCACCAATCTCAGGTAAATCAGCAAGGTACGATGTTTGAATAAAACCAATACGGGCAAGTTTTGCGTCAAAACCGGCTTGATCATTTACCATAAAGCAATTGAAAGCAAATTGATTAAAAATAGTTTCTAAGGTAACGCCATCCGGAACTTGTTTCAACTGTGCTTTGTCATTGCCATAATAATCTTTGTAATGAATAGCATTAGATGCATCAAATACTTTTAATTTTTCAGCTATCTCTTGATTACCTACTACCAGAATATTCAAATTTTCAGGGCGCAGGTATTTTTGTGCAACGCGCAATACATCTTCTTTTGTTACCTTTTCAAGATTCATCAGATAATTTGAATAATAATCTTTAGGTAAATTATAACGGATAGTATTCAGCGCAAAACGAGCAACCGTTTCAGGACTTTCCAAAGATCTTGCAAAAGCACCGGTCATTGAGCTTTTCACCAGGCTGAGTTCTTCATCTGTTACCCCATTGGTAAACATATTTTGTATTTCATAAATAATTTGGACAATAGCACTGTCAGTAACTTCATTTCTGAAACTTCCGCCGGCTGAAAAAATTCCAATAATTTCATCTGGTGCTATAGAAGAATAACAACCATAGGTGTATGCTTTGTCTTCACGCAAATTGGCCATTAATCTGGCTGAAAAACTTCCTCCACCCAAAATGCCATTCATAACGCTCAGCGCAATTGCATCAGGATGTCCCGGTTTTAATTCTACCGTGTGCGAAATATCAATAACACTTTGAACTGCCCCCGGTTTATCAACAAAAAACACATTGTTTCCTTTCAATACAGGCAATGGATAAACCGGACGTTTCAATTCAGCTCCTTTTTGCCATTTTGCAAAATATTTATCTACATACGATTTTGCCTCAGCTTGTGAAATATCTCCCACAATTACTAGATAGGCGTAATTAGGAATAAAATTTCTTTTGTAGAAATCTTTCACATCATCAACCGTAATATTATTCACCGTAGTTTCAGTAGCTACTTCACCATAAGGGTGAGCAGCGCCATAATTTACCACGCCGCTGACAATACCAGAAATTGAATTTGGGTCAGAAGGAATAGAAGATAAATTAGATAATGTTTGAGAAATAATGCGGTCAAAATCTTCTTGCGGGAAAGCCGGATTAAAAATCATATCACTCAATAATTCCAATAACTGAGGTGTATGTTTCTTCAATGATGAAGCAAAAAATCCTCTTGGAGTAGTGAATAAAGAAGCTCCGATATAATCAATTTTCTGATCAAAAACATCTTTAGTCATAGACGTGGTACCACAAGCCATCAACTCACCAAAAATCTGGTTAAGTCCGGCTTTATCACCCATGGCTACCGTTGGATAATCTATATATAACTGAAAGGATACTTTAGGTAATTTATGATTTTCTACTACAATAACTTTCAACCCGTTTTCAAGCGTGATGGCATCCGGAATATTGAATTTTATTTCAGGATTAGGTTGCGCCTTTGGTGCTGTTGAACGATCAACCTGAGCAAATGATAACATGCCGGCGATACAGAGAACAACGAATGCAAAATATTTTTTCATCTTTTATCTTTTTTAATACAATACTGAGAACATTTTTTCATTAACTATTCTCCTTGTTTTGGTAAATAATAGAGCACTACTCTATTTGATTTGGTGAAATATGTTTTAGCAACGCGCTGAATATCTTCACGCGTTACGGCCATGTATTTATCAATTTCAGTATTGATCAGGTTTGCGCTTTTTTTGTAGACATGATAATCAGCCAGCGTTTCTGCTATACCTGCCATGGTTGAATTGCGCGTGATAAAATCACTTTCAATCATGTTGCGTAATTTACCTAATTCATCTTCTGAAATTAATTCATTTTGCAATCTCTCAACCTCAGCCTGAATTGCGGCCTCCAAATCTTTTAAATCACCCCCCATTGGCGGAATAGCAAGCATGATAGCCACACCCGGATCTTCTAACGGATAAGGAAAAGAAAGTGCGAATAATGCTTTTTCTTTTTCAACCAAATTTTTATTCAAACGAGAACTGTTACCTTGTGATAAAATCATAGACATCATTTCAACCGCATAATGATCAGCATGTATCAATTCAGGTGTACGATATGCAATTGCAATTGCCGGTAACTGAATATTATCGTACACGGTATCGCGCACTTCAGCTTTCAACAGTCCCTCTTTGATAGTTGGGCGTGGAATTTCTCTTGGTTTGTCCGATACATTCGGAAAATATTTTTTAATGAAATCTTCCGTAGACAAATCACGTTCATAATCACCAATAAAATCTTTTGAAGTTTCACGACCTTTCAGTTGCTCACCGTATTTTGCCTGAAATTTTTCGAGCGTTAAAAATTCTTTGTCACGATACACGTCTAATTTATCACCGTTAGGTATTGATCCAAAATAAGTGGCAATCCATTTTTTAGTTTGTTCAATATTCAAATCACCGGCAATAGAAAGTGTTGCGTTGTGAGGAACATAAAACGTGCGATAAAAATTCACGTAATCATCTTCCTGTGCAGCATCCAAGTCTTCCATGCTTCCGATTGGTTGCCATTTATATGGATGCTCACTATAAGCTCTTCTGAAAATTTCATACATTAAACCACCGTACGGTTGATTATCCATACGTTGACGCTTTTCTTCCTTTACAACTTCACGTTGCGTTTCAATTCCTATATTCTCAACTTTGGCATGCAATAATCTTTCTGATTCAAGCCAGATACCTAATTCCAGTTGATTTGAAGGCAATATTTCATAATAAAAAGTGCGATCTTGTGTGGTATTGGCATTCAGTGTACCGCCTGCACCCTCAACATATTTATCAAATTGATGTCTGTCAATATTTTCAGTACCCTCAAACATGAGATGTTCAAAAAAGTGTGCAAACCCTGTGCGGCCCTCTTTTTCATTTTTTGACCCCACGTGATACATAATAGTAACCGCAGTAATGGGCGTTGAATGATCTTCATGCAAAATAACATGAAGGCCGTTTGGCAGATCGTATTCAACAAATTCAATTTTTTTTCGATCCTGTGCAAAGGTTGACAAAACAACAAACATCAGCGCACAAGTCATAAGGAATTTAAACTTCATCTGATCTCTTTTTAGTGAAGAACAAAAATAAGAACTGTTTCTCAATAAATACCTCTCGGTTGATGATTGGTAAAAAATGACCGTAAAAGGTATTTTTCAAAGGCTCAGCTTGTATCGTGAGCCCTTGTTAACAGAGATTTAAACACCTCATCAGCACTAAATCAAATGTAATGTGTCGGTAGTATTTATCAGGATGACATCGTGTTTTTTTTACTAATGCTGCATAATTCACTTATTAAGCACTATTTTTAGCCTGCAGCGGAATCATCAAAAAAAAACAACTGACAAGAAACGCTTTGTAAAAATTGACATTTGCATGAAAAAACTAGTCCTGATTTTTTTGTTATCATCATCATTGCACGCCTTCAATCATGAAGTGTATTCACTTACAGAAGATTTACATACTAAACTCAACGCAGGAGATTCTTCCGGATTTTTTAATTTTTTCACCAAAGATGCGCTACTGCATAATTTGAGTGAAACCGGACTAGAAACTATCACACTTGAAGCTTTTGCAGGTGTTCTCACTAAATTCAGATCAGGCGAATACAAAGAAGATTTTACCCAAATTGAAGTTCGTGATCTTGAAACCGGATTGGTATACGCCGATGTGAGTTTCAGTTTTTTTATTAATGAGAAACTCGCTTTCACAGGCATTGATCATGTTTTATGGATCAAAGAAAACAATCAATGGAAAATTACCACCTTATATACAGGAGCATTAAAACCAAAATTTACCACATCAGGAGGAAATGGAATTCTTACCCAGCAATTGGATTCATCCATGAATCAATGGCATTTGGATGTGGCTGAATTCAGGTTAGAACAATATTTTAATTTCATGGCTGATGAGTTTATTTTTTTAGGAACTGATCCTTCAGAACGATGGACAAAAAAAGAATTCTACCAATTTTGTGAACCATACTTTGAAAAAAAATCAACCTGGAATTTTAAAACAAACCAACGCTATTGGTATCTCAACAGTAGTGAAGATGTTGCCTGGTTTGAAGAATCACTGGATACTTGGATGGAAGAATGTCGCGGATCAGGCGTATTAGTGAAACAAAATAATGAATGGAAAATAGCGCACTATAATTTAAGTGTGTTGATTGAAAACGAGAAAGTAGATAAATTTATCAAACTGAGAAAAAAATAAATCGCATGCTTAAAATAGATATGCATACTCATATTCTTCCGGCTGAAATGCCTAACTGGACAAACAAGTTTGGTTATGGAGATTTCATCTGGCTGAAACAAACTGAAAATGCAGGATTTGCTGACATGATGAAAGGAAACCAATTCTTCAGGCGCATTGAAGAAAATTGCTGGAATGAAACGATGCGCATTCACGATTATGAAAAATTTCAAACTCAAGTGCAGGTTGTTTGCACAGTACCTGTAATGTTTTCATATTGGGCAAAACCAAATGACACGCTTGCACTGAGCCAGTTTTTAAATGATCATATTGCTGATTTACAAGCACGATTTCCAAAAAATTATTTAGGTCTTGGAACTGTACCAATGCAAGATCCGCAATTAGCAATTCAGGAACTTTACAGACTGAAATCTGAACTACATATGCCGGGCATACAAATTGGTTCAAACATCCATGATGAAAATTTGAGTGATCCTAAATACTTTGAATTTTTTAAAGAAGCAGAAAAGTTGAACATGGCCATTATGATTCATCCGTGGGAAATGATGGGTGAAAAGAGCATGCAGAAATACTGGCTACCGTGGTTAGTTGGCATGCCTGCTGAAACAGCGCGCGCCGCAGCAAGTTTGATTTTTGGCGGAATTCTTGAACGCTTGCCTCAACTGCGAGTACTTTTTTCACATGCCGGTGGATCTTTCATTCCAACCATTGGCAGACTAGAGCATGGTTTCAATTGCCGACCGGATTTGGTGGCTGTTGACAATAAAAAAAATCCTCGCACCTATCTCGGAAAATTTTGGGTTGATTCCATTACCCATGATTTAGATTTATTAAAATACATTTTGAAAATTCAAGGTTCAAAAAAAGTGTGCCTGGGTTCTGACTATCCTTTTCCCTTAGGTGATTTAGAGATTGGAAAATTCATTGAAGAAAGTGATTTACCAGCTGAAGTAATCGAAGACATTTTCTGCAATTCTACACTTGAATGGCTTCAGTTAGAGAAAGAAAAATTCTTGTGAACGTGAACATATTAAACTAACTTCTCATGAAAATGAAATCAGGTTTGGTCATGTTATTGGTGTATATTTTACCTTGTATATTTTTATCATGCCTTGCAACAAAAAATAAAAAAGAGTCACTTGAACTCACTGAAAAAAATGCCGCACCAGAATATGAGATTGAAGACACAACACCGCGTGTAACGGGCATAGGCGGTATTTTTTTTAGGTCAGAAAATCCTTCCAACCTCAATGCATGGTACGGAAAACATTTGGGATTAGCTATTGATGATTACGGCTCACCCTTTGAATTCAGAAACGCCAATCAGCCTGATCAAATTAATTATTTGCGCTGGAGTCCTTTTGAAAAAAACACCAAATATCTTCAACCTTCAGAAAAAGACTTCATGATCAATTATCGCGTGTACAATTTAGAAGGCTTGGTCAGGAATATGAAAAACGACAGCATTGAGTTTTTAGATGAGATCACTAATTACGATTACGGAAAATTTATTCATCTCATAGATCCTGAAGGAAATAAATTGGAATTATGGGAACCTAACGATGCTTTTCTGACAACATTGGGTGGTAAAACAACAAAATAATTCGTGGGGTATATGTTTTACAAAGGCTTAAATTTTATTGGATTTATTCGCATCATGTTTTCACCGGTACTGATTTTTACTTTGCTTGGAGGCATTATCTACTATACTTTGCTTCACGACACATTCGCAGGTAAATTAACTTGGACTTTATTGATCATACTCGGATTTATCCTTGGAGTTTTGTGGGCAATGAAAATTGCAAAACGACAAGATCCGCAATCTTATCTTTCAAAAATGAGTTCATCAGAAGACATTGGTAGCGGAATTAAAAAAGATGCAAAAAAAAAATCCCCCGGCGTAGCGGAGGATTTTAACTATTAATTCACGTTGAGTTTCTTTTCTAGATCTTCAAGATATCCTTTGAATTGTTTATCTGTTTCAGCAAGGTTATTCACCGTGCGACAAGCATGTAAAACCGTTGCGTGATCTTTACCTCCGCATTGTGCACCAATACTTGCCAGAGACCATTTAGTCATTTTCTTAGCGAAATACATTGCAATTTGTCTTGCCTGCACAACTTCACGTTTGCGCGTTTTAGATTTCAATAATTCAATTGGCAGGTTGAAATAATCACATACAATTTTGTGAATGTAATCCATGGACACTTCACGTGCAGTGTTTTTCACAAACTTGTCAATCATTTTTTTGGCAAGTTCAAGATTGATGGCTTTTTTATTCAATGAAGCATGAGCAATCAAAGAAGTAAGCGCACCTTCCATTTCACGGATATTGGTATTAATGCTGTATGCAAGATATTCCAACACATCATCAGAAATTTCAACACCATTACCATAAATTTTTCTTTGCAGAATGGCAATTCTTGTTTCAAGACCCGGAGCTTGAACATCAGCAGAGAGCCCCCATTTGAAACGAGACAGGAGTCTTTGCTCAATACCTTTCATTTCAACCGGTGGTTTATCAGCAGTAAGCACAATTTGTTTACCTGACTGGTGAAGGTGATTGAAAATATGGAAGAAAGCGTCTTGTGTTTTTTCTTTCCCTGCAAAAAATTCTACATCATCCAAAATCAAAACGTCCATCAGTTTATAAAAATTGATGAAGTCATTGGTTGTATTGTTTTTGATTGAATCAATAAACTGTCTGGTGAATGTTTCAGCTTGTGTATATAAAACTGTTTTGTTTGGGAATTGATTTTTAATTCCAATTCCAATTGCATGAGCAAGATGCGTTTTACCTAAACCAACACCTCCATATATAAGGAGTGGGTTAAATGCGGTACCACCAGGTTTATTTGCTACAGCATAAGCAGCAGATCTGGCCAGACGATTGCAATCTCCTTCAATAAAATTGTCAAACGAGTAAGTAGGATTCAGGTTAGACTCAACATTAACTTTTTTCAGTCCGGGAATAACAAACGGGTTTCTAATTGGATTATCACCAATATTCAGTGGCATATTCACTGGTGTATTGGTAACATCTTGTTTGCTATTGGTTGGAAGCTTAACCGTGTACGGAGTTTTTTTGTCCGAACTCCGATCCATAATGATGGAGTACTCCAGTTTAGCATCGGGACCAATTTCTTTTTTAATCACCTTTTTCAGGAGATCAATATAATGTTCTTCTAACCACTCGTAAAAAAAATGAGAAGGAACCTGCAATGTCAAAACCTTATTCTTGAATTTCACCGGAACAATTGGCTCAAACCAGGTTTTAAAGCTTTGTAGGCTGATATTATCCTTTATAACTTTGAGGCAATCTTCCCAAATTGATTCATGGTTTTTTTTGTCTTTCATTCAGGTAAGGGGTTAGTATTAATTTCTTTCGCCGGTTGATTCTTTGTTGAAAAAATCAGTGAACAAATATTCACATAAAAAAGTTATAAAAAAAATTTTTTGGAGGTTGTTTTTTAAAAAAATTTTACTTCGTGTTAATGTAAAATTTCACAGACTTTTTTTTGGGTTTTCTTTGGATTAATTATAAATATTACTATGTAGAGTACTTTCCTATACATTCATTTAGTATGATGCAAACCATATCAGGCGCTGACATTCATCAGGCAGATCAATTTGAACCAAAAAGTGTCAACTGAAATTGCTTTGAAAAATCTACCATGTTGGTATAACTAATATATTTGATACCCATACCTTTCACAAGATACAAATATAATGTACACATACAACACACAAATCAGAATTCGTTACAGTGAAACTGATCGCATGGGTTACTGTTACTACGGAAACTACGCTCAGTTTTTTGAAATTGGCAGAGTTGAAACCTTGCGTTCGCTTGGTATAAGTTATAAAGAATTAGAAGATCAAGGTATCATGTTACCTGTTTTAGATTATCAGGTGCGCTTTTTAAAACCGGCATTTTATGATGATTTGTTGACAATCAAAACAACGATTTCAAAATTGCCCTCAGCACGCATTGTATTTGATTATGAAATTTTGAATGAAAACAACGTGCTAATTTCAACTGCACAAACTACATTGGTTTTTATTCAGGATAAAACGATGAAACCATGCATGGTTCCTCAACATCTGCTTGAAAAAATCAAGCCGTTTTTTTGAAAGTTAGATTAGATGTCTGTGCAGGTGAAGGTAAAATTGTCTAGACTGGTCGTGTCTTTTTTGTTCTGATAATGCTGCTCAATGGTGAACTCCTCATCATCTGATGGTTTGATACACTGGCTTTCCATCTTCACCGTATCATCTACATACAATATCTGGTTTGAATAGGTAGTTGTAACTTCTTGTTCTCCATTTAATGTTTGCTCAATGGTAGTGACAGTAAAACTATAAGAGCATTTTTTGCACTTTTCGCAAGAAGGTAAAAGAAAAATAAAAGCGAGTATAAAAAAGGCAGACTGACGTCGCATAGTTTTAAATTTGTTCAAAGATATAAAACTAATGATTCGAAAAATTATTGTAACAGACGATAATTCAAAATCAATTTACGTTGAATCACTGAATGAAACGTATCACTCAACACACGGCGCATTGCAAGAGGCGCAGCATGTTTTTATTGAACATGGTCTAAAATCTACCCAATTAAAAAAGAATGTTAAAATATTTGAAATGGGATTTGGCACCGGCCTCAACGCCATACTCACCATCATCTACTGTTTAGAAAATAATTTACCGCTATATTATATAGGCGTAGAAAAATATCCGTTGAGTCAAATTGAAATTGAGCAAGTCAATTCAACCCATTTACCAGAATTGAAAAAATTTTCCGCGCTTTACAAACTGATTCACGCCTCACCCTATAACCAGGATGTTGAACTTGCTCCTAATATCATCTTAAAAAAAATTCATGCTGATGTTCGTTCTATTGAATTGCCCCTAAATTTTTTCACGCTTATATATTATGATGCATTCGGACCAAAAATTCAACCTGACTTATGGAGTGCCGAATTGATGAAAAAAATGTATGAGTCATTAGCGTCACAAGGAAAGTTAGTCACCTACTGCGCCCAAGGACAATTCAGACGCAACCTCAAAGAAGCGGGATTCATGGTTGAAAGGTTAGCCGGGCCAATAGGGAAAAGAGAAATAACCTCTGCCACCAAATCATCTGAACTTTAATTTATACTTTTACACCAACAAACCAAACCTGTATCATGGAATTTGAAGCACTCCTCACCGTTGACGGATTAATTGGATTATTCACACTTACTCTACTTGAACTTGTTTTAGGTATTGACAATATTGTATTTATTTCCATTATTGCTTCAAGACTTCCTGAGAAAGAACAACCCAAAGCAAGAAACATTGGCTTACTGCTGGCTATGTTCATGCGCATTGGTTTATTGTTTGGCATCACGTGGGTAATTGGTTTGAAAGAGCCTTTCTTTACTTTATTTGAGCATGGTTTTTCTGGCAGAGACCTTATATTAATATGCGGTGGATTATTCCTCATGTATAAAAGCACCACTGAAATTCACAAAAAAATTACCGTACTGGAAGATGAAGAACAAGAGGTGAAAAAGAAAAAAGGAAATTTGGTTTCCATTGTTCTGCAGATTGTTTTAATTGACATAGTTTTTTCTTTTGATTCTGTTTTGACTGCTGTTGGACTTACTGATATCATTCTGGTCATGATTCTTGCTGTCATTATTTCAATCATAATCATGATGTTGTTTGCAAGCAAAATTGCCGGTTTTGTAAATAAATATCCTGCCATTAAAATGCTTGCTCTTTCATTCTTACTCATGATTGGTTTAATGCTCATTATTGAAGGCATCAATGATCCTAATATTCACATTCCAAAAGGATATATTTATTTTGGTATGGCTTATGCCCTTGGTGTAGAATTACTCAATATGCGTGCCCGCAAAAAAAGAGGTGATCATGGACAGGGACATCATTAAAAAAAGAATTGAAGAACTTTCCGCAAGTATCAATGAGCACAATTATCTTTATTATGTAAAAAGTGCTCCGGTCATTAGTGACTATGACTTTGATATGCTACTCAAAGAATTGGAGCAACTTGAACGTGGGTATCCAGAATTCGCTCATGACAACAGTCCGACAAAACGAGTTGGTGGTGATATCACAAAAAAATTTGAAACGGTTGCGCACCGCTTCCCAATGCTTTCTCTTTCCAATACGTATTCTATGGAAGAAATTCTGGATTGGGAACAGCGCATTAAAAAAATTTCAGGACATACAATACGATATGTGTGTGAGTTAAAATATGATGGAGTTGCCATTGGAATTCGCTACATAAATGGAGAACTACACAAAGCCGTTACACGCGGTGATGGCACCGTGGGTGAAGACATCACAACCAATGTGCGCACCATTAAAACAATACCCCTCCACTTGCGGGGTGATTTTCCGGATGATTTTGAAATACGCGGTGAAATTTTTTTTCCACTCATCAACTTCAACAAAGTTAATGAAGAGCGCATGGCAAAAGGCGAACCTCTTTTTGCCAATCCAAGAAATTCAGCATCAGGTACACTTAAATCACAAGACTCATCTGTTGTAGCAAAACGTGGATTAGATTGTTACCTCTATGGTGTCTACGGAAATAATTTAAACCTGAAATCACATTCAGAAGCAGTAAAAAAAGCTGGCACTTGGGGATTTAAAATTCCGGATGAAAAAAAGAACATGATTCATCTTGCACATTCAGTTGAAGAAATTATGGAGTTCATCAATTATTGGGAAAATGAACGAGATAATCTACCCTTTGAAATTGACGGATGTGTAATTAAAGTAGATGAGTATAGCGTACAAGACGAATTAGGATTTACCGCCAAAAGTCCGCGTTGGGCAATTGCATATAAATATAAAGCAGAAAAAGCAGAAACTTTGTTGCGTGAAATTACTTACCAAGTTGGGCGTACAGGCGCAATTACACCTGTAGCTAATCTTGAACCTGTTTTGCTTGCAGGTACCACGGTAAAACGCGCCTCATTGCATAATGCTGATCAAGTTCAAAAACTTGATTTGCATGAAGGGGATTATGTCTATGTAGAAAAAGGCGGTGAAATCATTCCAAAAATTGTTGGCGTAAATTTTGAAAAAAGAAAATCAGGTGCGGATGTAGTCAACTACATTGAACAATGCCCCGAGTGCGGAACACCCCTTGTGAGAAATGAAGGAGAAGCCCAACATTATTGTCCAAATGAACATGGTTGCCCACCCCAGATTAAAGGAAAAATTGAACACTTCATCAGTCGTAAAGCCATGAACATTGATGGTTTGGGACCAGAAACCATTGAACTGTTATACAACAAAGGGCTCATAAAAAATTATGCTGATTTATACTCCTTAACCTTTGATCAAGTAGTTGACCTTGACAGAATGGCTGACAAATCTGCATCCAATTTAGTACTTGGAATTAAGGCTTCGTGCGCTGTTCCGTTTGATCGTGTTTTATTTGCACTAGGAATTAGACACGTAGGTGAAACGGTTGCAAAAAAATTGGCCAGACATTTCAAGTCAATTCAAAATCTGCAACAAGCCGGCCTTGAAGAATTAATTGCTGTAGATGAAATTGGTGAAAAAATTGCACAGAGCATTCAGAGTTTTTTTGCCATAGAAAGCAACCGGCAGATCATTGATAAACTTAGACAGGCAGGAGTTCAACTTGAATTAGATCAAATTGAACCAACAGGTAACCTACTTGATGGAAAGACCTTTGTTATATCAGGAGTATTTCAAAAAGTGAGCCGTGAAAAACTAGCCGTATTAATAGAACAAAACGGCGGAAAAAATACAGGATCAGTATCTGCCAAAACAAATTATTTGGTGGCAGGCGCCAATATGGGTCCGGCAAAATTAGCCAAGGCACAACAACTAGGTATCACCATCATTTCTGAAGATGAATTTTTACACATGATTTCCGCATGAGCCTAACAGATTCTTTTAAACAAAATTTCCTCAAGAAAAAAATTAAACCAACGGATCGTCGGTCGCAAATTATTTTGAAAAAACCTGAAGCCTTTTCAAAAATTCTCATCATCGCAGAAAAACTTGATGAAGAAATGATGCAACAAATTGGCAAGGTGTTTTCACATGCTGAAATAAATTGCTGTTCATTGAGAAAAGAGAAAGAAGATCAATCAGGCAAATTCAGATATACCGTTCATCCCTCAGACTTTAATTTAACAGGGAGATTAAAAAATGATAAATTAACAAAATTGCAATCCATTCAGTTTGATTTGACCATAGATTTGTCGGGTGATTCAGATTTGTTGAAATATTTCCTCTGCACAACAAAATCAAGTTTGATCATTGGAAAGATGGAGCATTTTGAGTCAGCATTGTATGATATTTTTCTGGATGCCGGTCAAAACAATCTGCAATTTATTGCCAATATTGAAAAACAATTAAACCAACTGCAACAGTATGCAAACAAGTAAATTCAAAGGATTAGGAGTAGCAATGATTACTCCCTTTAAATCAGACACCAGCATTGATTTCAGCGCACTGGAAAAGTTAACTGCTTTTTTAATTGAAGGCGGTGTAGATTATTTAGTTGTTCAAGGCACTACCGGAGAATCTCCCGTGCTATCTAAAGAAGAAAAGAAAGATGTTTTGGCTTGCGTTGCTGCAGTGAATGCGAAAAAATTACCTATAGTATACGGCGTTGGCGGCAATAATACAGCAGCCGTTGCTGAAACTTTATGTCAAGTAGACAACAAGGTTGTTGATGGTATTTTATCTGTATCACCTTACTATAATAAACCAACTCAAGAAGGAATTTACCAGCATTATAAAATAGTAGCCGGTGCAACCTCGCTGCCTATTATACTATATAATGTACCCGGACGAACTTCATCCAATGTCTTGCCTGACACTACGCTTCGTTTGGCAAATGACTTTAAAAACATCATTGCCGTAAAAGAAGCATCAGGAAACATGGAACAAATTATGGATATCATACGCCGTAAACCTTCAGATTTCCTTGTAATTTCAGGAGATGACGGAATCACCTTGCCTATTATATCATCCGGAGGAGATGGTGTTATCTCTGTTATTGGAAATGCTTTTCCACACTCATTCAGTGCAATGGTACATGCAGCAATGAAAGATGATATGGAAACCGCCCGCAAACTTCATTATTTATTGTTCCCCATGGTTCCACTGCTTTTCTGTGAAGGAAATCCTGCCGGAATCAAAGAAGCGACAAAAGCGCTAGGCATTACTGAAAACACTGTAAGAATGCCACTTGTGAACGTTTCAGAATCAACCCAAAGCAAGATTCATGAACTGACAAGTAACATTTGTAAGGCTTTCCCGTATGACCTTGTAAAAAAATAGTATATTTGCTCAAATACAAACACAATCAGCATTTAGTGATACATTCCTGCAATAGTCAATGCAGCAATCAAAACTAAAATGTAACCAATAAAAAAAGGGTGATTAACTGAGCGTGTTTGTGCATGGTGATTCATCTTAAAAAAAATAAATTAAGACAAAATGAAAAAGAGACATGTATTCGTAGGATTTGCTGCTGTAGTTTTTGCAGGTACTCTTGTTGGGTGCGGCGGAAGTGATGATAGTGATGAAAACGTAATTGTGAAAGACACAACCCAAACCGTGGTAGAACCTGATCAACCAAAAGTTGAGTATGCCGTACCTACTCCAAACGAACTTTTTGAAATCATTAAAATTCAAGGCGGTGAACAACGTCCGGGTTTGGTTAATCCACTTGATAATCGCAGCAAATATGTTGACCTGAAATCAAAATCACTCAATTTTGGTGTATACTCAGCTGACCTTGCCTACATGAGTTGTTTTGGTGTTGGTACTGAATTCTTAAAATATTTCAAAGCCATAGAAGAAATTGGAACAGAGCTTGGAATTGAAGGTGCATTTGATCAAGATTTGATGGACCGCATTGAAAATAACGAAGGTGATACTGATTCATTGTTCGCTATTTCTAATGAGAGTTATTATGACAGCTATTTATACCTTGAAGAAAATGATAAAGGTGTTGAGTTGAGTTTAATTATGGCTGGTGGATACATTGAATCACTTTATATTGTATGTAGCCTGGTTGAAAAATTTGAAGAGGGAGATCCGGTAATTGAAAAAATTGGTGACCAAAAATTAGTTTTGGAAAATTTATTGGATTTTATTCTTGAATATTCTGATGACCAAATGGTATCTGAAGTAATGGATGACCTCATTTCACTTAGTGAGGTATTTGAGACCAGCATGGAGTTTGAAGAGTCTGGTACAAGTATTGATAATAAGGAAGGAAAATTGATTTTGTCAGGTGGCGGATCATACAAAATGACAAAAAACGCACTTGAGAAAATCAAAGCTAAAGCTAAAGAACTGAGAGAAAAAATTATTAAATAGTGTATTATGAAAAGAGCAATTGTATTAGGATCGGCGCTGGTGACATTCATAGTTTTTCAGGCGTATTCACAATGCCAGAAAACACATTATTTCTGCACCGCTAAATTGTCTAAAGAAGAACAAGCTGAATACTGGAACCTCAACAACCAATCTCAAAGTGCGGTGTTTGCAAAAGGTGAAGTATATGAAATGAGTTTTATCGCTTACAAAGGATATGATTATCGTTTGACTGTGTGTACTGATATTGCTGAAGGAGGTGACGCTGTTATGTTTGAACTTCTGCAAGATGAAGTGGTGCGCGTAAAAGATGATTATGGTAATACAAACATCAAAAAAACCAAAGAATCAATCTACAAAAATGCAGATGATGGAAGCAAACCAAGCATTTCTTTTACTACAGATAAAACAAAAAAAATCTATGTAAAAGTGAACGTACCATCTACCGGCACAAGCAAAGACAAAACGCTGGGAAAAACTGAGAATGTATGCGTTGGCGTGCTCATTGAGCATAAAGAAGCTGCTGACCTTGGGTTTTAATTCACAGACTAAAATTTTTGAGAACCGTTTCGGAAAAAATCCGGAGCGGTTTTTCATTTTATAAGAGAGCAACAAACCATGACAGATATTTATAAAAAAGAATTGCTTGAAACGCTTGAACTTGAAATGCGCAATGCAAAACTCATTGTCATTACATCTCATAAATCTCCTGACGGTGACTCAATGGGATCTTCATTAGGCATGTTTCACTTTTTGAAAGCAAAAGGGCATCATGCTGTGATTTGTCATCCTGATATTTCTCCATCATTTTTGCATTGGATGCCCGGCAGTGAAGACATTAAATTGCTTGAGCGTGAGCCTGACATGGTCAAATCATTACTTGAATCAGCTGATCTGATTTTCTGTCTTGATTATCATCACCCAAACCGAACCGGTAAAATGGAAGATCTGCTCGTCAAAGCTAAAGGAAAAAAAATCATCATTGATCATCATCGTGATCCTGACCTCACATTCGCTGATTATCTGTTTAGCGATATCTCTGCAAGCAGCACGTCACAATTGGTCTATGATTTTATTTGTGCGCAGCATCTTGAACATCACGTAAACGAAGCCTGCGGAATTTGTTTGTACACAGGTATTGTAACCGATACCGGATCATTCCGATTCTCCTCTACCTCACCACGCACGCATCAAATTGCAGGTGAAATGATGAAGAAAGGAATTAAAACTTGGGAAGTACATGAAAATTTATTTGACAGCAACTCGCTGAATAAACTTCAATTAGTTAGTTATGCCTTGTTAGAAAAACTGGTCATCATTCCGGAGTATCAAACCGCTTACGTTTGGCTTACAGCAGCTGAACAAGAAAGATTTAACATCGTTAAAGGAGATACTGAAGGGTTGGTGAATCAAGTGCTGTCTATCGAAGGCATTGAATTAGCAGGATTCTTTAAGGAAACTGATCAAATAATAAAAATTTCATTCAGATCAAAAGGAAGTATCCCTACCAATCTTCTATGCAAACAACATTTTGAAGGAGGCGGGCACCTCAATGCATCCGGTGGAAAATTTCAAGGTAAAATTCAAGATGCCCTGACTAAATTTGTAACTATTCTTCCTCAATTCGTTGAAGAAAATAAACAAGCATTCTCGTAGGACAATAATATTTAACGATGATGAGAAAAGATATGCTGAATCTTTTACAAATAAAAACGCTTATTATTCCTTCGGTTCTCACGTGGCTTATGTTTTTTATTTCATCATGCAGTGAACCAAAAGATGAGCAGGTGTACAAACCAGATCCTGAATGGTCACAAGATCAATCGTCAGATATGAATCAAGTTTTTGCTGCAGAAGAAAATGATGAGATTGAACTATACGTAAAAAGACATGAAGATTGGAATGTGACAAAAACAGGCACAGGTTTGCGTTATTTTATTTACCAAAAAAGTGAGCTTAATGACACCGCTCATGTTGGAGATTTGGTCACGGTTGATTTTGAAATTTCTCTCTTAGATGGAACCATTTGTTATTCGTCATCTGAAAACGGACCAGAAAGTTTTATTGTAGAAAAGGCTGACATAGAAAGTGGATTACATGAAGCCATGCAATTAATGTGCACCGGAGACCGCGCCAAATTTATTCTTCCAAGTCACATGGCGCACGGACTCATTGGCGATGAAGAAAAAATTCCACCGCTATCCCCTGTTGTCTATGATATACAACTTTTAAAAATTGAACGACCATGAAGTATATAACCATTTTTTGTCTTTGCCTAGTTGCATTGGTGTCATGTGAATTGAAGGGAGTGGATACAGGTGATGATGTTGACCATAATGATACAATGGTGATGAATGATGACAACCAACTACATCTTGCTGACAACGGACTGATGCTGGCTGACACTGTGATCGGAAAACCAAATGAAAATGTTTACAACCGTGAAGATGGTTTGCGGATAGAATGGTCAAAAAAAACCAACGGCAAACAAATTCAGTTGAATGATGTGGTGATGATTAATTATAAAGCACGCGTAGCAGGTGGAGAACGCTATGATTCTAATGACGAAATTGGAGAGCCCGTACCGGTTAAAACAAATATTGGCATGTTGATCAAAGGGTGGGAAGAAGGTTTATTGTACATGCATGAAGGTGATAAAGGAAGAATCATGATTCCTAACGCACTGGCATACGGTGAAAATGGCTATATAGACAAAGTGCCTCCCATGGCTGATATCATTGTAGATATTGAAATCATTGACATTATAGAACCAATCGAACTGGAAGAAGGTGTGAAAGTTTATAAATGGAAAACAGTGAATGAAGGCAATACACCGCTAAAAAATCAACTCATCACGTTTGACTATTTTGCTTACCTGAAAGGAGAAAGTGCACATGGCTACGACAATTCCTATCAAAACGGAGTGCCATTCAGTTTTAAATTTGAAAATGCCGGTGTGGTTGATGGCCTTCACCAAGGCATGAGTGTGATGAAACCAGGTGAAAACGCTTTTATAGAAATTCCTTACTCACTTGCCTATGGTAAAAAAGGTCTTTTAGATCTTGTGCCGTCTAATACGGATATTGTTTATGATGTTCGTGTGATTTCTATTGAATAGGATAAAATCAATTTACCAATATCGTTTCGTATTTGTGAGACTTGCAGTGAAAAATCATTTTGGTTTACACAAATCGCACGCAGTTCTTCATTAGGGAATTTAATCCTCAATCATACGTTTTTGTTCTTTGGATCAAGTTTTTACAAAAACAAAATCCCTTATGTGCCAAGACATTTCATCTTTTTTTGTTTTTTTTTAGTTTCCGGACAACCATCGTAAATCAGCTTTGTAATTAGAGCAGAACTGATAAAAAACTAAATTATGAAAACTAGAAATTTGATTATTGCAACAATAGTAGCAGGAAGCATCTCACTAATTTTTCCGTCATGTCAACCTGAAACACCAACACCTTCAGATCCGGCATTGATGGATTCAATTTGGAGTGATCCTAACGACACAACAGACAATGGAGGCAGCACAGATGATTCAACTTTTTGGAATAATGACTCAACCTATTATGATGGAGGCACAGATTCAACAGGAGGATGGACTGATCCCGGAGATTCAACTTGGTATGGCGGCGGCGGAACAGACACCACAGGTTGGGGTGATTCAACCAACTTTGGAGGCTAGTTTAACGTCATAAAGTAACATCATCTTAGCGCAAAGAAATTTGGAAAAAGAAGAACTGAAACAGCAATTCATGAAGGGCAGCAAAGCAGCCTTTGATCTAATCTATGCCAGTTATTCTAAAGGTATGTATTCTATTTGCCTGCGCTATACAAAAAATCAAGATGAAGCCGCAGATATTTTGCAAGAATCATTCATCAAAGTGTATGAAAAAAGAGCCTTGTTTAATCCTCAATATGAAATTGGACCTTGGATTAAACGCATAGTCATCAATGAAGCAATCAATCATTTCAGAGTGAATAAACGATTTGATTTGAAAGATGACGAAACAGTATTTGAAGCCGTTGATGAGCAAATTGAAATTGAAGATGTAAGCAGAATAAAAGATATCCTGATTGAAATTTTGCGTGAATTACCTGAAGGGTATCGAACGGTGTTCAACATGTATGTAATTGATAACCTCACTCACCAAGAAATTGCAGAATACCTTGGGGTTTCAGTCAATACATCAAAAACACAATTGCTAAAAGCCCGCAAATTGATCAGACAAAAATTAGAAGAAAAAAATATAACCCGGACAAAAATTAACGATGAGCAAGGAATTTGAAAATATGGACGATCTGTTTCAATCTGCCTTTGCAGATGAATCAGCACAAGTGCCGGCATTTGTCAAAGAGAGCATTGATAAACGTCTGGGATTTACTAAAAGAAAAAAAGGCTGGATGTTCTGGACCGGAGGCGTCATGCTGTTGACCATTGCCGCTATTTTCATCTTCAATAAGCAAGATGATGCGCTTGATCAAAATCAAGCATCACAAATGGAATCAAGCGATGATAAATCTGATCAACACATGCTATCCGGTACTTACGCGAATGAAACACAAAACGCACAAAAAAATAATGATCCGATAAATGAAAATATAAATTCTCAAAACGAAAAATTGAATCCATCAACTTCAGAACAAAATGAAAAAAATGAGCAGAAGGTAAATACAGAAAACAGAGACACTAATTCCAAGAAAAAAACGGGAGGAAATATTAGTGAATCTTATCTGAACACTGATTATTCATCTGAAGGCGCAACGATTGCTAAAACAGAAACAGGTTCAACCAGTAAAACTGATGGTGAAGAAAAAACAAACAAATTAAATGGAACTTCGGGTGGGGCAAAAAGTGGAGAAGATGGATATGGATACGCAAATAATCCGGTTATTAATTTGAGAAAAAATAGTCTGTTTACAAGCAAGCAAGTTAATCCATTTGTATCGGCATCTCATTTAAAAATTAGTCAACCGCAGGGAAATAAAATCGTTACCGCAAATCATCCATCAGCCATAACTATTGATTCAGAAGAAACAATAATTCCCTGGATGATCACCTTTACCGGCGGATTGGATTTTTCAAAATCTACTTATAGCTCACCCATCACAGATGAAGCTGATATGTACAACAACACTACAACAGCAAAACCGGGGTATCATCTGAATATTGGTACAACGTACTCCCTCAAAAATGGAATTCAGTTGGGTTCAGGAGCAGGAATATCTATTTTCTCAGAAAACTATCATTATGAAAAATCAGAAAATCTCATAGATACTACTTACACCTGGTTGATAGAAGATATTTATGAATACGATTCTTTGCTTGACACCACTATTTGGGTGGGCGTTGATTCAACATTGAATACAAATTATGACACTACATTCATTCAATTATACGATGAAACCGGTGAGACAAAAGCTACTTATCTTCAAATACCACTTTCAGTAGGTTATCAATTTAGGTATAAAAAATTTCTGTTTGATATTGCTTTTGCGGGCCGTTTCAATTACTTGCTGAAGGGTTCAGGTGCTTATATTGCCAATGATCTTGTTCAAAAATTTGACAATACAAGCGGGCAGATTTATAAAAAGATGTACTTTGATTTCATTATTCAAACCACTGTGCATTACCGGTTAACAGAACATCTCTATATCAGTGGTTCGTTCAAATACCGTCCGGCGGTTGGGAACATTTATCAAAATGTAGGCTTTAACCGCACACTGCAGTCATTTCAACTTGGTGCGGGCTTAAGTTGGAAATTTTGAGATTTTATACCAGTCAATGCATGTGTTAGATCCTAAAAACTCAATAAACGCAATACCTTGCAAAGTTTTTCAATGCTATCATGTTGAAATAATTTGCAGTAACTAAACCTATTAGCCCGACACATCATAATACAAGTATTTTATTTTTTGTAATATTGCCTAGTTTTTTAATTGAACTCAACATTACAAGATGCTTATGAAAAAAATTTACTCTATCCTGTTCACGCTAGTGGCGGCAATTTCTGTTCAGGTTGGTTATAGCCAGTGCTCTGACAGCTTTAACTCATTTTCAACTACCGTGTGTGACACGTATACCGTACCAAGTGGTGATGAAACTTACACTAACAGCGGTGTTTACAATGACACAATTCCAAATTTCGGCGGCTGTGATAGTATTCTCACCATTACGCTTACTGTAAACTATAGCGATGATGTGAATTATGTTGTTACGGCGTGTGATTCTTACACCTGGAACATGATGAATCTTACAACAACCGGCACATACATTGCAAATTTCACCAATATGAGTGGTTGTGATTCTACTGAAACACTTGATTTAACCATTTTAAATTCTACCGCAGCAACTATAAATGAAACAGCTTGTGCATCCTATACTGTACCAAGCGGTGATGAAACCTATACCAGCAACGGAACCTACATGGACACCATACCTAACATGGTTGGATGCGACAGCGTACTAACTATTAACCTAACCATTCTTGGACCTACCTATTCAGCTTTCACAATTGATGAGTGTGATTCATATACAGTGCCAAGCGGTGATGAATCATACACTGTTAGCGGAACATACACTGACACTATTCCAAATTATTTAGGTTGTGACAGCATCATGACCATTACGTTGAACTTAAATTATTCAACCGGATCAACCCACACGGCTACTGCATGTATCAGCTATACCTACAATTCTCAAACCTATACCAGCAGCGGAACTTACTATCAAACATACACTAACAGCGTAGGTTGTGATTCAATTATTACACTTGAATTAACTATTCATGAAGTTGATATTGATGTAACACAAAACGGTGGAACATTCTCAGCCGGACCAACCGGAGTTTGGTTCCAATGGCTAGATTGCAATGATGGAATGGCTGCTATTCCGGGCGAATATTATATTGATTTTACTCCGGCTGTTAACGGAAGTTATGCAGTTGAAGTGATGACACTTTATTGCAAAGACACATCAGCTTGTTATGACATTGATAATGTTGGCTTAGATCAGAACAGTGCAACATCGTTTGTGCTCTATCCAAATCCGGCTAACACCCATGTGACCATCCTATTTGAGCAAGCTGTGAGTAATGCAGTAATTCAAATTGTAAATGTTTCCGGCGCTGTGGTAAGCACACAAAATAATGCTAACGGAACAAGCTTTACATTTGATTTATCATCACAACCGGCAGGAATTTATTTTGTTGAGTTCTATCACAATGGTTTGATTGAACGAGCCAAAATCAGTAAGCTTTGATTAACAAACTGAATTTATTTTCAAACTCCGCACAGGTTTTTCTGATGCGGAGTTTTTTTTATAATTGACAAAAAGCCGATGTCTGCCCTCTCCACTAAAATTAGTACCTTTGCCACAAATTCAACAGGACTATGAACCTGAGGGTAACCAAACAATTTGATTTTGAAACAGCGCATGCCCTTTGGGGATATGACGGTAAGTGCAAAGACATTCACGGGCATTCATACAAATTGACTGTTTCAATTTCCGGAAAACAAATCAGTGATGCCACCAATCCCAAGTATGGTATGATCATAGATTTTGGGGATTTGAAAACAATCGTGTATAAACACATTGTTGATGTTTTTGACCATTGTCTGCTGGTGAACGGGAATACTCCACACAGCAAATATGCAGAAGTAGAAAATGGTTTTGCCAAGATTATGCTCTGCAATTACCAACCCACTTGTGAAAATATGCTGGCAGATATGGTGGATCGCCTGCTTAAAAATTTACCTCAACATATTGTTCTGAAACGCGTTGTTTTGCAAGAAACAGCAAGCAGCTATGCTGAATGGTATGCATCAGATAATTGATCATGTCAACTACATTAATTCAAAAATACAACATACCCGGCCCGCGGTACACCAGCTACCCAACAGTACCATTTTGGGATGAACAAGGAATTTCTCTTGAAGACTGGAAAAAATCATTTATTCAGGCATTCAATGAGAGTAATGACAGTGAAGGCATCAGTGTTTATATTCACCTGCCTTTCTGCGAAAATCTTTGCACTTTTTGCGGCTGTCATAAACGCATCACCAAAAGACATGATGTTGAAGAACCCTATCTTGAAACGGTAATCACAGAATGGAATCTATACTGTGATTTACTAGGCACAAAACCAAAAATAAAAGAACTACATTTGGGGGGTGGAACACCTACTTTTTTTAGTCCACAAAATCTTCAGAAATTAATGGAAGGAATTTTAGCCAGAGCAGAAAAATTTTCTGACTATGAATTCAGTTTTGAAGCACATCCCAATCACACCAGCAAAGAGCATCTACAAATGCTTTACAACTTAGGTTTTAGAAGAAATAGTTTTGGTGTTCAAGATTATGATTTGAAAGTACAGAAAACAATAAACCGACTTCAACCCTTTGAAAAAGTTGCCGATGTTACCAATTGGTCAAGAGAAATTGGGTACACCAGTATTAGTCATGATTTAGTTTTTGGCTTGCCTTTTCAAACAAAGCAGAGCATTATTGATACTATTGAAAAAACAAAATCACTGAAACCTGATCGCATTGCATTTTACAGTTATGCACACGTGCCTTGGGTAAAAGGAGTTGGGCAACGCGGCTATGATGAAAATGATTTGCCAAAAGAAAATGAGAAGCGAGAACTCTACGAAACCGGTAAAAATCTTCTGCGACAATTAGGGTATATTGAAATTGGAATGGATCATTTTGCCCTACCTGAAGACAGCCTGTATAAAGCCGTTGAGCATAAAACACTGCACCGTAATTTTATGGGATACACCGCAGGAAAAACTAAACTGATGATTGGTTTAGGCATGAGCTCCATCTCTGATTCATGGTATAGTTTTGCTCAGAATGTAAAGACAGTTGAAGAATATCAAGAGATAGTGAATAAGGGAGAAATTCCAATTTTCAAAGGTCATTTATTATCAACTGAAGATTTGGTAATTCGTGAACACATTCTCAATATCATGTGTCACTTTGAAACGTCATGGAAAACATCACATCTTCAATTTCCTGAATTACCTGAATGTATTGAACGGTTAAGAGAAATGGAATCTGACGGATTAGTCATTCTGCGTGAAGATGGATTGTCTGTTCCTGAGAAGGCACGTCCATTTGTCAGAAATATCTGCATGGCTTTTGATCTCAGACTCATCAGAAATAAACCGGCTACACGAATTTTTTCAATGACGATTTAATTTCCTATTCTACCTTGAAAATAAAATTCTGCTTTTTATGGATGGCAGGATTATACAAAACCAGAGAACCATTTTCATTAACCCAGGCTTTGAAACCTAATTCTTCTAAAAGATTAAAACAATTTGTGCGATTTTCATTATCCCACAATTCAAGGTAGACAACGGGCTTATCACGCACCAGAATTTTTGTTGCACCTTTCAGCGCATAATATTCAAAATTCTCAATATCCATTTTTATTCCGGACACACGAGTGGTAGCTGCGATATGATCAATAGTATCACAAGACACTGTTACAATTTCACCTTGATTCCATTCTTTGATACTATCATGCACCACGTGGGCTAGCCCTTGCATGCGCACTTTTCTGTCAACCGGTAAAACCATGTCTAGTTCTTTGCGGGTTTCACCAACAGCTAGCGGAATAAGCTCAACATTGTTCAGCTGAAATTTTTCACAGATTTTTTTCAGGACAACAAAATTAGATGGCATAGGTTCAATGGCCAGAACCTTTTTTTGTGGAAATTTTTTTGACAAATGATAGGTCATAATGCCAATGTTTGCGCCAATATCTAGTATATCACCATCACCCTGAATGGAATTCATAAACATAAAAAAATCTTTTTCCTTCCGATCACGATGCAAGGTTTTGATTTTGTACCGCGCAAAAACATAGAGGTAATTGCGATACCCCATCATTTTTTGCAATATTAATTTTGTTTGGTTTTTCATTCTTTTTTCAATCCCAGGAATAATTTGTAGAAAACAGATATTGTTCTGCAACTCATTTCCACCAGATTTTTGCAAAAATACGAAGAATCCGTTACTTTAGCGGAAATGAGAATTGCGGTAAATGTACGTTTCTTGCTCCGGCACAAGATGGAAGGTTTTGGCTGGTATACCTATGAAACCATTTCTCGCATGGTGAAGGCGCATCCTGAACATGAATTTATTTTTTTCTTTGACAGACCTTTTGATCAAAAATTTGTTTTTGGCCCCAATGTAAAGCCGGTGATTCTAAGACCACCTGCTCGGCATCCCCTTCTGTTTAAAATTTGGTTCAATTATTCTGTTACCCGTGCGTTGAAAAAATATAAGGTTGATTTATTTTTCTCACCTGATGGTTATCTCTCTCTTAAATCGGATATACCTCAGATTGGAGTCATACATGATTTGAATTTTGAACATTATCCACAAGATTTGCCTGCATCGGCATTAACATATCTGAGGCATCATTTCCCACTCTTTGCGCACAAGGCAAAACATTTACTCACCGTTTCAGAATATTCAAAGCAAGACATTATTGATACATATAAAATTCAGGCAGAGAAGATCACGGTTGCTCATAACGGCGCAAGTCATCATTTCAAACCAATATCCATGGTTGAAAAACATGTCATCATGGATGAATTTACGCAAGGTGAACAGTTCATTGTTTTTGTAGGCGCATTGCATCCGCGCAAAAATGTTGTACGACTCATTGAAGCTTTTGACAAGTTCAAACAAAAATCAGGCTCTACTACAAAATTGCTGATTGTAGGTGAAAATTTATGGCGATCAAAAAAACTCATTCTGCCAAAAATCAATTCAAAAGATGAAATTGTTTTTACGGGACATCAACCCATTGAAAAGCTTGCAAAAATTGTTGCCTCAGCCAAATTTCTGGCTTTTGTTTCCTACTTTGAGGGATTTGGAATTCCACTGGTTGAAGCCATGCAGGCAGGCTGCCCGCTGCTTGCCGGTGATAAAACATCACTACCTGAAGTAGCCGGAGATGCAGCAGTTTATTGTAATCCTTTTCAGATTGATTCTATTGTTGACGGATTGATTCAGTTAGATTCCAATGCTGAGCTAAGAGAAGATCTTATTCAAAAAGGATTTGAACGAGCTAAATTATTTTCTTGGGATTTCACAGCAGAAAAAATTTGGACAGTCATTGAGAATCAACTGAAAAAATAATTCAGTTTTTATCTCCATTTTTCTGAATGAATTCTATTGCATCTTTCACCAAATCATTTGCAGGATACTGATCAATCTCAGCAGAACCAATAGAAGTCAACAAAGTGAAATTAACAGATTCAGATCTGTTTTTTTTATCATTTTGCAGATACCCTTTCAATTCATCATAAGACGGAATATCAACCATGAATTTTCTAAAATAATGTGAAATAACTTCTACAATTTCATTCAAATCTTTTTCACTCAGTAATCCGGTTTTCTGCGAAATATACGCTTCGCCAATCATACCCATAGCAACTGCAATACCGTGCAATACGGGTTTATTATTTAAAAGATAATAACCTTCTATGGCGTGTCCCAATGTATGCCCAAAATTCAACTTTTTTCTTAGACCTTGTTCTTTAAAATCTTTGGTAACAAAGTTATTTTTTATTTTCACTGAGTTGAAGACATGCGTCGCAAATTCATCGTCACTAAACGATGAGATTTTGTTGAGTGATTTCCAATAATTTTGATCTGCAATGAGAGCATGTTTCAACATTTCAGCAAAGCCGGATAATTTTTGTTGCTCATCTAGGGTAGAAAAAAATTCAGCTGAAATAAAAACTAAATCAGGTTCAGCAAACAAACCAATTTGGTTTTTATATCCATCCAGGTCAATTCCCGTTTTTCCACCAACACTTGCATCAACCTGAGCAAGCAAAGTGGTTGGAATATTGATAAAATGTAATCCTCGTTTGAAGGTTGAGGCTACAAAGCCACCCAAATCAGTAACGACACCTCCGCCCAAATTGATGATCACATCATTCCGGTTAATTTTATATTCAGATAATGCTGACCATAATCCTTGACATATTTCAAGATTTTTATTTTCTTCACCTGAAGGTATTTCAAGAATATCAGCCTTAGATAAAACATCAAAACGAGTAACAAGAGATTGAGACCAGAGTGAGGAAACTTGCTCGTCCGTAATGATGATAAATTTTGATTCGGGAAATTTTTGACGAAGAATTTCAATAAAATTTACTTCTTCAAGTAAACCAAAAATGACTTGTGTTTTTCCTGATTGAATAGTGGAATCCATGAGGCAAAGTTAAACTGAAAAAATCAGCGCACCAGCGAAATATTTCCACTTTTGCTCACTTTATCTCCAGTGATCAGATATCCTTCAAGTACATAAACAAAAACACCTGTGTTCACCGGTTTGCCCTTGTATGTGCCATCCCAACATATATTTTGATCTGAGCATTCAAAAACTTTTTCTCCCCATCGATCATAAATTCTGAAAGTCATTACTTCCATACAATTACTGTACACACAAAGTATATCGTTTTCATCATCATTATTCGGTGAGAACGCATTTGGTACAAAAATATCACCGCAAACAATTTCAACTCGTACTACAGTGCAAGCAGAAGCCTGACAACCATTTGCATCAGTAACAGTAACACAATATACGGTGGTATCAAGCGGATCAGCCACCGGATTAGCGCAGTCATCACAAGATAAATCTGTGAATGGTGTCCACACGTAAGTTCCTCCTCCTATTACCCAGAGTTGTGCTTCACCTCCGTTGAGTATCGTAGTGTCCGAACTAATGGTAACCACCGGCGCAGGATATACAATCACCAAAACAGAGTCAGTAGCTGTGCAACCGGAAGCGTCAGTAACAAGTACAGTTTGCATTGCACTATCCAAATCATTTGCGGCATTAGACGTACTTGATGAATTGTTCCAAACATAAGTATAAGATCCCGTGCCTCCAGTTGCCTGCACTGAGGCTGATCCTAAACCGGGCGAACATGCGCTGGTTGAATCCATGTCCAAAACAATTTGTGCAGGTTCAATGATGGTCACATCAGCAGAAACAGAACAACCTGCAATCAGATCAGTAACGGTTACGGTATAGGTGCCTGACGGTAAATTGGTTGCCGTTGCAGTAGTTTGAACCGGCATTGAATTCCAACTATAACTATAGCTGCCAGAACCATTGGATACGACTACCGTTGCTGATCCATTTGTTTGACCATAACATGAAATATTTGTTGCAGTAATATTCAAGGTTGGATTTGAAATAGTAATATTCTGAGTCAGCGCTTCAGTGCATGCCCCTGATGTAATAGTATAAGTTATTGCTTGTGTTCCAACCGAAGGATCAAAAACTGAACCGCTCACTCCGGTTCCACTCCATGTTCCACCGGGTGTTCCACTTATCAAACTATTCAAATTAACATCAGGACCAAATTGACAAACTGTAACTGTGCTCCAAGATGGATCAGGTGCGTTGTCAACATTGATTGTAAGCGTGAGCGTTTCTTGACAAGGTACTGTGCCAACCGAATACGTGATGCTTTGACTTCCGGATGAAGGATTGAATGTACTTCCGGAAATTCCGGTACCCGACCAAGTTCCTCCGGTTGTTCCTGTGATAAAAGTTGTGAGATCAACAGGCGCTGCAGTGTTACATAAATTGGTTGGAACCGTCCATGCCGGGTTTACATCTGCACTCACTGTAATATCTTGCGTTGTTGTACTGACACAAGGTGCAAGACCAACTGAGTATGTAATTGAAATAGGACCGCTCAATGCGGATGGATCAAAATTTGTTCCTGTCACTCCCGTGCCTGACCAAGTTCCTCCGGCATCACCGGTGATTAAAGGAGTTAAATTGATGATGCCTCCATTGGCGCAAATAGTTCCGGGACTTGTCCAGGCAGAACTTAAACCAGGAGTTACGTTGATAGTTTGTGAAGATGTTTCAATGCATGGTGCAGCACCAACGGTATATGTTATAGTTTGCGTACCCATTGCAGGATCAAAATTTGTTCCACTAATACCAGTACCAGACCAAGTACCGCCGGGTGTTCCGGTGATATAGGTTGACAAATCAACAGTTGGTGAGCCGGTACACAAACTAAGGGGAACATTCCATGAAGGATCAACATCAGAAATCACCGTAATATTTTGGGGAAGAGTTCCAATGCAAGGTGCTGTACCCACAGTATATGTCATTGCAATTGCACCACTCAATCCTGTGGGATCAAATGTTGAACCTGTTACACCGGAACCACTCCAAATTCCTCCTGCAGTGCCACTGATAGTGGCATCAAGATTAATGCTGCCTGAAGATTCACAAATTGTGCCAGGGCTTGTCCATGCTGGATCAGAGGATGGAGTTACTGTTATGATTTCTGTCGAGACATCTTGACAAGGTGCAGTTCCAACAGTATAGGTAATTGATTGTGTTCCGGCAGATGGATCAAAAAGATTACCACTTACCCCTATTCCGCTCCAAGTTCCACCAGATGTTCCGGTAATCAAACTTGTCAAATCAACATCAGCAGCGTTAGAACATAGAGTCGCAGGTGGATTCCATGCTGCGTTTCCTGCCGTGGTAACGGTTATAGTTTGCGTTACTGCGCTTCCGCATGGCGCTGTATACGTGATGCTTTGTGTACCCACAGACGGATCAAACATGTTCCCTGTTACTCCGGTGCCTGACCATGTTCCGCCGGCATCGCCGGTTATCAATGCTGCAAGATTTATATCGGCATCATCAGAACAAACCGGGGTTGGCACTGTCCATGAACCATCACAGGGTGATGAACATAGGTCAGCTTCAAAATCATCAAACCAAATTGAATATTGCGCAGCACCTCCTGAAAGAATATAAAATGTATGTGCACCTGCTGTCATGGTGACGGTTAATGTATGTTGTGTCCATGGTGTATTGGTAGGCACCAGTACGTCAGGCCCTACTTGTACACCATCAATACCAAATGAAAAATGTGAGTTAGCTGTATTTTGACCCGGAGGCCCTGAACCTTGTGGCCCGCAATACCAAACTGAAAGACAAATTTCTTCTCCACCTACAAAATTGATTGCCGTGCTATGTCTGAAATTATCTGCCCCTGCATAAAAATACATGTATCCACTGCCACTGTGAGCGCCCAAACTATTACAATAGTTGGTTGGCATGGTTACACATCCCTGATTACCTACAGCGTACACCGGATGAGTTCCGTCTACTACCCTACCTGCATCATTATTGCATGTAAAGCTGGTGGCACATGCACAGCCTGCACCACTACCTAGTTCAAAATCACCGTTTGGAAATAATTGACCAAACCCAATTTGAGGAAGAAAAATAATTATCAGTACGTGCAAAAACTTTTTCATTTTTTCGCTTCTCTATTTTTCAAATAAATGGCAATCTCATCTTCATTTAAAAAAAGATCATCATTCGTATCAATCAATTTAAAATTTTTCAAAAGTTCATCCGCGCATTCCATTTGACATAAGACACCATCGCCATCAAGATCTTTTTCTGCAATAATTGATTTACTTTTTTCAATAAAAGGATCAGATGATGAAAGAAGATTTCCCGAACAAAAGAAGATGCTTAAAACAATCGTTTGCAGTATCATACCGATTTAATTTATGAGAAATGTACACGATTTTCAGCAAATTGAACACGATTCTTAAAAATAATAGACAAGAATCTTTTGCTTTGTTCAGTACTAAACACTTGTTAATTCCGGTAATAAAGAGAATTTGTAAGTCTGCACATGATTAAATAAACATCTTCAAAGTCAGCACCTGACAACAATTAAGCAGTATTTGCGGTCTCATGTGTTGTAGTGCTGTGTGTTGTGAACTGTGGTGCTGTCTGCAGTGTAGATGTGGATACGCGATTAATCGCGTATCCACATCTACACTGCAGAATTTATGGAAAAGATTTTACCAAAAAGTGAAAGCCACTCTATACTCATTCATTTGTACCCACAAATCCTCTATCAAAATTGACAAGATACAACTGTAAGCTTGCCCTGGTGACGGCAGTGTACAACCATCTCATATATTCAATATTCCACATATCTTCAACAAAATATCCATGATCAACAAATACGGCTGACCATTGTCCACCTTGTGCTTTGTGGCACGTCACTGCATAACCAAATTTTACTTGCAAAGCCTGAAAGTGTGGATTGGTTACCATTTTTCTATTGCGCACGCGTTTGTTCATTTCATACGGATATTCTTGCTGCACGATATTATAAAACAATGTTTTTTGTTGATCGCGAGTTAACGATGGGGCTTCAACGCCAATGGCATCCAGAATAATTTTTAAGTCAACAGAAGGCATCTCAGGATAATCAATAAATCGCACGTTGACATCAGCAAACCTGAAGCCATATTGTTCTTCACGGCGAATAACTTTTGTGATTTCTAGAAGTTCACCGTTGGCTATAAATCCGGCAGGTGATTTTGGTTCTAACCAGAAATAATTATTCTTCACCGCCATGATCACATCACCGGCATTTAAATCTTCTTCTTGCCATAAAATTCTGCGGCGAATTTGTTCATTGAAAAGGTTAGCACGTTTGTTTGAACGCGTTACAACCATCACTTCATCGCTACCATATTTTGCAATGCAGCTCTCCAATTCTTCCTGTAGTTCCATACCGGTAATACTGCGGGCATCTTTATTATTATGAGGTAGCAAAGGAAGTTCTTGAGTAAATTCTCTCAGTTTTGTTGCAATATCAAGTATACCTGATTGTTTTTTCTGTCTAACAATTTCATCAAGTTTAGCAGTTTTAACAGGCATTGAATAATTTGATTTGAGATAATTTGCATCTAAAGCCGGACTAGCTTCCATACCCACCGGAGGCAACTGACCATGATCACCCACAAAAACAAGTTTACAATTTTCAGCAGAGTAAACAAATTCAATCAAATCATCCAGCAAATTGCGTGGGGTAAAGTGATTGTCACCCTGAATACCTGAATCAATAGCAATCATTGAAGCTTCATCAATGATAAACAAGGTATCTTTGTTCCGGTTTTTGGAAAGATAAAACCCTCCCTGTTCATCTGATTCATTGGAATAATAAATATGCCTATGAATGGTACTTGCTTTTTGATTACTATAGCCGGACAATACCTTAGCCGCGCGACCGGTAGGTGCAAGTAAAACAGTTTTTACATGAAAAATGTGCAAGGTGTTCACTAATGCGGCAACCAAACTGGTTTTTCCGGTACCGGCGTATCCGCTTAAAATGAAAAGTTCAAGTTCTTCACGGTTCATGACATAATCTGTGAGGTCATGAATAGCCATCTCCTGATCATGAGTTGGAGAAAAGCCCAACTTCTCATGAAAAGCCTGTATAAAAGTTGATTTGCTGGGTCTGTCTGACACGATGTAAATGTAGTTTGATTTTTATTAACATAAGCTGAAGCCAGAATTCATGCATCAAAGCACCATCTTGATCTTAGCCCCGGTATTAACCGTTGATTGAATCGTATAAAAAATATATTCTGCGGACACACGCCTAATTATAAAAAATTGTAGCTTTGTCAACTGAGTTATCACCTATAAACTGAACAGTAATGAGTATCTTCGAAAGCATAGACAACGTAAAATACCAAATCAGCCGTTTTCTTTGGCCAACAATTTTCTTTGTATCCGGTATTCTTTTATTGAGAATGGCTATGATACCTGTTGAGCATGAACTCAATAACGGAGACATTCTTGTTGTGAAGCAAGATTCACTTTTCCTTTATGGAGCGTTGTTTTTTATTGTGGGAAGTATTATTTGGTACTTGTATTTGTTTGGCGTACTCAATAACTTGATTGGTTTTATTGTGATGGGTATTATGGGAATTGCCAGCGCCTATTTACTTTATCAGGATTATTATGTGATTAAAAAAGATGTTGATTATATTGCCCGTTATAATATGATTGACACCGATATCAAAGCACGCATGCTGGATATTAAAGCCGCTGAATCAGCGTACAAAGAATTCTATAAAAAATACACCAGCAACTTAGATACCTTGATTTGGTTTGTAAAAAATGGTAAAAAAATGACTGTGCCTAACGTTGGTAAATTGCCAGAAAGACGTTTAACTACTGAAGAAATTGCGTATATCTATGGGGATAATCGCCCGGCAGATAAATTGATGACAGATCAAGAGGCAAATGCGCTTGCAAACAGCCCAAATCCTCCGGCTGACTTGATTGACTTCTCAAGAGATACTGTTTATCGTCCGGTGCTTGACGCTATTTTCTATGATCAAAAATATATTGCAAACCGGAATAAATTTGAAGCTTCATTAGATTTTCACCCTGACTCTTTGCGCTATGTTCCACATACTAACATCTTAGTAAAATTAGATACAGGTTCAGTAAGCAAAGGAGATTTCAAAGTACCAACCTTGCAGATTCAAATGATTCACCCAATGGATAGCCTGAAAGTTTATCAAATAGGTGATCTATACGACAATCACCTGCGCGATAACTGGTCTAAATAATTCATGAGTTTTAATTCAGCACTTGCGTACAAGCATGTTTTGTGTATGCATGTCACCTCAACTGAAGTGCATGCAGCAGCTGTTGAAAGAGCATCAAAAAAAATTGCTGAATACCGCTATTTTCCCTTGAATAAATATGAACGTGCAGAAACTGACCTTGTATTCAGTGATCCATTTTTCAAACACGCATACGAAGACATTGTTACAACCGCAGGCACAAAAAGAAGTACCTTAATTCCTACCGGAATTTTCAACGTGTCAAAACCGGCTGAAATTTTTTCCTTGAATTATTCAGCACCGCATGAAAATCTAGATTACAATCGCTTACCGGAATTAGATATTGTAAATATTTTTGAAATTCCGCTATGGTTAAAAACATCTTTAGTGATGAAATTTCCACGTGTGCGAGTTCTTCATCCGGCAACGGTGATGTTGAAAGGAATTTTTGACCAACCCGCTTTCCACCCGCGCATTCATGTTTACGTGCAACAAGATTTTTTCTGGATGTTTATCACGTCAAAAAACAAATTGGAATTTTTTAACCGGTTTGATTTTGGAGCCTTAAGTGATATTGTTTACCACATGTTATTTGTGATGGAACAAAAAGGGATTGAAGCAGAAGCGGCAAAGATTCACGTTTATGGTGTTGAAACTAATTGGAAAGATTTGAATGAATTCAGTAGCTTCTTCAAATCACCGGTAACCATATCAGACCAAGCAGAAAACGGACAACATTTCATTTTAGCAAAACAACTATTGTGCGTGTAATCAGCGGTAAATACAAAGGGAGACGCTTCAGCCCGCCGCGCAATTTTCCTTCGAGGCCTACTACTGATTTTGCAAAATCTGCTCTCTTTAATATCCTCAATAACCAATTTGATTTTGAAACTTGTAAGGTACTTGATTTATTTTCAGGTACCGGAAGCATTGCTCTTGAATGTATCTCACGCGGTGCATTAAACGTTACCAGTGTTGACAATCATACCGTGTCAGTGAAGTTTCTCAATAAAATGAGAGCTGAGTTGAATGAAAAAAACTGGCACATCCATAAAGGAGATGCATTTGAATTTTTGAAGCATGAATCAAACAAGTACGATATCATTTTTGCTGATCCTCCTTTTGCTATGCAAGGACAGCAGCTCATTGCCGCCATGGTATTTGAAAAACAACTCCTGAATCCTGATGGCTTACTAATTATTGAACACGGACGGGAGAATTCATTTGAAAACATAACCCAATTCAAAGAAATGCGTAATTATGGAGGAGTTCAGTTTTCATTCTTTGAATCAACCTGAATATCCTTTACCTTTGTTCTATGAGCAGGATAGCAGTATTCCCCGGTTCTTTTGACCCCTTTACCAAAGGACATGAAGCCTTGGTGAGACGATTTGCCGTTTTTTTTGATCAAGTAATCATTGGAATGGGTGTTAATTCTACTAAAAAATATTTTTTCACTACTGAAAGCAGATTGGAGCACCTCAATAGCTTGTTTAACGACATGCCACAAGTGAGCATTGAAACGTATGCCGGATTAACCATTGAATTCTGTCAGAAAAAAAAGGCGCAGTATTTGATTAGAGGGTTGAGAAACACCACTGATTTTGAACTAGAAAAATCCATTGCACAAATGAATAAAGACATGTCAGGAATAGAAACTGTATTTCTTATCAGTGATCCTGAATGGCATGCCGTAAATTCTACCATTGTGCGTGAAATAAAAAAGAACAACGGAGACATCAGCAAATTTGTAACCAAGCCTGAGCTGTTGGTTATAGCATAAAGCAAAGATTCTCAACATTATTTTTTAGTATTAGTACATGAAAAATATCCTGATCATACTTAGTTTGATGTCTGTTTTATCAATGAACGGACAGCAACCACTCTATGAGGTTACAGGATACGCACCGGGTTTTGTGGGAAAAAAAATGATCCTCTACACTTACCAAGATTATATTACCATGACACGGATCAAACTTGGAGAATGCATCGTGAGTTCTGATGACAGTTTGTTTCATATTCCGGTAAAAAACAAAACTACCATTAAAGCAATTCTACATTGTGACAAAACAGAAACTGAGTTTTACCTTGCACCTCAAACTACGTATGATGTGTATTTTTCAGAAATACCAAATCAGGCAGATGGATTTCAAACTAAGGAGGCAGATTTATTCTTTTTCGGATTAGATTCAACTGACATTAATTATCGCATTATTCAATACAATAACTGGTTTGATACTTACGTGGCTTATTACGCAGACAGCATCAATCCGGCAAATTTTCATGAATATCTTGACACGTTTAAAACCTACGCAGCTGAGGCATATAAAAACATAGAAGACGTTTACTTTCTTACTTACGTGCGTTACAATATTGCTGAAATGGATCAGGCATTCAATACCAAAGGTGAATCTCGTATCAATATTTTTCTCAATTATATTCATCCGTTTCCGGTTTACTATGAGAATGATCAATACATGCAATTTGTCAAACGGTTTTTTTATGAAGAGTTTTCAAACTATGTGCCGGATGTTGAAAATGCAATTTTTCTCTCGCTTGCAAATTCTAGTCCTACCCAACTGATGAAAGCCCTTAAAGGAGATTTATTTTTAGCCAACCCTGAATTGCGCGAACTGATGATGATTGAAAAATTAGGCAAGGCATTTTATAAAGAGACCGATTTCAGAATGAACATTCTCACCATACTTGATTCAGTTTCAAAGTATGCCGCATTCCCTCACAGCGCAGTGGTTGCAAAAAATATCACAAACTATCTGACAAGTATTGAGCAAGGATTTCCTGCACCGCATATTTCACTTAGCGGAACAAATGGAGAAATCATAACTTGGGATAAATATCGCGGCAAATTTGTTTACTTCACTTTTTTTGAAACATGGAATGAGCGCTCATTGGCCGAACTAAAAATCATAGCTGAGCTAAAGAAAAAATATGATGAAGATATTGCTTTTCTCAGTGTGTGTACTGATGACACCCGAGAGGGCTTTGATGCGTTCATGAAAGCAAATCCTGATTTAAACTGGGATATTATTTATGTTGGAAATGATGAAGCCTTACTCAATAAATTTAGAGTGGCATCAGTACCGGCTTATTACCTCATTGATCAAGATGGATTCATTGCATTAGCACCAGCACCTGGTCCTTCTCCGGATGGCGAGTATGAATCCATTGATAAAACCTTTTTTATCATTCATGAAGCCTTGCATCCAAATCAGCCCATCAAGGTTGGAGAGAAATAAGGTTTCAGCTATAAAGGATAAACCATTTAGCGTGAAGTCGGAGTGTGAACATTTTGACTCTTTCCCCTTTGTTTCTTCTCTTCTCAGCGCTTGACGTGAACCAGAACTTTCGTATATTAGCTTAAATCCTTTTTTTTATGAAAAAACTTATACCAATTTTTGCTATTTCAACTTTATCAGCATTTTCTTACGGACAGTGCACGCAGAATGCAGGCATTGACTACTATTTAGGCTCTACCAGCAGTCATACACCAAACTATTTACTAGGATCTGCAATTACGTTGACAAGTTCATTCAACTTAATTGAACTTGGATTTCTTTCTATTAATTCTGGTCAGAATTTTAAAGTAGCAGTGTATGATGATGCAGCAGGTAATCCCGGTAATTTGTTAACACAAGGATCAGGAACCGTTGTAGCGGGCACCAATATTGTGGATGTTCCGGATGCAGTGTTACCTGCCGGCACCTATTACTTCATGGCGGTATTTGAATCTGTAGCAAGTCTTTCGTATACCGGTGCGTCAACAGCCGGTGTTTGGTATATCTCCCATACGTTCGCTAATCCGTTACCCGCATCATTTGGTGCACCACTTTTTTATACCGGGCAGGATTTTTCATATTATTTTATTGGCAGCACTTCAACTGTAACAGCAACAGATACACAAACTGCATGTAACTCATTGACATGGATTGATGGCAACACGTATACATCTGACAATAATACCGCAACCTTCAATATTGTTGGCGGTTCAGTTGGCGGCTGTGATAGTATAGTTACACTGGATTTAACTATTATAAATTCTTCAACAGGAACTGACGTTCAGACGGCGTGCAACACGTTCACCTGGATTGATGGGAACACCTATACCTCAGACAACAATACGGCAACATTCAATATTATTGGCGGTGCTGCAAATGGTTGCGACAGTCTTGTAACGCTTGATCTTACAATAAATAATGTATCTGATTTAACAACCACTACGGTTGGAACAATTATCATAGCTAACAATACAGCGGCCACTTACCAATGGTTAGATTGCGACAACGCATATGCTATGCTTGCGGGAGAAACGGGATCAACCTACACCGCAACAGTGAGTGGTAACTATGCCGTTCAATTATCTGAAAATGGTTGTGTTGATACAACTGCTTGCATAAACATGGATTTCAGTGGACTTTCTGATGAAGTTTTTGGAAGCCAATTTGATGTTTATCCAAATCCAACAGACGGAAATTTCTTTATCAATCTAGGAGAAAACTTTCAATCAGTAAAAATCTCAGTAACCGATTTGACCGGAAGAATAATTCAATCGTCAGAATTCAGCAATGCAAATATTTTAAACATTAACATTACTGAACCGGCTGGAATATATTTCTTGGTGATTCAATCTGATGAAAACACCGCCGTGGTTCGGTTAGTAAAACAATAAAGGCTTGAATAAAAATCTGCGGATTAAAAAAATTGCGCCTCTTGTAGGCTCAGGTCGCGACCTGAGCCTACGTGAGCGACCTGAGCCTACAAGAGCGACCTGAGCCTACAGGCGCGACCTGAGCCTACTTCAAAAAGATATCAAAACTATATCTGCCAATCATTAAGATTACAATCACCAAAAAAATTATCCGGATAAAACCATTGCCTTTTTTTATGGCCAAGTGGCTGCCGATAAAACTACCTATGATATTGAAAAAACCTACAAGAATAGCTAATTCAAGAATGTAATTTCCTTCACGGATAAAAACAAATAATGCTGAAACATTGGTGGCACAATTTACAATTTTAGTATAGGCAGTTGCCTGAAGAAATTCAAAACCAAGAATCAAAACAAAAGCCAGAACAAAAAAGCTGCCTGTTCCCGGTCCAAAAAAGCCATCATAAAAACCAATCACGCACGCTGCAATTGAACCGTAGATAATTTTTTTATTCCGGGATAGTGATTTAGTAGAGACAGCACCTAAATCTTTTTTAATCAAGGTAAAAACAGCAATAGCAATCAGAATGAATAAGATGATTGGCTTTAGGGCATCAACAGAAATATGGCTGACAATTTTTGCACCAAAATAAGCCGATACAAAAGCAAAAAAAGAAATTACAAACAAGAGTCTGAAATCAAATTTTACTTTGCGCGAATAGGAAACTGCCGCGATGGATGTTCCTGCCAGAGAACCAATTTTATTTGTTCCGAAAATCGCTAGTAAAGGAGTTTGAGGCAGATTGATTAACAGCGCCGGCAACTGAATTAATCCTCCACCTCCAACTATAGAATCAATAAATCCTGCCAAAAAAGAAAACCCGGCCAATAGTAAAATCGTTGCTGCCGAATAATCTGAAAATAAATCTGCAAACTGCATAGACAAAGATAAAATTATCAATACGAACGATCAGGTCCTTCAAAATATTTCTAATTTACCTTAGTGAGAATGCAATGTGTTACTATGTTTTTCATGTTGTACGTTAAGGCGAATGCAATTCGCCCCTGCATCATTTTATTTTTACCTATGCCCTATGCCCCAAAACCTATTCCCTACCCCCCATGCCCTAACGCCTAACGCTCTGGAAAAAAAACTACCTTTACAAACATGAAACCAATCATCGTCTTTTTATTCGTCCTTTTTTCAGCAGTCGGCTATACACAGATCACCGGAGACATTATCAGTGACGGTCGTAAAATTGAAACCGGAATAGAATACACCATGAAAGGTACGCAAGCCGGTATCATGGTATTCTCCATTTCAGTAAACATGGACGGAAAAGTCTCTGCATGCACCTTGATCAAAGAAGAATCAACCATTATCAGCACGCCCAGTATGATAAAAGCCAAGAACAGAATTCTTACCGGATTGACTTTTGAAAAAGGATATCATTTCCCTGAATTCCATGAAGGGAAGGTGACTATTGAGTTTGTGTTGTAGGTATTTTCATTTGTAATTTTTCAAAAACCCAGGTGAAAGAATTACTGAGAGATTCAATGGCAACTATACTTTTGAAATAATAGAAATTCTTTACCCATTCATTACAGGTTGATTTGAATCTTTTTGGAGAACAACCAAGCATTCAATCCAACTGGATAAATAGATTTTGAATAAAAAGATTATCTTTGATAGTATCAAATGATACTATCATAAATAGCATGAAGCCACCTTATAGGATAAGCGGAAAGATTTTAAAATTAGTTGCTTTAATTTCTGAGAAAATTGGTGAGGTGAACGCTGCACATTTAGCCAAACCACCACTCGAACTCAGGAAGAAAAACAGAATTCTAACTATTCATTCGTCTCTTGAAATTGAAGGAAACACATTAACCATCGAACAGATAACCGCACTAATTGAAAACAAAAAAGTAATTGGTCCTCAGAAAGATATTCAGGAAGTAAAAAATACTATTAGAGTGTATGATAATCTGGACAAATTTAATCCATACAAGTTTGATTCATTCCGCAAAGCTCACGCAATATTGATGAAAGGACTCATTGAATCTGCAGGCAAACTTAGAAGTAAATCGGTTGGTATTGTGAAGGGCTCACATGTTGCACACATTGCCCCCCCTAGTACAATGTTGAAACCATTAATGAATAATTTGTTTAACTATTTAAAAAATGACAATGAAATAATTTTAATTAAAAGTTGTGTATTCCACTATGAAATGGAATTTATTCATCCATTTATTGATGGAAATGGAAGAATGGGGAGATTGTGGCAAACACTGATTTTGAAAGATGTCTATCCTGTTTTTGAATATTTACCCATTGAGGCATTAATAAAAGAGCGGCAAAAAAAGTATTACAAATCACTTGAAAAGGCTGACAACACAGGAGAATCCACTGTATTCGTAGAATTTATACTTGAGATTATTTTTGAATCACTTCAAGACTTATTGAATACTCGGAACATCAGCTTGACAAATATTGATAGGATTAATTTATTCAAATCAATAGTGAAAAATCACTTCTTTACTCGAAAAGAATATTTGAAAAATTTCAGAGAAATCTCATCAGCAACAGCAAGTCGTGATTTGAAGTATGCCACTGAAAATGCATTAATTGAGAAGCATGGAGATAAAAACACGGCAAAATACCGATATATATAAACACCAATTCATTCCACTGCTCGATTATTAACGAATTATGCTATATTTGGTATGTTCTGAAAAGATATCTTTCCAACACAATTATATAGTAAGTGAAAAGATGATCATGATATAGAAAATCCAAAATCCAATAGATGAGAACTACATTTTTTATATTAGTTTTAATAGCTTCTAGAATGGTCTGGGCATCAAATCAACAAGACTCATTGCGTCCAAAATTTGGAATTGAATTGAACAGTTCTGCTTCACTGAGTTCGTTATGTATCACCCCTACATTTACGTACAGTTTTGGTGCAAAAAGTAAAATAACTTTTGGGATTGGTACAGGACTTTGGAATGCTTTCGAGTATAGCGGCGGGAAATTTTCCGGAATTGAATTTCAAGTCAACTACAAGTATTTTCCACACGGTGAAACTAATAGGGTGAATTTTTATTTTCAAGGAATTATGAAACATGCTTCTTTTCCCTATAAGAGCCCGCAAGGCTACAAGGAGATTAATCATGCAAATGAAATATTATTAGGCTATGGATTGGAAGTTCCAATCGGAAAAAAAATCTATATTTTAAATGACTTTGCCATTGGCGAAGTCATTTTTTTTGAGACCTATTCTAGCGGTATAAATTTTGGTGTAATAATTCCCAACATCTACGTTAAGTTCGGCGTTGGGTACAGATTCGGACTACAGTAAACCATTAGTTAAAAGAGCTAACATCTCACCCCCCTGTGCTTGCAGATTTAAAATAAATGTATTCTTATCCCCCCCCCTTTTTTAGCATTCCAACCCTCCCCTAATTTCTTAATAAAAGAAAAGCAACGTAAAATAGAAACTTGCGTCTCTGAAAAAAAATAATCATTCATGCTACGCACATTTTTATCACTGAGTCTTTTTGTTTCAATTGCGGCATCAGCCCAAATCACAAAAAAAGTTTGCTTTATTGGCAATAGTTATACTGCCACCAATGATTTGCCATCCATGGTTTCAAGTTTAGCTAACGCTGACGGAAACACCTTGGTAAAAGATGAGAATGCACCGGGTGGATACACCTTTGAATTGCATAGTACCAACGCTACTTCTCTCTCAAAAATTTCATCCAATACTTGGGATTATGTTGTGTTGCAAGAACAGAGTCAGCTCCCGTCATTTCCTTGGACACAAGTGACAACTGATGTTCTGCCTTTTGCTACAATTCTTTGTGATTCTATACGCAGCGCTAACCCTTGCGCCATTCCGCTGTTCTTTGATACCTGGGGTCGCCAGTTTGGTGACGATCAATGGGATTCCATTGACACGTTTACTGAAATGAATCAACGTCTCTATAACGCATACGAATACATGGCTGATGATAACAGCGGTATGCTTGCGCCTATAGGTATTGCGTTTGAACATATCAATAATGATATTGCGGCTGTGGTGCCATTTGCAAGTTTATATTCCGGTGATGGCAGCCACCCTTCTACCTATGGAACCTATTTAGCTGCTTGCATTTTTTATGAAACTATTTTTGGTGTTGACCCCAATGGCAATACCTATTATCCGGTAAGTATCACCGGTACACAAGCAGCCTATTTGCAAAGTGTAGCTCACCATGTTTTACATGATGTTGACTCCATTTCTCTTGATTTTACCCAACCTCTTGCTGATTTTGATTACACCCTTTCAGGCACTGAAATAAATTTCACCAATTTGAGCGAGCATGCCATGGAATATGCGTGGGATTTTGGTGATGGTAATAATTCCTCTCTTGAAAATCCGGTTCATGATTTTGGTGCATACGGAACTTATACTGTAACGCTGATAGCAACGTACTGTGATCGCGCTGACACCACTGAAATTATGATCACTTTAGACCATCTGCAATTGAACGAAGAACAACAGCAATTTCAGGTATATCCTAATCCGGCGAATAGTAATGGATTTAATTTGAGTGGATATTTGGCAAATGAACCGGTTGAAATTTTCTCAACGGATGGGCGCAAAGTAAAAACGATATTACCTGAAGAAACTACATACCCAATTATTTTACCTGCCGGAACCTATATTCTGAAAACAAAAACGAGCAGTGTGGTACTGCTCGTCTTGGAATGATAGTTTATTTTCTAATCTTCATGATCAGTTGAAAATGCCTCTGTTTGCTCATGCGGCATATAGTAAATTTTAACTTGAGCAGTATCTTTCAGAAAATCAATTTTACCTATTTCTGCACGTTTGATTTTTAGTCCGGTGCGTGCTTGAAGATCATCCAACAAGGCTTGATAATTTTCAGGTTTGATGTTTTCAATTTTTTCATACACGATAGATTTTACCGCCTCTTGTCTCATCAACCACCAATATTCTAAACCAAGCACCACCAGGGTAACTGAGATGTTGATAAATAACAATTCACCTAAACTGATTTGTTTACCGGCCAGCGCATTGATTACAGATAATCCGATAGCAATAAAAAGATACGACATTTCACGGATGCGCACCGTGTCTGTGCGGTATCGTATTATACCAAAAATTGCAAAAAGCCCTAAGCCCATTCCGGTATTGATCTCCAATTTCTTCAACGCAAAACAAATCATGAATGAAACGATGGAGATAGAATAGTAGGTAAACAGATAATCTTTATTTGATGTTTTGCGGTAATAAATATAACGGATGAGGATGGTGATGAACAAGAAGTTGATACCGAATCTGAAAAGTAATTTCAGCATATCTTCTGAATCAAATAATACATCAAATAAATCGCCCGAGGTTTTTGGTTCCATAGTTTATTGGAGTTTGTCAATTAGTAGAAGTTTATCTTTAAAATTATTCGCCTTTAGTTGAGGGTTGAGCGTAATACCGCCTACGCAATATTTACTCATGCTGTTTGGTCTCACGCCGTTATTTTTCATCAGGGTGTAGAACAAACTATTTCTATTTACATTCTCTTGCTTCAATTCGGCCACCACAATATTATCAAATACACGTTTATTATCTTTCCATTCAAAAGTAAGATTCAAATCAAGTGTCAATCGCTCAATTTCTTTTGTATTCACTAAGGTGATACGTTGAAAAGAGTTCCATAGTTTCGGTACCAGACTCACTTCACGTCCAATGACCTTATTGATGTATGCAATAGAATTTTCTGAGAGTTCAAGTTCAAAATCTTTCACCTTAGTTCTTCTCTTATCAGTTCGTCCTTTGAATTTATTTTTTATTTCAAGATAAAAAAGATTGGACTCAACATAATTTCTGATGCGCACTTTAAATCGGTTGCCTCGTCCATTGTGATGATCCAGAAAAAGTTGGAATCTCTCAGTATCATAATATAAGGTACGATAACTGGATAATTTTTTTCCTTCAATTTCTAAAACCCGATATGAATCTGCCAGTTGAGGTAAGATAGAATTAAAAAAGGAGCGACTCAACACAAATTTTGTATCGGTCCGGTTCATGAGTTTAACTGCATCCATTTCTTTGAGAGAAATAGGTTGAAAACCTTGCAGAATGGCTTCTTCATTGTATTTAGCTGGATTACTCACAGATTAACAAATGTAAAAGAAAAATCGGTCATAACATCAATCTTTCTATTCTACGGCAACAAATTAAAGAGGTTCATCGTAGAAGCATCTGCATGAAAACTGAAAAGCAAATTCACATTTCGTATAAAATTTCAGATACCCCTAAAGATTTTTCTGAAGATCAACAAGCAATTATTCAGCTTGCAAAGGACATGGCCGCCAATGCGTATGCGCCTTATTCTAACTTTCATGTTACAGCTATCGCATTACTAAAAAGTGGCAAAGTAGTGAAAGGCACTAATGTTGAGAATGCATCTTACCCTGTTGGAATATGTGCTGAGCGCAATGTACTGTCACATTGCATTTCAAATTATCCTGAAGACAAGATAACCTGCTTAGCTATTTATGCTGATCAGGATTTGGGGCAACCGGTTCCTCCGTGCGGCCTTTGCAGACAAACATTGCTTGAGGCTGAACAGAGACAAAAAAATCCAATTGAATTATTACTCATTGCAAAAAACGGAACCATTTTTCAAATTAATTCTTGCGCTGATTTATTGCCTCTGAATTTTAACTCAGGCTTTTTGAAAAAGTAAATACAAGGAAGGGTACTATTCATCATCATCATCCGAATCATTATCCGGATCAGGCAAATCAGTATCTTTAAAAGATTTAGACAAACTCATCAAAGGCATTTGCACGTTAAAATATAATTCGCGGATAGGTTTTTTCCTGAATTTTCTCTGTCCACGTTTTACAAAAATCAACAAATCACATCCATTCATTAGTTCTTGCTGTTTCACATTTAAGCCCAAGTCACCTACAATCCGATACTCATCATCAACACTGATAACCACGTAGGCAGATTCCTGCGTTAAGCCATCACCACTGGCGTAAATCACATCTAAAAAGGCAAAATAATGTCTGCCATATAATTTAGCAGATGCAGTATCACCTGACTCTAAATAGGCCAAAATCAACTTCAAGGTCACTTCAATGTCTACCGGATTTTCTTGCAGAACTGCCTTGCCCTTCACAATGGCTGAATCATACTGCCCAACTTCATACGTATCTAAAAAATCTTTTTTGGCATGGCTATTTCCGTACGGATGATAAAAATCTTGAAACACACAACCATAATACAAATGTTTGTAATGCTTGTACACCAAGGTGGTATCATGATTTATAACACGTTGTTGCAGGGATGGATAATAATATTCAGACGTTGGATTTTCAATATTTTGTTTGATTTCTGTAAAATTAATTCTGCCGATATGCTGAGCCCGCAGCAAGCCGTCAAAAATCAGGCAAAACAAAGCAATAACAAGATATTTCAATGCGGTTAACATGGGTACAATATAATGACTTTGGCAATCAAAGGTTACGCCAAAAAATAAAAACTATCTCAAATGTTTGTTTTACAAGTGAAACAAGGTGAGGTAGAATACGTAGAAAGCAGTTCAGTACAACAACTGACAAAATATTGAATTATATTTGTACGTCTTAGAGACAGCTAAAGGAATTATGGCAACTAAAACAGCAGACAAGACAGGGAAAACTGCCCGTAAAAGCGGAGCAACCAAGTTTTCAAAAGAGACTTATGTAAAGTGGTATCGTGACATGCAACTCATTCGCAAGTTTGAAGAGCGCTGCTCACAACTTTATATTCAGCAAAAATTTGGTGGATTCCTGCACTTATACATCGGGCAAGAGGCAGTAGCAGTAGGAACAGCCTCTGCATGTAAAACGGGAGATAAACACATAACCGCTTATCGTGATCATGGGCATCCAATTGCCTTAGGTACTGATCCACGCGTATTAGCGGCAGAACTTTACGGAAAAATTACCGGCTGCTCTAAAGGAAAAGGCGGATCCATGCACTTCTTTGACGTGTCTAAAGGATTTTACGGAGGACATGGAATTGTTGGGGCTCAAATACCTATGGGTGCCGGAATTGCCTTTGCAGAAAAATATAACGGAACACAAAATGTATGCTTCTGTTCATTTGGTGATGGCGCGGCAAGACAAGGTGCTTTGCATGAAACTTTCAACATGGCCATGCTCTGGAAACTGCCTGTAATTTTTATCATTGAAAATAATAATTACGCTATGGGCACAGCCGTGGAACGCACCACAAATGTGCTAGACATGTCTAAAATTGGTTTGTCTTACGAAATGCCTTCATTTGCTGTTGATGGCATGAGACCAGAAGCCGTACATGAAGCAATTGAATTGGCGGCAGAACGCGCCCGCAGAGGTGATGGCCCTACGCTACTTGACATTCGCACATACCGCTACAAAGGACATTCCATGTCTGATCCTCAAAAATATCGCTCAAAAGAAGAAGTGGCAGAATGGCAAGAACAAGATCCGATTGAACATTGTTTGCGCATTATTCGTGAAAATAATTTTCTCACAGAAAAAGAAATTGAAGACATTGATGCTTGGGTAAAAAATGAAGTTGATGACTCAATTCGTTTTGCTGAAGAATCACCTCTACCACCGGCAGAAGAATTATACAAAGATGTCTATAAACAGGATGATTATCCTTACGTAAAAGAATATTTAGCTTAACCCTTATCCAAAAAAATTATGGCTGAAATTGTTCGCATGCCAAAACTATCTGATACCATGACCGAGGGAGTTGTTGCGGCATGGCATAAAAAAATTGGTGACCCTGTGAAGTCAGGTGAACTGCTTGCAGAAATTGAAACTGACAAAGCAACCATGGAATTTGAATCATTCTATGATGGTGTGCTGCTTCACATTGGAGTTGAAAAAGGAAAAGCCGCACCGGTAAATAGCGTGCTTGCAATAATTGGAAAAGCAGGAGAAGATTTTGCTGCACTACTTGCTTCTGCAGGTGAATCAGAACCTATTGCCGCATCAACAAAACCAGATCCAAGTCCTGTTAAAACGGAAACTCTTACGCAAACCGTACCTGTGACAGTGACGCAACCTGTTGTCGTTAGTCAGCCGGTTAGTACAATACAATCCGGCAACGGAAGAATTTTTGCATCTCCTCTTGCAAAAAAAATTGCTGAAGAAAAAGGAATTGACCTTGCTCAAGTAAATGGAAGCGGTGAAAATAATCGCATTACAAAAAAAGATATTGAGAATTATAAACCGCAGGCCGGCGGTCATAAAAGTATTCAGCCAATTTACGCTGCTGCAACCGGAACAGAATCTTTTACAGAAGAACCTGTTTCTCAAATGCGCAAAGTGATTGCTCAACGTCTTTCAGAAAGTAAATTCAGCGCACCACATTTTTATCTTACCATGGAAATTGACATGGATAATGCAATTGCGGCGCGCAAACAAATCAATAATGATCAGGTAAAAATTTCATTTAATGACATGGTGATTAAAGCGGTTGCCATGGCTTTGAGACAAAATCCAAAAGTAAATTCATCGTGGTTGGGTGATCGTATTCGCTATAACAATCATATTCATATTGGCGTAGCAGTTGCTGTGCCTGATGGTTTGCTGGTACCTGTTGTACGATTTGCTGATAGCAAAGGACTTGCTCAAATTGGTGATGAAGTGCGTGTGTTTGCTCAAAAAGCAAAAGATAAAAAACTTCAACCGCAAGATTGGGAAGGAAACACGTTTACGATTTCCAATCTCGGTATGTTTGGCATTGAAGAATTTACTGCAATTGTAAATCCACCGGATTCATGCATACTTGCCATTGGCGGAATCAAACAAACACCGGTTGTAAAAAACGGACAGGTTGTTGCCGGCAATGTAATGAAAGTGACCTTGTCTTGTGACCATCGCGTGGTTGATGGAGCAACGGGTTCAGCCTTTTTGCAAACTTTTAAAGAATATCTTGAATCACCCGTTAAAATGTTGGTTTAATAATCCGAATTTTACTACAAGATTATTACCTGTCAACAATGAACACAATTCATTATCTGTGAATGTTTTTCATCATGCGTACTGACATTTATTCTGTCACCATCTCTGCCATTCCTTTGGTCATATAAGTTTCAGTGCGGCCTTTGTCATTGGTAAAAATGAGATACACATCCAACTTGAGGGTGTGATTATTTTCAAGAAAACGAATTGCTTTTTCGGTTCCCATCACCATAAAAGCAGTAGCAAGTGCATCAGCTGTACCACAATCATCAGCCACCACCGTTGCACTCAATAAGGTATGTTGAACCGGATAACCGGTGAATGGATCAATGGTGTGCGAATATTTTATACCATCTTTCTCATAGAATTTTCTGTATGATCCAGAAGTAGCTACGCTGCGATTGTTCACCTGAATAATATCTTGAAATTCTCTGTTTTCTGCTGTGGAATTTTCAATTGGTTTATCAATGGCAACACGCCACAAAACACCATCTGAATTGAGTCCTTTCACTCTGATTTCCCCACCTATCTCTACAAAATAATTTTTTGCACCGCGCCGTTCTAGTTCTTCTGCTATCACATCAACCGCAAGACCTTGCGCTATTGCATTAAAATCTAATTTTGCCCTGCTGTTGTGTTTTATAATTTTTGACAGCGGCAATACATTTCCGGCGGTATCATTTTTTGTCATGAACGTAAAATTCACCCCATCAGAAAAACCTACTAAGGCACGCAGTGAATCAACCGTAGCCGAATCAGGAACAAATTCAACGTTTTTCATGAATCCCCATCCGTCAACCAAAGGATAAACCGTTGGGTCAAAACTGCGTTCTGAAATTTGCCACATTTCTTTTGACAAAAGATAACACCGGTTAAAGTACCCGAACGAATCAACATACGTGAATTCACCTGCAGACGCTTCATTGAGTTGTGTCAAAACAGAATTAGGAATATAGGCACTTAATGCAAGATCAAACTGATGCAGTATTTCCTCAATTTCAGCAGTTGTAATGTCAATTTTATCATTGCAGATGACAGAAAAAGTGGTGCCCTGCGTATTGCCATAGAACTCTAAACGCTGTGTGCTATCTTGCCCGCTGGATGTATTTTTTTGTTCCGCCTGATTTCCGGAACATGACCAGGCCAACAAACCAACAATAAAGTATAAAGAAAAATATTTCATGGTATAACATCTGACCGCGTAAAAAACTGCGGCAGGCAGCAAAGTTACAAGGAATTTGCCAAACGACAATTCCGCCGGCGCGAGCATCTTGCTTGTACTTTTTACCAACCATCCTGCTGGCGCGAGAATTCTACGATACCAAAGACCCGCTGGCGCGAGCATCTTGCTCGTGCCTTACAACCAAGGCAATTAATTTCTATTCAGCGTTGCGGCCTCTGTTTCATCTTGCCATTGGTATTCAGAAATCGGTTGTCCATCGCGAGAATAGGTGATAGTTCCGTAACGGGTTTGTACTTTTTCATAGTTATAACCGGTTCCGTTAATTACTACAATGCGGCGGACGATGTATTTAGACAATAATCCATTTTCATCATTAATGGCAAATACTTCTTCAGTTACCCCTTCAGGATATTTCTCACCCAATTCATTTTTCATAGGTGGATTATCTTTTACAGTCTCTTCGTGTTTTACTTCTTCAATATAATCTTCAGTAACCGCCACCTCTTCATTATTGCCATCAGAGATGGTTTTATTTTCTTCTACAATATCTTCCACTGCATCATTGGTTTCATCAGAATTCATGGTAGCTTTATTATCTGCCTGAGTATCAAAATTAGCTTTTTGATCAGTGAGTGTTTCCGTATTGTCTTTGGTGATGTGGCTATTATCTTCATTCAGTTCTGAAAGATTGTCTTTGTAATCTTGCAATTCAAGATCAATTTCAACCACATTCTCTTCGTAGTCTTGTCGTGGTTGATCATTGCCTGCGTTTTGTTCTTCAATCACAATTTCCAAATCATCTAATTTATCATCTGAAGTGTTCACCACATTATTTTGATCATTGGAATTATCACTGGTATTTTCTTCAATTAGCAATTCGGTATCTTCAACTTTTTCTTCTGTCTCTTGACGAGGGATGTCATTATCCATATTGTTCTGTTCAATATCAATAGACATTTTTTCTTCATAGGTTTTTGACTCAAAGGTTTCATCATACTGATCGTCCGCAATGTTGCGGTCAGAATTTTCTTTATCAACAGTATAATCACTAAGCTCTTCAGCAGACTCTTCTCTAGGAATATCATTATTTACATTTTCAGCAATGCGTTCGTCAATGAGAACTTCAGTATTTTCTTTAACGTCCATTACTTCATCTTCCTGGCTCCAACTGTTTTGATTATTTTCATTGATGAGCACTACGTTCAAATCTTCAACATACACCTCTGTATTTTTTCGCTCAACATCATTGTTCGGATCGTTGGTGATGTTTTCAATTTGCATTACCTCAACGTAATCTGTTCCTTCATGCACTTCATTAGTTTGATCATTGGTATTGCTGCGTTCTTCGTATTCGTTTTCAACTTTTATTCGTTCAACATCAGCGAGGTATTCTTCTCTTGGATGATCATCTTCATCATTGCGCTCTTCAATTTCAATATTCATATTAGTTACGCCCTGATTGGTGAGATGCATATCATTTTCATTGGTTCTTCCCCAATCATATTCTTCTTCTTCCAAGGTGATTTGCATATCAATTACTTCCAGATTAGCCTCGGTTCTGTGTACTTCAGCACTCCATTCCTTTTCTTCCAAATCCTGGTTAATTTTGTTTGCTTCGTTGGTAGTTTCAAATGATTCATTGGTTTGAATATCGGAATTAGCAGTGTTTTCATCTTCAGCAGAAACGCGTTGTTGCTCTACTTTTTGATTCACCATGAATTGTCGCTGATCTTCAGCCTCAAGCAATTGTGCTTCAATATCTACTTCAGTTGTATTTACCGGATCACCATAATCAGGCAGTGGATTAGAATCTTGCACGCAACGTTTTGGATCTATCAGACAAACCAATTCATCTAATTTCACTTTTGGATACGGATCAGACGGCTTCAATGAAAGCGCACGTTCGTATAATGATTTTGCCTTGGTGTAATTTTTTGCAGCAAAATACTCATCTGCTTTTTTGATAATTTTTTGATATTCTGCTTCAATTTCAGTTGTTGATTGTTGCTGCTGATTTTTATCAATGATGGCAATTTGATCACGGCAGTATTTATCATCTTTAATATCGAGCGCTTTTAGGTAATATTCTTTTGCTTCTTTCCATTGAGATTTTTCAAAATACGTATTGGCTTGTAAAACATATTTATCAAATTCACTTTGTGATTTTTGGTTATCCAGCAATTGATTTATTTCTGCAATGCGTTTCTGCACGTAAGTATCACCGGGCTTCATGGTGAGGGCGCGTTTATAATAATCAAGTGCTTTTAGGTAATCACCTTCATCAAATTTCTTTTGAGCTGCGGTAAGAATTTTTTGATATTCCTGTTCAGCTTCATCAACTGATTTTTCTTTTTCTCTGCGTTCCGCCTCTTGAATCTGATTGGTTGCATACGCATCATTTGGCTTTACACCTAATGCTTGCTGATACACCGGAATTGATTCAAGATATTTACCTTGATTGAAGAGTGCATCTGCCTGAGAAATATAATTGTTGTATTCGGTGTCTTGCTGTTGAACCTGATTCTGTTCATTCATTTTTGTATTGATCTCAGAGATGCGTCCTTGTGGATATGGTTCGCCCGGTTTTTTCAATAATGCTTCTTTATATTTTGCCAGTGCTACTGTCCAGTTTTGAGAATTGAATGCAATGTCTGCCTCTTTGATCAGCGCGTTATATTCATTCTCTAATTTCTGTTGCTCTTGTTGCGAGTTTTGTCTTTCTGTTTTGATGCGGTTAATCTCATCAATCATCTGTTTTGGATACGGGTCATATGCTTTAAGATTCAAGGCATTATTATAATAAACGAGTGCTTCATCCAAGCGATCTTCTTTTTTCAAATTGTCTGCTTTCTGAACAATTTTCTGATAATTGGCTTCTACCTCAGCATCAGTTTCAAGCTTCATTTGTTTTTCAATCTCAGTAATCTGATTAGTTGCGTAAGTATCATTTGGCTTAATCATCAACGCTTCACGATATAATTCTCTGGCCGATTCCCATGACTTAGCAGTAAACGCCGCATCAGCCTCTCCAATTTTTGATTTGTATCGTTGCTCTTGCTGTTCTTGTTCACTCTGTTGAGAAATCAATGTATTCAACTGCCCAATTTTTTGTGAAATGGAAGGATCAGGTTTGATCTTAATCGCTTCCTGATAACTTGCCAATGCCTTTTGGTAGTCTTTTGAATTATACGCTGCATCACCGGCAGCAACAAAATCTTTAAACTGCTGTTCTTTCTCTGCCTGTTCTTTCTGCGTTTGCAATTTTTGTTTTATCTCAGAAATTTTTTGTTGCGGATAGGTTTCAGAACTTTTAATTGCGCTTGCCTCTTCATACTTAGCAAGCGCTGCTTCTAAATTCCCGGCTTTATAAAGTGCATCAGCTTCTTTGATTGCGGCATCATATTTTGCTTGCAGTTGTTGCTCATTCTGCGTTTTTGAAATCAGGTCATCAATCTCTTTAATTTTTGTTTGTATGGCAGGGTCTTGTTTTAGCTCATACGCTTTTTGATAGTACATTTTTGCATTGGTATAATCTTTTGCATTGAAGTATTGATCAGCCTTTGCCATGTAATCTTTATACTGCTGTTCAAGCTGCGCCTGTTTTTGCTCTTCTTCCTGAATTTTTTTAATGTCGTTGATTTTTTGCGTAGCCGCCGAATCACCTGGTTTCAACGCCAATGCCTTAGTATACCTGTCAATGGCTGCCGTATAATCTTTGATGTTTTTCAAATCATCTCCTTCTTTCATGAAGGCTTGATAATCTTTTTCAAGTTGCTCAGCTTTCTGCTGATCTGCCAGAATTTTATCAATGGCAATGATTTGATTTTTTGGATCAGCCTGATCAGGTTTCACATCACTGGCTTGCTGATATTTTTGTTTTGCTTCAAGATATTTTTTCTGATCAAAGAGGGCTTTTGCCTCGGTCATGTATCGGTTATATTCTTCATTCTTCTGAGTTTCCAGACTTTGTTTTTCCAATTCTTTATTACAGATATCAATTTTAGCCAATGCGGTTGGATCATTTGGTTTGAGTACCAATGCGGCCTCAAATTTTTGTTTTGCACTGGCCCAATTTTTTTGTGTGATGAAGGTTTCTCCTTCGGTCATTAATTTTTTATAATCTGCTTCTAATTTTTGCGCAGCATCTTTTTCTTCTTGTTGTTTTTTGAGGATTTCATCAATTTTAGCAATTTGTGCAGTTGCTGTAGGATCGCCTTGTTTAACACCTAAAGCTTCAGTATATTTTTGTCTGGCAACAGTATAATTTTGTGTATTGAAAGCAGCATCAGCCTCTTTCATGAGGGTTTGATATTTGGCTTCTAATTCTTTTTCTTTAGCCTCAGCCTGCTCTTTTTCAAGTTTGAGTTTTTTAGCCTGATCTAATTTAGCTTGTACTGCAGGGTCCGCTTTAATTGCGAGTGCTGCAGTATACTTGGTAATTGCATCGTCATACAATTTTGAATTCATGGCGACATCACCTTCAGCCACCAATTTGTTGAATTGATCAGCTTGCTCTTTTTGTTTGTTGAGTTCTTGCTCAATCAGTGCAATCTGACCTTGAACGTAAGTATCGGTTGGTTTAATTGCAAGACATTCTTTATACAAGGCAAGAGCCTCTTCATATTTTTTGCCCGTGTAGGCAATTTTTGCTTGCTCTAATTTTGCCGCATACGCTTTGGCATCCGCATCTGCTTTCTCTTTGTCTGCTTTTTTCTTTTTGGCTTCATCTAATTTTGCTTGTGCTGTTGGATCACCCGGAATTACGCGCAGGGCTGACTCAAATTGCGTGATGGCGATGTCATATTTCTCTGTTGTCATCGCGTCATTCCCTGCCTTCATGTAGGCTGCATAATCTTCTTGACGCTTTTTCTCTTCTGCCTCTTTCTTTTCGTTTTCAAGGCGTTGTTGTTCCATTTGTTTCTTCAGAGCTTCAATTCTCTTGAGCATCTCATTGGAATAGGACGGATCATGATTGACATATCCGGCTTCATCTATGGTAAACTTAGCCATGGGCGTGGTTTCTAAAAAAGCAAAATCAACCCCGTCTACCTTTTTGAAGATAGACACTTCCATATCTCTGTAAAGATCTTTTGGCAAATCTTCAGGGTATTTGTAGGTCGCATCAATGTATACCTGCTTTGTAACAAATCCTTCTTTTTTAATATAAATTGTGTAGGTATGATTGATAGGAAGATCAACAATCGGGCACTTACCATTGGAAGCTGTTGTGGTTGTTTCAAATGCTCTCCCGTCTTGAAGAATTTCAATTGTTGCTCCGGCTAATTTTTTTCCAAGGTCATCATCATTTACAATAGCATAAAAATGAATCATGGGATCCTGCGCCTTCACAAGCCCTGACACCAATAGCAATATAAGCAGTAAAAACCGTTGCATTTAATCTATTATACCTTGTTCAACTAAAAAGGTTCATTTTATTTTTACTCATTACAAATCAACATCTTAACATTGTTGTGTTGCAAAATTTCAATGTCACCAAAGCAATAAGACATTGAATTCTGATACATTCGTTAATTGCAGTGTAATACACAAATATCTGAAAAAAAGCCGGACACTGTTGCGGTATAACACGAAAAGCAAGAAAAGTTAACGAAAATCAATCCCTGATTTCAACATGAAACCACCTGAAAAACGAATTACGGAATCAGAATCATCGTATAAAAATTTAGAAAAACTGAGTATTGGCGAGCTTTTGACCAATATTAACCGAGAAGATAAAACGGTTCCGTTGGCTGTTGAAAAAATATTGCCGGACATAGAACGCTTTGTTGTGATGGCATTACAAAGGATGAAAACCGGAGGACGACTTTTTTATATAGGAGCAGGCACCAGCGGACGCCTTGGAATTGTTGATGCATCTGAATGTCCACCCACATTTGGTGTTCCGCATGGATTGGTTATTGGCATAATTGCCGGCGGAGATCAAGCCATACGCAAAGCCGTTGAATTTGCTGAAGATGACAGGCAACAAGGCTGGAAAGATTTACAGGAACATAAAATTTCAGAAAATGATTGCCTGGTAGGTATTGCGGCTTCAGGCAGCACGCCTTATGTGTGCGGAGCCATTGAAACTGCTCGTGAAAAAGGAATTTTGACCGGTGCCATCACGTGTAATCCGGGCAGTGAATTAAGTCGCGTAGCAGAATATGCCATGGTACCTGTTGTAGGTCCCGAATTTGTCACCGGATCAACTCGCATGAAATCAGGCACCGCACAAAAATTAGTCCTCAACATGATTTCTACCAGCCTGATGATTGGTCTTGGCCGTGTTAAAGGAAACCGCATGGTGGATATGCAACTCAGCAATAATAAATTGGTTGATCGGGGAACACGCATGTTGATGGATGAATTACATATTGACTATGAAACCGCAAACCGTTTATTGCAAACACATGGAAACGTGCGCAAAGCAATTATTGCCTGGGAGAATAAGTTGAAAGGGTGATGAATTGTTTGCGATTTAAATCAAATTTATACCAATGATTTTTTACGTTACGGTTGTCAATGTAGGCGCAGGTCGCGACGTGCGCCTACATTAACAACGGGAGGTTTGAGTATTTTTTCATATATTTAATGTATCAATTTCAATAACCATGGCTACAATCACAATTACCTCAGATCAACTTGACAACAACAGGTTGGATGCCATTAAAGCATTTCTTGGAGCATTAAAAATTAAATACGAAATCTCTAACGATTACGATATTCCACAGGAACATAAAAACCTAGTTCAAGAGCGCATTAAAAAAAACAAAAAGCCGGTGAACTGGAAAGATGTAAAAGACAATTTTGATGGAATTTAAAATTGACCCTGCTGCGTTAGCAGATATACAGCAAGAGATTAATTATTACAATTCAAAACAAAAAGGACTTGGAAAAAAATACCATGCTGAAGTAAAAAAGTTCTTTTCGGCAATTCAGAAAATCCCTTTTACCAGACCCGATATGAAAATGTAAGGTGTCTACCGCTAAAAAAGTTCCCCGCCATGATTCATTTCACAGTTGATGAAAAAGCTGATGTTATAGTTGTGTGGGCTGTTCTTAATACTTACCTTGATCCTAAGAAGAATTGGAAGAAAAAGTGAAATTGATTTTCAAATAGTGACATAAATCAAGAGGCGCAAAGCAATTATTGCCTGGGAGAATAAGTTGAAATGGTGATGAATTGTTTGCGATTTAAATCAAATTTATACCAATGATTTTTTACGTTACGGTTGTTAATGTAGGCGCAGGTCGCGACCTGCGCCTACATTAACAACAAGAAAAACACACCCTTTTTCACCCTGCCACAACCTCTACCATGTGAGCACGGTCAAAATATTTTTTGGCAAGATTCATCAGATCATCTGACGTAATTTTATGAATAGCCTGAATGAAATCATTGTAATACGAAACATTCAGTTCATTGAACCAGATATTTTTAAAGCTGTCCATCATAGCTGCCGCACCGTCTGACTGACGAAGAAATTCACCGAGCATATAATTTTTTACTCGTTCCAATTCATCAGCAGGAATCGGCTCATTTTTCAGTCTATCTAATTCCACATAAATTTCATGAATAGTTGCCTCTGTCACTTCTTTTGCCACTTCAGTTGAAACAAAAAAGTAGGCCTGATCTTCTAATACCGCAACGGCTGAACCAATACCATAGGTGTATCCTTTATCTTCACGAATATTGGCCATGAGCCGTGAACCAAAATATCCACCGAGAATGGTGTCCAGCACCTGCAAACCAAAATAATCTTCATGTTTTTTATTCACTGCAATGCGCCCGATTCGAATAGCTGATTGTATTGCATCTTTCTTCTCAACATAGGTTCTTCCTGTTACTGAGTGTGCAGGTTTTTTTTCATACACGGGTTTTGTTTTTCCCAAATGTGAAGTCCAAGCACGAATTTCATCAATGAATTTTTCATCTACATCACCGACTAAAAACAGTACCGGTTTTGCATTGAGGTAAAACGACGTATAAAAGGCAAGTAAATCTTCTCTTGTCAAGGCATTGAAATCTGATAATTCAGCTGCTTGCCCGTATGGATTATCTGTACCAAAAAGACAAGCATTGAATTTGCGCTGACATAAAAATTTTACTTTTTCAGAATCAATTTTAAATCTTGACAAAGCAATATTTAATTCTTCATCAAACTCTTTTTGCGGGAATTCACAAGACAAAAACGCATCAGAAAAAACACGAAAAATAGCGCTGATATTTTCACGCAAACCATAAATGCTGATAGCTGCATGATCTTTGTCTGCCTCATCTTGAACAAAGCCGCCGTAAAAATCAATTTCTTCTGAAATAGTGCGCGCCGACTTAGTTGCATTACCACTCAGCAATAATTTATTGGTAAAACCTGCTACTAATTTTTTTGTCTGATATTTGGTGCCGGCGTACCACTCAATTTCTAATTTGACTGATTCATCTTTCACCTCTTTCATCCAAAAAAGCGTGACATCATTTTCAAGTTTTATTTCTTGTGGCAATACCAGATCTAACTGTTTTGCCTTTACAATTTCAGGTGCTGTATTACGGTTCATTTTTTGGCTGTAATCATTAAGGTGGATAAATTTTCTTTGCGGAAAACAGATTTACAAAAATGCTGTATTTCATCTGCCGTGATGGCATCATACTTATTCAGCTCATCATTGACCAGTTCTGCCTTGCCAAGTAATTCAAAAAATGCAATATTCATCACGCGGTTCATCAAACTTTGCTCAGAAAATACTTTGCTGGTTTTGAATTTATTTTTCACTTTGATGAGTTCATTTGCTTCTATTTTTTCATCTGCCATCATCATCAACTGATTCCAGATTTCTTCTTTTGCTGTTTCAAAACTTATTCCTTCATTCATATTACCTGAAACAAGGAATAATCCATCTTCCCACCCACCGGAAATATAAGCTGATATAGATGAAAATAATTTTTTCTCTGCAATGAGCGCATGATATAATCTTGATGACTTGCCACGCGATAAAATATCAGAAGCCAAATCACCCAAGTAATGTTCCTTTGTCATGCGATGCCCCATTCTGAACGCCATATAAATTGCTGAAGACGGCACTTCACGTTCAACTCGCAATTCACGCTCTTCATGCTGAGGAGGCTCAGGTGCAAGATTTCTTTTATTGTCACCGCGTGCAGGAATAGAACCAAACCATTTTTGCGCTAATTCTTTTACATGATCTAATGTTGTGTTTCCACCAACAACCAAAATTGCATTATCAGGTCCGTAATATTTAAAGAAGAAAGATTTTACATCTTCCATTACCGCTTGTTCAATATGGCTGATTTCTTTACCAATAGTTGCCCATTGATACGGGTGCTGTTTATAAATAAGCGGACGAAATAATAACCAAACATCGCCGTAAGGCTGATTCAAATAACGCTGTTTAAATTCTTCTATTACCACGTTGCGCTGCACTTCCAAACTTTTATCTGTAAACGCAAGTTCAAGCATCCGATCACTTTCTAACCAAAAAGCAGTTTCCAAATTTTGCACCGGAAGAATATCATAATAATTGGTGATATCATTATTGGTAAACGCATTACATTCACCACCGGCCAACTGCAAAGGATTATCAAAACTTTCAATATTTTTTGACCCGCCAAACATAAGATGCTCGAATAAATGTGCAAACCCGGTGCGATTTGGATCCTCATCTCGCGCACCGACATTGTACAAAATATTCACCACCGCCATAGGGGTTGTTTCATCCCGGTGAAAAATTACTTTCAATCCGTTTTCAAGTGTAAATCTTTCAAATGTGATCATGCAAAACGATAATTAGGTGAGCTGAGTGATTCAAGTGCAAGATGATATTCTGCCATGATATCTTCAATAATTTTTGCGGCCGGTTTAATATCACGAATGATGGATGAAATCTGCCCAATTTCTAATTCACCTTCCGTTAAATCACCTTCAAACATACCTTTCTTAGCACGACCTCTGCCAAGCAAAGCTTTTAATTCATCTATTGAAACACCATCAGCATACGCCTTTTGAACGCGCTGATAAAATTCATTCTTGATTAAACGCACCGGGGTAATTTCTTTTAAAGTCAGATGCGTTCCTCCATCCGGTGTTTGTATCACGGTATTTTTAAAATTTTCATGCGCTGATGATTCTGTTGATGCAACAAACCGGCTTCCCATTTGAACAGCATCTGCCCCTAAAACCATAGCCGCTAACATGCCTCTCCCGGTTGCAATTCCGCCTGCGGCAATCACCGGAATATTTAGAGCCTGACGCACAGCCGGAATCAAAGTTAAGGTAGTTGTTTCATCTGCACCATTATGCCCACCTGCTTCAAAACCTTCTGCTACCACCGCATCTACACCGGCTTCTTGCGCTTTTAATGCAAATTTTACACTGGCAATTACATGCACTACTTTTATGCCTTCAGCTTTTAATTGAGCAGTCCATGTTTTTGGATTTCCTGCAGAAGTAAAAACAATAGGCACCTGATGTTTTTTAATGAGCTCAACATGCCTGTCAATGTCAGGATAAATCATAGGCAAATTCACCGCAAAGGGTTTGTTGGTTGCCGCTTTGCATTTTTGAATATGCTGATCTAAAATTTCAGGATACATTGAACCTGAACCAATGATACCTAACCCACCGGCATTGCTCACAGCTGATGCCAGTTCATGTCCTGAACACCAGATCATGCCACCTTGAATGATTGGGTATTTTATACCTAAGAGTTTTGTTATTGCATTTTGACTCATCGTTGATAATGGTTATTTATTATTCAATTCCCTTTAACTACAAGCATCAGAAAGTTTTTTTACACCTCTGCTGCCTCCCCATCTTAAGGGCTTGCCAAGTTAGTAATAATTCAGGCTGAACCGTTTGTTTTTGGCGAATCACAATTTTTTAGTACTTTAGTGGTTTAGAATAGAAACTACTTAACCTTGATTGTGATAAGATGTTTGTTTTTCAGACGCTAAAAAATTGATCTGAAAGAGAAATGACAAGTCGCAAAAAATATAGAGAAACATGAAAAAATTACTGCTGTTACTTCTCATTGGAATTGCAAGTCAGTTTACCTTTGCGCAGCGCTACAACCTTGGCTTTGGCTGGCGCGCAGGTGTCACCAATTATTTAGGTGATATCGGAGGTGGAGAAGAATCCAGAAACTTTGTGTACAATCTTGAGATGAAAGACACCCGCTGGGCAACCGGACCCTTCATCAACTGGCGTTTTCACCCTATGTATGCTTTACAGGGTGGAATAACCTACGGTCGTTTACGCGGAGAGGATAACGAAGCAGAATGGCGCACCCGCAAAGGACGCAATCTCAATTTCAGAAACGATATTTTTGAACTCAACGCTAAATTTGAAGTATATCCACAATTCCTTGCCCTCTCTGATGTTGGTTACCGCGGACGTTATCGCATAGATTATCAAACCTACTTTTTTGCAGGCGTTGGCGCCGTTTACCATAGCCCAAGAGCCTATCAAATCGGAGATGAAAAAACTTATTACAAACTCCGTCCATTGATGACTGAAGGCGTAAAATATTCTCCAATCGTCATATCCGTTCCATTTGGCGGAGGATTCTTTTTCACGTACAAAAGACAACATCGTTTTGGTTTTGAATTCCAGTGGAGCTGGGTATTTACAGATTATTTAGATGATATTCACGATGTCTATGTTGATCCATCCCTGATGTCATCAGACCCGATGGCACCCATTTTAGCCAACCAATACATTGACCAGCCCGGCGTACCCGGAGCACAAAACTACGGTAACCCCGGCAACCTGCGCGGCGACCCAACAGACCGCGACAACTACATGTTCATGACCGTTTCATACAGCTTCCTGATCAGAACCCGCGGCGGCTTCTACCGCTCAAACTACTCATGGATGTACGGCCGCCACAGAAAGTGGGGAGGGACTAAGGCGAAGTTTTAGTAGGATGTGATTAAGATAAAATTCTTAAAGCCGAAATTCAATTTTCGGCTTTTTTATTTGTAAACAAACCGAGAAACTCAAGCTTGAATTTATTCCGGTGAAATTCTCTTTTTGCAAAGTCACTTATTTTTTTCTTTGTTTCAGTTTCAACACGGCCAAGCATGATATCTGCGTCAATATCTATTACGTACCCAAGTTTATTTTGTTCAACTAATTCAGTGTAATCACCCAGATTCAGTGTAATCAACACGCTCAATCCAGCTGATAAATATTCAGCAAATTTAACAGGCGATGATACTTTGTTCGTGATGATTTGATCGCGAACCAGAATTCCATAGTCACCCAATTTGAGATAAGCTGAAACTTCCTCGGGTTCTACCCATTTAATCACTACTTTGTCTTTAAATTGTTTTTTTAGATTAAGAAATTCGGTTGTTTCTTTAGTCAATAACAGAAGTTTTGTATTTTCTTTTGAAAGTTGCTTTTCAAGAAACTCCATGAGTAATTCTGATGATTGCCACCCACCAGTTCCACCTGAAAAAATCAAGACCACATCATTTTCATTAAAACCAAGGCACTCTCTTGAAACGTCTATGCTATTAATTGCATTATGATCAGATATAAGACAAGGTATCACAATATGATTTGCTTTAGAATACCCAAATTTTTCTCTCCAATAATCAACCAATTTATGTGAAACCGCTATCCTGAATTTTGAATTTAGCACCGCTGCTCTTTCCGCATTTTTTATTTCAACTACTAGATTTTTATCTAGAACCATCTCTGGAAATTCATCTAGTTCAGCACTCACCGCAGCCCTTCCATCATAAATCACCTCATTATTTAACATCAAAGCAATTGAACACGCCAACGGACCTCTTGCAATAATTCTCTCCTTCGTGATCCCAGGAATTAACCTTAATATTATCTTGTATATTTTCCAGTACTTTAATTTTATAGGGAGAGGCAATACTCTAATTCCGGGAAACCAACTTTGTAATATTTTTTTGTTGACGTTAAAATTTCTGACAGGAATTACTGCAATTAATTTGACTTTTTCTTGATTTAAAGTGTTCAGATACTTCACTGTCTCTATTACCTGACTATAATAGACACCACTTGGAGAATCGTTGAAAGTTAAATAGAACATCATTTTTCTTTTAGAATAGAAAAGATTCTTTCTGTAGCTTTTCCATCCCATAAGTCAGGTATGGTAGACTTTTTAAATGTGCCTGTTTCAATTTGGTGAATGAGCGTTGATACAGCTTCAAAGTTAAAATCCGCTAAAACATTAGAACCAATTTCTGTTGTGATGGGTCTTTCGGTAGAAGACCGGAGAGTAATGCAAGGCACCTTTCTGAATGTTGTTTCTTCTTGAATTCCGCCGCTGTCAGTAATGACACATTTAGCATCCTTTACTAGATTCTGAAACTCAAAATATCCCAAGGGACCTGGCGTGATTAGGTTTTTATTAGACTCTAGCACTTCACCAAAACCGTAAAGATGAATATTTTTAATTGTGCGTGGGTGAATGGGAAAGATTATTTGATATTTTACAGAAAGAAAATGAATAAGTTCAAATAACTTGACAAGATTTTCTTTTTTGTCTACATTATTAGGGCGATGCATAGTCATTAAAATATACTCATCTTGAATGCCCAATACATTTTTTATTGTTGAGTTTTCTATTTCTGTTTCAAACTCCACCAGGGTGTCTATCATAGTATTGCCAACAAAATAGCTTTCGCCTGGTTTATTTTCTGCTTTTAGGTTCTCAATTCCACTTTTCTCTGTAACGAAATAATAGTCGGACAACTCATCTGTAACAATACGATTAATTTCTTCTGGCATAAATCTATCAAATGATCTTAACCCTGCCTCTAAGTGTGCCAGCTTGATTCCCATTTTATTTGCAACCAAAGCAACAGCCAACGTTGAGTTCACATCTCCGGGAGTGATTATAATATCAGGTTGAAACTTATCCTTTATAAAACTTTCTAATTTGCTTAAAATATCACCAATTTGAATCAATGGTGAATCAGAACTGATGTGGAGAAAATAATCGGGTTGTAAATTAAACTGTCGAAAAAAAACATCAGACATATCTTCAGAATGGTGCTGACCGGTATGAACAATTTTAATTTCAAATCCACCTACAATTTCTGCTACTTTTTTAAACCGCGTCACCTTTATGAAATTTGGTCGCGTTCCCACGACAATCATGAGTTTTTTTAGCCTAGTTGATTCTTTCATATTGCATTAAAAATGTGATATTACCATGGATAAGATTAATAGCTAACTTATTTTTTCACAAATTCTATCTTAAAAACAGTTGATTATTTCCATATTATAAGATAAAATTAATCTAATTTAGATAAAACTTAACACGGGCATGAAAGAAGGAATACTCATCGTAAGTTACACTTTCCCCCCCAATCCTGCTATTGGGGGAAAGCGATGGTATAAATTTGCTCAAGAATTTTTTAATAAAGGATTTGACGTACATGTAATTTCATCTGAAAAATCTAACGTGCATTTCGCCAAAAATGATTCGGATATTCAAAATTTTAAAATGTATTATTTAAAAGACAATTACCCGGATTGGTTTTTTCAACGTCAAGAAAACTTATTGCAGAGAATCAGGTATAAATTATTTCAGTATTATCTATTAATAAAATCCAAAGGAACAATATTTGATAAGTCATTGTTCCTTCAACATGAAGCTCAACATATCGTACGTCAAGTAATCATCAAAAACAATATTCAGCTTGTAATCGTTACGTCACCCCCGTTTTATTTATCCTCATTCGTTTCTCAATTGAAAAGAGAAATTGATTTTAAGTTGATATGCGACTTAAGGGATCCGTGGACTTGGGGTGAAAGTTACGGCTATAAAAATTTATCAACTCAAAGATTATCACATGATAAAAATTTGGAACAGAATGTAGTTTTTAATTGTGATTACATAATTTCACCATCTCATTCAATTGTTCACCACCTTAAAAATTTTTATCCCGCTCACCAAAATAAAATCTTCCATATTCCGCACGGCGTGGATAATTCAATTGTTTCAAGGTCAGCGAGAAAAAATGACAAATTGAAAACTGGTTTGAAATTTATTTACGCGGGAACCCTATATGCGGAATATGACAAATTTTTAGAAATACTTTGCAAATCCGTCCGTGGTTTTTCAAAAGAGCGGCTTGAGCAATTCAGTTTTGATATCTATGCTTTAAACAGTAATGATCAGTATAAACAAATCGTGGATAAATGGATGTTAAATGAGAAAATTTGTTTTCATGAACCGATTTCCGAAAAACAATTAATCGAAAAGTTCAACGAGTATGACGGTTCTATAATTTTTTTTCCGACGAAATACAAAAACTTCCTGTCCACAAAATTTATTGAGTTGATTGCACTGCGTATCCCAATAGTGTATGTCGGAGAACATGGAGATGTGGCAACTTTTCTTGAATCAAAGAAATTAGGATTTCATCTTGAACTGAATGAATTGGAGACTGAATTGGAGCAAACAATATCGTGCATAATGGATAACTATAATGTCAACTTTGATATCTCCGATTTTCACTTCTCGGCGCTCACTGACAAAATTCTTGAAATGAGTAAAAGAGATATGAACCATGATTTTTAATTCATTAGATTTTGCCCTTTTTCTACCTGTCGTATTCGCGATTTATTGGCTCTTCGGAAGAATATTCAATTCTTCTGCCCAAAACATGGTTATCGTTGTTTCCAGCTATGTCTTTTATGGCTGGTGGGATTGGAGATTTTTAACATTAATTTTTTTCAGCTCAGTAGTAGATTACGTGATTGCCATGTTCATGGACAAAACTGAAAGAATTGCAAGAAGAAAATCACTCTTGATTACCAGTATGGTGATCAATCTTGGTCTTTTGATGTTTTTCAAATACTTTAATTTTTTTATTGATAATCTAAATAGTGCTTTTACTTTTTTCGGTAGTGAAATTCAGGTTGATACACTTAAAATAATATTACCTGTAGGTATCAGTTTCTATACATTTCAAACTATGAGTTATACAATTGACGTGTATAGAAAAAATCTTAAAGCATCAACAGATTTTTTCGCTTTTATTGCTTATGTAAGTTTTTTTCCTCAACTGGTGGCAGGTCCAATTGAAAGGGCAACAAATTTATTACCACAGTTTGAAAATAAACTGAAACGACATTTCAATTACGATTCTGCAAGACAAGGATTGCGTCAAATTTTATGGGGTCTTTTCAAAAAGATGGCAATTGCAGATAATTGCGCAGTTTTTGCCAATGAAATTTTTAATAATTATGACGATTTAAATGGAAGTACGCTGATTATTGGTGGATTATTTTTCACTTTTCAAATTTACGGTGACTTTTCTGGTTACTCTGATATTGCTATAGGAACCTCCAAACTATTTGGTTACAATTTGATGCGAAATTTTGCCTTCCCATACTTTTCGCGAGATATAGCCGAATTTTGGAGAAGATGGCATATTTCGCTTTCAACTTGGTTCAGAGATTATGTTTATATTCCATTGGGAGGTAGCAAAGCAAAACCAATCAGAAATACTTTTATAATTTTTCTCTTGAGTGGCTTTTGGCATGGCGCCAATTGGACTTTCATATTTTGGGGATTGATTAATGCGCTTTTTTTTCTTCCACTTTTATTAAGGGGCAAAAACAGAAAAAACCTGGATATCGTTGGAAAAAACGCACTATATCCCGGGGCAAAAGAAATTGCACTAATACTCAAAACATTTGCGCTAACTGTTATGGCTTGGATAATTTTCAGGGCTGAAAACATGACACAAGTTATTGGTTTTTTCAGTGAAATTTTCTCTCCTTCGACGCTTGAATTACCTCAAATAAAAAATTATATTGGTGCGCTGATCACCTTGGTGATGATTTGTGCTCTAATTTTTGTGGAGTGGATCGGCAGAAATGGAGATTATGCGTTAGATAACCTGCATCTTTCCTTAAATCGTAGAATGAGATGGATCATCTATTCACTAATAATATTCATCATTTCTATGTACGCCGCAACTGAAGAAACACCTTTCATCTATTTCCAATTCTAATATGAAGAAATTTATTCTGGACATATTAAAATTCTCAGTGCTTGCAATGACTGTTTATCTTGGAGGTATTTTTGTATGGGGTAAGTTTATTCCACAAAAATTGAAACCTAATTTACAATACATCCAGGGCGCTTATGGATTTATGAATACTCGGGCTAAAGAGGCTCAGGCTTCAGACCAGGTTGATTTACTAATTTTAGGTTCATCTCATGCATATCGAGGTTTTGATGTTCGTATTTTTGAGTCTTCAGGATACAAATCGTTTAATTTAGGTTCAAGTGCTCAGTCACCAATACAAACGTACCTCTTGCTAAAAAGATATTTGGATTTACTTAAACCAAAATTGGTGATATATGAAATTTATCCGGCAACTTTTTGCACGGACGGAGTGGAATCTGCGATTGACATTATCTCAAATGATAAAAACGACATACATTCACTGGTAATGACCCTGAAAACCAGAAACATTAAGACATTTAATACCTTAATGTATGCTTATATGAATGAGATCACATTAGGTGACGAGGATTTTGTTGAACAGCAAAGTTCAGATGAAGACCAGTACATCACAGGAGGCTACGTTGAGAAAAGGTTAAAATATTATACGCCTAAAAAACAAAAAACTAATACATGGCAAATAAAAAATCATCAACTAAACGCCTTCTATGACATCATAGACCTTTTGAAATCCAGAAATATTCAAACTATCTTAATGATGGCACCAGTTACCAAAGGCTTGTATGAATCGTATGAAAACATGGAGGAATTTGAAGATCTAATGAAAAAAACTGAGTTGGACTATATCAATTTCAATGGTATATTAAATCTGAGTGATTCATTTCATTTCTATGATGCGCATCACTTGAATCAACCTGGCGTAGAAATATTCAATGCAGCTTGTATTGACACACTCAGAAAAAGTGGAAAACTAAATTAAGAGAGCGTTTGCTTCAATCATGTTAAAGAAACTATTTTAAATGATATCCGTAATTGAACTAATGTGGAAAAACAGAACATCAAACGCTACCTGAACGTAACAAGATGAACCGACAAAACAATAAAAAAAATCCAGTCTTAGGTCAGGGAGTACGAAAACTTACTTTGCGTGATCAGGCGCCTGATTGTGAAATCCAAATAAATAAATCTGTATATGATCTTAAAGATATTTGTGCAGGTAAAAAAGTAGTTGACATTGGATGTGGTTACGGTAGGAATAAGGCACTTGTAGAAGCAGTTGGTGGCAAGTGGACAGGAGTAGAACCTTTTGAAGGCGGGGCCCATACAGTTATTGGAGATGCTGAAAATTTACCATTTGAAAGCAATACATTTGATGTAGCAATAATGGATGCCGTATTAGAACATATACCAGATGTTAGTAAAGCCTTTTCAGAAGTGGCAAGAGTATTAAAACCAGACGGGGTTTTTGTAGGGTATTCTGCTTTTATGGAGTGTTTTCATGAAATTTCATATTCTCATCTTTCATTCAAGGCGTTAGAACATTACGCTAAAATCAACGGGATGAAGCTTGAAAAAATAGCCGGTGGTTCAGCTTTTGGAATTGATTATCACATGAACATCATTATATCGCCCATACCGTTTAGACTGATTAGAAAATTCATTGCTTGGAAAATTAGAACTACATTTAAACTAAAATCAAAACTCGCTTATTTCGGATTGAGGTACAAACGAAAGATGAATAAAATCGAAGCAAAAGAGCTGGCACAACTGTATTTTAAAGTGGAGTGCTTGAGGCAGTCTAATGGGTTTTGTTTTGTTATTAGGAAGATCTGAAGAAAAAATGCACGTGAGCAACAAATACATTAAGGGATTTGATGGATTAAGAGGAATCTCAATAATCTTTGTTTTGATCACACATCTGGGATTATTTGAATACCTTGAGCTAAGTCAATATTCAGTCAAAAGGATTGTGCCTCTTGTAAGTGGAGGCACGGGTGTAACTATATTTTTTGTAATCAGTGGATTTCTAATTACAAAAATACTCCTATCAGAAAAAGAACTAAAAGGAAAGATAAGTTTTAGAAATTTCTTTGCACGTAGATTTCTTCGTTTGCTGCCACCTTTAGTTTTATACTTTTGGCGTTATTGATCTTGATGAAATTTGAAATCATTAAACCAAATTTTATCGGCCTTACATTTTCTGCCTTATATCTGTACAATTTTATTCCTAAAATGTACTATACTGGAGAGCTAGGACCAACTTGGTCATTGGCACTGGAAGAGCAATTTTATCTCATCTGGCCCATGGTGGTTTCATTTTTGAAAAAAAATGGGGCACTGATTTTATCAGTAATCCTATTAATAATGAGCGTATTGAGTTATTTTATTTATCCACTTTTTACAATTCAATTTAACAACAAGTTGTATGCACTAACCGATTTTTCACATACCCAAAGATGGTTTATTCCGGCTATATCTTCAATTTTAATTGGCGCATTAACGGCATATTTTTATAATTCAATTTGTACCTTTCCAATTTTTCGGAATAACAGAATATTTGCCTATTCAATTGCGCTGGTTTTAATTCTAAATACTCTTTATTTGCCTGAAAGTTTGTTACAGTTTTATACCTTTTTTTATGCAACCGGAATTTCAATATTATACCATAGCCCAAAAAAATTTTTTTAAAAAAGAAAAAAAAAAAATTTTGGGGAAAAAATTTTTTTTTTTGTGTTTTTGTTTTTTTTTTCCCCCCAAAACGCGGGGGGGGGGTTGTCCGATGGTGGGGTGGGGGTAAAGGTTTGGAAAAACTTTTTTTGGGTGGGCCCCAGTTTTTTGGGGGGGGGGGGGTGGTTTTGGGGGGGGAAAAGGGAAAAAAAAAAATACGGGGGGGAAGGGGGTTGACTCTTGTTAATATCAGACTATTCTATAATAGCTAATGGTATTAGTTGTTTTGCTAGTTACCGGTCAAGATTCATTATTGTCTTCGTTGTTAGAATTTTCTGTATTGCGATATATTGGCAAAATTTCATACGGAATTTACGTATATCACAGCATTTTTGTGAGGACTGCTCCAACCGGAACGGTATGGTTTCAAAAATTCCCAATAAATATCTTGTTAACGATAGCTATTGCTGTGCTATCCTACCACTTTTTTGAGAAAAAGATTTTAAAATATAAGCGAAATTTTGAATAGGATATCACTATTCTAGCTTATTGATGAATTCTGCAGTGTTCTTTTCAACATCAAAATGAACTTGAAAGTAACTATAAACTGCTTGTCTGAAATCATTTGTATTCAATTTTGAATTTCTAAAATTCACAATTCGAACAGCCAGTTCCTCTGGCGAAATATTTAATGGTAATAAAATTCCTGTTGACTCATTAATAATATCTTTAACTCCTCCAACACCACAAGCCATTGCGGGAATTCCGTATCTCTGAGCCTCAATAATAGCCATACACAATCCTTCACTTTCACTCAAGTGGAGAAATAAATTAATCTGATTATTTTCATAATACTGCTCTATTACTTGTTGATCAACGTGACCTGCCAAACGAACTGAAATGTTTTTTGGCAATACGTCAGCAAGCTTTTCTATCTCTTGACGTTGTGGACCATCACCAAAATGAATCCAGTTCAATTCGAAATCAACAAACCTCAACGCTTGTGCAATCAAATGAACTCGCTTTAACGAAATCAATCCTGAACATGAAACACATGTAAAAACATTATTTGATCTCAACAATTGCAAACTCTTGGATATCTTACCACCATAGTTTAAAAACATTTTTTCAACACTGAATCCTTTAGCTTGCATGTATTGGATGGAAAATTTAGAAAGACCTACCAAAAGTGTTGAGTGATCAAAAATAAAACGCCTGAAGAAAACATGACCTGAGGATTGCCGTTCGTCTTGAAAATCGTACCCATTAATTCGAAAGGTATATCCATCTATTATGTTTTCCGTTTTTAAAAAGGCAAGGCTGAGAGCTGAGGTATTTAACCATGTTGAATGAAAATATAGCTGATAATCACAACCAATTTTATTTAACTCCTGCCTAAGATAGTCGGCTCTATGAGAAGCGTACCTAACCATCGCATACAACATCCTTATTTTTTTTACATAAAGCCAAAATTTCTTTTCCCTCAAAATTTCGTAAATTAGAATACGGACGAATCGTTTCAATATACTAAAACTAATTTTTGGAGGATTTCCTTTCTCTGAAAAATAAATTACATTTTCGGGCGGATCAATTTCCAGATCAGTTGTTGGCGGTAACGAGAAAAAAATAACCAAATCAAATTTCTTAGTAAGTTCAAGCAAATGATCCTTCCAAGTTATTTCCTCACCTTTAAAAGGAAAAGAAACGGTTAATACTACCAATGCTCGTTTACCCATATTATCAAAATACCAGTGCTATTTAATTTACCAATAAACTGCAACAATATCTCATTTTTTAAATACGCTCCTAAGTTTCAACTTTACCCTATCAACATATGAAAGTCCTGAAAATGGAATGTAATATTTTTTTTTTCGAGTTCTTGGGTTTTGTATGAAATAATCATCAACCATCCTTTTTACGGTTGGATAAATTTGATATTGATCCAGTATCAACTGTCTTGCCTGTGACAAAGGCTCCAAATGATTCTCCCAATAATCAGAAATTAAAATTTGATTTAATTTATCCAAAGCCACTTCTTTATTTCGAATGTCCAATGAGATAAAAGAACCACGGGGAAAATAATCCTCAAAATTAGGACAGCCGAAGTAAATAGGAATAGTCCAGGAAAGCATGCAATCGATAGCCTTTTCTGTCCAATAATCTTTTGCTATGAAATTCTCAACTGCGATTGAATACTTATATCTGGCTAAACCATCATATTTATCGTCAATGGGCTTAAAGCCCCTCCCGAATAAATCAAATGAAAAATTCTTTTCTTGTAGATATTTAATAAAGTCAATTCTATCTTGATGACCCGCATAAAGATTGATATTACTTGTGATCCAAGAAATTTTATTTTCCTTTTCAATAGAATTATAATGTAATCCTTTTAGCTCATCATAGGTTTTATTGATATGCCACGGAAGGGCAGCCTGCGTTTGAATGTTATTCGGAACATTTTCGAAGCCACTAATGATAGAGTCGGCATATTTAAAATGTGACTTGAAAAATTTATTTCTGTCATATGGCGGTTCTTGAATGATGAGCCATTTACCATGCTTGTTAATTTTAATATTGATATCCTGAGCTGGCTGATTCAATATTAGTAGAAAGTCTGCTTCAGATATGTTCTCTTCAACAATTTGAATATTCTTCCAAATTCCAGTTTGATTAGGTGTTTGTCGTTTAAAATCAGGAAACTCGTAATTTCTACTTAGTCGGATGGTTATCATTGTTTTCTTTTGAGTTTTTTAGCCATTCTGTAACGAATGAATGATGTCTTGAATAATAAACTGTACCACATCAACTCCAACCAACCTATTCTATTTTGATCAATAAGTCGATAAACAACTCCCTTTAGCTTATGCTCGAGTAACTGATTCAATTCTTGCTCAGGAAATATTTTTTTAATTTTATTTTGAGTTTTAAGAAGATTGACATGACTTATATAATTCCTTAATGGAACGGTGAGTTGAACATTTTTAGCAATCTCATAGTGAACCTCAACATCATGTGAATTGGGTTCCATCCCAAGGTCCGATAAAACACGTACATAAAACTGCTTTAATGTCAAAGCCTTCAATTCAACTTGATGCTGATTGCTGTGTCGTTCTTGTACTCGGTAAAAATACAAGAACTCTGGTAATGAAGTGGTTAATGCATTATCCTTAATTCGATAAAACAAATCATAGTCTTCCATTAGCGGGTATTGATCAGAGTACCTAACATTTAACTCACTAAAAACTGAAGTTCTAAAAATTGAAGCTGCGTGACCAATGTTGTGCAAAAAAATGAGATTCGCCTTATTCATTTCTGGATGCTCCCCAGAAATAATTTTTTCAGTAAATGAGCCAAAGGTTTGAATGTTAGAACTGCATACCCCAATTTCAGGGTGTAGATCCATATAATTCACCAGTTTTTCGATTCTTTCAGGATGCATTAAATCATCTCCATCATGCCTAATTATATACTCCGTTTGAACAACATCTAATCCATCATTTAAAGCTGCCACAATGCCTCCATTTATTTTCCTTTCAATTAAAACAATACGTGGATCATTCCATTTTTTAATTATTTCAACACTGTTATCAGACGAAAAATCATCAATAATTATTAAAGAAAATTCCTGAAGTGATTGAGAAAAAATACTGTTTAAACAATCTTCAAGGTACGGCCCATTGTTATAATTGGGCATTAATATGCTGACTCTACTTTTCAAATGAACTAATTGGTTTTATGCGCAATTTCAATTGTTTCAATTCCATCGTAATCTGGATTCTTAAAGACTAATAAACCATCAAATGAATAGGTTTCTTCCATATTTGCTGAACATAATTCTAAGTAACCTTTATTTTTCAGATGGGAGTGACAAGCATTGTGTAATTCATTTGAATGAGTGGAGATAAAAATATAACCCACATTTCTTGAATTAATCAAATTTTCAGCTCCCTTCAACATTTTGAATTCATTTCCCTGAATGTCACTGTGCAGTATGTCAACAAAATTTATCCTTTGATCGTGAATAAAATTGTCTATTGAAATAATCTTTGAACCATCGTGGTGTATACCTGGTTTTTCATCAACGTAATATTGAAAAAAGTTTCCCTTTAATTTGTTGATTTTAAAATTCTTGATACCATGGCTTATTTCCCATGGTTCAATCATGAAATTTTTAGCACCACTTATTTTTTTTTGAAACCACATTGAATAAAAAGACCAGTAGGCTCCAAGTTCAATCATCGTACTACCAGATTTGATGCTTTTCAGTACCTCTTGAAATACGTACTCCTCTTGAGGTTCATGGATTCCCTTATTTTCAAGCAATAATTTTAGCATTGGGTAACCATAATAACTGAGTGGTAAAATTTTTAAACCGTTGTGCATTATCAAATAATCTCCTTCCAGAGTTCCTGCTTCAGGTATGACTTCAATTTTAATAGTATCCGGGCATGTTTTTGCTAATTTTATTCGTTCTGCCCAATCTGATTTTTCAGCATCACTGGCATCAATTAGAAGATTAGTACTTTCAATTCGTCTCTGTATCTCTTTTGTGATTTTTTTTTGATTGATATAATCCAAAAAAGTTTTAACCGTTTGCTTCAACATGAATATCTATTTATTGATTGGAGTAAGAATAAATGTGTCATTTTCACGAATGTAACTTAAAATATTGTCAGAATCTACAATTTGATTTTTAAGAGTAAAGATATTGTAACCAATTTCATTAAATAGACGCAGTAAATCGTCAATCTCAAAAGGATAGTTCTTGATATTCTTATCATTAATTTCAATGTAGATTATTGGTCGAAATTTTTCAATCAGCTGTCGTCCACCTTGAAGAATAAAAAACTCTGCTCCTTCAGTATCAATTTTAATAACATCACACCTAGAAAGGGTACTTTCATGATACCAATTATCTAAGGTGTCAGTCAAAACTTTGACTACTTTAGTTTTGCCGGCGCGTTTGGTGTCAACAAATCCGTCTCCGGATACATGTTCAGTTGAATGGACGTAGAAATCAACTGATCCTTTTGAGTTGCTTAAAGCCAAAGGATTCAAGCTTATTGTATCTGACAAATTATTTTCCTGAATAGTTTTTTGGAACAGGTTAAACTGATGTTTGCCTGGCTCAAATGCATAAATTTTAAGCGATTCAACTTGATTAAGACAATCTAAAGAAATCATCCCGATGTTCGCTCCGATATCAATAAATATTTTTTCACCATCTATTGATTTCAGTGAATGAACTAAATGACTCACAAACTCAGGCTCGTAATGCCCGTCTCGCTTAAAACGTTCCACAATTGAAGTGCCTTCGCTGTAAAAGAGTATATATTTCCCAAATGGTATATTAACAACCGTCTCTGATTTTTTAAAAAACCTACTTAATTTCATAGTTATTTTTTTACTTCTTTCCATTCAGGATTCAGAAATATTACTCCGCTTCTTTGCGGCAAACTTCTTTTCACAATGTTGGAGCCATCCTCTACAGAAAAATTAGCACAAAATCTTAATAAATCAATATGTTGTGAAGAAAGGGCATCTCCAATCCACAATCCTACTTTATATTCACCAGGATAAAAACGAATATCTCTAAAAGTTACTGATAACTTTTTCTTTCCAACAAAAGGAATTATTTCAAAATCACTATCCATATTTTCAATATTGGATAATAACGTTTCATCATACCGATATATATAAATCGCAAAACGAACTTTTTTTAAAATCCTACTTTCTAATTCAATGTTCATTTCCAGATTATCTCCAATCAAAAAGGTATTTTGAGAATTATTAGGATTACAAAATTCAATGGATATAAATTTTAATTCACCAGTACCTTCTCTTTCGGTGAAATTCGTAAGATCGAACTTCGTGTTTTTCTCAAAATTTGTACCTTGAAGATATTTTCCAATGGTATCTTGAATGGTTCCCTTGTAAACTAATTCACCATTTTTCAATAAAATACCAGACTGACAAAGATTAAGCAGTGTACTCAAATTATGACTAACGAATAAAACTGCTCTTCCTCCTTTTGAAATGTCCTGCATTTTGCCTATGCATTTCTTCTGAAACTCTTGATCTCCAACGGCCAAAACTTCATCAACCACTAAAATTTCTGATTCCAGGTGTGCTGCAACGGCAAATCCTAATCTAACAATCATTCCGGAAGAATATCTTTTTACCGGGGTATCTAAGTAATTTGCACAACCTGAAAATGCAACAATTTCGTCCAACTTCATTTGTATTTCAAATCGTTTCATTCCAAGGATAGCACCGTTGAGAAAGATGTTTTCCCTACCGGTCAATTCAGGATGAAATCCGGTGCCCACCTCTAACAATGAAGATATTCTTCCTTTCATTCTGATTGTACCGGTTGTTGGTCCTGTAATTCGCGATAACAATTTCAGTAAGGTAGATTTTCCCGCGCCATTTTTTCCAACTACCCCCATTACCTCACCTTCCTTCAGTTGAAATGAAATATCTTTCACTGCCCAGACATAAGGGTTTACAGATTTTTGTTCTCTTACGTTTGCTTCAGTAACATTTAAATATGGATCCTCTTTACCTCGTAAACGATGCCAATATCGGTTTAAATCATGTGAAATTGTCCCAGTCCCTGATTGACCAAGTCTATACTGTTTGGAAACACCCTCTACATCAAGTATTATTTCGGACATTACGTAAAGTTATAAATTAGATCGTATCCATGAATGACTGCTCTACCCGATTAAATGACCAAACACCAATGAGGCAAATGAATAGAGTAATAAGACTAGTATAAGCCAGATGCAACCAACTGAAAATTGCCACTGTTTCACCAAAAAAACCGTACTTGAAAGTTTCTATTATACTTGTCATTGGATTGGCGAGCAAAATCCATTGATATTTTTCAGGTACAACTTTTAAAGGATAGACAACGGGAGAAGCGTACATTAAAAGTTGAATACCAAACTGAATTAAAAACCTTAAATCACGATATTTAATAGTAAGAGATGCAATAATTAAACCGGTACCTAAGCCCAAACCTGCCATCAATAAAATTAAAAAAGGGAGCAATAAAATTTGCGGAGAAAACTCAATGCTGGAGCCTAAACCCACAAAAATAACGAAGTAGAAATAGAACAAAATGAAGAGTCCGAACTGGATAAAAAACTTAATTTGGTTGGTTAATATTATACTTATTGGAACCACCATTCTGGGAAAATATACCTTTCCAAATAAATTCTGATTAGCAATAAAAGTTTCGGAAGTTTTTGTTACACAATCAGCAAAAAAATTCCAAACCGTCACTCCCGCCATCATGAAAAGAATTGTTGGTGCACCGCTTTCAATTTTGGCGATATAACCAAAGACAATTGTAAGAACAAAAGATGTCAAAAGTGGCTGAAGTACTATCCAAATGGGTCCAAGAATAGTTTGTTTGTATTGCGTAATAAAATCACGTTTAACAAACAGAAAAATTAAATCGCGGTAATAGATTAATTCATTTAGTCTAAGAGTAAATAACTTTTTTTGAGGAGAGATAATTAGATCCCAATGATTGGAACGATTCATGCTCAATTTATTTAAAAAAAAGTTTAATTGTTTCACCGGAATTTGTTGTCAGCAAATATATCCCTGGTAAAAAATCATCCTTAATGTATATCTCGCAGCCATCAAATGATTCTTTTAGTACCAACCGCCCCGAGACATCACAGATCATATATTGTCCAAAACTATTAGTTGAATTTATTTTAGCCACAACTTCACCATTCATAATTACAGATGTGAATACTAGTTCATCAACTACTTCCCCTAAACAATTAACTGCTGTAACATTAATAGAATCAGTTTTTTGACACCCATTCAAAGTAGTTGCAGTCGCATAATAAATTCCTGTACTTGAAATTAATACAGAGTTTTCTTCAGAATTATCAAACCATACAATATTGTCGAAATTGCCTATTGCACTAATCGTAATTAAATCACCAATACAAAAAAGTGTATCTGATGCTTCTAATTCAATTAACGGAAGCGCTAGATCAAAAAGCACATTGACCGAATCCTGATTGAAACATAGTCCAGCATTATTAACTGTAACGGTGTACCAACCTTCCACATCAACGTCAATCGATGGATTAGTAGATAAGTTTGACCAAACTAAATCATCAAATGAACCTGATGCGCTAAGAACTATTGTATCTCCTTCACACGCCTGAAGCGTGTCGCTTCCTAAAGAAACTGAAGGATAAAGTATATCAGCATCGAGAAAGACTGAATCGTAGCTTGGACACAAACTCTGGATCGTACCTTCAACCAGGTACCAACCCGTATTATGTGCATAGAAACTGTTGCTAGTTTGTCCTGTGCTCCAGAGAATATCGTCGAATGTCCCGGATACTGATACAAGCGCTGAATCTCCCGCACAAATAGTAATGCTATCCAAAGAAATAACCACCTCAGCATTACTTATGAATTCAATATAGCCGATTAAGACACTATCTGATTCAGCATCATTTGAAACTTTCATATTAATTTCATATACCCCCGGTATATTTGATGTAAATACTGCTGAGTCATTGTCTTCAAAAAGAACTGATAACCCATCTGAATTCCACTCAACAGAATCAACCAATCCAATACTCTCATTATAAACTATTATGGGGGATCCTGCACATAAAATTGAATCGATGTGGAATTCTTTGGCCTCGATAGGAGGATAAACAAGCCCCATAATTCCATCGTAAGTATTTACCATCGTCGTATAAGAAATACTTGGAAAATCAATGTGATTTTTGATGCTTCCACCAATTGCAATTGAATGATCTTGAAAAACGTCAATACTTCTCAATTGATCGTAGGATGTACCTCCTTGATACGATGACCAAATTAAATTGAGCGAAGTATCCAAACAATAAAGTGCCAGATCATAGTATCCATTTCCGATTATAGTGTCTCCATCAATGAACAGCGAATCAGAAAAATACGCTGCAGCATAGAGTTTGCCTTCAACAACGTGAACGCTTTCAACCTTCCCATACGACGTGCAGGGAAAAGAATATGAGTCCAAAACTGTTCCAGACGTGTCAAGCTTTACAATCATACCATTATCGAGGTATGTTGCCGGGCTCGAAAATATTTCAGTTTGATATGTTGCAGTGCCTTTGTACAATCCACCCAGGTAAATCACATTGTTCGCATCAATATCAATAGAAGATATATTATCAGAATAATTGCCCCCAAATCCTTCAACCCATACAAAATCTCCGTCTGAATTAATTTTCATGAGGCTAGACTGCCAAAAACTTGAATTCATAATGAGAGTATTACCAGGTGCAAACTCGCACACTCCATTATAATAACTCGTAACATAAATAAAATCATCCCTGCTAATGATGTCGGTATGACTGATATCCCTAGTTGACTGTTGTTTGAGTGCCCAAATCACCTGACAGGCTGTATCCAATTTAACAATATATGAAGACTTTGTATTGGGATACGTCAAACTATTAATTGTGTTGACTAGATTGATCCCGTCGAAATTAATAGAATCTTCAAACTCTCCAACAAAAAATAAATTTCCGTCATCATCAATTTCTGTTGCAAGAATTTGGTCATTACCTAACCCACCAAAAGACTTCAACCAAATAATATTACCATTTTTATCAAATTTAGAGATAAGCAAATCTTGTTCGCCTTTTGAGACTATCGTATCAGAACCAACAACCACCGTGTCCATAAAGTAGCCCATCAGATAGATATGGTCTCCATAAATCTCTATTGATGTTCCATACTCTGTATAATAACTCCCAAATCTTCGCACCCAAAGTAAATTGCCTTCCTTATCATGCTTTGTGAGAAAGGCATCCCTATCTCCAAATTCAGGTGGGGATTGGGGGCTAGAAATTTCACCAAAGGTACCAGTTGACTTCACCCTTCCGGTAGAATAAATAGTCTCTTCCGTTGTGTCCACTTTAACTGTAAACACATAATTATTTCCTGGTCCACTGACTCTATCAACCCAGTCCCATGTCTGAGATAAAACGCTTGATCTTATTAATATATAAAAAAACAAACTGAATCCAACTCTCATTTTCATAGGCAAGATTTTCTTATACCCGAATACGTAAAGTTATTAAATATAGACATTTCTCAACTATTTAAACGAAATTTGATGAAAGTAATTATTCGATTAAACTTGATAAACTTGGCGCTATAATTTCTTTAAATTTATCAGGTCATTACCAAACTAATTAGAAATCATTCTGTATTAACCTGGAATTAAAGAATTTAAATTTTTGAATATATTTCATTATAGAGCTTATCCTCAGACGGGTAATTAATCAACACCGCTTTGTGCGGTCCATTATAAACAAATAAATTTCCAGCTGCAACCGCCGATGCTCCGGCTTCTACGACGGCCAATCTAAAATCACTTAGACCCGAAGCGCCTCCAAGTGCAATACAAGGGATGTTCACTGCACTTGTAATACTTTCTATCAAATCAAAATCAAACCCTTTGGATGTACCTTCTCGATCAATGTTATGAATAATCAATTCACCTGCCCCATTCTCTTCCATTGATCTAGCAAAATTGACCGGTGACATTTTTTCGTTTTTTGTTCCAGATCTTGAGTAAACAGAATATTTGCCAAAAATATTCTTTCTAATATCCACGGAGATAACAAGACTCTGTGATCCGAAGGTATTTGCAATCCTAATCAAAGTCTCCCTACTTTTAAATGCCAATGAATTAACAATTATCTTTTCTACACCCGATTTTAATATTTCGGCAGCAGCATCAAAATCCTGAATTCCACCTCCATAGCTAAAAGGCATAAAAGCTTCTGACGATATATCTCGAATTAATGAAAAATTTGGTTGCTGCCCCTGTAGGCCAGCAGAAATATCAATCAGAGCTATTTCATCTACACCCTTTTCATTGAATATTTTTACAGTATTAATGGGATCACCAATATACCGAGGATTTGAAAAGTTAGTAGTCTTAACCAGTCGCCCTTCTTTTACCAGTAATATTGGAATAACCCTAATCCTCCGCATGCTTATAATGAGGTAAATTGTTTAAGAAGTTCTTGACCAAATTTATGACTTTTTTCCGGGTGAAACTGAACAGCGAACAAATTGTCTTTTGCCAGACCACAAGCGAATTCATTTCCATAATTTGCTGTTAAAATTACGTCGCTTTGATTATTTGCTCTAACAAAATATGAATGAACAAAGTAGAATCTTTGACCTGTAAGGTGATAATCGACCAATTCGTTTTGATGTTTGACCTTTACCTCGGCCCATCCCATGTGTGGTATTTTGAGTGGCAATGGAATATCTTGTTTGGTAAACTTGATTGTCTGAGCATCAAACCATGAAAGACCAGATTTAATCCCTTCTTCACTACCCTTTGTCATTAATTGCATTCCAAGACAAATTCCTAGAAAAGGCACCTTGTCAATAAATGCTTTTTTTTTCAGGATTTCTATTAAATTCCTTTCCTCAAGGTTTTGCATTCCATAATCAAAGGCTCCTACTCCTGGCAATATTAGCCTTTCAGCTTGGTCGATAATTTTTTGATCACTTGTAACGATTGCTTGCTTACCAATACGCTTCAACATGTTCACGATTGAACCCGAATTACCTGCGCCATAGTCAATAATAACAACCATTTATTTTTTTCTAATAAGCTTGTATAACGGTTTTAATACACGTAAAATTAATGGTTGCTTTTTCCATGTCGTTTTTACGTAAGAGGCAAATTCTAGATGAGATCTCGCAGGTGCATTGAGATAGTCAGAAAATTCCTTTTCTGTAAACCCTAATTTCTTTAAAACAAACTCTTTATCTTCCTCGATTTTTTTCACATCATAATCACTAGAAGACAATTCCTTCAATGCATTTTCTCTCGTAATTTGCCCACTACAAATCAGCGATGATAAATGCGCTTTTCTTTTGTCTATACCAAATTTAGTTGGGAGAATAAAACCCTGATAAAACCTAGTAAAGATAGATTCGTAGTGTTTTCCCCCGTAATCCCTCCATCCTAATTCGCGCTGAATAATTTCCTTAGCCTCGTTCTTAGAATAATTGAGGTAATTTAACGGTGAAACAGAATTTATTTTGTAAATGTGAGTAAAATAAAGGAATCTATAGTGGCTGAGGTATGGGAAAGTCCTTAGCTTCTTCTGTCCATATTGTTTATGAATGTCCTTAATATTCAACCAATCAGTCTTACGATGTACCCAATGCGATGGAAGAATAGCTTCAGTGGTAATGTTGGTTCCACTAAGTATAAAATGTATTTGATTTTTCTTCGCAACATTATAAAGGGTTGCAAGAATGGCATGATCGGTTATCGCTTCAATATCCACGACATTTGCTTTAAAATATGCTAATTGAATATCCTTGAATTCATCCCAATCGACAACGTAAGTTATTAAATCAAAACCTAAATTGGTTACAATGTTTTCAATATTTTGGACTGCCAACTCGGAATTCCATCCATTATCAAAATGAACTAAAAGTGGGTTCAGTCCATGCTTTTTTGCGATCCAAGCAACATAAGTACTATCAACGCCTCCGCTTACGCCGAGAATGGAATCATATTTTCCTCTTCTCGCTGTTTTAATTCTTTTAAATATCAAATCCAGCTTTTCCTGGGCTTCAACTCCACCTATCAATCCAATTCTTGCCTTTTCATAGTACTCATGACAGTGATTGCAAATCCCATTAGAATCAATATAAATATCCGGATCATCTCTCTGATCAAGAATGCACTTTCTGCAAGATTTAAATTGAACTGTGTCCATATTTTATATCTGTCAACGTTGATAACTTAGTCATGAAGAAAAGTTATTAATCATAGCGCTGACCATGAATTAGTCAAAGGTAGTAATTTTGTCAACTTCCTTCATTAAATTTAGAATCAATTACAAGTCTTTTGGTTATACCTTACACGCTTATTTTATTGCCGTAATCGCAAAAACATTTACCTAATTTTCACAATTAAAGTTTACAAAGTGACCTATGATGTCTGATTTATTTAGCTCTCAGTTGAATCGTGATAAGTACTTCCATAGCCATACCCATATCCATATGAATATCCATAGTTGTACTTATATATGTATTTTGAATAGTAGTAATTCAACCTACGTTGTTTGACACCATTCAGAACAATACCCTTTTCTTTTATGTTTAATTTTTCCAATATCTCCTCAATTAAACTGACTCCTTTTTTTCGTAATACTTTTGTATTAGCTACAACCATGAATATATCTGCATGTACAGAAAGGGTTAACGCATCATTCAATAATCCAAATGGAGGTGTGTCGATGATAACAAAATCGTATTCACTCTTAACTCGTTCAAATAATTGATCGATTTGCAATTTAAGTACTAATTCAGAAGGGTTTGGAGCAATTGGACCTGCAGAGATTATATCCAAATTCTGTATTCCCGGATTTCTAATTATTTCATTGAAACCTGATTTTCCAATAAGGCACGACGTTACCCCTATTTCGTTGGATATTTGAAACATTTTATGAATCTTAGGCTTATGTAAATCAAAATCCAGCAGAAGAACTTTCTTGTCAGACCTGGCTAATATCGTCGCAAGATTGACTGATGTAAAAGTTTTGCCTTCTCCTGGAAAAAAAGAAGAAATGAGTATCGTTTTTGATTTCTGCACATCGGCAGCCAAAAAAGACAGATTCGTTCTGATAGTCCTAAAACTTTCAGTAAGTTGGGACTTAGGGTTACTATCTACAGAGATTGAATAAGGCTGCATTTGTGACACATGAGGTACCCCTCCGATGAGGCTAAGATTTGTTATTTCGGACAACTCCTTGACCGTTTCAATTTTATCAAAGAAAAATGTACGCAAAAAGGCTATTACAAGCGCAAGAATTAATCCAGCGAGCAATGCCGTTGTTTTAATCTTTGTTTTATCCGGTCTAACAACTCCCAGGGATCTGGTTTCTTCAATGATTCTCACTTGCGGAATAATACCTGCTCTGGTGATTAAGGTATTCGTTTTCTTTTCTAAAAGATATAAATACATTTTGTTATTCACATCCAGCTCACGCTGGATATTCATGATATCTTGTGCAGATTTTGGGAGTTCGACAATTTTACCTCTATAATTACTCAACTCTTCATTTAAAAGTTCAATTTTTGAGATTATAGCAACCCGAAGATTCGAGAGGTAGAGTTTCACATCTCCTTTAAGTATTTGTATTTCTTTTCTCAAATTTTTATATCCAGTATTGTCCTCAGAGATTTGAGTCCTAAGAGTTTCCAATTTACTTTGCTTCATTCTCAATTCTGTTAACAAATCTGCAAGATTATTATCTGCCTTTTCTATATAGAAATACGGAGGTATTGTCCGGTCTTCATTTTCAGAACTCAAATACTTTTCAAGCAATGCAATAGAAGCTCTTTGTTCTTCAAATTCTCGAATTGCTTTATTAATTTCAAAGTATTCAACGAAGTACTGGCTGCTCTCCCGATCAATATCAAGTATAGCGTTGTTTTCTTTATAGTTTAAAATACTTGCTTCTTTTTCTTCAATAAATTGACGAACTGTATCAATTTGCTTTTGAATATTGTCAAGGGTATTCTGATTGACTTCAAGTTGAATTCTTTTGGAGTAGTCAACGTAAGTATTGCAAAGTGTATCGAGAAAGGCCGTTCCGCGGTTTGCAATTTCATCCGTTACTGACACATTCAAAATACTTGTAAATTCAATATTTTCTACTTGAATATTAGACTGGTATTTGGCAATCAAGTAATCTCTTGTGTGGACAACAATTTCATACTTTGACTTTTTAATAATATCAAGTCCATCATCATCAAACCCATAAAGTTTGTTAAGTGTAACGTGAAAGTGATCAGTCTTCAATTGTCTTTCAAACTCACCGGTATACTCTTCCTGGTTTCCATCCAATTCATAGATTAACTCATACCGATTCTCATCTAGAATTTCAATGCTAATCGGAATTTCAAATATTTTAGGATCCGAGACCACTACGTCACAATTAAACGGGAGAGTAAAATACACCTCTTGACGTCGTAATCTACCCACAATGAATTGTGAAACTTCAAGATCCATTTTATCAATCACCTCTCCTATTAGTCCTCTTGATTGGAGTATTCGTATCTGATTTTGTATGTCGGTATAAGTTGAGTAGGCTCCCAATCCTTGGTATATCTGATCTTGATAATCATATGTTTCGTTTGACTTCAACAACAGTTGTGCCTCTGCTCCATAAATATCAGTGAGACGATAAGTATATATATAGCCAATTATATAGGCAGTAAGTGGAATTAAAAAGATTATTGTCAAGTTCTTGATGAAAATTCTGCCTATCATCATCAAATCCTTGGTTTCGATAAGAGTATTTTTATGCTTCTGATTAATATTCATTTATATTGCGGAGACTTTTTGGTGGATTTACGTTCGAGTGCCGAAAATGTTACGTTGGGAAAAAAAGTTTTGCACTGTCCCAATTTTACCATTATATTTACTCACACGAGTTAAACATATACTTATTATGAGATTTATTTACAACCGCCAGTTACTTTGTCAAATGCTAGTTACTACTTGTTTGACTTGTATTATTGTTATTAGTACTACTGGCTATTCTCAAACTGGGGCAGGAGGAGTTGGAAATTCCTCGACACTTCCTCTATGGTTCGACGCAAATGAACTTAACCTTTCAACCGGTAGTCAAGTGTATCAATTCGATGACATATCTGGAAATAGCAACCATCTAACGCAGACGACTTCAACTCGTCGCCCCATCTTCAATGAAACCGGGTTAAATGGGTTGCCTGTTGTAACTTTTGATGGAGTTAACGATTATCTTACCAGAGGAGCAACTTCAGGTCTTGATGGCTCCAACCTAACTTATTTCGTTGTTTTTCAAAGAACATTAAACACTAACAGTTGTTTAATTGATGTTGGCTATACAGGTTACTTGTCAAAATGGAGTACTTATTCGTTATCAAACAATCGTCTTGTTAGTATCCATCGAAGCCCAGACAAGTTTGTTTATCACATTGATGGTGGGTCTCCAACATTTATTTCTGCTCATATAACACCAACCAACCTCAAACAATATCGTCAAGGTACTCTCCAACAGAGTTTAAATGCCACATATACGGCTGGTGTTGGACATAATTTGATAAGAGTAGGTGCATACAACTACAACTTGTCACCAGGGTATTATTTAAACGGCTTCATTGCCGAAATCATTGTGTTTAACACTGCTCTGAATAACTTGGAAAGAGTTATTGTTGAAAATTATCTAGGTACTAAATATGGTATGGCAGTTCCGTCAGATTTTTACGCTTACGAATCAACACACAATATCGGTTTGATAGGCATAGGCGACAATGGTCCTAATACACAAACTACAGCTCAGGGCTACGGAATACTAGGCCTTTCAGGAGCAACTGGAATGTCAGATAATGAATACTTAATGATTGCGCACACAAATGATGATTTGACTGACTTCACGACAACAGGTCTACCGCCTAGTTTACCCGGATATCAGTATTTTACCAGAACTTGGAGAGTCGGTGAAACTGGTGATGTTGGAAACGTGACTTTAACGTTTGACTTGAGTGGTGGAAATAATTTTGGAAATTCTTCCAGCTATAACTTATTGGTTGATAGTGATGACGATTTTACCAATGCAACAATTATAGCCGGTACGTACAATGGACTTAATCAAACTGTGTCGTTTACAGTCGATTTAAACGACGGTGAGTATTTTACGTTGTGTGGCCTTGAGGAAATTTTAGAAATTCACTCAATTACTTCTGATGTGTGGAGTAACCCTGCTACTTGGGATTGCGGCTGTATACCCGGGCCAAACGATCTTGTATATATTGACCCTTTTAATACTGTGACTGTGGACATTGATGCAGAAACTGACTATTTATCAGTAGAACCCAACGCCACATTAGAGATGTTATCACCAGTTACTCTAAGTATCCGCGGAGATTGGGATATAGTAGGTAGTATCAATTTTACGGATGGAGAAGTGGCGATGGTCGGAAGTACTGATCAATACGTTGATGCAGGTGGAAATAATGTAGCATTCCATGATATTGAAATCAACAATTCAGGCAGCGCCACTGTGACCTTTTACTTCAGTGAGTACACACTCAATGGTACTTTAACCTTGACGGAAGGGACACTAGATTTAACCGATCCTGGAACATCATTTATTATCAATTCCACTTCTGCCTCTGATGGAGGAAGAATTGGTGCTATTTTGGGTTCTTCATCTATTAATGGTGAGGTAAGCGTTCGTAGATTTATCCCAGCCGGTGCTGCCGACTGGAGAGATATTTGCTCGCCAGTTATTGGGTCAACATTTGTAGACTGGGATCCTGATCTAGCCATGAGTGGTCCTTCATTCCCTGATGGATGCGCTAGCGGAGGAGGTGATCCTTGTTACAAATCTGTTCGCTACACTATTAATGGGACAGAAAATTATGTATTGAATGTGAATGATCCAATTACAAATAGTAAGGGCTATTATTTATTTATGGGTGATGACCTCACGTCTTTCAGTGGAACGACATTAACAAGCACAGGAACAATTAATGGTCAATCTGATGTCGTAAAAGCTCTTACAACTGGGTGGTACTCTTTAGGTAATCCATTCGTTTCGCAAATTCTATTTTCGGCAGCGACTCGAACAAGTAACGTGGGGAATTATTTCTATGTCTATGACCACACCATTGGTGACTATCAATACTATGATGGCAGTACCGGTTTAGGCAGTATTCCTGAATTCGATAATGGGTTATTAGCTACAGGACAAGGATTTTGGGTCTATTTAAGTGGCGCTGGTACTCTTACCTTTCACCAATCTGACAAAACATCTCAAACCGCCACCTACATCCGCAGCTCTGAACTGGAAGCAGCTGACCATTCATTGTATGTTATATTGAAACAAGAAGGAACCACCTATCAAACCAGCGTGATGTTTGAAGCTTCTGATTTTAGTTCTGATGGGGCTGATAGTTTAGTTGACATGATGTATTTAGAAACTGGACATGAGAAGGCGCCGAGAATGTATGTGGAGTATCCGCAATACCAAATCCGCAAAAACTTTATTCAGAATGATCAACGTAACAAGTCGTTTGACTTGATGAATAAAATTAAAGCAGAAGGGTATTATACTTTATCATTGAATAATGTAGAAAATTTTGCTGATTATCGCTCTGTGCTGGTATATGATAAAATGACCGGTGAATTTATTGACCTCACGAAAGAACAACAATACGTATTCTACAGCGAGGTATATGAAGGATCAAGATTCACCATCATCTTCACTAACCTTGAACTTGTTCAGGCGTCATCAGTAGAGTCGTTAACTATCAATGAGTCAGGTGACGATCAAAATGAAAGTATCAGTATTTCTCAAATGGGACATGTGTTCGACCTAAATGTGAGTGAAGCATTATCACAATCATCCACCGTTCAATTCGTGAACTTGCTTGGTGAAACGGTATATTATGAAGAACAAATTCAGTTGGTACAAGGTAGCAATATATTCACCTTGCCTGCAGAATTAGTTGGAGTACACATTTTGGTAGTACGTACCGGAGATTCGGTTATTACCAGAAAAGTAGTACTCTAGAATAGAGTTAAAAAGTAAATGAAGAGCAATAATAAAAAACTTGTCTTAACAGGCGTTTGCCTGTTAGCCATGACAGCGCTCTACGCTATGCCCGGTCCCGGAGGAGGTCCTCCCGGTGGTGGCGGCCCTCCAGGCGGAGGCGGTCCCCCTTGCTGGCAGCCCCCTTGCATTCCGATTGACGGAGGAATTGGGGTGTTGATCGCGATGGGTGCAGCGTTGGGTGTGCGGAAATTGTACAACGGAATTAAATAATTGATTTTTAATTATTTAATTCTTGCTGGCGAACCGCCTGTTTTTTTATGTCCTCATTTTGGTATATGATTCGAATCATTGTTTTTTAGCTTTTTTTTACTCTCAAATGTATTTCGTATAGCAATTCATTGTATTTTCGTTGGCGTAATTGCTGATTGAAAAGACATGTCTGGCTTAAAAAAAATATTTATTGCTTTAATTTTCACCGGATTTGGACTACTGGTAAATGCGATGCCCGGACCCGCCACTAGCGGGCCTCCGGGTGGAGCCGCTCCAGCCGGGTCACCTGCCGGTGGTGGACCGCCATGCTGGAGTCCTCCGTGTATACCCATTGACGGGGGCATTGGAATTCTGCTAGCCGCAGGCGCAGTCATTGGAGCAAGAAAATTATATAAAGGAATGCACTAAGCGTTCCTTTTTTTATTTTTCAAAACCCGAACCGAAAAAGGAATAGACGAAAAGGTTTTTCTGTAAAGCATCGGTCACAATAAAAATTGATTTATTTCAATTTTGTTCTAACAGGTAGTTAATCAAGCGTGTGAAATCTCCAAAATAATCCAAAAGCACTTAATCCCGAAGGGAAGAAATATTACTACCCCTGTGTAATTTAAAAAGCCAGAATCCCGAAGGGATGACATAATACCCCGCCTTGATTTGTTTCGCGCTAATCCATCATCACATCAAATTGAAATCATCGTCACAAAGTTTTTTCTATATCCCAATCCCGAAGGGATGAAATATTACTACCCCTGTGTAATCTAAAAAGCCAGAATCCCGTAGGGATGACATAATACCCCGCCCTGATTTGTTTCGCGCTAATCCATCATCACATCAAATTGAAATCATCGTCACAAAGTTTTTTCCATATCCCAATCCCTAAGGGATGAAATATTACTACCCCTGTGTAATCTAAAAAGCCAGAATCCCGTAGGGATGACATAATACCCCGCCCTGATTTGTTTCGCGCTAATCCATCATCACATCAAATTGAAATCATCGTCACAAAGTTTTTTCCATATCCCAATTCCGAAGGGATGAAATATTACTACCCCTGTGTAATCTAAAAAGCCAGAATCCCGAAGGGATGACATTATACTACAACAACCTAATCTTTTTTGTACTTTTGAAGATTGGTAAACACGGTTCCGTCCATAGTTGATTTGCAATTTTTTTTTTTGCAAATTAATTTTCAAGATGGAAAGAAGATGGCACGGCACCATGTCAGCATAAGACAATGAGATCAATGAGTATAGATTTTAAGTATATAACCGGACAGCAATTTTATGGAATCATTCATTAAAAATCCGGTCGTTCGTTTTCTTTTCTGGGCATCGGTCGGATACCTGATCTGGCTGATGATTTATTACCTCTATATTAAAACACATACCAATTGGGATTATTATCTTGACTACAGCATTGTCTATCTCTCTCAATCCTTGTTTGATCTTTTGGGTATTGCCACTACTATTGAAATTGAAAGTGATCACGTGATTCTTCTCATGGACGGAGTAGTTAACACGGGCGTATGGGTGGGTGATGAATGTAACGGATTCAAATTATTTTCCATTTTCACCATTTTTATTTTGGCCTATCCCGGAAATTGGAAAACCAAAGCATGGTACATTCCTGTGGGCATTTTATTGATTCATTTTGCCAATATTATTCGTGTGATGGCATTGTTGGCTATTTATGAAAAGTGGCCTGAGTTTTTAGATTTCAATCATAATTACACCTTCACCATTTTTGTATACTCCATCATATTTATTTTGTGGATCAGATGGGCAAAAAAACACGGCAATGTCAAAAAAGCTTAGTCTGATATTGCTTGTTATACTCATTGTACTGCTTGGTTTTCTGAGAGATTATCTCTTTTTAAATATCAACTGGATTTATTTGAATCTAACCACAGGTCGCCCCAACCAAGCACTGCCTGAATTTCATTTTCTACTCCAATGGGAGGTGGCGTCTATAGAAAAATTAAAGTGGTTACTCACGGTGTTATTCACCCTTTTATTCTTACTCAACACGTGGCTGGTTATCCATTTGGCTTTTAGAAAAAAACTTTTCAACCTCATCACATTGGGGCTTTTTGCCTTGTTGTTTGCAGTATCCGGGGCACTTTATGTGGTGGCGTATTTCAGTGATTCAATGCGAGATTTATACGGTATAATCCGCACCTTAATGGGCATGGCGCAATCGTTCATGCCGCTCATGATTTTATTTGTACTGTTTAAATTTTTACCGGGCCAGAATCCGAAAAACACATAGAACCTTTTATTTTTGACTAAAACAATATACCACCATGGCAACACAAAAAGACAATGCAATTTTTGATTTGATTCAAAAAGAAAAAGAAAGACAACTGCACGGGATAGAATTAATTGCGTCAGAAAATTTTGTTAGTCAGCAAGTGCTGGATGCCATGGGTTCTATTCTGACCAATAAATATGCTGAAGGATTACCACATAAAAGATATTACGGAGGTTGTCAAGTTGTTGATTTGGTTGAAGACCTAGCCATTGATCGCTTGAAAAAACTCTTTGGAGCCACATGGGCAAACGTGCAGCCTCACTCAGGTTCGCAGGCCAATGCAGCGGTTATGCTGGCTTGTCTAAATGCCGGAGATAAAATTTTAGGATTTGATCTTTCACACGGCGGACATCTTACCCATGGTTCGCCTGTTAATTTTTCAGGCAAATTATATCAGACATCATTCTATGGGGTCAGCAAAGAAACCGGGCGTGTTGATTATGACGCCATGGAAAAAGTAGCCCTGCAAGAAAAACCAAAACTTATTATTTGTGGTGCATCAGCCTATTCACGTGATTGGGATTATGCTCGCATTCGTCAAATTGCAAATCAAGTTGGCGCTTTGGTATTAGCAGATATTTCACATCCGGCAGGTATGATTGCAACCAAATTATTGAACGACCCGTTGGATCACTGCCACATAGTAACAACAACTACGCACAAGACCTTGCGCGGACCACGAGGAGGAGTTATTATGCTGCGTCATGATTTTGAAAATCCATGGGGACACAAGACGCCAAAAGGTGAAATTAAATTAATGTCTACCCTGCTTGATGCTGCTGTATTTCCGGGAAGTCAAGGTGGACCATTAGAACATGTCATTGCAGCAAAAGCAGTTGCCTTTGGTGAAGCACTTGATCCGTCTTTTACAACTTACAATAAACAAGTTCAAACCAATGCCCGCGCCATGGCTGCTGAATTTGTAAATCGCGGTTATCATATTGTTTCAGGCGGAACAGATAATCACTGCATGCTTATTGATTTGCGCTCAAAAAACATCACAGGTAAAGATGCTGAGAATGCCTTGGTGAAAGCTGATATCACCGTGAATAAAAACATGGTGCCCTTTGATGATAAATCACCATTTGTTACTTCAGGCTTCCGTGTAGGTACGGCTGCAATCACAACACGTGGTATAAAAGAAGATAGCATTGCTGCAATCGTGAACCTCATTGATGCTGCTTTGATGAATAAAGACAATGATACCCGCTTGGCTGAAATTAAAAAAGATGTTCAGTACTTGGTGGGTAATCTTCCGTTATTTGCTTGGTAGAAACCTTTAGAGACAGGTCGTGACCTGTCCACAACAGTAAGGTTTTACAGCTAGACAGTTCACGTTTTCGTTCGGACAGGTCACGACCTGTCCCTACGGGCAATCACAATCATGCCCGCAGCTTTTATTGTTTTTCTTCTTTCTCATGGCAAGCCAAATCAAGTAAGCAATCGCCAGTAAAAAAAGACCATATACCAAAACGTGTTGTGTCATTTATGCTAAAGTTTGGTAGGCAATAAAGGCAACCAGATAAGCCAATGCTGTCATGTAAAAAAACTGAATCAAGGTCCATTTCAATGATCGGGTCTCTTTATAAGTAACCGCAATAGTACTAAAACATTGAAGTGAGAAGGCATAAAACGCCAAGAGAGAAATGCAGGTTGCCAAGGTAAAAATTGGCAAGCCTGATGCCTGATTTTTTTCCAACTTCAATCGCTCAGTCACCTTTAATTCTTCATCACTACCAATTGAATAAATAGTTGAAATTGTACCAACAAACACCTCACGGGCTGACAGAGATGATATAATGGCAATACCAATTTTCCAATCATATCCCAGCGGCGCAATACCCGGCTCAATTGCCTTTCCAATCATTCCTAAAAATGAGGTTTCTAATTGTCGTGCGGCGGTTAACGTTTCTTTTTCATCATCACTCAGGTTGGTATAATTTTCAGTCACAAAATCTTCAGCCGTATTAAAGTCATTCAAACCATTAGTTGCTAACACAAATAGTATGATTGAGGTAGCAACAATAATTTTTCCGGCATTCCATAAAAATGCTTTTACACTATTCCACACCGTAATCAACACATCTTTTAAACCCGGCATCAAATATTCAGGCATTTCAAGTATCAAGTAACTTTTAAATTCATTCTTCAGTATTTTATTAAACACCCAGGCGGCAAGCATGGCCATTAGCGTACCCGCCAAATACAAAGCCATCATGGCAATACCACGGGCATTAAAAATTCCTATCATTTCATCAGGCACCACCACGGCAATAATCACCACGTAAACCGGAATGCGGGCAGAGCATGTCAACAGCGGCGTTACCAAAATAGTAATTAGTCTTTCTTTTTTATTCTCAATCGTGCGGGCTGACATCAAGGCGGGTACTGCACAGGCAAAACCTGAAATCAGCGGCACAATGCTCTTTCCACTCATTCCAAATTTTTGCATCAAGCGGTCCATCAGGTAAACAATGCGCGGCATGTAGCCTGACTCTTCTAATACTGAAAACATGAAAAACAAAATAGCAATCTGCGGCACAAAAATTACAACACCACCTATACCCGGCACAATACCTTCAGTAACCAACCTCGCCAAATAGCCATCAGGCAGTGCATTCTCTATAGCGCCTGACAAGGTTGCAAATCCACTATCAATCCAGTCCATCGGGTATGATGCAAGCCAGAAGACTGATTGAAAAATAGTAAACAAAATCAATGCAAATAATACGTATCCCCACACCGGGTGCAGCAATAATTTATCTGCGCGCGTGGTAAAATCAACTGCTTTTTCTTTATTTGCTTCAACACAATTTTTAATTACCTGGTTAATGAATTTATAGCGCAGAATTGATTCATTCACTTTCCATTTTCTGGCCGGTAAGTCATTCTCTGCAATAAACTTTTTTTTCAGTGCATTGGTTTTCTCATCACCATGTCCTTCATCATCTTGCGCAATGAGTAAAAAAGCACGGTATTCATTTTTTACATGCACAATTTTTGCAAATTGGTGCAGCAAATCACGGTATTCAGTTTCAATGAAATGGTCGTTAGGGTAATGTGGGTTTTGGTTTTGCGCAATTAAATTTTTCAGGGTGTCAATACCTTCTTCCGTGCGGGCTGAAATTTTTACCACAGGCACCTTAAGTTCGGCTGAAAGTTTGTCTGCATCAATTTTAATTCCGCGCTTCTCAGCCAAGTCATGCATATTAATAGCAAGTATCATGGGTATACCCAAATCAAATACCTGATCAAACACGTACAAGGTGCGTTTCAAATTCACGGCAGATACAACCAATATAATTTTTTCAGGAAAATCAGCTGACTTGTTGTTGAGCAAATAATCCACCACCAATTCTTCATCTTTTGAATTAGGGTACAGGCTACTTATGCCGGGCAAATCAATCACCTCAAATTCATCACCGCCGGCATTTAGTTTGCCGCGTTTTTTATCAATAGTAACACCGGGGTAATTGCCTGTTTTTTGATTTAAACCACACAGTTTATTAAACAAGCTGGTTTTGCCAATATTCGCATTTCCAACCAGCGCCACTCGCCTTGTGCTGCCTGCCGGTTCAATTTCCATGTCTAAAAAATTCAGAAATTACTCAACATTGATAGCCACCGCCTCTGAGCGTCTAAGCGCAATGCGGTTCTCCCCTACCTGAATAAAAATAGGTCCGTTGAATGAAGCCTTGTTTACAATAAAAAAACTAGCTCCCGGCAAAATGCCATACTCCATTAACTTGGTCGCCACCGGGTTGTCTGTAATGCCCGTAATGCGTCCTTTTTTATTGATATCAAAATCAGTTAATCTCACAGCTGCATTCTTATTTAGAACAAATATAAATATTAAATACCTCTTAAAAAATGAAATTCATCAGGCACCTTGGTCAAATACCCTATTTGCGGTATTCTTTGTAGGCGCGTTATCCGGCTTTACATTTCAATAAGTCTCTGGTAAAAAAAGCCTTAGTCACATTTAATAGAGCTTCCGCCGGTCGCTTAATAAATGTGCAAAGGCAAAAATATTTTTTACCATTCGGCTTATTTTCATTTCAATCCGGCGCGTGGGTTAGCAAAAAAAAAAAGAGGCGTATTGCTACTCCTCTTTGTCCATTTTATTACACCGATTGTAGGTGCGTTTTTTCAATTTATTATTCGTAATACTGAATAATCAAATAACTACCATCCTCGTAATAATGAATCATGCTCATAAAATCATCAAAAAGCATAATGGTAATTTTCGCACCGTCACCATCGGTTATCTCCATTTCCTGGTAAGTATCACCGCTGTCGTTGGTACCTTCAGTAATTTCTGATGATTGCTGATACACATCACGGGTACCGTTAGCATTGTAAATTACAACATCGTTTTCATCGCCATAATTCAAAATAACGCGGTTGCTGGCGTCAGACATTTCACTCCATTCATTGGCCTCAAGGCCATATTCCGGAATGTCAACTGAGCAATACATGCGCACCTGTGAATAATTGCGTTCAAACTGATCAGGGTCTTGAGCATAAGCATTTGACCCTAACATAGCGCCAACAATTAGCGCCAAAGAGAAAAGGTATTTCATAATTAAAAGGTTTAAATTAGCACGTAACGAATGTACTAAAATCGTGCCTGAATTTTCAAAAAAATTTTAACTGACTTTCATCAAGCCAAACTCAACCCTTCGTTAATCTGTTTAAAATTGGAAATATTATGCGTATTTTTTTTTTTTGATATACAAGTCAACCAAAGTTTCCCATGTCAATGATTTAGAAAAAGTATGATCTCCATTTTATTCCAGCACCTTATTATTTCATTAAGATACCCGCACGTTTAGACGCAGGTCGCGACCTGCGCCTAAACGTGCGGGGAAAATTTTGCGTTAAATATTTTTTGGTTGCTCGGTATTTTGTTCTTGCTTATCCTTTTCTTCCTTATCAAAAACCTCGGTCAGCAAATAAGCCATAAGGGCAATCAACAAAATAAACAAAAACATGCGTTTGTCTTTGTACAGTGGTTTTTTAGGTCGTTTGGTGTAATGGTCATAGGCATGAGTCAGCCGTGAAAAGTCTTTATACTTCTCAATGGTTTCTTTGGTTGGCACCTTTTGATCCCCTTTTCTATTTATTTTATACTGTCTCATTACTTCCAGTCCTCCTTCATTTTTTCAAGGATTCTGTACAGTCTCATTTTCGCATTAGCCTCTGTGATACCGTAAAAATCGGCAATTTCTTTGAATGAATACTGCATAAAAAAACGCAGCTCAATAATTTCAGCATGTTCAGGTTTTAGCTTAGCCAACATGCGTATTAATTTTTCCTGATCCTCTTCACTTTCAATTTTTCCCAACTCACCTTCTTGCATCACATCTTTCACGTGTCGTTCTGAAATTTCAACCGTGGTATTTTTTTTCTTTGACCTGAACCACAAATTCACTTCGTTTGATGCAATGCGATACAACCAGGCTGAAAACGGAACGCCCCTATCTTCATATTTACCAATATTAAACATCACTTTCAGCATCGTTTCCTGACAAATATCGCCTGCTAAATCTTCATCCCCCACCCGTTTGAATATAAACAAATAAATGCGTTCAAAATATTTATCATAAATGGCGGCAAAGGCATTTTTATTTTGCTTCGCAGCCTCTACCAAAATTCGGTCGTCGGTTTGATATGTCTCTTTCTTAGCCTTCAGAGGTATTGGTTTTGTATCATTAATGCAATTGTTTTATAAAAGTAACAAAGTATTTTACCCAATAATCAAAATAAATAATTGCGTTGTCGTTCCCGTAGGGATGCCGATTCATCGCATCCCTACGGGAATATCCTATCCGAAACAAAACCTAATTCATCGTACCCCCCCCAATAACAATCATGAACCAATACCTTCGGGGCGCGGTAAATCGGTGCGGTGCGATAAATCGCGGTGCCGTAAATCGGGGCGCGATAAATCGGGGCGCGATAAATTGCGTCCCTACGGGAATATCCTATCCGAAACAAAACCTAATTCATCATACCCCCCCCAATAACAATCATGAACCAATACCTTCGGGGCGCGGTAAATCGGGGCGCGATAAATCGCGTCCCTACGTTTTTTATTCGTGAATTACGTATCGGAGAATGAAATCTCCATGATATTATTTCACCTTTAACATTCACGTTAGGGCGAATGCGATTCGCCCCTAAATTTATTCAATCATTCTTGTTCCATCAACTCAATTACCAGTTTGATAGATTCGAATGTTTCGTTCTTTATTCTTTGGAAATCTTCTTTTTTAAAAAATTTCACTTCGGTTATTCCTTCGTCCGTTTGCGGAACGGGATCAGTGTTCAAAATTTCTAGTTTCAGCAAATACCACCAAGTTTTTTTTAGCACGTGTTTACCCTTGTGTTCGTATGTATGCCAGGTGTTGGTAATGTGTTTTACAATAACGGGTTTTGGTATCCCACATTCTTCTACAATTTCTCTAACAGCACCTGCCTCAGGCGTTTCGCCTTTGTCAAGCTTACCTTTTGGAATGTCCCAAACGCCGTTTCGTTTAATAAATAAATAGGTATCTTTTAATCTTACCAAACCTCCGGCTGCCTGAATAAATTTATGGTTTGAAAAGTTTTGCATCAGTTCTGCTTCACTGTTTGCTTTGAATGTCACCGGTTTATTATCAACAAATACTTTGTACATTTGTGGTCTATGATTTTAGATAAAGATAAGGCATTAAAAATAGCTGATTTTTTATTACAGATAAAAGCAGTTCGTCTGCAACCAACAGAACCTTTCACCTGGGCAAGCGGATGGAAGTCTCCCATTTATTGTGATAACCGCAAAACGCTTTCATATCCTCGTATACGCACAGCAATTAGACAAACATTCAGTGAACAAATTGCTGAGGCTTTTGGTCCGGTTGAAGTGATTGCCGGCGTAGCCACAGGCGGTATTGCCATTGGCGCACTGGTAGCTGAAGAAATGGGATTACCTTTTGTCTATGTGCGGTCAGAATCAAAAGGGCATGGATTGGAGAATCAAATTGAAGGAGAAGTTCAACCCGGCCAACGCGTAGTGGTGGTTGAAGATTTAATCTCTACCGGAGGCAGCAGTCTCAAAGCTGTTGAAGCATTGCGCAAAGCAGGTTGTCAGGTAGTAGGTCTGGCAGCCATCTTCTCTTATGGATTTGAGAAAGCTCACCGCAGTTTCACTGAAGCAGAATGTCCTTTTTTCACCTTGTCAGATTATCATCATCTCATAGAGCAGGCCTTGACAACCAATTATATTTCTGATAAAGAAGTAGACTCGCTGCAAGCTTGGCGAGCAAACCCTGAAACCTGGAACCGCTGATGGCAACTACCATAGAAAGTGAGAAAGTAAAAATCAATAAAAATCCACAAGTGGTTTTTGACTATTTGTGTGATTTTAATAACGTGATTCATCTTTTGCCACAAGACAAAATTTCAGATTGGAAATCAACCACTGAAGAATGTTCATTTAAAATTCAGAACGCGGCCGTGATCCCGCTGGTAAAAAAAGATACGCATCCAATAACAAAAATTAATATTGTATCCGGTGACAAAGCCCCATTCCCTTTTACCTTGGTGGTACATATTAAACAGCAGGAAAGTGGCTGCGAATGTCATTTACATTTTTCCGGTGAAATCAATGCCTTTTTGAAAATGATGGTAATGAAACCACTCACCAATTTATTCAACTACATGGCACAACGCTTGCAAGAAATTCACACCTAATCTTCAGCGTGCATTAGGGCAATTTCTTTTAAGTCATAATGCACAATTTTTTCTTCAACGCGCACTTTTAATTTGCCGTATGGGTCAACACCGGTAATCACTCCCTTAAAAACACCGGCTTCATCACGGAATAATTTTTCCTCATTCAAACCGTACAATTGCTCATGATATTTTTTACTGATCAGTGCATAATTATGCGCCAATAGTAAATCAATCATAAAATCAAGAGCATCATAAATGCGTTCAAAAACTTCGTTTAGATCAATCTCTTTTCCTGTTTGCAATAAAACAGATGTTGGCGTTGGCTGCAATTGTTTGAATTCTGATTGATTGCAGTTGATGCCAATTCCTGCCACAGATGCTTGAATGATATTATTGCGCACTTGATTTTCAATGAGAATTCCGCCAATTTTTCTATTGGAACAAAAAATATCATTGGGCCATTTTATTTTTACGTCAGTTAAAAAAATTTGCAATGCATCACGCACGGCCAGAGATGTTGCCATGTTGAGAAAAAACATTTTTTCAGCAGCAATTCTCGGATAAATAATAATTGAAAAAGTTAAATTTTTACCTGCTTCGCTTATCCAGGTATTTCCACGTTGCCCCTTCCCTGCTGTTTGATTATCTGCAATGATCACCGTTCCCTGCGCAGGTTTTTGGCTATCCAGCAATTGCATAGCGGTTGCATTGGTACTTTGCAAACTTGGGTAGCGGTTAACTATGTGAGATAGCTGCTTGTAGTGCATATTTACCGGTTCAATTTCTTCAACACTGAAGCGCAAAGATAATTTTATTGGTGCTGATTAAATAACTTCCAATGGCTGCAAGCAGAACAAATGTGACACAGGATACTGCCAACTTAAACAAAAACCGTAGTTTTGCTCATATTTTTTTCATAATGCCAAAAGCACTTAAAATAAAAGACAAGGCTAATCGTCAACTAATAGAAACCATCATTGACGGATTGCAGGATGTAAAAGCAAAGGATGTTGTTGTATTAGACCTCACTTCACTGAAACACGCGGTAACAGATTATTTCATTATTGCAAGCGGTGATTCAAGCACACAGGTAGAAGGTATGGCAAGTTCTGTTGTTCGCAAGACAAGGAAAGAACTCAAAGAAAAACCCTGGCATGAAGAGGGGGTTGGCAATTCTGAGTGGATACTGCTGGATTACGTCAATGTTGTGGTACATATCTTTTTCAGAGAAACCAGAGAGTTTTATAATCTGGAAGATTTATGGGCAGATGCCAAACGAACAGAAATTGAAAACGTGCAATAGTACAAGCTTATGTCAGACGATTCGAATGCTAAAAAAAATGCGCCCCGCGGAGGCTTCAATGCTTACTGGATTTATGTAATCATCGCCGTATTACTAATCAGTTTTAATCTATTCCATTTTAACAGCCGTGATATTGAAATTCAAGAAAGTGATTTCTATACCCTGGCTGAGCGCGGATACATTGAAAAAATGACCGTGGTAAAAAATCAGGAAATTGCAGAGATTTATCTGAAACAAGAAAAGATTGATTCAGTAAAACTTTTGGATGAAAAATACAAAACACTAACAAAAAAAGATGGTTTGGGTGGGCGTTCAGCCGACTTGAAATTTGAAACAAAAGACTTAGAATCACTGAACCGTGATTTAGATGAATTAGAGAAACATTTGGCTGCCAAAGGACCCAATTACATGTTCAGTACCAAATATGAAAAACGCACTGATTGGTTTGGTGATATATTAAGCTGGTTGCTCTTTCCGGTTATCCTGATTATTTTCTGGATATTTTTGATGCGCCGCATGACCGGTGGTGGAGGACAAGGCGGGGCAGGTAATATTTTCTCTATTGGAAAATCACGTGCAAAGGTTTTTGAAAAAGGGAAAGGCACTAATACCACCTTCAAAGATGTTGCAGGCTTGCAAGGTGCAAAAGAAGAAATTGAGGAGATTGTAGATTTTTTAAAGAATCCGAAAAAGTATACCGAATTAGGGGCAAAAATTCCAAAGGGAGCATTGCTTGTAGGGCCTCCGGGCACGGGTAAAACCTTGCTGGCAAAGGCAGTTGCAGGTGAAGCTAAAGTACCGTTCTTTTCTCTTTCAGGATCTGATTTTGTTGAAATGTTTGTGGGTGTAGGTGCTTCACGGGTGCGTGATTTATTTAGACAAGCAAAAGAAAAAGCACCTTCCATTATTTTTATTGATGAGATTGACGCCATTGGTCGGGCACGTGGAAAAAACCTCAACATGGGGTCCAATGATGAGCGTGAAAACACCTTGAATCAATTGCTCACTGAAATGGATGGATTTGGCACCAACAGTGGAGTTATTATTCTTGCAGCAACTAACCGAGCTGATGTATTGGATTCTGCCTTGATGCGTGCAGGTCGTTTTGACCGACAGATTTATGTTGATATGCCTGACATGAACGAGCGCAAAGAAATTTTTATGGTCCACTTAAAACCACTCAAGTTAGAGAATGATTTGGACATTGATTTTCTTGCAAAACAAACTCCGGGGTTCTCAGGTGCTGATATAGCAAATATTTGTAATGAAGCCGCCTTGATTGCTGCGCGTAAAAAGAAAAAAGCAGTTTCAAAACAAGATTTTCTTGATGCAGTTGATCGCATTGTAGGTGGACTTGAAAAGAAAAATAAAATCATTACACCCGAAGAGAAAAAAACCATAGCATATCATGAAGCCGGTCATGCTACTACTTCATGGTTACTTGAACATGCCTCTCCACTTGTGAAGGTTACAATAGTTCCACGCGGGCGCTCGTTAGGTGCTGCATGGTACTTACCTGAAGAACGGCAAATCACTACAACAGAGCAGTTACTTGATGAAATGTGTTATGCACTGGGCGGACGAGCTGCTGAAGAAATTATTTTTGGCAAAATTTCAACGGGCGCATTAAGTGATCTTGAAAAAGTCACCAAGCAAGCATACGCAATGGTATCCATTTACGGCTTGAGTGATAAACTTGGTAATATCAGTTATTATGATCCGCAGGGACAATCTGCTTTCATGCGGCCATACTCTGAAGAGCGCGCCCAATTGATTGATAAAGAAGTGTCGCAAATGATTGAAGAGCAATATCAACGCGCTAAAAAGATTCTGCTTGAGAACAAAGACAAACTATCTGCCTTGGCTGAAAAATTACTTGAACAAGAAGTTATTTTTAAAGATGATTTGATTGCAATTTTCGGTAAAAGGATGTGGGAAAAAGAAGAGGCCAGACCGGCTGATACTATTCACCCGTCTGATGAACAAAAGGACAATGCTGCAGGTGAAAATGCTGCAGATACTAGTACTGAAACAAAACCTCTTCCGCATTAATTCGCATGAGTTTTGCAAAAGGTCAGACATGCATTTATTCAACCAATTCAGAGCATGATGCACTGATCAAACAGCATCGGCTCATTGAAGCGGGACTTGACGTTGTTCTATTGAATAAAAAAGATTCAAGCTACGGAACATTTGGTCAAATTGAATTGTATGTTCCGGTTTTACAAGTTGAAAAAGCAAAATTAATTCTGAGCAAACTGAATGAGTAATTTTTTGCAACGAGCTATAACAGGTACCCTGTTTGTTATTGTTCTCATTGGAGCAATATTACTTGGCGGTTGGTATATGCATGGGCTCTTCGGCTTGATTGTTGTGCTTGGCTTGTGGGAATTTTTTTCTCTCTTCAAAGCAACAGACATTAAACCGCAAAAAATATTAGGTACATTCATTGGTACAGCAATTTATTTTTTGGTATTGCTCTCATGGTATTTTGGTGAAATCATGATGGTTCCGCTAATCGGTTTATTGTTCTTATTTTTTATGGTTACAGCCATCTCAGAATTGTTCAGAAAAACTACCCGACCATTTGAAAACGTAAGCATCACATTAGTGGCTACACTTTACATCGTGCTTCCTTTTGTGTTGCTTAATGTATACAGTTTTGAACATGTTTTGGAAGTAGAAACACTCATTTGGCCACCATTGAGCATTTTTATTTTAATCTGGTGCAATGATACGTTCGCTTATCTCACAGGAAGATTGCTAGGCAAACACAAATTATTTGAACGTATCTCACCTAAAAAAACCTGGGAAGGATTTATTGGTGGCGTCGCATTTGCCGTGCTGGCAGGTATTCTTCTGGCTTATTTTCTTGAATGGTCATATAGCAAAATGATCACCTACGGAATTGTGGTTGGCGTAATTGGCACCGCAGGAGATTTGGTTGAGTCCATGTTGAAAAGAAATGTTGGAGTAAAAGATTCAGGAACCATTTTACCCGGTCACGGGGGTATTTTAGACAGGTTTGATGCGGTGCTTTTTGTTGTGCCTGTTATCTTTTTTTTAGAGAAGTTTATTTTTGTAATTCATTGATTAATCTACCATGAAAATTCACAAAGAGGGTTATGTTATAATACTTGTTACTACACTGATTTGTGGCGGTATTTTTATTGTCAATCATTTTTTGCTGCGCGATATTCAAATTCTGTACTGGCTGATTAATCTTTTTTTATTGGTGATGTACTATCTGGTAGTTCAGTTTTTCAGAGTGCCGCACCGAAATGCACCTCAAGGAGAAAATATTATCATTTGCCCTGCTGATGGAAAAGTTGTTGTCATTGAAGAAACTGAAGAGACAGAATATTTTAAAGATAAACGTATACAAATTTCCATATTCATGTCGCCTATGAATGTGCATGCAAACTGGAATCCAATTCACGGGATTACACAATATGTAAAATATCATCCCGGAAAATATCTTGTGGCATGGCATCCAAAATCATCTATTGAAAATGAACGTACAACCGTGGTGGTAAAACACGCTAATGGATCAGAAGTTTTATTCAGACAAATTGCCGGTGCGGTTGCGCGTCGCATTGTCTGTTATGCAAAAGAAAATGAAAAAGTAACCGCCGGAACAGAATTTGGTTTTATCAAATTTGGATCTCGCATCGATGTTTTTGTTCCGCTTGGAACTCCACTCAATATTAAAATTGGAGATGTGGTGCAAGGCAAAACAACCATAATTGGTCAATTGCCATAAATCGTTTAATTTAATTTTTAGCAAAATTTTAACAGCAAGCTTCACATGAAGTCAGTATTTTTACATCACATTAAAACGATGTTATTATGAAAAAAATCTTTTTAGCCGCTGCATTATTGGCTTTCACAGGAGTTTCAATGAACTCATTTGCACAAGATGGTAAAAAAACAAATACCACTACAACTAAAAAAACTGACAAAAAGAAATCATCTTCTTGTTGCTCAGGTCACGGAACTACCACTTCATGTGACAAAAAGAAAACTGAAACAAAATAATTGAATTTCTTTCCGTTGAAAAACTACCTTCAGATTTGGAGGTAGTTTTTTTTTCTCTGAATCGTCCAAATGGGTTTCTTGAACTCTCTTTTCAAGAGAACCAAATTGTAAAAAATCAAACACCACCTCAATTCACCTCCTTTCATCACACTATTCATCCATTCATAAGGATATTAACCGATTGTGAAAGGAATTGATGAAAATCATTGATGCTTAAGCAATTCCGCTTGGCAACTTTTCCTATTTTTGATCGTCTTAAAAACCATTCTGGTCTTTTTTTTTGACAGATTGATCGATCAGAATTCAATAATTAATAATGAGTTACTTGAGCAACATGGCTGTCATTAATTTACTAGACAAGCGATGCGCCAATGAAGCTGTTTAATGTATTACTATGAAAAAATTATTTCTCATTCTGCCTTTTATTGTGTTTGCCAATATGATGCATGCACAAGAACAAGCTAATCCTGCACCGGTTTTATCAAAAGCATTTGAAAAACCAGATCCCTATGCAGAAATAACTCGGTTAGATGGGAAACGCAACAATCTTGTCATTCGTTTACAAGAACTAAAAGCAGATCCAAATTCAGATCCTGCTGAAATTGCGCGAGTTGAAGGACTCATCAAATACATTGACGGTAAACTAGAGACCTTGCATAATTATGTTGAATCAGTTGAATATGCTGATGAGCAAGGCAAACCTGAACAAGGTAATTTGACTGATGAGGAGTATAAAGTGAAGCTGGAAGAGTGGAAAAAAGAGCAAGTAGAAAAACAAGAAACTGGAGCAGATCCGGTGAAGACAACCCTTACAAGAGAAGAGTTCAATCGTCTGCCTAAAGAGCGGCAAGATATTATTCTTTCCATGCCAGAACGATATACCATTGTAGACTAATTTAATCTGAACAGAACCATGAAAAAAACAGCAATCATACTACTGGCCGGATTAACCAATCTTGTAAGCTGGTCACAATGCGCATTCAACAACTCATTCTATATTGACGCTACACCACCAGCTTGTCCCGGCACTATGAACATAGGCTGCATGATGCCCGGTGATTATGTAACCGTAAGCGTAGTTGCAGGAAATGACTACACATTCACCACCTGTGGAGGAACATTATTTACAGATACTGAATTAACACTATACAATGCAGCCGGTACAACCGTACTTGGATATAACGATGATGATTGTGGAACACAGTCTACCATTACATGGAATGCAACCTATACTGGTGTTGTGAATTTACTTCTTGACGAATATCCATGCTCATCCTCCGGTTCTTGCGTTGATGTAGAAATTACTTGTACACCACCCATTCAATCAGGCAATGGATGTAATACGGATATTACCATTTGCACCCCCGGTATTGCAGGGCCATTTGGATTCAACACGCCGGGTGCTCCGGTAAGTTCATGTCTTGACTTTTTTGGTCCTGATTACGCATATATTGTTTTATACATTACACAGAGTGGTCCGCTTGAATTATTGATTGATGGTGATGCTGCTACCGGCTTTCTTGATGTTGCCATTTTTGATGTACCACCTTCAACTGACCCTTGCGTTGCCATTGATAACGTTGGTAATGAAATTGGTTGTAACTATGCTGATTTTTCTAATGGTTGTAATCAGTTTGGTACCGCATTTCCTTGTACATCATCAGTACCTTCGCCTAACGTAGTTGCAGGTGATGTTTTAATGATTGTAGTAGAAAACTGGAGCGGCGCTTCAACATCATTCACTATGGATCTAGCAAACCCACCTGCTGCGCAAACAGGGCCTCCTGATCCTACCATAAACCCAGTCGGCGTTATGTGTACAACTGATCCTGCTTTTCAGGTTACTGCTGTGAATATGGGTGGCGATTGGACCGGCCCGGGAATTTCCATTGATGGAATTTTTAATCCGGCTGCCGCGGGAGTTGGAACACATACTATCAATTACTCTATTGGACAACCTCCGTGTCAAGCAGTATCTTCAACAACTATTCAAGTAATTGACTGCAGTGCTCCATGCAGCATAGACAACTTCACTGCCAACGTGGGTGCATGCGTTGTTGGCCCAAACACTTACACAACAACCGGTCAAGTATTCTTCACTAATCCTCCGGCAGGTGGACAATTGATTGTTGAAGATTGCAATGGAGTGCAACATGTTTTTAATGCACCTTTTTTATCACCTGCCAATTACACGCTCTCTAATCAAACAGCAAATGGCGCAGCGTGTGATGTCACCGTCTATTTCACGGCAGACCCTGCATGTACACAAACCATCAACTACACAGCACCTGTTTGTTTGTGCAATATTGACAACTTTACTGCTAACATTGGAGCTTGCTTATCTAACAATACTTTTGAAATTACTGGAACAGTAACCTATTCGTCTCCACCAGCCGGTGGTACTTTGGTTGTTGAAGTTGACAATGGAACTTCAACTTACACTACTACTATTCCTGCCCCTTTCACAAGTCCTGATAACTACACTATCGCCGGTATTCCGGCAGATGGATCAGCATTTACGATCACAACTTTTTTCAGTAATGATCCATCATGCAGCAGCTCCATCAATTCAACTGCTCCCCCATCATGTGCATGCGGAGTAGATATAGGAACATTCACTACAACCATTACCGGATCAAGTACCAATAATTATGTTCTGTGTTATGGTGATGAAATTGATATCACATCCAATAATGATTATACTCCACCGGCAGAACAATTTGCACCTCCCGGACCACCTTATGATCCAGGTGTTTCTTGGTTAATTTATTCTTGCCCGCCAACCGTTGCGCTGGTACCTGACCCAATTGACAATGTACCGGACGATCCTTGCTTTTTAGGATTAGTAAGTGATTTTGATTTGTACGATTTGAATGATATGGGAATGATTAATGCATTTCCTCCCGGAACATTCACTGACAATATTATTTATTATGTTCCTATCACCATGTATTCCATATCTAGTGGAACATACAGTTACGTAAATACCACCATGCCATGTTATGAATTAGGAGCACCGTATGCAGTTCAATACTTACCTGAATTCAATTTCAACATCACAGAAGATTGTAATACCGGCAATGCGACAATCACAGTTTCCGGCGGACTTCCTGAAGTGGATGGATCCAATTTTACGGCAAGCAATTTATTGCCGGGCACCGCAAGTTTTGCTAATACCACAACTCCAAATAACGGAACATTTGTGATCAACAACCTCAATGGAGGAGATAATTGGTCGTTCACAGTTACAGATGGAAATGGATGTCCATATACCATTTCAGGTGGACCATTTCCTCCACTTCAAGATCCGTCATTCACTTATCCATCTGCATCATATTGTACTGCGGAAGGTCCATCAAACCCACTAATTACAGGAGTGCCAGGCGGAACCTTTTCATCATCACCGGCGGGATTAACCATTAACGCAGGAACAGGACAAATTACACCAGCAACTTCAACACCGGGTACCTATACAATCACTTATACTACACCTGGACCTTGTGCAGACAATACCACTTTTGTTGTGAATATAGCTTCAACTCCAAGTGTGAATCCTGTTTCCAATCAAACCGTTTGTCAAAATGATGCATTCACGGCTATTACATTTACTGGCAGCGCAGGTTCAGTATTCAATTGGGCAAACTCAAATACCAGCATTGGTCTTGGCGCTTCAGGTATCGGCAATATTGCTGCATTTAATAGTACAGGTACAACAGTTGGTGGTGCAGCCATTTCAGGAACCATCACAGTAACACCAACAGCAGGTTCATGTGTTGGAACGCCTATCAATTTTACTTTAACGGTGAACCCACTACCAAATATCAATGCCGGACCTGATCAAACAATTTGTGACGGAGATCCGGTTACACTTTCAGGTTCAGGTGCAGGTGTAGGTGGAAATTATGCATGGGATAACGGGGTGACCAATGGCGTAGCCTTCAATCCATCTTCCACATTAACTTATACAGTGATAGGAACGGATGTAAATTTATGTGAAAATACGGATCAAGTCGTTGTCACGGTAAATCCACTTCCAATAATTAATGCGGGCGTTGATATGAATATTTGCGCCGGTGAATTAGTAACACTTACCGGTACAGGTGGAACATCATACAGCTGGGATAATGGAGTAACTAACGGAGTTCCTTTTACTCCTGCGGGAACAACAACTTATACTGTAACCGGTACAGATGCTAACCTTTGTCAAAATACAGATCAGGTTACGGTAACTGTGAACCCAATTCCACTAGTGAACGCAGGTCCTGATCAAACCATTTGTCTTGGTGATCCAGTCACGTTGAGCGGGTCAGGAGCAGGTGTTGGTGGAGTATATGCATGGGATAATGGAGTTGTTGACGGGGTATCTTTTAACCCTGCTGCAACAACAACATATACTGTGACGGGCACTGACGCAAATTTGTGCACAGCTACTGATCAGGTTACGGTTACAGTAAATCCATTAGATGATCCTGCTTTTGTCTATCCAAGTGGTTTAACATATTGTCAGACTTCAACTGATCCAACTCCAAACGTTACCGGATTAGCGGGAGGTACCTTTTCATACTCGGTAGTTTCCGGTGGTCCATTCCTTGATATTAACACCACAACCGGTTTTATTGATTTGAGCACGAGTGATCTTGGAACTTTTGCTATTACCTATAATACTACAGGTGCACCCGGTTCTTTGTGTCCTCAGACTTCAACATTGAATCTTACCATCACTGATGCGCCAGTTGCAGATTTTACATTAGATGTTTATTGTGCCAACGATATAGATCCTTCACCAACATTTATTAACGGAGGCAGTGGTGGAATATTCTCAGCATCTCCGGGAGGATTATCAATCAACCCCGCAACCGGTCTTGTTGATTTGAGTGCAACTACACCTGGTACGTATACCGTGACAAACACAATTAATATTGCAGGCTGTGCACTTGCAACGTATGATGACGATATCACCGTAAACGGATTACCAAACGCAAATATCACAGGTAACGCCACAATATGTCCCGGCGCTGCATTGCCTGATGTTACAATCAATCTAACAGCAGGTGTTGCTAACTGGGATCTAACTTATAATTTTAATGGCGCTCCGGTAAACGTTACCGCTACTTCAAGTCCATACACCATTTCAAGTGCTGCTGTTGGAACCTATTCATTAGTATCAGTCACTGATGGAAACGGATGCACCAATACCGCATCGGGAAGTGTAACTATTGGTACCTATCCGGTTCCCGTAATGAATTCACTGAATGATCAGGAAATTTGTGAAGGATTAAATCTTGCTGTACAAAGCTTTGGTGCTGACATTGCAGGGTCAACATTTGATTGGGTAAATGTTACTGGAACAGACGTTGGATTTGGATTGAGCGGAACAGGAAATATTCCAAACTTCTTGGCAACAAACGGAACCGGTTCAGACATTTCTGTCACCATTTCTGTTACACCAACATCACCAAATGGATGCGTTGGATTACCTGAAACTTTTGTGATTACCATTCACGCAAATCCTATCGTATCATTCATGGCAGATACGTTGACCGGCTGCTCACCATTTGCAGTTAATTTCACGAATACATCTAGTATACTTGGTCAAAACTGCACCTGGGATTTAGGTAATGGAATTACTGCTGCCGGTTGCGGCGGAGCATCTGTTGTATATAATTCCGGCACTTATTCTGTCACGTTAAATGTTACTACTGCAGATGGATGTTTTGGATCATTCACCGAAACAAATTACATCACCGTGTATGACACGCCGGAAGCGGCTTTCACGTTCTCTCCTCAAATTTTAGATATTGGTGATACTGAGGTAGAATTCACAAATTTATCAAGTAATGCAGATTTGTATGAATGGGATTTTGGTGATACAACACCGGCGGTTTTTATATTAAATCCAACACACATTTATCCTGAAGTTCCAAACTCATATCTTGCAACATTGATTGCATCTAATAATAATGGATTGTGCGCAGATACAGCTCAACAGCTTATCATCATACAAGATGTAATTATTTTCTACGTACCCAATGTGTTCACGCCAGATCATGATGAATTCAATGAAGTTTTCAAACCTATTTTCACATCAGGTTATGATCCGTTTGATTATCACTTAACCATTTTCAACCGTTGGGGAGAAATTGTGTTTGAATCATACGATGCACAGTATGGTTGGGACGGCACATATTCTGACCAGGGTTTAGTACAAGACGGAGTTTATGTTTGGCAGATTGAGTTCAAAGAAACCATGTCAGACAGGCGGCATACTCACCGAGGACACGTTACTGTTTTGAAATAAATTAAGCATTTAGTTTTTTCAAAAACGCACGATCAAAAAATGGTCGTGCGTTTTTTTTTAACATGATATGTTCAAACTGTTGGAAGCCTCATGAATACTGTAAGTACAACGTGATGTCATAAGTAAAAAAACACAGCTATTCAGATTCAGTTAATCACCTAAAGCAACCCGAACCACAAAATTTCGTTAACTTGGTGAAGTTCAGACAGGGTATCTAAACGTATCAGGCGAACAATAAATTCCTTTTTAAAAGAATAACAAGAACGAAATTTGAAATAAAATTCTGTGAGTTATCATGAGAAGGAGAAATGAAAAAAACCGATCCAATGAAAAAATTAGTCTTTAGCTTACTTGGAATTTTGGTGCTAAGTGCATCATACGGACAAACTTCACCAAACGACTGCGGCAATTATACAACAACCGGTAGTGTATTGATTTCAGGGTATACAGATCCTGATCCAGGTTGTGGAGCCAATGTTCCGGGAACACTTGGTGCAGGACCTGCATACTGGGATGGAGCATCCTGCGGTGGACAATTGATTTCAACAGTTGTTGGAGCACCCGTAACATGTCTATCACTTGCCTATACAGCAGTTAACACCGATGACTATGCAACCATCACAACTAATACCGGAGGAGTACTTACCATTACCGGTGTTAATTGCGGTGTAAGCGGAACAGTTATTGGACCGTACAATTGCGGTACAGGTTGGTATGGTACATGTGGAATTACGGTTTGTTCTACTATTCCATTCACACAAGTAATTCTTACAAACACCGGATGTAGTTCAGGTTGGGTTATAGACTGCGGTTCACCAACAACGTGTTCTATCACCAACCTTACCGCTACTGTTGGAGCATGCGTTGCGGGTTTAAACACTTATACAACTACCGGTCAGGTTACTTTTTCTGGTGCACCCGTATCAGGACAACTTATCGTTGAAGATTGTAATGGAGTTCAACAAGTATTTAATGCACCATTCACCTCACCCATCAACTATACCTTAACCGGACAAAATGCAAACGGTGCAGCCTGTGATATCACGGCCTATTTTACTGCTGATCCTTCATGCACTCAAACAATAAATTATACCGCACCCATTTGCGTGTGCAACATTGATAACTTCACCGCAAATCTTGGTGCATGTGAACCGGACAATACGTTTGATGTTACCGGAACAGTGACATACACATCGCCTCCGGCAGGTGGAAATTTAGTAGTGCAAGTAGATAACGGTGGAACACTTTACACAACGGTGATTCCTCCTCCATTCACAAGTCCTGACAACTATACCATCAATGGAATTCCTTCCAACGGAAATCCAATTACAATTACCACCTTCTTTTCATCAAATCCGGCGTGTACCAGTACAATTAATTCAACTGCTCCACCTTCATGTGCTTGCAACGTTGACATAGGAACTTTTACGGCAAATATTACCGGTTCAAGTACGAACAATTATGTTTTGTGTTATGGAGATCAGATTGACATCAACTCAAACAATGATTATGATGCACCGGATGAAATGTTTGCCCCCCCGGGACCACCTTATGACCCTGGCGTTTCATGGTTAATTTATTCTTGTCCACCAACCGTTGCACTTGTACCTGATCTTGTAAATAATGTACCTGATGATCCATGTTTTTTAGGATTGGTGAGTGATTTTAATTTATCAGATTTGAATGATATGGGCATGATTAATTCATTCCCTGCCGGAACATTTACAAACAATACAATTTATTACGTACCTATCACCATGTACAGCATGAGCAACGGTACATACAGTTATGTAAATACCAGCATGCCATGTTATGAATTAGGTGCGCCGTATGCAGTACAATATCTTCCAGAATTCACTTATACAATAACTGAAGATTGCGCAACAACATCAGCTACTGTAACCTTAAACGGAGGCTTACCTGCGGTGAATGGTTCAAATTTTACGGTAAGTAATTTACTTCCATTAACTGCATCCTTTTCAAACACCACTGCACCGGATGGGGGTACTATCACAATCACAGGATTAAATTTCAATGATAATTATTCATTCACCGTGAATGACGGAAACGGATGTCCTTACACTGTAACAGGCGGACCATTTTTTGCAGCACCACCAATCAACGCAGGCGCTGATCAAACTGTTTGCGCAGGCACCAGTGTAACATTGAACGCAACCGGTGCAGGAGTTGGAGGAACTTATGTTTGGGACAACGGAGTAACAAATGGAGTTGCATTTACGCCAGCTTCAACACTCACCTATACCGTTACCGGAACAGATATAAACGGCTGCAGTGGAACTGACCAAGTTGTAGTTACAGTAAACCCTTTACCAAACGTTGGCGCAGGACCTGACCAAGCAGTTTGCGCCGGAGATCCTGTGACATTGAACGGAACAGGTGCTGTAACTTATAACTGGGATAACGGCGCAGTAAACGGAGTATCTTTTGTACCTGCGGCTACAACCACTTATACCGTAACAGGTATTGATGCCAACAACTGTCAGAATACTGATCAGGCAGTTGTAACTGTGTTCCCTTTACCGACTGTCAATGCAGGAGCAGATCAAACCATTTGCACCGGTGACCCTGTCACGCTGAATGGAAGCGGTGCCGGAGTTGGCGGAGTTTACAGTTGGGACAATGGAGTAACAGATGGCGTACCTTTCAATCCAACCTCCACAACTACCTATACAGTTACCGGGACAGATGCAAACCTTTGCGTAAATAGTGATCAAGTAATTGTTACAGTTAATCCATTAGATGATCCATCTTATGTTTACCCAATGGGACTTACGTATTGTCAAACAGGTACTGATCCAACCGCCAGCGTTACAGGTATGGCGGGCGGAACTTTTTCTTACACCGTTATCAGCGGAGGACCTACGTTAAATTTGAATACAAGCACAGGAGGAATTACCTTGCTAACAAGTGATTTAGGAACCTATGCGATCACATATAATACGGCAGGTGCACCCGGTTCATTGTGTCCACAAACAAGCACCTTGAATTTAACTATCACAGATAACCCCATCGCAGATTTCACTTTTGCAACCTATTGTGCAAACGCCATTGATCCATCACCAACATTTGTTGGCGGAGGTACGGGCGGAGTATTTACATCAGCCCCGGTTGGGTTAAGTATCAATGCGGGAACAGGCGTAGTTGATGTGAGTGCAAGTACTCCGGGCACATATACCGTAACCAACACCGTGAATGTTACAGGATGTGCATTGGCAACATACAATGATGACATCACGATTTTTGAATTGCCAACAGCGAGTATTTCAGGAACAACTTCGATTTGTCCGGGAGCTGCATTGCCAGATATCACGATGAATTTAAATTCAGGAATTGCCAACTGGGATATCACGTATAATTACAATGGTAATCCAACTACAGTTACAGCAACAACTACACCGTACATTATATCAGGTGCTGCAGTTGGATCTTATGATTTGGTTAGCGTTACTGATGGAAACGGATGTACAAATCTGGTAACAGGTAATGCTACAATTTCTAATTATCCGGTGCCGGTGATGAACACATTAGTAGATCAAGAAATTTGTGATGGAGTTAATTTGAGTGTACAAGGATTTGGTGCAGACATTGCTGGTTCAACATTCAACTGGACAAACGTAACAGGCATTGATGTTGGATTTGGATTAAGCGGAAGTGGAAATATTCCAATTTTCCTTGCACAAAATTCTTCCGGCGCTGATATTGATGTGACCGTTTCAGTTACACCAACATCTCCAAACGGATGCGTGGGTAATCCGGCAACATTTGTCATTAGCATTCATCCAAATCCTATCGTTTCATTTTATGCAGATTCACTTTCAGGATGTTCACCTTTCACCACTAATTTCATCAACACTACCAATATACCCGGACAAAACTGTGTATGGGATTTTGGTAACGGACTTGGTGCTTATGGCTGCGGAACGGTTACATCCATTTTCCCGGCAGGAGTATTTGATGTAACGCTAGAGGTTACCACTGCAGACGGATGCTATGGCACAGCAACTATCAGTGATTATATCACCGTTTATGAACAAGCAGAAGCAGCATTTACCTTTGCGCCGCAAATCATAGATATTGATGATACAGATGTAGAATTCATCAACATGTCAGACAACGCAGATGGGTATATGTGGGATTTTGGTGATACCACACCGGCGGTTTATTTAATTAATCCTACTCATATTTATCCGGTTGCACCTAATCAATATTTGGTAACATTAGTTGCTTACAATGGTGGTATGTGTCCTGATACTGCACAACAATTAGTCATCATTCAGGATGTAATTATTTTCTACGTACCAAACGTATTCACGCCTGATCATGATGATTTCAATGAAGTGTTTAAACCCGTATTCACATCAGGTTATGATCCGTTTGATTATCACTTAACCATCTTCAATCGTTGGGGTGAAATTGTTTTTGAATCATACAATGCTGAGTATGGATGGGATGGAACTTATTCTGACCAAGGATTAGTACAAGACGGAGTATATATTTGGCAAATTGAATTCAAAGAAAATATGTCAGACAAACGACACACACACAGAGGACATGTCACGGTATTGAAATAATAATCTGGTCACTGACTTTATTTGTGTACTTTGATAAAGTGGCGGAACGCCGAGCCGCATCTGATGATGTAGGAGCCGGGTTCAAGATCATGAATCGAAAAGGTGAATTCTAAATTTGAATCCGGTTCAATACTGATTGACAGGACTAACTTTCCGTCTGCAGAAAAAATGGTCATTTCTTGTACAGTGGTTAGTTCATTCAAACGAACGGTGAGAAAGGTATTACACGGATTCGGAAAAAGAATAAAATCTACTACTTTTTCATTTTCAATACTGAGATCATTAATAACTGCATTGTCAATATCAAAAGTTTCCGCGTTGATAATGTAACGTGAAGTGACACTGCTACCATCAAATTTTGAAACAATACCGACAAGCGAAATCTGGTTTTCATCAAATTCCGCAGGGATGATGTACGTGTAGTGATATTGGTACGAATTACCTGCGCTGACTGAAGTTGGTATGATGCCGGGTGTTCCCCAAGCACCGCCCAAATAGGCACGGGCTACAAATCTGTGCGTATAGTTGATAATTGGGTTACCTGCCGCGTAGTAAGGGTGACCAACCGTACCGTTATCATAATTTACCTGATTATATCCAAATCCACTACCATTGACACTGTCTTCAACAACGATGCAATTCAATCGCATGGCACCCGATTCGTTTCCTGTGAAATCCACTTTGACAATTACATCCAATTGTCTGGTTGATGGCTGATACCACACTGAATCAAAACTAACTGTTGCCGAACTGACACCAGACAAAACAGCATCAACTTCAGTTTCCCAATTTTCTCTGGTAATTGCGGCGTCAAGCCTATTCATGGTTGCTCTTGGATAGCCACTCGTGTAGAAATTCTGCAAAATCACACCATCAGTTATCTGTAAATCATCATCATAGTGAACAGCTACCGGAATTGCGTTTGGATAAGTCTGCAAAATATCTTCCAGGATGACTGAAGCATCAGGTTCCCAGCCAACCCACGCACCCGTGAATCTTTCTATCACGCATTTCTGATCTGAAGTTTGGGCATACGACTGAACATAGCAGATGCTAAATGCCACCAAGAGATAAAGTTTATTTTTCATTATAACCACTTAAAATTATTGCTTCGTCATTACGTTATTCAAACCATGATTGAATAAAAATTTTGATCATTTAGAAAGCACCCTCTATAGCCATTTCACGAGCATTATAGTATGCAGTAAGCTGACTAAAAAGTATTTGCAAATTACTAAACTTCATACGCCAAAGTGTTTTTTCACAAAAGCTACTTGTTGTTTGTCTGTCAATTTATCTGAATTTTTTGTTTCAAATTTGATACCGTTAAAATTTTTCTTTTCTCTTATAGTATGAAGAAATTCAATTTTAGCATCTGTGGGACCAAAGAGCAAAACATCACTAAACTCTTTGAGTTCAGATGCAATCATTTCAAAATATTTTTTTTGGTGAGCTTGCTCTTTTTTCATGAGTTGATCAGCCGGTTTAATTGTGCTGCGATTGGGAGATTCATCCATCACTTCTCTATGGATAACAAAATCTTTCAATTCACTTTTTTCAAAGCTGATGAAATGGGCATGGGAATGATCCATATAAATCCCTATTTTTTTTTCAGTTTTCATACCGTTCAATATTATAATTGCCTTGGTAAGATTCGTAAAATATTATCATGATAACTATGCTAAATCGCATTCATAGGCTTGACAGAAGTCATGCTCAATCCATATAAGTTGGCAGCTATAACCTGCTTAATGGATTGAGACCAGGCCAAGAGGAAATCGTTATAAACAGGCATCGTTAATTAAACCCCATGCAAAATCAGCAACAACTTGCTCAATATTTTTACCTTTACCTTATGATAATCCGAAGTAAAGCACCCTTCAGACTCGGTCTTGCAGGAGGAGGTACAGATGTCAGCCCATACTCTGACTTGTACGGCGGCGCCATTTTGAATATCACGGTCAATCTATATGCCCGCACTACAATTATTCCGCGCAATGATGGAAAAATTATTATTCACTCTGTTGATAAAGGAAAAACTTTTGAATTTGATGCTGCACAAGTCTTACCGCTAAATGGTGAAGTTGATTTACAATTAGGTGTGTACAACAGGGTGATACGTGATTTTGTTCAAAAGCCTTTATCATTTGACATGACCACTTCCATGGATGTTCCATCAGGAAGCGGGCTAGGAACCTCATCAACACTCGCAGTGTCAATTCTGGGTGCTTTTGTTGAATGGTTGGAATTGCCACTTGGTGAATATGACATTGCACATCTTGCTTACGAAATAGAGCGGAATGATTTGAAAATGGCCGGTGGAAAACAAGATCAATATGCTGCAACGTTTGGCGGAGTAAATTTCATGGAATTTCTGAAAGAAGATAAGGTCATTGTAAATCCGCTGCGCACGAAAAAAAGCTTTCTGAACGAAATCAATTTTAATCTCATTTTATATTATACCAATACAAACCGAGAATCAGCCAAAATTATTGAGAAACAGATTGAAAATGTAAAGGCATCTACGTCAAAACCCATATCTGCTATGCATCAACTCAAAGAGCAGGCCTTTGGAATGAAAGAAGCATTTTTAAGAAGTGATGTCAATGCAATTGGAAAGTTGTTGCATGAAAGTTGGTTGAATAAAAAAGAGATGGCTGACGGAATATCCAATTCAAGCATTGATGAAATTTATCAAACGGCATTAAATGCCGGTGCAACCGGAGGAAAAATTTCTGGCGCAGGCGGTGGCGGTTTCATGATGTTTTTTGCTGAAAGTACAAATCGTTATCAGGTAACAAAAGCATTGGAGCAACTTGGAGGAAAAGTGGTGAATTATGAATTTACACAAAAAGGACTAGATTCATGGACAATCCGGTAAAAGAAGCAATTGTTTTAGCCGGAGGTCTTGGAACCAGGCTGCGTGACGCCATTGGCGAATTTCCAAAATGTATGGCACCAGTGAATGGAAAACCATTTTTAGATTACGTGCTTGACTACTTGCAAAAACAAAAAATTCAGCGCGTCATTCTTTCTGTTGGATACAAACACGAATTGATTTGTGAAAAATACGGCAATCAATTTGGATCACTTGAATTGGTTTACGCCATTGAAAAAGAACCCATGGGCACCGGTGGAGCAATAAAACTGGCGCTTGAAAAAGCTCAATCTGAAATTTTATTTGTACTCAACGGAGATACTTATTTTGATATTGACTTGCAGGATTTACAAAAGTTTCATTTTGAAAAAAATGCGAATTGCACTATTGCTCTTAAAAAATTATTTAAGGTTGACCGTTATGGCATGGTTGATTTGAATGACGAAGGAAAAATAACCGCATTCAGAGAAAAAGAATACCGTGAAGAAACAATTATTAACGGAGGAATCTATTGTATCAATAAAGGAATACTGATACACTACCCTGTTAACACGCCTTTTTCATTTGAAAAAAATTATCTTGAAAATAATCCCAAGGCAAAAAAAATATCGGGTAAATTATTTGACAATTATTTTATAGACATTGGAATACCTGAAGATTACAGGCAGTTTGAAGCAGACATGTCAAATAGAAATGTATGACGCGGCTCAACTTGCATTCCGAAAAAATAAATGCTCAATGAAAATAAGCGAACTTGGCATAGACAAAACCTGGACACTTTTCCTTGACCGCGATGGTGTTATTAATCATCAACTACCCAACAATTACGTAAAAACACTCGAAGAATTTAAACTAGTAGAAGGCGTGCCTGAAGCTGTTGCCCATTTCAGTTCAATGTTTGGCAAAATATTTATAGTAACCAATCAACAAGGAATTAACCGTGGCATTATGACGGTTGAGCAACTGCAAATTTTACATGATTATCTGACAGATATAATTAAAATGAATGGGGGGCGAATTGATAAAATCTATTTTGCACCCCAATTGGCAACAGAGAGTGGATATTATCGTAAACCGGGCATTGGCATGGGTTTACATGCCAAAAGAGATTACCCTGAAATTGAATTTGAAAAATCACTCATGATTGGCGATTCAGAGACCGATATAGAATTTGGCACAAAACTGGGAATGAAAACCGTAATGTTGACAAAGGGGCGTAACATTTCGTCAAAAGCTGATTATATTTTTGAAAATTTGCGAGACGTCTCCAATGCATTTAATGAGAATTTATGAAGCTACTTTTTAATTATCCGAAATCAGGCAGAAGTATAAGACACATACTTTTCATGTTTACTATGCTCATTGTTGCACCGGTATTTTCACAAGTGAATCAAGTAGATGCCAATGGGCTGAAACAAGGTGAATGGCGCAAGATGACAGACGATGGTACTGCACTGAAATATATCGGCCAATTTAAAGATGATAAACCTTACGGAAAATTTGTTTACTACTACCCTACCGGTGAAGTGCAAGCAGTGATTGAATTTTCTTCAGATGGTTCAGTCGGATATAGTAAAATGTATCACGAGTCAGGTTACATGATGGCACGTGGAAAATACCTTGACAACCTCAAAGACAGCACCTGGATTTATTTTGACGACCGCGGAATTGTGAGTTATCAGGAAGACTATAATAACGGAAAACTGGATGGTACCAAAATCATTTATTACGAACCGGTAAATGGACAATATCTGGTTGCACGATATTACACTTACCGTGAAGGATTATTACATGGTGAATTCAAAACATATCACCCTAATACCAATCTTGAAAGTGAGGGATCATACGACAATGACCATCTTAACGGTACGGTAAAGCGTTATCACAACAACGGAAAACTCATGCAAATTGAGCGATATAACTATGGAGTTAAACAAGGATATTGGATATTTTATGATGAAGAAGGAAAACAAGTAGGTTACAAGTTATATTGGGAAGGCGTTGAACTGAAAGGTGCAGCATTGGCTAAAAAAGAAGAAGAATTGAGACAGCAGAAAGAGAATTCCGGGAATTAGAGGTTGAGATATTTTTGCTTTTGCTGCAGATATTACATTGGTTTACTTGACGAAATTGCAGTGAAACTCTCTCACTGATTCTCTCTACAAGTTTCACAAAAAAGGGCCGCAATTTCTTTGTATTCCAGTGCACGGATACCCATTTGATTCCATTTAAATAAATCACAAAATTCAGCCGGATGTGCTTTGGACAAATTCGTCATAACAAGCAAGAGTTTTTTCCATTCTTTTTTATTGTCAAACATACCTAAGTAATACCCCAGTTTGATATACTGTTTATACAACTTAGGAATCTGCCCCGGCATTTTAGCGTATTTAGACAAAAGAATATACGGCTCAGTTGTATATCCCCAGGCAATGAGATATTGACAAACAAAATACGTTTGCTTCACATTAAATTTCATTTTGAGGACAGAATTCAACAACAAGGGCACCGCCATTTTATCAGAATATCGCCCGTTTTGAACACCGCTTATTAAATCAAGACATTCAATCCACGCTTTTTGTTTTTTTGATTTTGTATCGGCAATGATTACACCAAAATCACTTACATCAATATCTTCATTGCCATTGAAAATATTGAATAAAATGCGATACTCTAAAAAGTCTGCCGTAGTTGGTATAGCATGAATATCATGTAGGTAATTTAATTTTTCTGCCGTCACGGGTTCATGCGTGATGTTGAGTTCAAGAATAAATTTATACCAATGTAAAATAGCAAATGATGATGATTCAGGAAAGTTAATGTTTAGCAGTGAGTCAGCCAATACATCATCTCCGTTAATGGCACGATTAGCCAGCACTTCATAGAGCGGTACCAATTCACGAAAATTCTTTTCATCAGATAAATCCATCAATCTTTTTACTGAAAACCCATACGCCTCATTATTGATTTCAACTCGGTCACTGTATATAATCTGTACAAATGAATAGCGTGTTTCATCCAATAAATTTTCCACCGCGGGTTCATTGCTGTGTTGGTTTGCCCACATTCTCAAAGAGTCGTCTGAATAGTTGACAATATCAGTATGGCCAAGCGTTACAAGACCTGATCTAAAGTCATCAAAATTTTCATAGAAATCACTTTTCATAGGCAAAGCCGGATAATATTTTTTCAGATAATTTGAGATAATTGCCCCGCGTTTTTTGAATAGTTTTTCATTCCCATCTTCAGAACCTTCAATAGATGCCACGCCTGTAAAATGAATTGATTCAATGTTGTGATTCACCTGAAATAAACTATCCAAGGCAACAATGAGCGGATGAAAAATCGTAGTGTCTTCATTGGTTTGCCCACGCTGGTAATTGATGCGCACCTCAACAGAATCCTGAATTACAATAGTACGACCCGATTCAACCACCGGATTAGGAATGGTAAAATATTCTTCAGGCAAAAGAAAATCAGGTTCAACATAAATGGTTTTGCTATGCATGCAATATTTCTTGCGAAGCACATAATTAAAATCAACTTCAAAAAAAGTATCCTTGAATTCGGGTTTTTGCCCAACGTAAATTTGCACCACATTTGGATTGGGATGCAAATCAGATTGCAAAGAATTTTTATCTACGTATCCAATATAATATCCATCAAAATAAAATGAATTATGAAAACTGGTATTACCTGAACAATCAAACTGATTGCTGTGTAGGACATCAAGCGCTATTTTTCCCCCTGCTTTAAAAATGCGTCGCAGATTATTTTTTACCGGCTTTCCTCCGCTCATATAATTATCAATATTCCAGTAATAAACAGAATCATTGGAAACAGTGTACCAACCCAGCATAGCCTTGTCACGATCCAATTTCTTTTTAGTGCGTTTGCAAACGCCGGGTTGTTTCAAACTCTTTACCAATAGGGGCTTTCCTTTATCATAGCGATATTCTTCAACAAAAGGTTTTGAAGCCATCAACTGGCAACAATATATTTTTCCATCCTTGATATAAAACGCATAATTTACCACGCTGTAATCAGGATTCATGAAATTTTCATAATGCTCTTTGCTTCCTTTCCATGCGTCAACAATTTCTTTTGCCAATTTTTGGTAAGTCAGTTTTCCGTTGGCATCATCCATTAATTGGGCAATAGGCAAAACAAGAATATTTTCACCCACGTTGTTGTGCGTGCCACCATAATATACCACGCGGTCATAGGGTGATCGTTTTTCTCTGCTTTTCTGTGCATGCGTGAGCTGGTTATTGTCACCCATATACTGCGCATGATCATCAGCAGCAGATTTCAGTGAAGGATCTTCAGTAAGTGAGTCAAGACGTTTGCGAGTGCGCAAATTATTTACTTCATCAAATACCAATTGTTCAAGCAAATCATAATTGAAATTTTTTGGATCAATTTTATCTTGCGCAGATAAACTGAAAACAAACAAGGTTAATATGTTCAGCAGAACAATTCTCACAAGATTTCAATTAAATTTTTATGCCATGAATTTTTAACGGTAGTTTTCCATTTGGTTTCAAGATCAGCTTTTGATTCAATTAAATTATTGTAAACATATGTTGAACCGGTTACTTCATCTTTTTTCATCAGCGCTTTGAATTCAAACATAGGAAGATGCTTCAATTCACCTGATTTATCATGAAACGCCACACGAAGCCGGTCAAAAAACTCAGCTTGAATCATTTTTCCAATTTGCTTAATCACCCGGTTTAATTCATCAACTGAACAACCACTGGTCAGCGCTTTTTTCTCATCAACACCAACAATAAGAAATAAATTTTCAGCCACTGCGTAATCACCGTATAAATCATTACCATGCGATGCCCACTGCGGCAAAAACTCTTTCATTACGGCTGCAATGGTGTGTATATCTTGCTCAGCTAAAAAACGGTCAGATTGAAAAATCCATACTCGGCTATGGGGGGCTAATTTGTCAAGCATAATTATTGAATTGTAAATTTTATTGGCAATGTAAATCGTACACTGACATTTTCATCGTTTTGTTTTGCCGGAATCCATTTAGGCATTTTGCGAATCACTCTTTTAACTTCTGCATCTAAACCAACCGAACCCGGAACAGATTTAACAATTTTCACATTTTTAATATATCCGTCAGCATCTACAACAAATGATGAGTACACCGTACCTTCATTGCCCATCTCACGATCAATTTCAGGATATTGAATATTCTCCTGAATAAACTCTACCATTGCCTGTTCACCTCCCGGAAATTGTGGTTCAACCTCAGCATAATCTAATACCTCTTGTTCAAGTTCATCTTCTACAATTTCCTCCGGCGCATCATTCATATAATCTGCTGCCGCAGTTTGTTCATTCTCTTGCGCATCATCAACCTGAATGAATGGTTTGTCTTCAGTTACTTGATCATCATTCATGAAAATTGTCACTTCAATGATAACAAATAATAATACAATTAACCCAAGAATTAAATATGGTATATGTTTTGTTTTCATTCAGTCAACCATCATAATTCAGACATCACTCCTTCTTTCAATGCGTAGGGAGATATCAGCAATTCTTCAATGTTCAATTTGTCAACAATCCATTTAGTTTTTACTGCGGCAATGGGCGCCATTTTTTTTCTGATGGGTATAATTAAATCATTCAAATCTCTTTCAGCCTGAGTTGATTTGATAATGAGATCAAGGCTTCTCATGAGATCTTGTTTATTCATCAGCAAAAATTCTTCTTCAGGACAACCGGTGTCATGCGCCAACTTGTAAAAAGTTTCAAAAGATCCACTTGCCCCCACTAAACGTTTGCATTGTATGGTATTGAAAAAGTTTTCGGTAGTTTGCTCAAGGTACGAAATTATTTTTTGACAATCTTCAGCAGATAGCGGATCAGAAAATTCAAACATTTGATAGATGCGTGAAACACCAATTTCAAAACTCTTTGCCACTTGAATTCCGTTTACATCTGCCAGAATAAATTCAGTGCTGCCTCCACCAATATCCATGATGAGCGAAGGAACAGAAAAGTCATATCCGCATTGAACCCCCTTATAAATCAATTCAGCCTCTCTCAAACCTGAGATTACCTGTATGTGCAAATTCAATTCTTGCTTTGCCAGATCAATTAATTCATGTGCATTGGTTGCATTTCTGAGTGCAGATGTTCCAAAGGCAACCACATTATCACAGTGAAATTCTTTAGCAAGTGAGTTAAAATTTCTTAATGAAATCATGGCTCTGTGAATGGCTTCAGGCGAAAGTATATTTTTATTGATACCACCCATACCCAGCGCCACACCTTCTTTTGTATTGAGCAGACGCTTAACTTGCCGGTTGTTTATTTCAGCTACCAGCAGATTGAAGGTGTTAGTACCTAAATCAATAACGGCTATTTTTTTTGTTGTCAATACAAACTTTGTTTAGGCTTGACGCATCCATTTTATCAATTCTTTCCAAGTAGTTTTTTTACCGTACATCAAAATACCAATCCGATAAATTTTTCCGGCAAAATACGTTGAGGCAATGAATGTACCTGTGAGAATAACTAAGGATAAAATCACTTCCCATATATTTACCGTGCCCGCCGCAATACGCTGTAACATGATAATAGGCGATGAGAACGGAATTTGCGAAAGCCACACTGCAGCCGTGCCGTCAGAGTTACCTTGAATCAACACAGATACCAGGTATGAAAACATGAGCGGCAACATCACCGGCACCATCAATTGTTGTGTATCAGCTTCAGAATCTACGGCAGAACCGATCATGGCAAATAGACTTCCGTACAATAAATATCCACCAATAAAATAAAGTAAAAACATGATGATGAGAGGAGGCCATTGCACGTATTGAAAAAATACCTCAGCCCATTCACTGCGCATGGCTGTAGTTTCAATGCCGGTTGAAATTTGATTTAAAGCTTGCGTTTGATCCGCTACTCCCTGCCAATTTTCAGGAGTAAGAATATCTTTGAAAACAAATGTTTGCAAACCAATGAGCAGCACGGTAATTAAAATAACCCATATCAGAAATTGAGTCAAACCAACTAAACCAATGGCCAGAATTTTACCCATCATCAACTCCATGGGTTTAACTGATGACACAATGATTTCAACCACTCTGCTTGTTTTTTCTTCAATAACGCCGCGCATTACTTGAGCAGCGTAAACGGTGATGAAGAGAAAAATAAAAATAGAAAACATCAAACCAATCATCTGTGCTTTGTCTCTGACTTTACTTTTAGGCGTTTCATTAAAACTGGTAAGTTCTAATTTTGTGCGTTGTCTTATTTGCCTGTATTCATCTAATGACATGCCTTTGTCTAAGGCAAAATATTCTTCAAGCCGGAGTTCAATTTTATCGTGAATATAATCTACCGCATTTGCTGATGGTTCTTCACGATACCAGCCTAAGATAGTTTTATTTGTAATGACATTTTCATTCAATGCAATTAAAACATCAAATTTTTGCATATCCTCACGTGAAGCAAAGGCAGTGGAATCCACATAATCCTGATAGAAATAAAAAGTGGCCGGAGGATTTTTTTCATCAGTACCGATAAAAATATTTTCCTGACAAATATTGCGCGGATCAGCAATCAAAACATGTACATGCTTTTCCTTTTCAATGCTCAGCCACATGGCTAAAAACATCAGACCAACTACTAAGAGCGGAACCAGAATAGTTAGTACAATAAAAGATTTTTTGCGCACGCGAGTACTATACTCACGTTGAATGATGATACCAATTTTACTCATGTTGATCTCCTTTCTCACCTTGAACGGCGCGAATAAAAATATCATTCATGGTAGGAATGACTTCATTGACTGCTTGAATTTCAACTTCAGGTATCACCCTATCCAATAAATTATTGAGCGTATTTCCTTTTAACAATTTCACATGCGCCACGGCATGATGTTCATCTAACTGATATTTATGTTCCAAAGAAAAATCAGCCCACAAGGCGTTGGCAAAACCAAACATCAACCCTTTGAACTGAATGGCGTAAGTATGCGTTCTGAATTGTTCCTTCACATCACGTAAACTGCCATACAGCAATAGTTTTGCTTTATCAATCAAGGCAATGGAATCACAAATTTCTTCAACACTCGTCATGTTATGAGTAGACAACATGATGGAAACGCCTTTTTCTTTCAGAGCCAAAATTTCTTTGCGCAAGATATCTGTATTGATAGGGTCAAAACCTGAAAAAGGTTCATCTAAAATCAACAGTTTAGGTTGATGCATCACCGTGATGATGAACTGAATTTTTTGAGCCATTCCTTTACTCAGTTCTTCCACTTTTTTATCATACCATGAGGTGATATCAAATTTTTCAAACCAATAATCCAATTGTTTTTTAGCGTCAGTTTTGGTCATGCCTTTGAGGCGAGCAAAGTACAAGGCTTGCTCACGTACTTTCATTTTTTTGTAGAGACCCCGCTCTTCAGGCAAATACCCAATTGCGGCAATATCATCTCTTCGGATTTCACGACCTTCTAAAAAAACTTTACCTGAATCAGGTCCGGTGATTTGATTGATGATACGGATGAGCGTGGTTTTGCCGGCGCCATTAGGACCAAGCAAACCAAAAATTTCACCTTTTTTAGTCGTGATAGAAATATCATCCAGTGCCCTGTGTCCGGCGTATTGTTTGACAATATTTTCTACCCTTAGCATTTCCATACGGCTTACAATCTGGGGTTTATACCGTTCTATCAGTTGAATAATTGATGAATTCAACTGGCATAATAACCAAAGGTAAGTATGATGACAACTGAAAACGAGACAGACACCGGATGGTTTTGAACAAGCCAATATGAATTACCTTGATTTTTGTTTGATGTTGGTGAGGGATTGGCGTGGTTATTTCCCCGTTACATGTAGGCGCAGGTCGCGACCTGCGCCTACATGTAACGATTAGAAAATTCTTATGAAAATACTAATGAGGGGTGAGGAACTTTATATTTGTTTGGTGATGTTTGTGCGCATCCATCCTATGCAATAATGTAATTTTGAATGAAGTTGAATGACAATTATAAAATTTTACTTGCATTATGCTTGATTATTTTGTCCAATATTCTTGGTCATAAATTCCCTCCGTCATCCATCGCTCTTTCGCCAATTACTATGGGCCTACTAACCGGTATTCTGGCGACAACGAAACTAAAATGGATATACAGGATTCTGCTCATCATGTTCAGCATTGCCCTGCATGACCTATTTATTAAAACATATTCCGGTGGTAAATACGATGCTGAGGGCGCAGGTTTTATTCAATTTTTTTTCATTATTGGATTGATTATTTCCTTTCTAATAATTTGTATAAAAACATTATTAGATCGTGGATTGAAAGCCTTACATAAAGTAGGTTTAATTCTTTTATTATCTGCGGTTATGATTCTTTATGCACTCTATTTCGGTTCATACGGGCTCACTTTTACCCTGCCTATGAGCGCAACAAAACAGGAGGCAATTGAGAAAAATACGTTTCTTTCAGAACTAGATTTTTCACCCCGTGAAATAGTCTACAAGGAAGACAGCATTCAATTTATTTCAGGCTGGGCAGAACAAGAAGTTATTGTAAATCATCAAAAGCTGTTTATACCATTAGCCAATATAATTTAGTCTAAAAAGAGCATAATAAATATTTGAAGGAACAAATTTTCTTTACTGTTTTTGTTGTAATTATTCTCCTCACAACCTTGGCTAAGTGTTTGCCCAATTGATCGATGGTATTAAAGGATTTGCAAACGAACTCTTGTTTGAGTTGCCACCAAATTTTCTCGGCGGGGTTTAGTTCTGGACTATAAGGCGGCAGAAAAATTAAAATGATATTCTCGGGTATGATTAGTTTCTTTTGCCTTATGGAAGGCTCCGTTGTCAAGCACGATTAGTTTAAGTTCTTTTGGATTCTGCTTTGATAATTCTTGAATAAAATATTGAAAGCAATCTGTATTACAATAAGGCAGTTCCAACAAAAAGCTATCTCCATTTATTGGTGAGAATGCTCCATATAGGTATGTGTTTTCGAATTTGTGTTGATAAGTACAAACGGGTTTTACCCCTTTGCTGTTAGAACCCGCCCTGTTCTTGTGAGTAGTCCAAATCGACTCTCATCCTGGCAATAAATATTAATGCTTTTATAGCATCCCAATAGTGGTTTTACTTTGTCTTTACAGATTCGTTTGAAGTTTTTTTAAAAGTAGCAACCGCTTCTTTATCCTTTTAATATGACTCTTGCGGGGTACTTTTAACGATGCGCCAAAGTGCCTTTTAACATAATGACGCAAGCTGTTGTAATTAACTCCTTTAATAAAATTATTTTCCACCCACGCATGTAATTGTTTGTAGCTTGAAAATGCGGCATCCTCTGAACAAAGCTTCAATTTAATTTTCTTATGCACAGACTTACTTATTATGGAGGGCTTAAATCCAATTCTACCATCCTTTAATAATTCGGATATACCGCCCTTTTGATATTTAGTCCGCCATGTCTGAATACTGTTGTGATTTACACCTATCAGTTCCGCTAATTCATTCTTGCCTAATGCTCGATCAGAACGCTTGATCTCAATAAGCATTTTTATTTTCGGACCGTGGTGGTCTGCAGATTTTTTTAAGAGACTTCTTAAGTCCTTAAGCGATTCTTTCACCGTAATAGAGAGTGCATTTGCCATACCTCAAATATATAGCATATATACATTAGTCTAATATAGTTCAAGAAAAGATATTGACAATTTACTTGTTAATATCAGACTATTCTATAATAGCTAATGGTATTAGAAAAAAAGTACAAACAGATTATGTCAAATACAAAATTTTAATCCTACATAATTTCAAAGCAGATTTTGATGCACTTTATTTTCAAATCAATTCTACTAATGTGAATGGTTCACATCCTATTGACACAGTCATTGAATTTTGTGAGCATCATTCAAGCCCAATTGAGATGAACATTTTCACGTTGCGCGATGATTCATTAAAAAATGAAAAGTTGATTGGAAAAGTTTCTATTACACATAAATAATATTGGACGCTTGGCCAGTTGTAGTTGTGATTGCGCCGTAGTTAAAGGTAGAATTTTTCCTGTTAAGGCGAACACACAAAATATTTTTGTAATTTTTTTTCCACTACTGTCCGATAAAAACATTTGATGGCATCCGTTATCTCAATAATATCAGGTGATGCCAACACATTATCACGTTTGGGGCTTACTTATGGTTACCGCTTTTCAATTTAGTTTCTTTCTTCTTTTGGCTTGACCCAAAAGAAGCAAAAAGTCAAGGCCCGCAAAAAAGACAGGCAATACTTCTTGCAAATTCTAAGTGCGGACGGGTGATCTCCGGAACATTTGTAATTGAAGGAACGTTATCTGCACGGAGCTTCCCGTCCTTACTAAGAATTCGCCGCGAATTATCACCTATCTTTTTTGATGGCCGGGGAAGCTTTATCTGAATATTTTACTTTTTCCCCGGACAATAGTGTTTTTTTTCATTTACTAAAATTTTTGTTTGCGTTTTTTCTACGGAGCGTAAATTTTTCCTGTTAGGAGTGCAACACAATACATTTTAGCTTTTATTATGCTACGTTTTTTGCAATGGGTTTTACACGAATCTAATATCAGATAATTCTTTTCCGATTGTATGTATTCCCTGAATGATTTTGTCTGTTTGTTTTGCGGATGGATTTTTTCGTCCTTGCACATATTGTGAAAGTAAAGTAGGATTCATTCCAATTCGCTTTGCTAGGAAATTTGCATTCAGTACACGATAATATTGAAAGAACTGTTGTAAGTCAAGATTCAATTTGATGTTTTTTGCGTCGACAAAGTAACCACTTTCTTCATATGCAAGATTCAATGCGTCAATTAAATTGTCGTATAAAGACGTAATGTCCTTTGCCGTCGAAAAGACAGCCATATCTTCGGCATAAGCAGAGTAACCAGTTTTAGTTTTTTCAACTGTTACATTAATTTTTTTTGTCAACTTCTTCATAATCCTACTTCTTAATTCCGGCTTGTTTGAACAATTTTTTTTCTAACCCACGACCAAGTTTGCTACTTCCATGATTCGGAAAAATTATAATTCCTTCCTTGGTGTCATGAATTAGTTTCAGATGTGATCCGCTTTGAGATATGCCGTACCATCCGTCTTTCTTCAAAATTCTTAAAGCTTCGGAACATTTCACATGCAGAGGTAAATAATAATTTACTTTATTGCAAGGATTTCGCCAAATTTAAATGTAGCATAACGGCAGTCTGTCTAACACATTCCTAAATTCACTTCTTCTTCTTCCCGCGTGAATATCCAAAGTAGAATCCAAATCCGAAACCAATCATAAGTGTAAGAATGGCTACCCAGAATTTGAAAATGACATACCCTGCCAGCGCAAGTAAGATGGTTCCGGCAACAAGTATCCAAATGGTTTTTGATGATTTTGATTCCATAGTATGAGAGATTGATTCATGCGAATGTACGTTTTCTTTGCGTGATGATGAATGAAAACTGAAACTCATCGCAATACACTTCTAAGGTTGACTGAAAGATGAAATTTGGTGTTTCATTGGTTAATCTTGCATTGAAATAGTAAAGTTATATATTGACTTAATATTTGCATTTATAAAGTAATTACTTTACGTTTACTTAAAAGAGTAAATCATGCGTTGATTATTGACTTAAAACAGAACTGTTCAAAGCATTCTCACAATGATGTATCGTCTACTAATCACTTAAATCTCTATACCAACTGAGATTTCACAAACTCAATAGCTTTAGGTAAACTATCCGGATCTTTCCCTCCTGCTGTTGCAAAGAAAGGTTGACCGCCGCCGCCGCCGCCAATTAGTTTCGCTGATTCACGCACTAAATTTCCGGCGTGCCAGTTTTTTGATTTAGCTAATTCATCTGAAATTGCAATTGAAATAGTTGCTTTTCCATCTGCTTTTCCACCTACAACTATAACAAGATTTTGCACTTCACCTTTTAATTGAAAACACAAATCTTTAATGAGATTTGCATCCAGATCAAGAATAGCTGAAGCATAATTTACTCCACCTAAATCTGTGATTTGTTTTTTCAAATCTTCTTTGATACTCACTAATTGACCGCGTTGCAATTTTTCAATTTCTTTAGTAAGTGAAATATTTTTCTTGTATAAATCTTCAATGGTTTTTGATAGATCAGCCGGTTTATTGAACATGGCGGAAATTAGGTCATATTGTTTTGCGCGCTCTTTATAATACTGCTCAGCTTTATCAGCAGTAATGGCTTCAATACGACGAACACCGGCTGCAACAGATCCTTCAGACACAATTTTAAACATACCAATTTCACTGGTTGAGCGCACGTGACATCCGCCACATAATTCAATTGAATCACCAAATTTTATAACGCGTACAAAATCACCGTACTTTTCACCAAATAGTGCCATGGCTCCCATTTTCTGTGCTTCATCAATGGGCAGTGAACGCTTCTCATCCAAATGAATGCCTTCTTTGATTTTATCGTTTACTCTTTTCTCAATTTCTTCCAATTCTTCATCGGTCACTTTTGCAAAATGAGAGAAATCAAAACGCAGGTTTTCATCATTTACCAAAGATCCTTTTTGTTCAACATGTTTACCAAGCACTGCACGCAAAGCATGATGCAATAAATGGGTTGCACTATGATTTGCTTGCGTGAGACGTCGTTTAGAAGCAGTGACTGTTGCCTTAAATGTAGACGTTAAATTTTCAGGTAATTTTTCTGCAAGATGAATGATCAGATTGTTTTCTTTTTTTGTATCAAAAATTTCAATAGTTTCTGTTCCGTTTGAAATTGTTCCCTGATCACCAACTTGTCCTCCACCTTCAGCATAAAAAGGAGTCACGTTAAACACCAATTGATAGAATGATTTATTTTTTTGTTTGACTTTACGATATTTTACCAGATACAAATCAGTCTTCAAAAAATCATAGCCTATAAATTCTTGTTCATCATCATTCATGAGAATCACCCAATCATCAGACTCAACTTGAGTAGCTGCGCGAGAGCGGTCTTTTTGTTTGGCTAATTCTACTTCATACCCGCGCTCATCAACCAGCATTTCACGCTCCCTGGCAATCAATGAAGTTAAGTCAAACGGGAATCCGTAGGTGTCATATAACTCAAAAACATCTTCCCCTGCCAATTCATTTTTACCACTTGATTTTGCTTTGGTAATTACATCATTGATCCGTTTGATCCCTGTTTCAAGTGTTCTGAAAAAACTTGCTTCTTCTTCACGAATTACCTTTTGAATAAGCTCAGCCTGACTTTTAAGTTCAGGAAAAGCATCACCCATTGCCACGCCAAGTTTCACTGACAGATCACACAGAAAAGGTTCTTTCAAATCAAGCGTTTGATAGCCATACCGCACCGCACGACGAAGAATACGGCGAATCACGTAACCAGCGCCGGTATTAGATGGTAATTGCCCGTCTGCAATAGAAAATGAAATTGCGCGAATGTGATCTACAATTACACGCATGGCTATATTCACTTTTTCATCTTGTCCATATTTTTTACCGGTGAGCTCAACCAGATATCCAATTAAAAACTGGAACATATCTGTGTCATAATTTGATTGCTTGCCTTGCAATACCATAGCCAAGCGCTCTAATCCCATTCCGGTATCTACATGCGTTGACGGTAATTTTTCCAATTCACCATTTGCTTTGCGGTTGAACTGCATAAACACCAAATTCCAGATTTCAATTACCTGCGGATGATCATTATTCACCAAAGTTTTTCCATCAATTTTTTTGCGTTCATCTTCTAAACGCATGTCGACATGAATTTCAGTACATGGCCCGCAAGGACCAGTATCACCCATTTCCCAAAAATTATCTTTTTTACTAGCCTTTAAAATTCGCTCAGCAGGCATGTATTGTTTCCATAAATTTTCTGATTCAGTATCTGCAGGCACGCCGTCTTTTTCATCTCCTTCAAAAACGGTGACATAGATTCTGTCTTTGTCAATCTTATAAACCTGAGTTAAAAGTTCCCATGCCCAATCAATAGATTCTTTTTTAAAATAATCACCAAATGACCAATTACCTAACATTTCAAACATGGTGTGGTGATAGGTATCAACGCCTACTTCTTCCAAGTCGTTGTGTTTTCCTGAAACGCGCAAACATTTTTGTGTATTGGCAATACGCTTATCCTCTGCTTCACGATATCCCAGAAAAAAATCTTTAAACTGGTTCATGCCTGCATTGGTAAACATGAGGGTTGGATCATTTTTTACCACCATGGGTGCAGATGGAACAATTTTATGACCTTTGGATGCAAAAAAATCCTGAAAAGCCTTACGTATGTCGTTGATTTTCATTTGATACTCTGTTAACTATTGTTAATTGGAATTGCAAAGTTAGACTTATCCGGTAAATTTGCACCCGAATTGGGTTGGGGATTTTTTTTAGGGATTAGGGATTAGGGATTAGGACATAGGCATTGGGGTGGGTGTAGGGGTGAATCGCATTCGCCCTAACGTAGAAGGTGAAAAATTATTGACGACTGCAATCATACAAATTTAATACGCAATACATGTAAGGCGAGTTGCATTCGCGATATCGTAGAATAAGATAAAAAATAAAAGAAAATGAAAAAACAAAAATTCAGATATAACCCGGATACCTTGTCTTATGTGCCGGTAGAGGTGACTTGGCAGGAGCGTATCTTGAAAGCGTTGCTAGTTATTGCACCGGCAGTTGTGCTTGGGTTTGTTTTTCAATTAATTTTTTCAGCATTATTTCCTTCAGCAGCAGAGTCTGATTTAGAGCGTGAAAATAATTTTTTGACTGAACAAATGGCTACCATGCAAGAAGAGATGGATTTGATGTCAGCCGTATTAGAAGATATTGAAAAAAGAGACAACGAAATTTACAGAGTAGTATTCAATGCAGATCGTTTTCCGGATGAAATGCGTCAACTTGGAACCGGTGGAACAGATGAGTATGATCACCTGAAAGGATTTGATATTTCAGAACAGGTTATTGCCAATTCAAAAAAAATTAAAGAATTACAGAAGAGAATTTATGCGCAGTCACTTTCATTTGATGAAGTAATTAAACTGGCGAACGAAAAAGAAAAAATGCTATCCTGCATCCCTGCCATTCAACCTATTTCAAATGAAGATTTAACTCGTATGTCATCAGGTTATGGCTGGCGCATTGATCCAATTTACAAAACACAACGAATGCACTGGGGAATTGACTTCACTGCAGAAACAGGTACACCGGTTTATGCCACTGGAGACGGTGTTGTAAAACTAGTTGAAGAAAAAATGTGGGGTTATGGTATTTCTGTCATCATTGATCACGGTTTTGGGTACACTACCCGTTATGCTCACTTGAGCGGTTATACCGTAAAAGCCGGTGATAAAATTACCCGCGGTCAGCACATAGGTTACGTTGGATCAACCGGAAAATCTACCTCTCCGCACTTGCATTATGAAGTAGAAAAGAACGGAGTAAAAATTAATCCTATTCACTTTTTCCATTCTGACGTTGCGAGTGAAGATTACGAGCGCTTACTTCAGATGGCTAATAGCCCCAACCAGACTTTTGATTAGTGAATTGAATATTTTCTTTCATTCCTGAATAGGATAACTGGAACTGTCAGATGATGTGTATTTAGTTGGGACCAAGGTAAATCAAAACCACCTCTTCCTTCTGAAATAAATAACCATGGCAATAAAAATGGCAAACATGATTCCAATGATAATGAAGTAACCATACTTCCATGAAAGTTCGGGCATGTTGGCAAAATTCATTCCGTAAACGCCGGCGATAAACGTGAGGGGAATGAAAATGGTTGAAATTACAGTGAGCACTTTCATCACTTCATTCATTTTATTGCTGGTGCCTGACAGATATAAATCTTGAATACTGGCAATAACCTCTCGCTGTGAATCAATGCTGTCGTTAACCTGAATGACATGTTCATACAAGTCTCTCAGGTATCGTCTGGTTTCCTGTTCAATTAGATATCCTCCGTCTTTTTCCAGACCAGCAGCAACTTCACGCAATGGCATGACAACGCGTTTAAAGTTCAGAATCTGTCTTTTTATTTTTTGGATTTGCTTTAACGCTTCAGGAGTTGGATTTTTAAAAATATCCTGTTCAATATCTGCATTTTTATCGCTGAAATATTCAGTAACAAAAAAGTAATTATCCACCACAGTATCAATTAAACGATAGAGTAAAAAATCAACTTTTTTATCTTGTAAATCCCCTTGACCTTTTCTGAGACGCTCACGTATTTTTTCAAATACATCTCCCCCTACTTCCTGAAAAGAGAGTAGCCAACCATTACCCATCACAAAGCTGACCTGCTCATGGGTGATACCACTTTTATCAGGCAGCAAATCAATCATTTTAAGCGTGACAAAAATATAGTTGGCAAAAATTTCTGTTTTGGGGCGGTGATTGGTATTTAAAATATCCTCAAGCAATAATTTATCCAGATGAAATATTTCACCAATTTTTTGGAGCAATACGACATCGTGTAATCCTTCAATATTAATCCAAGTAATAGTATCCGGATTGCAATATTGACACAACTCATCTACTTCACACTCTTTTTCTTTGAAGTGATCTTTTTTATAATCAATGACAGAAATGTGGACACGATCAGTTTTCACGGAACCAATGTGCACAAGTGTTCCGGGTGGTTCACCTGCTTTGGCTGATTTACGCGTGATGTGTCGTGACATGCTGAGGTAAATTTATTTTTTAAAATACGAAGAAATAACCAGGTCTTTAGTTCCGTGTGTCCATGAATAAAATCCTTCACCTGATTTCACGCCCAATTTGCCGGCAGTAACCATATTTACTAATAAAGGACATGGTGCATATTTATCATTTCCAAGCCCGGTGTACAATACATTCATAATGGCAAGACAAACATCCAAACCAATAAAATCAGCTAACTGCAATGGCCCCATTGGATGAGCCATACCCAATTTCATCACGGTATCAATTTCATCAACACCGGCAACGCCTTCATTGAGGGTAATGATTGCTTCGTTAATCATTGGCATTAAAATTCTGTTAGCTACAAAACCGGGATAGTCATTCACCTCAACCGGAACTTTCTCTAACGATTTGCTGAGATCCATGATGGTTTTTGTCACCTCTGAAGAAGTAGAATATCCGCGAATAATTTCCACCAATTTCATCACCGGCACCGGATTCATAAAGTGCATACCAATTACTTTATCGGCTCTTTTTGTTACTGAGGCAATCTTAGTTATAGAAATAGATGATGTATTGGTAGCCAGTATGCAATCAGGATTTGTGAATGCATCCATATCGCGGAATATTTTCAGTTTTAATTCTTGATTTTCAGTTGCCGCTTCAACTACTAATTCAGCATTTTGAATACCTGTTTTCAGATCAGAAAACGTAGTGATGTTAGCCAAAGTTTTATTTTTTTCATCGGCGCTCAATTTGCCCTTTTCAACCATTCGGTCAAGATTTTTTGCAATGGTAGCGAGGGCTTTTTTTAATGCTTCTTCTGATACGTCAACCAAATTTACGGTGTAACCATACTGCGCAAATACGTGAGCAATTCCGTTACCCATGGTTCCTGCTCCAATAACTGAGATGTTTTTCATGATGCTATTTTATTTTTAATACGTTAATCTTGTATACTGATGAACTAAAAACTTTTACCTGATAATGGTAGAAAGCGTCTATTCATTCATACCGCTAAAGATAAGCTGAATTCAAAAAGATTGATGCCTGAGGCTTCAATAATTCTTGAAAGTTTAGTGTTAGGCATGAATAATGGAACTTCTAAGACATTGATTTAGCCCACATTTCTAAGTCGTTACAAAAATTATCCAACCCTTTGATTGACATATCCGTCATACTATCCAAAGCTGGTTCATCCGCTTTTGAAATGAAAAAAACCAAGCCCGGGTAACGTTGTTATTCGGGCTTGTGTTTTTTTAACTCTCCTGTGCCTTAGCTACAGTGTAAGCGATCTGTCCTCTCCGAAGGAGAAGAACACCAAAGTGGGAGTGAATGCCAGTGTGAGAGCCAGTGTGAGAGCGAGTGCTAATGTGAGAGCGAGTGCCAGTGTGAGAGCGAGAGCCAGTGTGAGAGCGAGTGCTAATGTGAGAGCGAGTGCCAGTGTGAGAGCGAGAGCCAGTGTGAGAGCGAGAGCCAGTGTGAGAGCGGGTGCCAGTGTGAGAGCGGGTGCCAGTGTGAGAGCGAGTGCCAGTGTGAGAGCGGGTGCCAGTGTGAGAGCGGGTGCCAGTGTGAGAGCGAGTGCCAGTGTGAGAGCGGGTGCTAATGTGAGAGCGGGTGCTAATGTGGGAGCGAGTGCCAGTGTGAGAGCGAGTGCCAGTGTGAGAGCGGGAGCTAATGTGAGAGCGGGTGCTAATGTGAGAGCGAGTGCCAGTGTGAGAGCGGGTGCTAATGTGGGAGCGAGTGCCAGTGTGAGAGCGGGAGCTAATGTGAGAGCGGGTGCCAGTGTGAGAGCGAGTGCTAATGTGAGAGCGAGTGCCAGTGTGAGAGCGGGTGCTAATGTGGGAGCGAGTGCCAGTGTGAGAGCGGGAGCTAATGTGAGAGCGGGTGCTAATGTGAGAGCGAGTGCCAGTGTGAGAGCGAAAATAAATTCGTTTGAACATGGTTGCATGGTTTACGCATGGTGTACGTTAGGGCGAATGCAATTCGCCCTAACGCACACCCTAATGCCTATGTCCTAATCCCTCTGCCCTACCCCCCCCCCTATTGACCCTTACCCAATTACCACTATCTTTATCAATTCAAAACAAGATTTATGTCAAAAGAAGGAACGTATGCGAAGTCATTTGAAGAGCTGCAAGACATTGTTCAAGATATAGAGAACGGAGAAATTAGCGTGGATATTCTTTCAGAGAAAGTGAAACGCGCAGCCGAACTAATTAAGGTCTGCCGCAAAAAACTGACAGAGACGGAGGAGGATGTTGCACGTATTTTGAAAGATTTGTCCGGGGCTGATGATCCTAATGCTGAGGTGGAAATGTAAATAAACAAGGCATGAAATATTTGAAAATAAAACCACCTGTCTTTTTCACGTTGATGCTGCTTCTCACAGCATGTATGCCCGCACTGGAAGTGAATGATTTTGATTCATCATCCGCAAGACGCCTTGATCCGTTGGTTTCTAATTATGAACTCAAGAAAAATCAACTTTTGGTTTTTACAGGCAGATATACCCTTGATGGCAATGTTCACACTGAAATTTCCAGCTCCGATTCAACGGTTGCAGAACTCATACTCACTGATCGTGTTCCGCCTGTCAACGACGAGAATGAAGGTCTCACAAATTTCTATTTCGAAACTAAAAAAAGAGGTTCTTGTGTTATAACCGCAAAAGAATTTGACAAGACAAATCAAACGGCTGAGTATATTTTTCATGTCAGGGTACAGTAATGAGTTTGAATAATCGTATTTTTGCGGGCAACTACCGTGGCCAAAGACTCTAAAAATATGCCGTTTTTGCACCATCTTGAGGAATTAAGATGGCGTTTGGTGAAATCTGCCGCAGCCATTCTTGTTTTTGCAATTCTTATTTTTATTTTCACTGAATGGATTGTAGAAACAGTTTTTCTTTCTTTAGCACAACCTGATTTTCCGCTTTTTGTTTTATTCTGCAAGGCGTTTGGTATGTGCGCCAATGAAATTAAAATTGATTTGCAAAGCGTTGAATTTACAGGTCAGTTTGGCATTAATATGATGCTTGCCATTATTGGAGGAATCATCATTGCATTTCCTTTCATTTTTTATCAACTCTGGTCGTTTGTAAAACCTGGCCTCAGACAAAATGAATTAAATATGGCGCGTGGCATTGTTTGGTTTGTGTCTGCCTTGTTTTTTATTGGAATTGCGTTTGGATATTTTGTGATTGCACCACTCACCGTGCAATTTTTTGGCAATTGGCAATTGGACGAAACCATTGAAAATAACATCACGATCAGTTCGTACATCAAAACAATTGTGTCAACAGTTTTTTATACAGGACTACTTTTTTTATTGCCTGTCATCATTTACATTTTCTCAAAACTTGGTATCATGACACCGGAGTTCTTGAAAAAATATCGCAAACATGCCTTGGTGATTATTTTAATTTTGGCGGCTATTATCACGCCGCCTGATATTTTCTCGCAAATCATCGTGAGCGTTCCAATTTATGGGTTGTATGAAATTGGAATTTTAATTTCAAAACGCGTTGATAAGAAACGTCAGAAAAGTATGATGGTGTAAGTTTTTTGCACTTGATCTTCGCTTAATTTTATTATTTACTTTCATGGTTGGATGTTTCTCTAGTTGCAGTTGTTGATAGGACACCAGCGGGACAATCACGCCAGAAAAGTTTCCATTTTACATTTAGCGTTTATCATTTATTATTCAGATGCACGCATCAGCGAGGGTTTGAGTTGTCGGGTATCGATAAGACATTAACTGATCAGTAACCGGGACATTATGTCATCCCTTCGGGATTCGAGAGTGATCTATTCTATGGAATTAGTAATATGTCATCCCTTCGGGATTTAGGAGTTATCTATTATTCAGTGGTAGTATTATGTCATCCCTTCGGGATTTAGGAGTCGCACATTCTTCGGTGGTAGTATCATGTCATCCCTTCGGGATTTAGGAGTTATCTATTATTCAGTGGTAGTATTATGTCATCCCTTCGGGATTTAGGCAATATTTGGTTCTCTTGATATTCCATCCCTTCGGGATTGTTTATAAAATAGCATATCTGGCAGACAAGGCTGAACAATTTAATGGATGGTTTGTTCTATTGAGAAAATCTTTAGGCAGTATCATGATCATACAACTCATCATTTTTTTACTACTCAACTTTGGTGCGTTGGCATTAGGTGGATTGTTTACCGGCAGTGGTGTATCATCTGACTGGTACAATGGATTAAACAAAGCTCCCTGGACACCTCCGGGTTGGATGTTCGGCTTGGCATGGACAACGATAATGATTTGCTTTTCAGTTTATATGGCAAAGGTTTGGAACACCGGTGAGAATAAAAATTTTCTCATAATTCTCTTTGTTATTCAGTGGATATTAAATGTATCGTGGAATCCAGTTTTTTTCTATTTCAATTTTAGCGGTCTCGCGCTTGTACTCATCGTGTTGTTGGCTATTCTGGTTGGACTCATATTATATCTGAACGCATCACAGGCAAAGTGGTTTTCTCTTTTGATTTTACCTTATTTCGTCTGGTTGTTGATTGCAACTTCTTTAAACGCTTACATCGTTTTTAAAAACTAAACGGTAACATCAATTCAAGCTCTGTACGCATCTTTCCATAACAAGCGAAAGGAAATTAAAACCTAACGTCTGTTTCGTCTTAGCGGAATGAGATGGAGGAATAGTCTGCCTTAAAAACTGCTTAGCATCGGGAATTTTACGCGCACTTTCGTTCCTACACTTTGCGCTTGTTCATTATACTTATCAATCACCTCCACAATATAATCACTACTGTTCAACTCATTCAAAACTTCTAATCGGGTGCGTGTTAGTTTCATTCCGTGCGAAATTCCGGCAAATCCTTTTCTGTCTTTTTTTAATTCCATTGCCTTTTCTCTACCTACTCCATTATCATCAATCTCACAACAGATGGCATCATTTTCAATGCAAAATGTGATGGTAAGTTCACCCGGATAATTAATCAATCCCAATCCATGAATAATTGCATTTTCTACATAGGGCTGCAGTAACATGGGAGGAATCTCAAATTCTTCAGTATCCAAATCAGGACAAACTTTTACCTCATAGCTGAATTTATTGCGATGTCGTTTTAATTCCAAGTTCAGGTATGCTTCCAAAAATTGGATCTCTTCTGTAATAGTGATAGTTTCACGCAAAGAATTATTCAGTACAAGGCGCATCAGTTTAGAAAATTCTGAAACATAATCCAAGGCCGGCTCCGGTGTTTGTTCCAGAATGTAAAACTGAATTGAATTCATGGAATTATAAATAAAATGCGGGTTGATTTGTGAGCTCAACAACATGGATTGATATCTGAGTGCACGCTTCTTTTCCTCTTCTGATCTTTCTTTTGACAAAATAATTTCAGTTACATCAGACACCAAATAGATAGTTCCTGTTTGAATACCACTTTGATCATAATAAGGAGCCTCATTATACAATACCACTCGTTGTTTTCCGTCTTTGCTATAAATAGTCTTTTCAACACGACCATCAACAATTTCGTTCTCATCTCTGTTCAAACGTTCATCAAAATCAAATTCACTTTTGTATGACTCAAGCGCATTAATATTTTCACCCAATAAAGATTTTTTTGAATGTCCACTCAGATTTAAAAAGCCCTTGTTTACATATCGTATTTTATTAGTCATATCTGCAATGATGACTCCTTCATGCATCATTTCAAGAATACGATTAGATGCATAAGAAGTACTGAATGCAAAAAGTTTATATTTTTTTTGCGCAATGAAAGAAGCCAATACAAAAGTGAAAATTGAAGGTGCAGTTAAAGGCACTTCACCTATACCCGGTAAAATAGGCATGATGACTTGGGTAATGATACCAATTGCCGCCGGAATTAAATATCCAAAAAATAACCAACGTGCGCGTAAAACATCATCTTTTTCCATCAACGATGAAAGAGCCATGTACCTTGCCAATACAAACAGAATTGTAAACGCCACACAACCCAGCCAGATTAATTCAACGGTATGAAACCAAGAAGGATCAGGTGAAGATACCCAACCCCAAGCTTCGTGAGGAACAAATTCCTGATCAATATTAAAAAGTACGTGAGCTGGTAAAAATATTGTCATCGGTAATAGTGCTCCAATTCTAAAATACCATGACTGCACCATTTTTTTATTTCCAGATAACATGAGGGCAAACACCAATCCGAAAATAAGCATTGGCGCCAGTACTATTGCTACGGCATGATTAAAAATAAATACAAACTCAGTGTTTGAACTCAACCGCATCAGACCATCACATACCTGCCAAATAAAACAACCGGAGATAAACCAGAGATAATTGCGGGTAATAGCACTATTCGGGAATCGGTTACGCACATACACCGCTAACGCCAGCGAAAAAACGCCCACGATTAGCGACAAAAAACCTAACCCATTAAATTGAAAATTGAATCCCGACAAAGTACAGCGTTTTACTAAATGTAGCTAAAAATTGAAAATTGGACGCACATAGTTTCCCTTTGCTGATTTTTTTATTCCAATCGTTTAGAATATCGTGGGGGACACGAGCAAGATTCTCGCACCAACGGTTTTTTTTATGTGATAAAATTCTAAATACAACTCAAGATCGCATGCGCTCGTGGTCACGCAATATTTTCAGTTGGATGATTGGATCCGAATCAAAGGAAAATTGACTCTCATCTGCTGCGTGAAGATTTGAAATTTCTTGCATCACAGGTGAATTATCTTTTCCGTGATCTCTCAGAAAATGCAACAACTTAAGAACTCTGAAAGCATCAAACCACGCAAAAAATCTTTTATAAAATGAAGAATCTGATGCTGAATTATTGCGCATTGAATGCAATGCATCATCAAATTTTTCTTGCTTCAACCAATCTAATAGTAAAACTGAATCTGCTGAATTTTGAAATAAATTCATGATCAATTCTGCGCCATTAGGGCGTAATTGCGGAACAAGTTTTACGATAGACGAAATCAACTGAAATGAATTGAAATTATAGGTGTAATACTGTTTCTGATTCTGCGCCAAAAAATCTGTGACTGATTTACCCGTTCCAAATGGCACGCGATCAGAAACACGAGGAGAAGGAATAACACGGGTAGAATTCAATTCTGAAAAATTACCCAGAGCAATAATTTTATGAAGAAAATAAAAATCTTCTCCTGCCTTTCTACGATTCATTCCTCCTTGTTTCTGATAGGCCGACGAGCGAACAGCCATGCTTGAACCAATGGTATGAAATGCATACGGCAATCTGCAATAACGCATACATAAATTATAGTATCGCAGATGCAATTCATATTGTGTAATGGCATGCATAATTTCTTCACCGTACTCATCACTATTCAAGGGATGTTCAAAATAAACTGAACAACCGGGTGATGTCGGATGAAGCTCAAAAAAATGGCGATGCACCGCTGTCAGATAATTTTTATCACACAAACTATCTGCATCAAAACAAAGAATAATGCCATCTGCACCAATCATTTCAAAACGGGCTACGGCTTCGTCCATTCCAATTTTTCTGGCTAAACCTACGCCTGCATGTTTTGTTGGCAAATTAGCAACATGAATTAAATGCCAGGTTATATTTTGCTGCGTATTATTTTTTTTCCATTGCAAAAACTCATTCTGTGTTTTCATGTTTTGATCAAGAATTGCTTGTTCATGATGAAGCCCGGAATTCAAAACAACAATTACCTCAACATGGCAGATTGGCTGATCACACAAGGCCAAGGCGCAAAGTGTATCCAATAATTTTTCTTCATTAAAACAGGGAATTACCACAATCACCTGCGTATTAAAATGGGCAGGTTCACTGATTTGTGGTTTGCAGAAAGCGTGTTTTTTTAGGTAAAGACTCATGTGGTAGGTGCCTATTATGAACTAGCACTCATCAACCTACATTCCGGGCATACCGGGCATTCCACGCATGCCTTTCATCTGACGCATCATGTTAGCCATGTTCTTTTTATTGCTCATCATGTGCATCACTTTTTTAGTTTCATGGAATTGCTTGAGCAGTTTATTCACCTCGTTGACATTGGTTCCGCTTCCAGTTGCAATTCGGTTTTTGCGAGATACGTTAATGATATCAGGATTGGCTCTTTCTTTGGGTGTCATGGATTGAATAATAGCTTCAATGCCTTTGAATGCATCATCATCAACATTTACATCTTTCATAGCTTTACTCATGCCCGGAATCATACCCATCAAATCTTTGACATTACCCATTTTTTTGATTTGCTGAATTTGTGCGTAGAAATCATCAAAATCAAATTTATTCTGGGCAATTTTCTTCTGCAGTTTTTTTGCCTCAGCCTCATCATATTGTTCCTGCGCCTTTTCAACGAGAGACACAACATCTCCCATTCCCAAAATACGATCAGCCATACGAGCCGGATAGAACACATCCAAGGCATCCATTTTTTCACCGGTACCAACAAACTTGATAGGCTTGTCAACAACAGATTTTATTGATAGCGCAGCACCACCTCGTGTATCACCATCTAATTTGGTGAGAATAACGCCGTCAAAATTGATACGATCATTAAATGCTTTAGCTGTGTTGACAGCATCCTGACCGGTCATGGCGTCAACAACAAATAAAGTTTCAGAAGGATTGATTGCTTTTTTTATTTCAGCAATTTCAGTCATCATCTCTTCATCAACAGCCAAACGACCGGCGGTATCTACAATGACAACATTGAAACTTTTTGTTTTGGCATAAGCAATCGCATCTTTTGCAATTTTTACCGGATTTTTCTCTTCTTTGTTTGAGTACACTTCAATACCCAACTGTTCACCCAGTACATGCAACTGATCAATAGCGGCAGGACGATAAACGTCACAAGCAACAAGCAGCGGATTTTTACCTTTTTTGTTTTTTAAAAAACTTGCCAGTTTACCGGTATGCGTTGTTTTACCAGAACCCTGTAGACCTGACATCAGAATGATACCGGGATTACCTTTGATATTGAGTTCAGCTTGCGTGCCGCCCATCAATTCAATCAACTCTTCATGACAAATTTTGGTGAGCAATTGCCCGGGAGAAATTGCAGTAAGTACATTTCTACCCAATGCTTTTTCTTTTACCTGTTGTGTAAAATCACGTGCGGTATTAAAACTAACATCGGCATCAAGCAAAGCGCGGCGAACTTCTTTCAGTGTTTCAGCCACGTTAATTTCAGTGATTTGTCCCTGACCTTTTAATACCTTGAGCGCTCGGTCAAACTTCTCTGATAAACTTTCAAACATACCCGTATCCTTTTATTTGCGTGACAAAGATAGCAAAATTGGGGGGATGAGAAACGAGAAAATATTTCTCACCTTGGTGCCAATCATTACAACATATCCATACGCTTTAGATTGAACTCAATCGAACTTTATTTCTGGTGCCTAAAAAATATTTCGACCTGAATTCGTATTTTTATAGCAAGACAAACCGGAGTCGTACCTAACAAATTACCAACGAAAAAACACATGCAAGGAAGATGCTTAATGATTGGAAAAAAATTCATAGGTTTGGCTAAAACACAACTATTTAGCGACTTATTCCTTTTTTGTTCAGTTTACATTCGTCAGACATAGGTTATTTATGAGATATAAAATCGAACTAAGAAATATTAGCAAAATAATAGTATTAATATATCTAATGGCTTTGTTCAATATCAACGGTTTAGCAGAAGAAAATATCTTTAATTCAAGAATTAAACAAAGTATCAAACCCCACCTATATATGGGTTTAGCACTCGGTAGGGAGACGTTTATTAGTATGTTTCTACCTAAAATTGGGGTGATGGGAACAGTATCATTTGGAAAGCAAAAAAAGAATAGCTCTTTTGGAGTTGACTTTCCCAAGTATGGAATGTATGGCGCTGCTGATCTAACTATATTTGGACTATTTCAAGTTGCTTTAAGTATGACAACTTGGGTAGGTTTTAAAATAGGTCCTTTGACAATTGATAATTCCATTGCATTTGTCCGTGGATTTCCTGATGGAAAAAAAGTTAACGATGATTTTTATTTACGTACGATAAATCCAAAAATTGGCTTAAAAATAGGAATCGTTTGGTTGAAATTTGGACCATCATACACGATAAGTGGGAAATGGGATCAGCTGGATAATTGGTTCAAAATAAAAAATAATTTCTTCAATTTTGATCTTAATTTTGTCATGGACATTTAATAAAGAGATTTATTACAAACCTTTACTCTTACAATTGGCAAGTCAAAGAAATACTACATGGGAACAATGCAATATGGAAATATTGGATAATTTCACGTATTGGTCGTTTGGTAAAAGATTCTGGAGTACTTCATGAACTTCAAAGAATAGCTTTTCACCCAACGAAACGAGAGATTGTTGAATACGTTGACCAATTAACCAGAGAAATTCTATCATAAAGAAAGTGAAATACCTTTTTATCTTATCCTTGTTTGGGTTGTTTGGCTGTAAATCAAAGAGCAAGGAAATTGCATTCTGGAATTGGTTTTCATCAATCGAAAAAGAGTTCTATTCTGATTATATCAATGGTGTAAATATTGACCAGCACAATCAAGAAATATTGACTGAGCTTCATCAGGTAAACCCTCAGATATTTTTTGAAATTAGTTATGGCGATAACAATACGCTAAATTTAACTTTCACTGCAGATGGAATGATTGAAATATTTCCAGCTGTTTCAAAATTAGTTGAAGTAGCTCCTAATTATGATTCATGGAATGTTTTTGCGTTTAGACAACGTATTCCGGGAGATGGCTTTGTTATTGAGTATGGCAAATATATCATCTCATATTCTGATATTTATTTTCAATATTCAACTCAAAACAACCAATTTGGTGTTCAACTTAACATATTAAACTATGACAGCACTGGAGAAATGCAGGAAGCGACTTTTGTATTACTCGATAATCTTCTTGGAGAAGAAGACGTTGTTAAAGAAATAGATTGGATAGAATGGACCCCACTCAATTTAGAAATGAGAGACTCTCTCATGCCCTTCATTGAATTACGAAATCTTGTGGATATGCAAAAATAATGATGTAAATAGGCGCACTTAGTACCTGACATCAACTCCCCTCACTCCGTTAAATCTTTTTCCCCGCATACGTGTAAGATGCATTGCCTCCAAGTCCGCCTGAACTCAGATATACGTAAATGCTATCATCAATAAATTGTAAAGTGAATTGATCATGTAGTTCAAATTCTTTGTACTCGTTCTCTTTTCTGACTGAGTCAACCGGAATTGATCTATTAAATAAGTATAGGTTTACCCCGTCTCTCTGCACTTCAAGGGTGTCAATATAAGTAGTGTCAACGATCATGGGAGTAATATCAAAATAATAGTAATCCACCTGACACTGATATAAACCAGCAAACTTTTCTGCCTTATGCTTATAGTTTACCCACTTCTTAGAACAGAGGTCGTTCAAAATTAATTGTTTTTTTAAGCTGCATCATTTTTGGAATAAATATTTGCTGGCCTTTTGTAATCAAGTGAGCTATGCATCCTATCAAAATTGTAATCGTTCATAAATTCCTCGATCACCTTGTAAAGTTCAATACCGTTGTGGTAATCTTTGAACTTTAAGTGCTCGTATTTGAGCGTTCTCCAAAAGCGTTCGATAAAAATATTGTCAATGGCTCTTCCCGTTCCATCCATTGAAATTTTGATGTCATTTTGTTTTAAAAGTTCAGTGTGTTCTGAAGAAGTGTATTGCGATCCCTGATCAGTATTTACAATTTGAGGTTTACCATGACGCGCGATCGCATCTTTCATCACTGCCGTGCACCATGACGCTTCCATTGTGTTTGACAAGCTCCAGCCAACTATAAAACGACTGTGCAAATCCATAATTGCCGACAGATATAGGTAGCCGGTTTTCATTGGAATACAGGTAATGTCAGTGGCCCAAACCTGATTCGATTTTTCGATTTTTAAATTTCTGAGCAGATAAGGATATTTAAAATGATGTGGATGGGATTTTGATGTGTGGCCCAGGAACAATGGCTTTCAAATCCAATAATTTATAAAGTCTGCCGATTCTTTTTTTGTCCACTCGGTAGCCGTGCTCTCTCAACCAACGTGTCATTCGTGGAACTCCCCAAAAAGGTTTATTCAGGTATTGTTCATCAATTTTTTTCATTAAAAACAAGTTTAATTGTGATTCGCCTTTTGGTTTGTAATACAAACTCGATGGCGATATTTCTAAAAGTTGGCACTGCCTTCTGATTGAAAGTTTTGGATGTGACTTTTCAACTATCATCCTGCGTTGATCAATACTCATTTCTAGGAGAGACTTTTTTTAAAAAGTCATTTTCCCTGAAGTTGTCCAATGCGCTAACAGATTTTCGCGATCTTTATCACTCATCGCTGTATCTTTTTGGTCAGATGAAAAAATACACGCCGCATTTTTTACAAATTCTTGTTTCCAGGCAGTAATCTGATTTGGATGAATTTCATACTTCTGAGCGAGTTGCTGAATTGATTCTCGTTCTTTCAGAGCTTCCAGAACTACTTTTACTTTGAACTCCGGGTTGAAGTTCCTTCTCTTTCTTCTTGAGGTCATAGATTTGAATTTAGTTATTTTTTCAAATTAGACCAGTGTTCTTAAATTTGGGGTGAACTATAGCTTATCACATGATAAACAAATCGCACTCAAAATAAAGGAGAAGAAAATGGAGGAAATTTTACTTGTTGACATATGGTTTGATAATTTCGTATTTAACCAAAACTTAAATATAATAAATCTCTTATCTTCAACTCAAATATGTGACTATGAGATATTATAAATCGTATATCCTACTTTTATTTTCATTAGCTTTTTGTTGTGTTGGATGTAAGACGGATGTCCCGGTTGATGAGACACCGGTTGATATAACGAGCATTTTGGATACAACAAAAACTGAAGAGGCCATAAACAACTTGCCGATTGAAGACGATTACAGCGCAGATACCGTTGTACGTATCCGATTCAACGAAATTGATATAATTCTCAGCGGCACCATGATTTATGATGAGCAAGAGACTTTGAAACATATTCAACCTGATACCGTGAGTATGTTTGTTGAACTTGGGTGGGATGTTGAAGGCATTCAAATCAGTTATCAAACTGAAAACATCACGGATATTAAAATTTCTCAACGCTATGAAACAAGTGTATCAATTAGTGATGAAGGTCCGCATTGCGATATGATTAACTGGAAACATTACACTTCACCATGGCATCAATTAACCCCTGACACCAATGGAATATACATTACAGATGATTATGATTCGGATGATAACAGTAAGTTCCCAGATGTGTCTATGGCAGAATTTAAGCAAGCTGTGCGGGAACATTGTGATGAATTTTATGAAGGATTGATTGCAAATAATCAAAGTGTGAATGAACTACCATCTCATTCTTCAATCAGCAGAGTTTTTTTCAGCGTAACCGGAAAAGATAAAAAAACAGGCAAGAAAATTTCTAAACTCCTCATCTTTGAAATTGCAATGGGGTGTTAAGCTTTAGATAAACAAGGGAATCAACAAGCCGAATAACATGGCAAGCTTTAGCAAATTGGCCGCCATTAAATACTTCCGTCTGTTTGGAAATGAAGGCAGAAAAAGAGAGAACAAAAAGTCACCAACACCGCCAGACTAATAAGAATGAGTGCAACAATTTGTTGTGGCGCATGCAAAATCATTTCAGGTAAAAATTGAAATAGAATCACCATGACTCCTATCATTCCGACAAGTAATAAAATGGTTAGCGCAAATAAAAGATATCGCGTATTATCTAAACCCCATTTTATTGGAATTGATTTGCTTCCAAGTAATAAGTCACCTTTGATATCAGCCACATCTCCTGACTTCCGCACTGGGACACCCAAACTTAAAAGGAAAATAATTCAGCGAGGTATTTTTGTTCATTGGTTAACAAAAGTAGTCTTTTGATTTTGTCGTTATAACCATCTAAAACGACGGATATTTCTGTAATATTTTCAGCGATCTCAATCGCTTTGTTTGCGCTTATTTCCGCGCCTTTCTCGTTGAGTTGCCTTTCAAGTTCTTTGTAAATTTTATAAGCGACAAAAGAAATACAAATATGAGCTTCAATTCGGCGCTGCAAGCGGTGATAGATTGGTCTTATTTTCAAATCTGATTTTGATATTCTAAATGCTTTTTCAATCTGCCACAGATGATGGTAGTTTTCAATGATTTGTTTTTTATTGAGTTTAGCATTCGTGAGATACCCTTTAAGTCCATCCCATTTGCAGTCTTGTGCAATTTTTCTTGATTAAGAGCAACGAGTATTTCACCATCCATCTTTAGAAATTTATTATATCCGCGGTTGTTTATGTTTGATTTGGTCAGGCGTCCGGTTCGTATTTGTTTGGCTATTTTTCTCAAGCCTTTTTCACGATTATAGCTGTCTTTCTTGGCTCGATCATCAGAATAAGTAATAATGAGTTTTAAATTCCCTTTTCTTATAACCGTACTTTGTCCGTTTTTAAGTTTTAGAGAAAGAATTTTTTCTTTGACAGATGCAGTTTCATTTTTTATTCGCGCTCCTAAAATAAACTCGTGATTTTTGCTTTGAAGTTCATCTATATTTGATTTTGAAAGTAGTCCGCTATCTGCTATTATTACTAATTGCTTGAGGTTGTATTTTTCTTTAAAAGCATTAACCACGGGGAGCATTGTATGTCCTTCAAACTTGTTTCCTTCAAAAATTTCATACGCCAGCGGATAGCCATTTTTACTCACTAACAAGCCAAGCACTATTTGAGGATTTTGATGTTTACCTTCTTTAGAAAAACCCGTTTTCCGAAGTTCATCTTCCTGATCAATTTCAAAGTAAAGTGTTGTTACATCATAAAAGACAACACTGATTTGATTGTTCAAAATCTTAAGCGTATGATCATAGCTGATTTGTTGTACAAATTTTTTGTGTCTATTGTAAAGCTTATCAAGATAACGATAAAGCTGATCTTCACTCCAATCAATTTGTTTGTAACGCAGAAGATATTCTGTGGTCTTTAATTTGCTTTTGGGATATGCGATACGACCTAAAACAAGTTCCCTGAAAAATTCATCTTTGATTTTATCAAATCCTATCTCGTCAAAAATTCGACCTAACAATAAATCATAACCAACACGTTTAAGGGTTTCTATTCCGTCTAAAAAACTTAACGGCTTGTTCTAGTACATTTGAAAAATCGAGTTCCTGAGCACCTGAAAAGTTTCTTATCCAGGCATGACCTCTTTTAACCAAATCAGATATTTCCTCCTGATCTGAACCAACTCCAACGGTATGTAATACCTTATAACTACCAGAACTTTTATCTATAATCTGAACTGAAATTTTCCCGCTTTTATTTTTCTTTTTGCGAATAAACATGAAGTAAAAGTAATAAACGAGACTCTGGGACACCCAAAAGCTGTTGTTTTTAGCGTCTATATACTTGATTTACTTATAGATAATATTTGAGCTTAGAAAAAGTGCGGAAGTCAGGAAAAAACAGGCAAGAAAATTTCTAAACTCCTCATCTTTGAAATTGCAATGGGGTGTTAAGCTTTAGATAAACAAGGGAATCAACAAGCCGAATAACATGGCAAGCTTTAGCAAATTGGCCGCCATTAAATACTTCCGTCTGTTTGGAAATGAAGGCAGAAAAAAGAGAGAACAAAAAGTCACCAACACCGCCAGACTAATAAGAATGAGTGCAACAATTTGTTGTGGCGCATGCAAAATCATTTCAGGTAAAAATTGAAATAGAATCACCATGACTCCTATCATTCCGACAAGTAATAAAATGGTTAGCGCAAATAAAAGATATCGCGTATTATCTAAACCCCATTTTATTGGAATTGATTTGCTTCCAAGTAATAAGTCACCTTTGATATCAGCCACATCTTTCACAATTTCACGCACCAAATTGGTGCCAAAAGCAAAACTTGCAAAAAGCCATGTATTGGTGACAAACACCGGTGAAAGTGGATCATTAAAAATCAAAACATAAACCGGAACGAGACCGGTTAGTATAGCCACTAAAAAATTACCTGCAAAAAATGTTCGCTTAAAATACATGGAATAAAACCACAACACATTGATGCAAATAAAAGGAATGAGAGGAATCATCCAATCTTGATATTTCCATCCAAGATAAAGTGCAATGCAAAGACCAATGGAATTGAAAACCCAATTAAACAAAATAGCCCAACGTCTTTTAATATACTTGTCAATGATCAACAACTCAGGTTTATTCACCCTGTCAGCTTTCACATCAAAATAATCATTGATGATATTACCCGCAGCCGCAATAAGCAAAGTAGAAAGTACCAATAATAAAAAATCTGCCTGCAATAAGTCAATATATGTTCCTCGTGTGATGAATTTTTGAAATACCCCCATAGTCACAGCAATGACAACCAAATTCATGGTTCTGATCAATCTCAAAAAATGATACAGCTTCATCATGAGTTTACTTGTTTTTATTGCTGAGCATTTGGTGCAACATATTAAATAGCGACAATTTTATAGACTGTGCGTCTGTTTTTCTGATGCGCTGCTTTTATTTCTTTATCGGTAGTAAGTTTTGCAATTTCTTCATCCGTAATTACAGGTTGTGTTTCTCCAAATCCTTTGTAGGTTAAACGCTCTTTTGCAATTCCTTTTGAAATAAGATAATCGTAAACTGCCTTGGCTCTGTTTTGGCTGAGTTCTAAATTATGTTTATCATCACCTTGCGTATCGGTGTGACCTTGCAATTCAATTTTTAATCCCGGATTATCTGTCAAGTATTGCGCCAATTTATCTAATTCAATGTATGATTCAGGTCGCAAATTATAAGAATCCAAATCAAAGAAAACATTTTCAAGCGTAATTTCATCACCAACAGAATTCAAGGCTACCAGCGGAATATCACGATGATAAGGTTCATCAGAATTTTCAGGAACCGTTAGCGTAAAATTGACACTGTAAGGCAAATATCCATCGCGTTCAACAAAGAGAGCATAATCTTTATTCACGGGCAGGGTAACTAAAAAAGATCCGGTTTTAGAATCAGAATACGAGTATACCACTTCTTCTTTTGTTTCAAGATCAATGAGGCGAAAATCAGCACGCAGTTTTTGATTTGTTTTTGAATCAAAGACAGTTCCGGTCATGTAAATAGTTTTTGTCGGGCGAATTTCTTCAGGCATTTCAAATTCATACAAATCAAGTTCACCCATTCCGCCCGGACGATCAGAAGCAAACACGGCTACTTTGCCATCAGCATAAACAAGCAATGAATTTTCATCATGTTGTGTATTGATAGGATAGCCTAGATTTTTTGGATCACTCCAAGTGCCATCAGGTTGTAAAGTAGTCATGTATAAATCATAACCACCCATTCCAATATGTCCGTTAGACGCAAAGTACAATGTTTTGCCGTCAGGGTGAATGAGCACTGACGATTCAGATTTTGGTGTATTGATATTATCAGGCAATTTTTTTGCTTCACTCCATGATCCGTCATCTTGCAAATAAGAAACATAAATATCTCCGTTGCGAATATTTTTAGCACCACTTCCACGAATAGGTCCTCTGATAAAATAAAGTGTTTTTCCATCAGCAGACAGTGAAGGTTGAGTTTCCCAATTTTGTGTATTTACACCACCAGGCAGATTAATGGGATCATACCAAGTATTTCCCACTTTTTGCGTGATGAACAAATCACAACTTCCGTATCCGCGGCGTCCTTCACCATAACCGTAGCGTTCATCTACACATCCAACAAAAATCAACGTGCGTCCGTCAGGTGCAAAAGTTGGTGCACCTTCATTGTTGGGAGTATTAATGTTTTTTGGCATCGGCTCACCCATATTCCAATACCCGTTTAAATTATCACTGATGAAAAAATCTTCTTGAAAATATCCATTAGACTGCGTGACACGTCGTGTGAACAAAAGCTGTTGTTGATCTACCGTAAGCGTTGGAAAATATTCCGGATCAGCCGTATTCACACCCGATCCCACATTAATAGGATTAAACGGAAGAGGATTTTTAATAGCCTCCACCGCGAATTCACAATTTGCAATCACCCATTTTGCCTCAATCAGCATTTCAGGATTTGCATTAGGATAAGACTGATAAATTTTTGCATGCTTCAAAGCATCTTCATACAAACCTTCAGACCATTCAAGCAAAGCAAGATCAAAATAAATATAACCCGTTGATGACACGGTTGGTTTCACTTCCAGCACTTTCTTATATGCTGCAATCGCCTCCTGCACACGTCCAATCTGAATACAAAATTCAGCCTTCAGCAAATACGCATCAGAGAACAAAGGATCCTTTGCAATCGCTTTATCCATGTACGCAATTCCCGTTTCATAATCAGGATACCCGGTTTGAGGATTGATTTGATTTATCGCATCCATCCCTGCCTCAGCATACTTAATAGCCTTTTTACTTTTAGTATCCCATTGTCCCATTTGAGCACACGACACCAAGGCATAAAAAAACACCCCAAGCATCAACATGATTTTTTGAATTGGCAATCTTCCGTTCATATTAACCTATTTTAATTCTATATTCGTTTAATCAACTTTAGTCTTTCCCCTATTCCTTCCTACCGCAACCACCGTCCTAGCGAAACCTCTGTACTACCCCAACCACCGACCTACCGACACACCGACCTATCGCAACCACCGTCCTAGCGAAACCTCCGTCCTACCGCAACCACCGACCTACCGACACACCGACCTACTGACACACCGACCTACCGCAACCACAGTCCTAGCGTAACATCTGTACTAGCGAAACCACCGCCCTACCGACACACCGACCTACCGCAACCACCGTCCTAGCGTAACATCTGTACTAGCGAAACCACCGCCCTAGCGAAACCTCCGTCCTACCTAACCCCCAAAACCCTATGCGTCTGCAACGAAACCCTCCACTTCACATGAGACTTAACGTAATCAATCATCATTGGTAACACTTCCTCTCGCTTATCCCATTCAGGCTGTAAAAATAATTTACATTCTTGTTTTACCTTCATTGAGTGTTCCTCAGCCCAGTCAAAATCATGCTTGTTAAAGATAACTATTTTCAATTCATGCGCTCGTTCAAACGCTTCAGGTAAAGGTGCTTTAAATTTTTTAGGCGATACACAAATCCAGTCAAATTCTCCGGTAATTTTAGATGATCCTGATGTTTCAAGTGCAACCAGCAATCCGGTTTTTTTTAGTTCTTGAGTTAAATAATTCAAATCATGCAAACAGGGTTCACCTCCGGTTATGATAACAAAATCTGTTCCTGATTTTTTTGCTCTGTTCACTATTTCATCAACGGCAACTACCGGGTGAGCAGTTTTGTCCCAGCTTTCTTTGACATCACACCAAACACAACCAACATCACAACCCGCAAGACGAATGAAGTAAGCGGCGCGTCCTGTATGAAAACCTTCACCTTGCAGAGAATAAAATTCTTCCATCACGGGAAGGCTATTTGAAGAAACGTGATTCACAAGTGAAGCTTAATGAGTAGTTGTCATGGTTTCAGGCACGCAAATAATAAAATCAGCAATGCCCATATTCTCTTCTGAAAGCTTGGTAACATCTGCTTGAGTGACGGTTGAGATAGTCATGATTTTTTCCATGCTCACATCTTTTTTCAGATAATGAATGATGCCTTCATAATGATCAGAATGGTATGCCCCATTATAATGCAGAAATAAACCATCAGGTGGCAGATTCTTTTTAATAAAGTAAGCCATGGTCGCATCTTTAATAGCCTGAGCAATGGCCATGTTGTATCCGCCGTGATCAGAATTCAATAATTCTTTATAACAATTCACAGTAGTATCAAATTCAAACGTATTGAGCGGAACAATATATGTTTTTGCAAGATCAGACAAACTATTCAATGACTCTACACCTTTCTTATAGACCATGCTCGCATATCTACGCGGAATATTTGTAGCAATGAATAGCAATTTATTCACTTTTGCAAATTCAAGCAAGGGTTTATAATCCGTATTATAGTTTGGCCATAGGCGTACTTCATCCATGAAACTTTTTTCTGAGATTAACCCGTTCAAATATTCATCCATGATGTATTGATTGTCGGCTTCAAACATTTCAGCGCCCAATATCAGGTCATTTTTTTTCAGATCATAACATGATTTAGTCAACTCATATTGCAACCAGTGAGAGATAGGATTATTGTGATACTCTCCAAAGAAAACATAATCTTTCCCTTCAAGATTTTCTACCATTTTTTCATAAGTAGTTTCTTTGCCTTTGGCGTTGTAAAGAACATACGCAGGTTGCTCTTTAGTAAATGAAAGTGACGAAAAAAGTATCGTCAATCCAAGAATTACAGTTTTTTTCATGTGCATTTTTCAAATGTGTGATCAGGGAATTTTTTACTTCAGATACTTCCCCGTTGATATCGTAATAATTCAAAAATAAGGCTTTTTTGTAAGCTTGAGCTAAGTACTTGATGAAAGGAACTAAAAGATACCCAACAGGTGCAGCAGCCTGTCATTTGAAAATAAGATAAAAATGGCCAAGGGATAAAGAATGTAGATTGAAACCAACCGCCAAATTGAGAAACGCAGTACCGGCCGTTTATAGACAACCAGCAATAAGGGTACACAAAGAAAAAATTGCACTAAGGGAAAAGTACCATACATTGAATCGTATGATTTCACGGTGTACAATTTATATTGGTCAAATGAATCAAGTAATTTCATGCGGTCAGCATGATTATCGGGATCTATCACAGGTGGATCAAGAATAACTGAAACAGCTTTCAAATCATGAAATAAAAAACTGCGATGTCCGCAGACCTGCCCGTAATAATCATTCTGCCAATACGCAGGCTCTTCAATACTAAACTTTTCACTATAGGCACTCACAAAATGGAAATGTCTTACCCTTGACAATTCATATTCAGGAATGGTTTCAAACTCTGAAGTAGCAAAAAAATCAAGCGTTAGCATAATAGACACAATAAAGGCGTACCACGCACCTGCCTTGAACCATTTCCATTTCCAGCCTCCGGTGATCATGGCAAAATAAGCTGCATCTTTTCTTTCTTCTTCTTCTTGCTGAAATTTAAAACGTGCTTTAGCAAAGGCAATTTTTTCAGCCAGTATTTCATCATCTGACTTCTGCCGAACAGGCTTTGTTGTCTGATGTTTGCGTTGACCTGTAAGCACTTCATACGCCTCAGTGATCAACAAAAATTTCTGGTGTGCATCAGCTGAATTATTTTTATCAGGATGATATTTAAAAGCCATTTTGCGGTATGCTTTTTTAATAGCATCCACATTATCTGTTGGGTTAATACCTAGTACTTTAAAATATCTCAGACGTTCGTCTGGCATGGTTAACGATTAAGTGGTAACAAATCTGTAATACCAAAAGTGACAAAAAGTAAATAAATACTTGCCGGAAAAATTAAAAACAGGCACAACATCCTGCCAAATTTAAACATAGCCGTTGGGCGCTTATACCACATTACCAATAAGGGAATCAGCAAGATAATTTGAATATAGATGTAATAACTATAAATAGAATTAAACCGCCAGACATCATATTCAGTGTAGGTTAATGGTGTTTTCGTATCTTGATAACCTGATGTCCAAGAGAGATATTTTGGTGCACCGAAAACAGGCGAATTCACTACGCAAAAACTGGTATCTAAAAATCCGGTCAACTCAGTGTATTTTGGAAAATACCAATCATCACCTTGTTGCATAGCACCTGAATGAAAAACATAATCACTGGACGACAAGTGGGTTCGGCCACCATCAAATACCGTTTCAACAGTAATCAGCAAGGCTAGGCCTAAACAATAATAGGAGAATATTTTAAAAATTTTCCAATTAGTACCAGAACTGATTTTTTGAAAATACGCTCCTTCTTCTGCTTGCTCTTTTTCCTTAAGCTGCTTGGTGCGTTCTGCAGCAAGACGCATTTTTTCTTGTAATGAAATTGGGTTGTTTTTACTTTGCATGAAGTTAAAGATAGGAAAAAGAAAATATTTCGAATGATTAATAAACCTATCGTTCAATGTAGAAAATATGATGCAGATTATACAAGCACCTGATGAGTCAATTCTTTTTCAATAAACAGAATAAACCGAGACAACCATGCAAATTACTCATTGTAAAACACTTCTGTCTTTGCACTCATTTCTTTTAATTGAGAAATAAATAAAAAACGGAATGCACAAAATCAATGCTGAATAATTCGCTAAATTCACGCCGGAATCAGATTCATTTAACCCGAATGACATCATTTCTTTTTTAACCGCGATACGGAATAGTCAAGGATCATTGATGCTTTGATATTTTCATACAGTATGTTGAGAAATTATAAACTTATAACTTTTAAACTGATCAAATAACACAATGAAAAAATTATTGTTTTTTACTATCACATTCGTTGCCTTGAACCTCACAGCGCAAGATCAAAACTTTGAAGGAGAAATTAAATGGAGCGAACTCTTTGAAATAACGTCCAAAACTTTGTCACCGGATATCATTGGTCAAGATGGAGAATCAATTTATATCACACGCATCATTAAGGGAAAAAGATACATTGAAAAATACTCAGTCACTAATCTTACGCTTCAAGGATCTGTTTTGATTGAACTTGTTTACGATAAAAATAAATTGTATTTGATGGACCACTTTATGTTTAAAGGGACACCTGTTTTCATGACAGGCTATTTTGATAAAAAAATGAGAACAAGTTATACCTTTATCCAAACTGTTGACCCCGGTTCATTAGCCCTCTCAGAACCAAAGAAAATCAGTGAAATTTACATGATGAACGCCGGCAAGAGTTCTTTTATGCTAACGCAGTCTCAGAGTCTTGATTTACTATCATACAAACTCAATTCTGGGATGGAAATTTCAGAGAATGGTGAATTCGCTTTTTATATGACACCTGAAATAACTTCAACTACCACTGAAGAAGATATTGCGGCAGGAAATATCAGCATCAAGGGTTTGCTTTTTGGAGAAGCTGGAGAAATTATTGAAGAATCACAATTCAAAATTCCGGTAAATAATTTTTACACCATCCGCACCAAAGTTTCAAATGAAGGAGAAGTATATCTATTAGGCTATGATATGATCATTGAAGAAAATAATGATAAAGGAGTTTTTCAGCGCGATAAAATAGTGCTCGGCGACTTACATCTTTTGCTAATTGACTTTTCAACAGACGAGGTACTTTCAACAATAATTGATACAGAAGAAAAAACAATAGAGAGTATCACCATAGACTTCAATCAAGCAGGTGGATTAAGCATTGGTGGTTTGTACAGCAGTGATGGAAAAGGCGTTGCAGGTAGTTTTATCATTGGTGTTGACCAGACTTTTGATATTACAACATCAACTTTTACTGATTTTGAAGATGATTTCATTACCTCAACCTGGTCTGAAAAGAAAAAAGAGAACTATGATGAAAAACAAGATAAAGGTAAAAATGTAGATGAACCGGTTTTCTACAATTACGATGTAAATCACTTAATTTCAAAACCGGATGGATCAAGCCTGATGCTCGCTGAGCAATATTACGTTCGTATAGTTACTCATACGCACCGTGGCGCCAACGGCAGTACATATACCACAACCACATATTACTATTATTACAATAATATTATTGCCGTGAATTATGATGCTGACGGCAATCTGGCATGGAAAACTATCATTGAAAAACATCAGGTTAGTGCTAATGACGGCGGATATTATTCATCGTATTTCACACTACAAAATGAAAATGATGTAAGAATAATTTATAACGACAGAAAATTAAATAACATGGATACTGAAGGCATGTCAAATGCTGAAAAAAAGGAATTGAAAGGCTCAACTATTGGGGTGAGCGTAAATCTTGATTCTGAAGGAGAACAATCCAAAGAAATATTATTTGAATTTGAAGAAGGAGGATTGAGATTAGTGCCAAAAGCATGCGAAAAAATAAGTGGTCAACTTGTGTTTTTATATGCCAGAAGTTCAAAAGGAGACAAAATAGGTACTATTGCATTTTAGTTTACATTTAATTTAGGAAATTGCTAGACATTATTTAAGTATGAAAAAAACAGGAATTATTTTATTGGTCATTCTGCTCTGTACAGGTTCTGTTTTCAGTCAGCAGCTGGAAAAGTTTACATCACTCCAATGCGGAGGCAAACTACCCGATGATTTTACAACCCTATCATCACGAAAATATGAGGAAGATTTACGTGTTAACAAAGACGATGAACTGGATAAAAACTTTTTTATTTCAACCCGTTTCATTTTTGATGAACTTCTTCTCAGCGGACAGATTCTTTTCAATGAGCCTGTTTCAAATTATCTGAATAAAGTAGCCAGATATGCACTAAGGGGTGAAAACACACTCCAAAATGAGTTGCGCTTTTATATTTTGAGATCAAATATTGCCAACGCTTATTCCACTGATCAGGGGGTAATACTTTTCACAACAGGTTTACTAGCTCAGTTAGAATCAGAAGCACAACTTGCCTATATACTTTGTCATGAAATATCTCACTACACTGAAAAACACGTGCGCAGTGAATATGTTGAAACAGCCAAAATATCCAATGGAAACGGACAATACAGAAACACAAAATATAGAAACAGACTAGAACTCATCAGCAATTACAGTAAGGAGCTCGAATTAGAAGCCGATGAAAAGGGAATTGACATGTATTTAAATACTGAGTACAACGTAGAAGAAATATTCACCGGTTTTGAAGTATTGCATTATACGTACCTTCCATTTGATGACATTTCATTTGACACAAATTTCTTCTCAACAAGTACCATGAAAGTACCGGGTTCTCTTTTCCCTGATACAATCAATCAAATTACACAGGAAATTGATTATGACGACGACGGTCATAGCCACCCAAACATTCAAAACAGAATAGATGCCGGCTTAGATTATTTGGGTGATCGAACTTCAAAAGGAGATAAAAAATTTGTAGTGTCAGAAGATGATTTTTTCAAAGTACGTGATTTGTGCCGTTTTGAAAGTATCAATATTGCCTTGGCTGAGCGCTCTTACGGATCTGCACTTTACATGGTGTATCTATTAAAAAGACAATATGCAGACAATAAATTTCTTGACTTAAGCTTGGTAAAGTGTTTATATGGATTAACAAAATATAAAAACCACGGTCGTTATAGTGAAGTAACTGTAAAACCATCTAAAATTGAAGGCGAAAGCTATACCCTTCACCAGTTTCTGAAAAATTTATCTAAACCACAACTCAACGTAATTTCATTCAGAAACATTTATGATATCGCCAAAAAATATCCGGACGATAAAATATTTCAAGAATATCTAGCGGACATAAAAAAAGAATTGGCAATGAATTCAGGTGTAAAACCAACAGATTTTTCAGAGCGCAGTTTTGAAGAACACATTCAGTATTCACAAACAGTGACAGAGCAATTTGACATTGAAGATTCAATTCGTAAAATAGATGAATCTGATTTGTCAAAATATGAAAAAATCAGACTGAAGAAAAAACTGAATGAATTGAGTACAGTATCTGAAACGGATGCTACAAACGCTGAATTTCATTTATTTGCACTACATGATTTGGTGAAAGAGCATGACTTGATCAACGAACTTAAAACAATCATCAAAGCAGAAGAAGAAAAAGAACAAGAGCAAAAAGAAGCCATGCTGCTTGAACAAAAATCGGCGTTAACTAAAAAACCAAAACATCTGGGCATTGACAAATTAGTTGTGGTAAATCCAATGTATGAAAATTATAAACTGAATGAAAAACAGAATCACTTCAAATCTGAAGATAAAAAAATCAGCGTCTCAGAAATGTACACATCAGAGTATAACGGACTTGATTTAGAAACCCAGTTGGTTGACTCAAAAAACCTCACGGCTGATGATGTTGATGAATACAATGATCTTGGATTGCTTTTGAGATGGATATCTGAAGTGAGTGAGCACGATGAAATTGATATGATATCGTCTTGCCATGATCAAATGAGTATTTTGCAAGAAAAATATGGTACCTCTCATTTTTTATTCAGTGGTATTTATGCCTACAAAGAGCGTACTGAAATGACGGGCGTTCACTGGTATGGCATCATGTTTATTTACACAATTCCTCTTGTAATCATTGATTTGCTCATTGTACACAACTACTTTGATATTCTGGCACTCAGTATAAATTCTGAAACAGATGACGTAGAATTTGAACAAGTCACCAGCGTCAATCTCAAAGGCATTGACGGTATATTGAAAGCATATATTTATGACGTATTATATCAGTTAAGTTCTGATCCTAAAAACAAAAAATAATGATAAAGTATTTAGTACTCCTGAGTGTGATTTACGGACTTTCAAAACAAAATTTGTCAGCCCAAACCGCCGGTTACCTTGGTTCAAAAAATGGTTTCATGATACAGTACAACATGGTACCTTCACAGGCATACACTGCCAAGCAACTTGACGGATATGTAAAATACCGTTGGAAATGGATCAACCAAAGTTTTGCGGTTTCTTATTCCCGGGCTATGTCAAAAAAAATTCAACTTACAGCCGGATATCAATTTGCAAAAATTAATTTCTACGCAGGACACAGATTTTTAGGTACTGACGGAGAATTAAACTTTAGCAATTATTGGGGGTCGTCTAACACCACTTATGTATTCAGCGAACATGCAAATGCAAATTACCATGGAGGTTTTTTTGCGCTTGACATTTTCAGACATGGTAGCATGGCGCCTATTGGTAAATACATTGGATTCTCCTTAAATTTTGGAAGTATGCATTTATCTGATAGCACATCTTGCTCTTACATCTATGCAGCCAACTCAGGTAGTCAACATCTCACATACCACAATTATACGACAGGTACGCAAGAACCAATCAATCTAGTTATTGATGAAGAAAAAAGAATCACCAGTTTTCAACTCAAAATAAGAATTGGTAGAATGTATCCAATCACTGATCATATTATATTGAACGTTGGCATGTCAGCTCCTTTGTTTTCAACTTATCGGGTTGACAATTTAATCTCAGAATATGGCTTCAATTTGCGAGATGAAAATAAACTAGATTTCAACAATAATTATGAAAAGACATGGGAAAAATATGCCATGCGTTCATTAAGAATTTATCACTTGTTACAAGTAGAGATTGGACTGAAAATTTGTTTGTAGCTGTTCCTGTAGAATCTTGCGAATTATTCTGATACTAAATCCGCTCAACTGATTTCACACCTTGTATTTGCTCAAACTGAATCATGAGTTTGTCTAGGTGTTCGGTATCGTAAACAAACAACATGATCTTCCCTTCAAAAATACCGTCGTTTGACTCAAATGAAATAGATTTCATATTCACACGATGCTCCTGCGAAATAATACTGGTAATGGTATTTACAATTCCAACATCGTCAATACCTGTTATTTTTATACCTGCCAAACGCTCTTTTAAATGCTTGCTGCGCCATGTGGCTTTTATGATACGGTAAGCATAATTAGACATCAATCTGGTGGCATTAGGACAATTAATGCGGTGTATTTTTATTCCTTCTGTTGCTGTGATAAATCCAAAAACATCATCACCTGGAATAGGCGTGCAGCAATTAGCTAATTTGTATTCAATGTCTTTAAAATCTTCCCCAATAATTATGGTATCCTTTTTACTGTCAACACATGAAATGACATTTTGCAAAGCAGTCGTGTTTTCAGTTTTCTCTACCTTGCGTGGCAATACAAAATTTTTGCCTGATACTTCAATTTCACGCAACCTACTGAGATCAAGTTTACCTTTAGCAATCTGAAAATAAAGTTCAAGCGTATTGGGTATTTGAAAATGCTTTTCAATCACCGTGATATTTTCACTGGTGAAGTTGACATGCAGTTGAGTAAATTTGCGTTGTAAAATTTCTTTTCCGTCTGCCGCAATTCGCTTCTGTTCTTCTTTCAGCGCAGATTTTATTTTTGATTTGGCACGCGCAGTACCTACAAATTTCAGCCAATCTTCTTTTGGTTCTTGTTTTTTAGATCTGATAATTTCAACCTGATCACCACTTTTCAAAACGTGTGAAATAGGCATGAGTTTACCATTCACTTTGGCACCAATACAACTCAATCCAACATCGGTATGAATATCAAAAGCAAAATCAAGTGTGGTTGCATTTTTTGGCAAGACACGCAAATCACCGTTGGGTGTAAAAACATAAATCTCATCTGTAAACAAATTCAATTTGAATTCGTCTATAAACTCTTCCGCATTGGCTTCAGGATTCTCAAGCAAATCACGTATCTCACCAACCCAACGATCAATGAGATTTATATTCTCTTGATTATTTTCTTTGTATTTCCAGTGAGCAGCGTATCCCTTTTCTGCTATCTCATCCATACGTCCGCTGCGAATTTGCACTTCAACCCATTTGCCTGTTGGACTCATCACTGTGGTGTGCAATGACTCATATCCGTTAGCTTTTGGAATTGAAATCCAATCACGCAAACGATCAGGATTGGGCTGGTAAAAATCAGTAACAATGGAATAAATTCTCCAGGCCATTGGTTTCTCATTTTCAACCGGTGTATCATAAATAATCCGTATGGCAAAAATGTCAAAGATCTCATCAAAACTTACTTTTTTCTGATGAATTTTTTTTGATATGCTGGGAATACTTTTTGTGCGGGCTTTTATACTGAAATCTATTCCTTCTTTTTCTAAAACTTTTTTTATTGGATTGATAAAATGCCTGATAAAACGGTTTCGAATTTCCTTTGTTTTTTCAAGTTTGCTTTCAATTTCAACATACTTGTCAGGTTCTTTGTATTTAAAGATGATGTCTTCAAATTCATTTTTTATGGCATTAAATCCAAACCGGTGAGCAAGGGGTGCGTATAGAAATTCTGTTTCACTGCAAATCTTCAATCGCTTGTCAGGTCGCATAGAACTTAGCGTACGCATATTATGCAAACGATCTGCAATTTTGATAAATGCCACGCGCAAATCATCTGAAATAGTCAGAATTAATTTTCTGAAATTTTCAGCCTGAAGTGAAATATTGTCATCAAAAACTTCTGGAATTTTTGTCAATCCATTGATGATAGTTCTCACTTTTAGACCAAACATTTCTTCAATGTCATTCAGCGTGATATAGGTGTCTTCTACCGTGTCATGAAGTAATGCACATACAATAGCCGTTGTACCCAATCCCATTTCTTCACAACAAATACGCGCCACAGCAATTGGATGAAAAATATAGGGTTCACCTGATTTGCGGCGCATATCTTTGTGCGCCTCAACGGAAAGGTCAAACGCTTTTCTGATCAAACGCGTATCTTCTTTATCACGCACATGACGTGATGCCCAAAGTAAACCACGATACGCCTTGAGAATTTCTCGGCGCTCTTTTTCCAAATCAATTTCTGTATAGGTTTCTCCGGTCATATCTCAGGGTATCATCGGGTGAGGGAATGTGAATATTTTCCTTTCTTATCGTAATATTTCCAAATGCCAACCGGTTTACCATCTTTCACTTCTCCCTCTTCACTGATGATTCCGTTTTTATTAAAAAACATCCAAACTCCTTGCTGTACACCATTCACCCAAGTGCCCGATTGCTCAATATTTCCGTTTGGATAATAGTAAATCCAAAATCCGGTTTGCTGACCTTGAACCCATGTACCCTCCTCTACTTTATATCCTTCTTCATGATAATAAATCCATTTTCCATCAGCAAGTCCGTTTTTCCATTCTCCGGATTTTTCAATTTTTCCGTTGGCGTAATAATATGTCCACACTCCGCTTTGCACACCATCTATCCAAATTCCGTGATGATTTAATATTCCGTTTTCATCATAATATTTCCACTCACCGGTTTGTTTTCCGGTAGTATCGTAATCTCCCTCTTCTTCTATATTTCCATTTTCATGATAATAAATCCAACGCCCGGTTTGTTTATCATCATCCCAAATTCCTTTTTTCTCAACTGCTCCTGATGGATAATAATACGTCCACATTCCGGCATTTTTTCCATGCTGCCATGATCCAATTTTTTTCAACGCACCGTTTTCATAATAATATTTCCATTCGCCGTGTGCTTGACCATCAACAAAATCACCTTCTTCCTCTACTGCTCCCGCGGGATAATAATAAGTCCAGCGTCCTACTTGTTGATCTCCTTGCCAAATTCCTTTTTCTGATAATTGTCCGGCTTCATTATAATACATCCATTCTCCCGATGCTTTTCCATCTTTCCAATTGCCCTCTTTTTTCAATGTACCGTTTTCAAAATAATACATCCATTTGCCTGTTTGAATATCATCATCAAATGATCCTTTTTCAGAGAGCACACCATTATCATGATAGTATTTCCATTCACCAATTCTGTTACCATTCTGATATGTTCCGGTGTATGATATTTTGCCGTCTTTGAGATAACCTGTCCATACACCATCTTCTTCACCCATGTTATAATTACCGGTTTCTGACGGTTCACCGGACTCGTGATAATAATTCCACACCCCGTGTTTCACTCCCTTGACATATTCACCTTCAGCCCAAATTTTTCCATTCTCATGATAAAATATCCAATGCTTTACCGGTACGTTATGTTTGTATTTTCCGGTTTCTTTCAGATTTCCGTTTTCATAATACTCTTTATGTTTTTGCGCAAAACTAGATTGCAGCAACATGAAAGCAAACAGAATAAAAACCAATTTCCGAATCATACTCTTATCATTTGTTTAATCATTATTTTGCAGGCATCACTCTTGTTCTCACTTCTCCAAAAGATAGTTTAAAATTTTCATTCTGACAATAACCGCGCATTACCACGGTATCACCATCTTGGATGAATTTTCTTTCAGTACCATCTTTCAATTTCAATGGTTTGGTTCCTTTCCATGCAAGTTCAAGCATAGAACCAAATGAATCAGGAGCTGTACCTGAAATAGTTCCTGATGCCATCATGTCACCGCAATTGATGTTGCATCCGTTGATGGTATGATGCGCCAATTGCTGATTCATGTTCCAGTACATGTGTTTGTAATTTGATTTTGAAATGATATTTTCTGTTCCGTCTTCGGTTTGAATTATCACTTCTAATTGAATATCCAAATGTTTGTTACCTGAGTATTCAAGATATGGCAACACTTTAGGTTCTTGCACAGGTCCCGGTATTCTGAAATATTCCAACGCTTCAAGAGGCACAATCCAAGGGGCAACAGACGATGCGAAATTTTTAGCTAGAAACGGTCCAAGCGGAACATACTCCCATTTTTGAATATCACGCGCTGACCAATCATTGAAAAGACACATGCCAAAAATAAATTCATTAGCCTCTTTGGTGGTGATTGATTCTCCTATTGGTTTGCCTTGAAAAGTTGTAAACGCCAATTCAAGTTCAAAGTCAAGTTGTTTAGACGGACCAAACACCGGGGGTTCATTTTCAACAGGCAGTTGTTGTCCCTTTGGCCTGTATATAGGTTGTCCAGAAAGAATAATGGATGAAGCTCTGCCATGGTAACCAACCGGAATGTGCAACCAGTTTGGCAACAACGCATTTGCCGGATCACGAAACATCACCCCCACATTAGTTGCATGCTCACGACTTGAATAAAAATCAGTATAATCACCAACTTTAACAGGCAATTGCATTACAACTTCATGCAATGGAATAAGCACTTTTTTCAACAGGGTCTCATCCTTGATTTGTTCAGAAGAACCTGCCATGAAAATTTCATATAATCTTTTGCGCACTGATCCGCATGTCGGCTTACCTTTCATCATAAAATTATTCAGGTAATCTGAAACAAAATCTTCTAGCGTGAATGGTAAATTTTTAAAATATCCTTCCTGAAATAATACAGCCAGATCAATGACAGAATTACCTAATGCAACCCCTACGCGTTTATTTTTTGCTCCGGCAATAAATATTCCGTAAGGCATGTTTTGTATTGGGAATCCCGAGCCATTGGCGCTTTCAACCCATGATGTGGCATTTGCCGGTATGATGAATGACATAGTAGATTTACGAAAGTTTTTGGTACATTGGACAAATTTAAGTGATTTACAACGGAAAGACGTGTCTCCTCAAAACAAAATACGAATAGGCTGGTGTGCATTTTTATTTGTTCTATTTCATACTGTGACGATTATTATTTACGCTTTTCCCGCTGGTTACATTCCCCGCAGCCTACAATCTGCCTCAGCTCACTACGTTCAACCGGTTTTTGAACAAACCTGGAGTTTATTTGCTCCGGCTCCAATTCTTAACAGTGATTTGAAGATTAAATATTATTTTGGACCTGATTCAACGGATTGGGTTGACCCCATGCAAACAGCAGAAGAAAAACATGCGGCTTTCCGCGTAACACATCACGCCGAACTGGCATTGGGTGAATCTAATCTCCTCCATTTTATCAGTCTTGATTTGAATTACCTGGGAATTTCATTGTATGAAGCCTTTCCGGCTGATAGTACTCAGGCTTTTAAATACACTTCAGCATGGTGGTCTGCCAGTAAATTTATTTATGGCACGGCAGAAATGCAATATCAAAAAAGACCTGACAGCGCGTTAATGCACTGCTTTTATCACAATGTTCAAACAGATGAAAAGGGCTCAGTGATTTTGCCAAAATTTATCTGGAAAAATAATTCAGAACAAAGTCATGAATAAGTTGCTGACATATTTCACCAACCCATTTCAATACTGGTATAAAGTTGAAATATTCAGACGTGTGCTGTATATTTTTCTTTTTATCAATACACTCACATTAATTCCGGCTGCTTATGAAATTTGGGGATATGAAGGAGTGATTGGTACACGCGGCTGGAATTTTTCAATACCAACCTGGCAACAAGGATCGTATGCTTTGTTGAATGTTTTGAGCCATCCGGCTAACGCAAAATTCCCTTGGTTGTACCAAATGTTTATAGCAGGTCAACTCGTTTTTTTATTCACGGGAATTTTCAGAATACTGCCGAAAATTTCTTCTGTGATGATTTATTTTTTTACTACCAATCTTTTTCTGAAAGGATATCTCATGTTTACCGGAGCTGAAGTATTAGCAAGTATTCTGCTCTTCTATTTAATGTTTATCCAGCGTAAAGAAACTAAATCTCTTTTTAAACTACAATGGAAAATTGATCGGACAGAACAAACAGAATTCAGTTTTTTGCAAACTATTTTCAACAATACTTTTTTTATCATTCTGCTGATTCAGATTTGTATTTTATATTTCTTCAGCACCTTTTATAAATTGCTGGATGAGAACTGGACATCAGGCGCAGCTGTCATGTACATTGCCCAAATTGACGGTTACTCAAGTGGATTGATGAAGTTTATTTTTGCAGACAATACAACTATTTCTGCACTTGCCACCTATCTCATTTTAGCCTATCAGGGATTATTTTCACTCTTAGTTTGGTTCAAGAAAATTAAAATTCCGTTCTTGCTTTTTGGCGTATTTTTTCACCTCAGTATTGCGTTTGGTATGGGCATATTTACATTCGGAATTTTTATGTGTATTGTCTATCTCCCTTTTCTTGATGACAATCAATTAGCATGGATGCAGAGAAAAATTTCTTTGCGGAAGTGAACTGCAAAGCACGTTTCGTTCTTCAACGTTCAGATTATTTTATTCCTCATTTTGTTCAATGAGATCAATTAATTTCTTTGCTGATTCATTGAGCAAAGGAATAAATCCCTTTAAAAAACCTGTATAAGTCCTACTCTCAAATATTAAATTTTTCAACTCCAAATTATCTGATAACGGAACCGCAATTTTAAATTTTCCAAAGTTATTTTCTTCAGATATCAATTCAAGATGTCTATTGAGTATTTGCTGGGTACGATCATTAATTTCAATAGCAATATCATTTATCCTGATCAACTCCGATACTAAAGAATAATACTCAATGAGGTCATATTTCAAAGTATCAGTTTTCATAGAATAAAGCGAACCTGTGCTTAACATTTCCTGATAAGTATGCTGATAAGGGGTGAATAAGAACACACTATTAATAAATGAAAAAATAGAATCGGCTAATGAGTCACCGCTAAAATATCCTAGTGCAACTTCACAGTATTTGTATTTTTCAATTGAATGCTGCATGAATGATTCATAGGTACTTGTATCATGAGTTAAGTCGCTTTTAAGTCGAATAAAATATTCTTGCTCAATTTCAACTCGTTGTCGTTCTGATCGCCATTCGTCAAATAAAAATGAAAGTGTAATTCCGGTGAATATGATGAAAACCTCAAAACCAAATTTTTTAAAATTACCTAAATCAATTTTCATAATACGAATTACAAATACTTATCCATCAAATAAATCATGGTTGCCATGGCGGCCGATCCCAATTCAAGTTCTCTCTTATTTACACTTTCAAATACATCCGTCTCTGCGTGATGATAATCAAAATATTCTTGTGAATTGATTACCATACCCAATTGCACCATGCCCGGATAATGCTGTAACAATGGACGAATATCAACTCCACTGTAGCCGGGTTCAAATCGGTACAATTCAAAATCATATAACACGTCTTTAAATTCTTGCACCATGGCAACTTGTTCAGTTGTTCCCTGAATATCAAAACCTATTGGTAAAAATCCACCGCGGTCACTTTCAATAGCACAGATATGTTCTTCTTTATTTTCACTGGCCAATTCTGCATAATATTTACCTCCAAAATTTCCATTTTCTTCATTCATGAATAATACACAACGCAGCGTATGATTATTGTAATACTTTAATTTGTGTAGAATGCGAATAGCCTCAATACAATGCACAATACCGGCACCATCATCATGCGCACCTTCACCGGTGTCCCATGAATCAAGATGCCCTCCAAAGGTGATAATCTTATCATCTTCATGACCGGTCATTTCAGCAATCACATTGTAGGATATTTCATCCGGAAAAAAACGACAATCCATTTCCATTCTCAAAAAAACTTTTCCATTTTTTAACCACTCAGTCAACCTGTCCGCATCAACTGTACTAATTGCTGCAGCCGGAATTTGCACTACACCTTCTTCATAATGCATTGATCCGGTATGAGCGTGTTCATCGGTTGATTGAGCCAGAGAACGAATTATAACCGCTTTTGCTTCAAGTAAAGATGCTTTGGTGGCGCCATCCCAGCGTTGATCTATACAAGCACCGTAAGCTTTGAACGTGGATATTTGTGTTTGATCAAATGGCTTATTAAAAAAAACAATTTTTCCTTTGATTTGATCCTTTGTGAAATTTTCCAAATCAGTAACTGACTCCACCAGAATTACCTCACCCTCCATCAAACCGTCAGTACCAACTGAACCGCCAAGGGCAAGAATATTTAACTTGGAAAAATCTCCTTGTTCATTTAGTATCCAGCCGGCCTCAGTGTTCCCTCTTTCCCAATGAGGAACTTTAATTTCCTGCAAATAGACATTATCAAAACCGTATGATGACAATAAATCAAATCCCCACTTGATAGCCATTTTTGCTTCAGCTGAACCGGTAACCCGGGCACCAACATCTTTACACAGCGACCGCAAATTTTCATAACACTCACCTGATGCAAGCGCTTCATTATAAATTGACCGGATAAAAACAGAATCCGTGTTGGCTCTTAATCCAACACTCAGAATCACAAACAATCCTACCAGAAATTTTTTCATGTGCTACTTTTTTTACCATTTGCCAGTTGTCTGTGGTGTGCCAAACAATTTAACAAATTGATTTTTTTTTGGGAAGAACGAAGTTAGTGAAAATAGCTATTCACGAAAACAAATGACTGACAAGCGTTATTTCATCATTCAAATAGAGACAAAAAAAAACGCCGGAAGAACTTGTCATCCGACGTTTTAGTTATGAAAAAAATCTTAATACCTTGAGTGGTTACTTCCCAGATTATTTGAAAGTGAAGTCACCATTCTTAATGAAAGTTCAAGACCACCGCGGGTATTGGTAGCCTCCTTAAGGCTTGAAGTATTTACATCATAGCTGATACCAAATCCCCATCCTGCATATTCATATAATAATCTGAACGTAATGGCATCCCTTGTACGATAGTATCCACCAAAATAAAGCGCAGATGCACTTTTGAAACCGGTGAATTTACTATCTTGCGTGAGCAGTGTTCTAAACATAGCGCCAATATATAATTCATGCGCCGGCCCTTGTTTATAGAAAAAGAAACTTGGATTGATAGCAACTTTTGAATCACCTAAACTTTTTGTCAAACCACCGTGCAAAACAAATTTCATATACAATTGCTCACCGGTATTGATAAAAGAATATTTTGGCGTTGAAATATGAAATACAGAAAAACCTGCGTGCGCATTCCAGTCATGATTATCTGTTACGTAAATATCTCCGCGTGTATTATTGAACGTCCAAAGCAATCCGGCTCCAACATCATATTTGGTGAACACTTGAGTTCCGCTCATTTCTCCGGTTGGCAGAGAGGCATCATAGTGCATTCCATCAAATTGATTTCCCCATTGTAAGCCGGTAAAATCAATACTGCGTTGAAAAAATCCAGGTTGAATTCCTGCGCCCAATGTATTGTACTCATCAAGCTGAATGTGATATGCAACGGAAAGATTTCCCATAGTGGTACCCATTTCTGAGTCACCTGATTTATCTGTAAACACATGCGCACCCATTGACAAGAAACCTTGCGTATTTCTTTTTTTAGTCAAACGCATATCATAACTGACAGCAAATGTTTTGTAAGGCGCTCCAATTGCTCTCCACTGATCTTTATAATTGACGATAGCTTCAACACCAAAAAGCGCACCCGCAAGTGCAGGATTTTGTTGCAACGGAGCCATATCAAACTGTGAAAAATGGATATCCTGTGCCATGGCAGATCCTGAAAGACTCAGACTGATGATGACAGATTTGATCACGTTATTTTTCATGTTTTGCAGTTTTAATTATCTTACTAATGTAATATTTCCTTTTTTCTCAACAACTTCTCCGGTGAGTAATGTCGCTTCAAAAATGTATACATATACTCCGGTATTCATTGGTTTACCTTTATACATACCATCCCAGCAAACATCTTGACTTTCAGTTACGAAAACTTTTTCTCCCCAGCGATCATAGATAGTGAAAGTCATAGTTGCAATACAACGACCATACACACACTCCATGTTGTTTTCTCCATTGTCATCAGGTGAGAATGCGTTTGGAATAAATACATCTCCACAATTCTGATCTACTGTTATAGTTACACATGCAGTGTCTGCACATCCATAACTATTGTAGACAATTGCACAGTAAGTAGTAGTATTGAGAGGATCTACTTCAGGATTCTGACAATCGGTACACGAGATATCCTGATCTTCATACCAAAAATAACTGGTACCTCCACCTGCAAAAAGTTGTGCTTCATCTCCAATAAATATTGTAGTATCATTGCTTACCCACGCACTTGGTGGTCCGCTTACAAGAATTTCAATGGTGTCTTCATCACCGCAAGTACCTGCAAGGGTGTAAATAATTTCATGTGTACCTGCACCTGCTGAGTCAGGATTAAAAATTCCCAATGAGGTATCAATAATTCCATCACCACTCCATGTTCCACCTCCCGGTGATCCGTTCAAAGTTACCTCAGCATCACCTAAACAGAATGGTCCTGCATCCACAACTGAAGCAGTTAATGAAGGTGAAATAGTGATATTAAAAGTACTTACATCAAAACATACACCGCCTGTTGTATAAGTGACAGTAAATGTACCTGTACCTGATGCGCTGATATCAATAATACCGGTTGTTGAATTAATGACACCTCCATTATCTATTGTAAAAGTTCCGCCAATAGTACCCATGATGGTTGGGAACGGATCAGCATCACTTGAACAGAACGAGCTGGCAGCATAAGAAATAGTAGCGCTTTCAAAAGGATTTACAACAATAGTAGTTGTTGAACTTCCACCACATGATCCTGAAATAGTATAGGTGATGGTATGTGTTCCTGCGCCGGCAACTCCGGGATCAAACTGACCTGTGGCAGCATTGGTAATTCCAGGGCCACTCCATGTTCCGCCAGGTGTTGCAGCCACTAAGGTGGTTGATGGATCATCTTCACAGAATGGGCCCGCTGCTGTAATGGTTGTATTGGCTGTTGAAATGATCGTTACAGATGCAGTTGAACTTGCAGGACAAGTACCTCCCGTATTATAAGTAATCGTGAATGTTCCGGCGCCTGAGGCAGACAAATCAATAGTACCGTTTGAGACATTAATTACACCAGGTGCTGTAATTGTAAATGTTCCTCCTGGTGTTCCGGTTACCGTTGCAAGTGGGTCAACGCCACTTACGCAGAAAGGTGATCCGGTATACGAGAACGATGCATTATCAACGGCGTTAACCGTGATGGTTTCAGTATCTGCTGCACCGCATGAACCGGAAATAGTATAAGTAATTGTATGCGTACCCGGCCCGGCTGTTGCTGGATCAAATGTACCATTTACTGCATCTGTAATTCCTGTTCCACTCCATGTTCCGCCCGGATCAACCGCAACCAAGTTCACTGCCGCAGCGTTGGCACAGAACGGTCCAGCTGGCGTGATGGTAGCGTTGGCTCCACTTGTAATGGTAATATTTTGTGTTGATGTGGCAGCGCATGCACCACCGGTATTATACGTGATAGTGAATGATCCTGTGCCGCTTGATGCAATATCAATTTGTCCGGTTGTTGCATTAATTACACCCGGGGCAGAAATGGTAAATGTTCCACCAGATGTTCCACTAATTGTTGGTGTTGGATTTGGATCTGTTGTACAATATAGCGCTGCACTGTATGAGAAGCTTGCATCTCCTGCCGCATTCACGGTAATAGTTTCAGTATCTGTGTCACCGCAACCACCACTAATGGTATAAGTAATAGTGAAAGTTCCTGCCCCTGCAACAGCGGGATCAAATGTTCCGTTTACTGCATCTGTAATTCCTGTTCCACTCCATGTTCCTCCGGCATCTACGGATATCAAATTCACCACGGGATCATTTGAGCAGAAAGGACCTGCAGGTGTAATAGTTGCATCTGCCCCTGTTGTAATAGTAACAGTTGCTGTTGACGTTGCAGAACAAGTTCCGGATGTGGTGTATGTGATCGTAAATGTACCGGTTCCACTGCCGGCAATATTTATCTGTCCGGTTGATGCATTGATTACACCCGGAGCAGAAATTGTAAATGTGCCACCAGGCGTTCCACTAATTGTTGGTGTTGGATTTGGATCAGACACACAATAACTTCCCGATGCATAATTGAATGTTGCATCTTCAAGTGCGTTGACAGTGATTGTTTCTGTATCTGAAGCGCCGCACGCACCGCTGATTGTATAGGTAATGGTAAAAGTACCTGATCCTGCAACAGCGGGATCAAATGTTCCGTTGGTTGCATCGGTAATTCCTGTTCCGCTCCATGTTCCTCCGGCATCAACGGCAGTTAAGTTTACGGCTGCATCATCTTCACAGAACGGACCTGCCGGTGTAATTGTGGCATCTGCACTGGTTGTTATTGAAAGAGCAAATGTCTCAGATGAAGGGCAAGATCCGGTGGTAGTATATGTCACCGTGTAACTAGAGATTCCGCTTGCTGATAAATCAATTATACCTGAAGAGGCATTGATAACACCCGGAGCAGTAATTGAAAACGTTCCACCCAGTAAGCCTGTTATTGTTGGTGATGGATCAGGATCAGAAGGGCAATATGAACCTGCCGGATAAGTGAATGAAGCATCATCAGCTGCATTGACTGTGACAGTTAATGTGGTTGTTGTTGCACACTGACCCGCTGTAGGTGTAAATGTATAGGTAGTAGTTGCTGTATTATTTATTGCAGGTGACCATGTTCCGGTTATACCATTTGTTGATGTGGTTGGAAGTGGAGCTAATGCAGCACCAGAACAAATTGGACCAACAGCCGTGAATGTAGGAGTCACGTTTGCATTTACTGTGATAGTTAATGTAGTTGTTGTTGCACACTGACCCGCAGTTGGTGTAAATGTATACGTAGTGGTTGCTGTGTTATTTATAGCTGGTGACCATGTTCCGTTTATACCATTTGTTGATGTGGTTGGAAGCGGAGCTAATGCAGCGCCAGAGCAAATTGGACTAACAGCCGTGAATGTAGGCGTCACGTTTGCATTTACTGTGATAGTTAATGTAGTTGTTGTTGCGCACTGACCCGCAGTTGGTGTAAATGTATACGTAGTGGTTGCTGTGTTATTTATAGCTGGTGACCATGTTCCGTTTATACCATTTGTTGATGTGGTTGGAAGCGGAGCTAATGCAGCACCAGAACAAATTGGACCAACAGCTGCAAAAGTTGGAGTAGTTGCTGCATTCACGGTGATTGTTTCGGTATCTGTCAAACCACAAGTTCCTGTATAAGTAATAGTAAAAGTACCAGCACCCGCAGTAGCCGGATTAAATGTTCCAAGCGAAGCATTTGTAATACCAGTACCGCTCCAAGTTCCACCAGTTTCAGCAGCAACTAAATTAACAGCTGCATCTGTAACACAAAAAGGGCCGGCAGGTGTAATTGTTGGATCACAAGTTGATGAACAAGGAGCAACGGTAGATGGATCAAACACAAGGGTTGTTCCGGTTCCGTCTGTAATTTGAACTTGTGTTGCTCCACCAGGTAGGCTTGCATTAGTTCCGGTTGCAAAATTCACATAGCCCGTTGTAGCTATTGTACAAGGTAATGTTGCACCAGTACAAAATCCAAAGATCACAGTTCCTCCACAGGTTACACAGTCATTAGATGTGGTTGTAGTAGCTTGCCAGTTAGCCCAGGTGTATGGCCCTGTTCCACCACTTACGGTAAATGTTCCGTTGGTTTCTTCGCAGATTGTAAGAACAGAACAATCAGACACCGTGATGTCAAATGTATGTGTTCCACAAACCAACGTGTAAGTAATAGTAAAAGTACCCGGACCAGAAACAGCTGGATTAAAAACACCGGTTGAAGTATTCAACCCTGCAGGGCCGCTCCATGTTCCACCAGGCGTTTCAGGTGTTAACGTGATAGGTGCATCAGTTGTACATAAATCTGCCGGAGGACAAACATACGGGTTACAACAAACCATGGTAGTAGGTGCACATGCACCTGCCGTAATTTGTTGAATGTATCCACTGCGTGAACTTGATCCGTCTGTTCCGGTTGAACCGCTTGCAATAATTTCACCACCTGAACTTACTTGCACATCATACACATTAAACGAGGTTGCATAAGTTGCCAATTGATTCAAGTTTGCATCATATTTTATTACCTGATTTTTTGAACCTACATAAACATTTCCACAATCATCTACATCAATTCCACTGTTTTGAACTTGATTTCCTCCTAAAAATATACTTGCCCATCCGCCGCCTGGAATAGTAGCCGTAGCTACCACAGCACCGGTATTAAAATCTCTTTTGTGTACCTGATTTCCTCTGTTTACATAAACAAAACCATCATAATAAGCCAGCGCCTCAATACCAGAATTGTTATATCTCCAGTTTTCGTTTTTATAGTTCATGCCATAACCCGTGCCAATGTGAAAAGGCGTACCTCCAAAGGTTGGACAAAGTGTTAAATCATCACTTACATAACCAATTGAGTCATGCGTCATCCAATAATATTTTTCGTTTTCACAAGCGACAATTGACCTCACTTCATGTGGACCGGGAAAAAGTTGGGAACCGGTCACTTGTACGCTACTGAGTACGTTTCCATTGGACATATCAATATTGTAGATATAAGGTAATGGAGGTAAAAAACCACCGGTACCACCTACAACTAATTTTGTCTGATCACAGTTGAAAGAAATATTCCATAACTCAGTTGAAGAGAACAAACCGCCGGGGCTAGAATTGTTCCATACCAATCCACCGGCAGTACTAACTTTTTGAATCATCGCAGTTGATCCGTTGGTCACATAGGAGTTACCTGCATTATCTGTTGCAAAAGTTCCAAGCCACATCGTGGTATCATAGGGAGTGTTGTATGTCCATTGCAGCGTACCTCCACTGTTGTATTTTAATAACTGAAGAGGCATAACCCCACCTATGATGTACACATTTCCTACTGCATCTTTTTCACATTCCCAAACACAATCCCAGTTGGTTGCAAAAGTTGGTGTCTGAGTCCATGGGTCAATTACTAAAGTTTTTGAAGGATCATGGTTCTCAACATAAAATGAAATTTCATTGCCATTCACCACATAGTTTGAGTTGAGAATAGTTGATTCAGCGCCTTCATAAAAAGTCACCGGTGCATGATCAATTATATCTCCATGTTTTGTTGGCGTATGTACAGTGCCATCAGGTAAAAGTGAAATGTCTTTAGAATATTGCAGACGTACTTGCGAAATATCTCCACCCGGATGCACAATCACAGAATACTTAATACCTCCTTGAGGGTGAAATTCATATACAACATCAATATTTGGATACAAATTTTTATATATGAGTTTATTAAAAGCAGACACATTTTCTACGCTCAATACATTTCTGTTTTCATCATAATAAGAATAGCTGTGGTATGCTGTATTTGGATTTTCTGCAATTAATTCAACATCCGGATTAGCACCTACCCAAGTAGCGTAAACCAAGTCTCTTTCAAATTCAATTCTATTTCCTGCATTCTCAAAATCTTGCCACTCTTTAAGCGAATTGAAAGGTTGGGTTTTCCGTTGCTCACGCTCAGCCTTTTCTTGTTCTGATTTTTCAACTTTATGCTTTGATGTCAGTTCAATCGCCAATCCATTTTTTGAGAAAAAGTAAAATAAATTGGTTTGATCACATGCATACTCCACATCTGAGGCATTACAATAACTTGCAGGCAAATCAAACTGACCTTTGTTTTCAATGAAAGCTGCAGTTTTTGAATATTCAATTTGCCATGCATTTGGTGATTGAGCCACTGCAGTGATTGCAAAAAGACAAAACATTAAACATGTTGAAAGACTAATTTTCGTTTTCATCAGGATATAATTTGAGTAATGCAAATGTATCTTGTGTGTTAAGGCGCTTCAATGGTGTTTACCCCTCATAAATCAAGCATTCGCTGTTAGATATCAAACAATACGCCTCATGATTTGATTATTTTTAACAGAAATTACGCGTTAAACGTTTGATGCATTCAAAGTATAATTTGCTGAATAGATCTATTTTTTATCCTATTTATTAAAGCTAATAATGTACTAAACAACCGGAATTTAAAATTTGAGAACCAAGGTAATTTAAATTAACTTCGTCATTCAAATACTCATTATGAAAGCCGGACTTTTTTTGCTGTTCAATACACTATTGCTCATTAGTTGCAAGGAGCTTGACATTACCAAGTATGAATATAGATCAACCACAATGACCGGGCGCACGGTAGTTTCCATTACGCAAGATTCAACCATCATCAGTTTTACCGGCCGAGGAGAACCCACACGCACAGCAAGAGGCACCAGTAGCACTGAATGGGCATCACTAGCCAAAGCCATGGAAGGTGTAGACTTATCAAAAATTGCCAGCCTTGAAGCGCCAAGCAATAAACGCGCAACCGATGCTGCCCCGTTCGGCAGTATTGAAATTACAAGTAAAGATACCGTCTATACATCTGCGAGTTTTGATGGTAAAAATCCTCATGAAATGCTGATGCCACTCATGAACGAAATTGTAAAAATCTGGGAGAAAAAATAAATTCTCCTTTCCCTTTCAACACGCCAAAGTCATTGTTCACAACCCACTTTAAAAGCAAGAGATTGGTTTAATTTCTCTTTCTTACCTTTGTTAGGCATGATACCAAAACAAACCATTGATGAAATTTTTCAGGCTGCCCGTGTGGAAGAAGTCATTGGTGATTTTGTGCATTTGAAAAAAGCCGGATCCAACTTCAAAGCAAAAAGTCCTTTTGTTGATGAAAAAACGCCGTCCTTCATGGTGTCGCCTTCAAAACAAATATGGAAGTGTTTTAGCTCAGGCAAGGGGGGCAATGTGGTTCAGTTTCTAATGGAACATGAACATTTCAATTATGTTGAAGCACTGCGATGGCTTGCTAATAAATATCAGATTCAGATAAAAGAAGAACGAGAACAGACCGAGGAAGAATTGGCTGCCATTTCAATTCGTGAAAATCTTTCTATCATCAATGAATTTGCAAAAAACAATTTTGTTGAAAATCTTCATCAGCACGAACAAGGCAGGGCAATTGGTTTATCTTATTTCAGAGAAAGAGGATTCAGAGATGATATCATTGCAAAATTTCAACTTGGATATTGCCTGGATGAACATGATGCATTTACAAAAAAAGCCATAGGACGCGGATACAAATTAGAATATCTTGTCAAAGCAGGATTGACAAAATCAAAAGATGAAAGAAACTTTGATTTTTTCAGAGGCAGGGTGATGTTCCCAATACACAGTGTTGCCGGTAAAGTGCTTGGTTTTGGAGGGCGCACGCTAAAATCTGATAAATCAGTTGCAAAATATTTTAACTCACCTGAATCAGAACTATACAACAAGAGCAAAATTCTATACGGATTGTATTTTGCAAAAAACAGCATGATTAAACATGATCGCTGTTTTCTGGTTGAAGGGTATACTGATGTTATTTCTTTACATCAATCAGGACTTGAAAATGTTGTAGCTTCATCAGGTACTGCTCTTACTCATGATCAAATAAAACTCATCAAGCGATACACCGATAACATTACCATTTTATATGATGGTGACGCTGCCGGAATACGCGCTTCATTCAGAGGTATTGACATGATACTTGAAGAAGGACTCAATGTGAAAGTGGTACTTTTTCCTGATGGTGATGACCCTGACTCATTTGCAAAAAAACATTCTTACTCTGAAATTGAATCATACATTGAAAGCAATTCAAAAGATTTTGTTGTTTTCAAATCAGATATTTTACTGAAAGATGCGGCCGGAGATCCGGTTAAAAAAGCGGCGATGATCAGAGATATCATCACCTCTATTGCCGCAATACCTGATGCAATTAAACGTCAGGTATATTTACGTGAATGTGCCTCTATGTTTGGAATGGAAGAACAAGTGCTCATCACTGAAATTACCAAAATCAGAAGAAATAAATCATCTGAGAATAAACCGGATGATCAATATGTGCAGTACGATATTCCAATTGAAACGCCTGATCAAAAGGTATCCATTAGTCAGGAAGATTTGCTTTTCTACCAAGAATATGATGTCATTCGCATTTTGCTGAATTATGGAAAAATCAATTTAACTGCCACGCATACTGAACATGATGAAGACGGAAATGAGCATGAAGTGCAGAGTTCAACCAGTGTAATTAAATATATTGTTACCGATCTTGATGCAGATGAAATTGAATTTCAGCATCCGGTGATGAAAATTATCTATGATGAGTTTCGCTCTTCACTATACGAAGACACCTTGCTTGAGGCATCTTATTTTACCAGACATCCAAATGCAGATGTAGCTAAACTCACGGCTGATATTATTGCAGCACAATATGAAATAAGTCCAAATTGGAGTGAACAACAAGTGCGCGTTAGCCGTGAGCATGACAAACTTGGTCAGGCTGTTACCAGTGCAATTTATTCGCTCAAAAACACCATTGTATGCCTTGAAATTAGAAAAATTCAAGATGAGTTAGACCGACTTGATATTGAATCTGAAACGGATAATATGTTGACCTTACTTGATCAACAAAGAAAATTAGAACAGGTGAAAATATTTTTATCCGCAAAATTGGGACGGATTATAATTTGAGATTGTCATGTTTGATTTTTTAACTTACGCACTTATACAACAAGGAGAATTTGCTTTGACAATTTTCAATCTGGTAGTATTTGTTGCCTTATATCTCTGTGGTAAATTATTCGTCCGTTTCATCAAACGATATTTCAATGAAAAGAAATTAACAGATAAACAAGTAACCATTGAAGGGCGTGAAATTGCCATTTGGAAACTCACTAAACAAATTATCTGGATTGTCATTGTGTTGATTGGTTACCAGAGTTTGAGACTTAACAATACTTCTTTAGATATTCAAGACATTCTTCAATTTGAATTTTTCAGATTTGACACCTTTCACATTGCAGTTTACCACTTTTTTGTGATTGTCATAGTGGTTGTATTTGCCCGTTTGGCATTGAGTGCAATCAAAGTTTGGTTGCTCAGAGCAGCAAATAAAAAACAAGGACTTGATCACGGTACGCAATATGTTTACGTTAAAATTTCACAGTACATTGTTTTCTCGATTGCATCACTGATTATTTTGCGCAGCCTGGGAATGAATCTCACCTTGTTTTTAGGTGCAACCGCATTTTTATTAGTTGGAGTTGGTTTGGGGTTACAGCATATTTTCAGCATGTATTTTTCAGGGCTTTTTCTTCTTCTTGAGAGATCAGTGAAAGTAGGTGACATTGTAGAAATTCCAAATCTTGTGAACGATAATGTTGTGGTGGCAAAAATCATTGAAATCAATTTGCGTACATCAAAAATTGAGACGCGTGATGGTATGATATTGATTGTACCCAACAACAAACTCACCCATGAAACGGTGAACAACTGGACTTATGGAAGTCATCTGACTCGCTTTACCATTCCGGTTACGGTGGCTTATGGCTCAGATCTAGAACTGGTAAAAGAAATTCTGATTCGCTGCGCGCAGGCTCATCCACATGTCACTGATCAAAAAGAAATCAAAGTACGCTGTCTAAATTTTGGTGATCATGGCATTGAGTTAGATGTAGTTTTTTGGGCTGAACAAAATTTTTACATTGAGATTCATAAAAGTGATATTCGTTTTGCCATTGAACGTGAATTTAGAAAATATCAAATTGTAATTCCGTATAAACAATTGGTGATTCATCAAGCTAACAGCGGGGGTATTTGATGCGGATACATATCCGCTAAATTGGGAGTTAGTGAAGGCCCATATCCTTCGCAGCATATTACATGTGATGCGCAGCAGGGGAATCAGACATGTAAGTTAAAGAATCTATGTGCAGCATACCAAAATTGAGATGCAGTTAAATTTGCGTAATTTTGTATCAGCCTTTGATATCAAGCTTATGAATAAAATAATTTATATTCTTACTGTACTACTCTGTTTGTTGGTTGCCTGCGGAGAAAAAGGTAATAGTCAATCAGACAATGAAAACCAAACCATTGACTCATCTTTTTGTGATTGTGCTGAACTGACATTTGACACACCGTACAATCATTTCTGGCGCTTTGAAAGACGAAAAGGCTATTCCGGAAGATGCGAAGAATATTATCCTAACGGACAAGTAAAAATTTCAAAAAATTTCTTTAACGGCAAATTGCATGGCAAAATTGTTTCGTTTTATGACAACGGACAAATAGAAGATGAAAAACAATTTGACATGAATTTTCAAACCGGAGAACAAATCACCTATTCAAAAAAAGGAGAAGTTATTTTTCACGCACTGTACTCAAGAGGACAACAAACAAAAGTGCTGGTATCACGCAGCGACATTGAAAAAGTTGATCCCTGGGATAAAAATTAATTTATCAAAATAATTGCACACCCATCAAACAAATATCATCTGTTTGATCAAAACCTTTTTTCCATCTTCTATACTCTTCAGTAAGAATCATTTTTTGTTCTGACCCGGTACGTTGTGAAACTGATTTCAATAAGGTGTGAAGTCGGCTGCTGCCAAATTTTTTTCCGCCTGTGCGCAGAGAATTTCCACCAAACTGATCCTGAAATCCATCAGAACCAAGATATATCCATGCTCCGGGTTCAATGATGATACTGTGCTCTTCAAAACTTCTGTAATTCTCCAATTGCCAACCTCCTAATGGATAACGGTTACCGTTCAGTACATAACTGCTTTTGTCCTGAATTACCAATAGTTTTCGATTAGCACCACAATACGTGAGTTCTTTTGTTTCAGGATTGTAAGCGCAAAATGAAATATCAATCCAATCATTCGTTGTGTGAACAGCGCCGTCAAAATCAAATGATTCAATGAATTTATAATCTACTTTTTTTAAAATTTCTGATGGTGATTCCAGATCTGCATTATACAAAGCATACGACAAGAGGGAATATCCAAGAATAGATAACATAGCTGCCGGCACACCATGTCCCGTACAGTCAGCGCAGGCAAAAAATAATTTTCCGTTTTTTCACCAATCCAGTAAAAATCACCGCTGACATGATTGCGCGGTTCGTACATCAAAAAACTGTCCGAAAAAATTCGGCTGAAATGACGATCACGGGGCATTAATCCTCTTTGTAAAATACCCGCATAATGCAATTCATCATGATGTTCTTTAACGGCTATTTCATTGTTCCTAATCGTTCGCAATAATTCTTTTACATCTTTCATACTCATACCATCTCAATTTGTGTGATTTGCTTCAAGGCAATTTCTGCTTAAAAAAAGTCTGTTTTATCTAATACAAAGAGACAAGAATCATGTATGTTGAATATTAAAATGATCAGAAGAATTGGTTAAATAATCAGACAAAATAATTCATCTTGCAAACGTTTAATTCAAGAATATAGGAAGTTTCAAAATTCATCTGAAAAAATAAATTCCTCTACAGGTGATAGTTGGTAAGTTCTGACTAGCACATTTAAAAGCTGGTCATGAATAATTAATTTTGAATATAAAATAACAAGATGACACATCAAAACGTCAGTTTAAAACCTTATAACACGTTCGGTATGGACGTTAACGCAGCCGTGTTTGCGGCATTTCAAACCGTGCATGAATTGAAGTGGATGCTAAGCCAACCTGAATTTAAAAAACTTCCTCTTTTAATTTTAGGAGGCGGAAGTAATGTATTGCTGACAAAAAATTTTCCCGGGCTTGTACTTAAAAATGATTTGAAAGGAATTGAAATTGTAAAACAAGAAGATGACACTGTTTTCATCAAAGCATCCGGTGGAGAGAACTGGCATGACCTTGTACTTTTTTGCATTGAAAAAGGTTTTGGCGGAATAGAAAACATGTCACTCATTCCGGGCAGTGTGGGGGCAGCACCCATGCAAAACATTGGAGCCTATGGGGTTGAAATCAAAGATGTTTTTCATGAACTAACAGCACTTGAAATATCAAGTCAGCAAGAGCGCGTTTTTACAAAAGATGATTGTCATTTTGGATACCGAGAAAGTATTTTCAAACATGAATTAAAAGGCTTGTATATTATTTTGGATGTCACGTTGAAACTAACTACCAAGCCGATTTTGAATACCACATACGGTGCAATAAAAGATGAATTGACAAAAGCCGGCATCAGTCAACCTTCCCTGCGAGATGTGAGCAATGCCGTAGTTGCCATCAGAAAAAGTAAATTGCCTGACCCAAAAGAATTGGGAAACTCAGGAAGTTTTTTTAAAAATCCCGTGGTGCTCAAGGCGCAATATGAAAATCTCAAAAAAAATTACCCGGATATACCTGGGTATCCTGAAGGTGAATTTCACACCAAACTGGCGGCAGGTTGGTTAATTGAGCAAGCCGGATGGAAAGGAAAAACCACAGGGCATTGCGGCGTACATAAAAATCAAGCACTGGTACTTGTGAACTACGGCGGCGCAACCGGTTCAGAAATTTTTAATTTATCCGAAGAAATTCTTCAGTCAGTGAAAGAAAAATTTGGAGTTGAACTGGAGAGAGAAGTGAATATTATTTAGCACCTAGGCAACTCAGCTTTTTCTGTCCTCTGTTTGATACTAAAATACCGATAATGAAGTATCTTTGGCACCAATTAGTATAATCCAACGCTTATGATTCAAATTACACATGACAGCATTAATCTAGCTTTAGATAAAATTGATAATCTTAGTGATGAACAATTAGATCAGCTCATTACCACCTATGGTGAACAACAAGAGGATTTGTTGAACTATGTATTGCAGGCAGGTATTGACTTTGACAATGAAGAAATTAATACCTATAGCATTTATTACTTTGTTGTTTTGTATGAAAGTTTTCTGCAACAAGGTCTGCATCCTGAAAAAATAACAGAAGATCAAATCAACGATTTTCAAGATCCTTTTCTTGAAGCATTAGATGCTATAAATTCAAAAGATAATCACAAACCTCTGCAAGAACTAATTGGTCAGGTTGCGCTACAAGAGTTTATTGTTGAAGATCTTGAAGCAGAAGATGAAGACGGCAGCACACTAGATGAAGAAATGCGATCACAACTTTTTATCGTTTCATCTGCCATCATTGGCTTACTGAATGAAGCTGTTTAGCGCTATGGAATCAAAACTAAGCCCACGTGAAATCATAGAAAAAATGATGAGTCAAGACAACATGAGTCGCTGGCTTGGAATTGAAATTCTCAGTTATAATCCCGGAGCTGTCAGTCTGCGCATGCAAGTGCGTGATGAAATGTGTAATGGATTTGGTGTAACACACGGTGGCATCACCTATTCTCTGGCAGACAGCGCCCTGGCTTTTTCTGCAAATAGTTACGGTATTCAATCCATGTCTATTGAAACCAGTATCTCGCACATGAAAAGTGTTCATACCGGTGACACACTTATCGTAAACACAAAACAACTTGTACTTACACGCAAAACCGGCGTGTTTGAAATGGAAGTCTTTAATCAGAATAACGTAATGGTAGCACATTTTAAAGGAACTGTTTATCGTTCTGATAAAGTTTGGGAGTGAGTAGATGATTAAAAAAATAGGAGTAAAAACATAAGATAATTTTGTCTCATGCTGGATAACCTGAAAGGAAAAAAAATAATTCTTGCTTCTAAATCGCCACGTCGTCAAGAACTTCTACGCGGACTTGGAATTGAATTTGAAGTGCGCACACGAGATATTCCGGAAGATTACCCTGCATCCATGGCTGCAGAAGACATTCCGGTTTTTCTGGCAGAAAAAAAAGCACTTGATTTTTTAAATGACCTCGCTGACAATGAAATTCTCATCACGGCAGATACCATCGTTATTCATCAGCAAAATATACTTGAAAAACCTTTGGATAAAAATCATGCGCATGCCATGTTGCGCAAGCTGGCTGATTCAGAACATACCGTAGTTACCGGAGTTTGTTGTATGAGCAAAACAAAAAAAATAACTTTCTCAGATAAAACAAAAGTCTATTTTGGTCCGCTGACCGATGCAGAAATTGATTATTATATTGAACATTACAAACCCTATGACAAAGCCGGTTCATACGGTGCGCAAGATTGGATAGGCCTCACCGCCATTCACCGTTTGAAAGGTTCATATTTCAACGTGATGGGTTTACCCACACATAGATTGTATGATGAGCTAAAAAAATTTTAACATGCCTCTCACCTATCGTCTGATTGAAGAAAAAGATAATGCAGCACTCGCTGAAGTGATTAAAAAATCATTAGAAGAACAAGGGAATAACAAACCGGGAACTATCTACGCTGATCCGCAATTATACCGCATGAGCAGCGGATACCAAACGAAAGGAACCATCTATTTTGTCGTGTTTCAAAATGACGAATTATTAGGTGGATGCGGAATTGCTCCTATTCCTGATCAAGAAAAAAATTACTGTGAACTTCAACGGATGTTCCTGAAAAAATCAGCAAGAGGAAAAGGAATCGGTGCTGAACTGATGAAACGCTGTCTTGAATTTGCAAAACAAGCCGGATATGAATTGGTTTACATTGAAACTTTTGACAATATGTTTGAAGCCATTAAACTTTATGAACGATCAGGATTTGAATACATAAACGGGCCACTCGGAAATACCGGACATTTTTCTTGTGATCGTTTTTTGGTGAAAAAATTGTGATTGGGGGTATCTATATTCTACGTTCGTGGTAAGCGAGACACTCGCGCCAGCGGGTAATTTTTATTCTTAGTTTTTGGTATCAGAGGCACGAGCGAGACTCTCGCACCGGCAGTATCTAATATAAAAAAAGTAAATATTCTCTCAATAAGTCAAATGCAAATACCAACTTTTGAGTTTGGGTTTGTGGGCAATGTGGAGGATGAACAAATCAGTATATGACGTCAAATTCTCAAGGGCTGAGCCTGTATAGTGATTGATTATTTTAGGAATGGTATTGGAATGTCCGATGACCAAAATTGTTTTTCCTTTATAGCTGGATGCCATCTGATCTATTTCGCTCATTTCATGAGGTTGATAAGTTGTGACAGGTAGGTTTTTAGAAACAGCAGTTGGGCTAGCTGTCAGAATCATTCTAATGAAAGGCGTTGCGTAAATAGCAGCAATATCTGTATTTGCAAGCATATCGGAAATACGTTGAGCGCGCTCATAACCGGCAGGCGTTAATGTACTGGAATCTGATTCATTATTTTTTTCGGCGTGGCGCACAAGTATCAACGTGGTGTAATTTTCTCCTTTAGAGAAAGACAAGAGACCGGCACTGAAAAAAAGTAAAAAGAAAATATTTTTCATCGTGAAGTTTCGTGTTTAATGCTGGTTAACCAATAATTCAAATTTTTGTTCCAGTTCAATCAGCTTTTTTGTAACAATTTTTTCTGCTGATTTATTCTCCGTGATCGGGCGATGACGCTTTAATTTGTTGATTTCTGATTTAACCAAAGCGGCTTGTTTCGTTGTGTCATCAAACCAGGCATCAGCCATTTTTTCAAATACAAAATCAATTGCCTGATGGGTTGGGTGTACTAAATCTTCTTTATAAAATCTGTAATCACGCAAATCATCCAAAACCAATTCATACGCCGGAAAATAGCTGACCTGCTTAAATTCATTGACTAAGTAATCACTTAACAAATGTAGAACTCCTTTGCTCAAATTGTTTTCATGTAACCCATCTTTGGTATGTCTGACAGGACTAACTGTTAACACCACGCGCATATTTTTATTCTGCTCAAACAAAAAATTAATCAATGAATAAAATACTTTTTTCAAATCATCCAATTGAAGCAGTTCTTTCGTGAATTCCTTTTGCGGAATTTTATGGCAATTTGCAACCACTTTGCCTGTAAGCGTATGTCTGTAAACCCATGCCGTTCCTAGCGTGATAACAATGGTATCAGCGCTCAGCAAACGTGCTTTTGTTTGAAGCAACATCTGCTGAATTTGATCTTGCAAATCTTGTTTACTCTGTGCAAATAATTTGCTGTGATATCCGTAATGAAAAAACAGATCATCTCTCTGCACAATCAATTCAGCATCAAAAGTAGAATTCACTGCATCATAAAAATAATCAGCCAAAGAGACAGGATTAAACAAAATACCGGAAGGATTTGTACACGTATCAAATCCTAAATTTGTCAATCTATTCCCAATTTCATCTGCAAAACATGACCCCGTGAAAAAAAGTTTTTTGCCATAGGTAATGAGTCCGGGTTCAGCAATTATTTTTGTTTCTGTTCTGAATTGCATAGCTCTGTATTATATTCCAAATGCACTTTTCACTACCGCAGAAAATTCTGAAGCTTGGTTGTACAATTTCATTTCTTGTTCAGCTATCAGCAAAAGAAAATCGGCATCTTGTTCCAAACGTTCAATATGATGTGTAGAAGTGAGAATGATTTTATTTGTACGTTGAGCAATTTGTCTGAGCAGTGCGTGAATTTCATATCGGTTTACCACATCTAGAAAAGCGGCGGGTTCATCCATTACCACGTATGGAGTATCTTGCACCAGCGCGCGGCCAATCATCACCATTTGTTTTTCTCCATCACTCAATGAATGAAATTTGCGATGAAGATGTTCAGTTATTTTCAAAAGTCCTGCAATTTCATGTACTTTTTCTATATCTGTTTTTTTTGGAATTGCCGCAAGGTTCATGTACGGAATTCGTCCCAAAAGCATAACATCCATTACCTTATAATCTCCAAATAATTCAGGCTTGGAAAGAACCACAGCTATTTTTTTTGCCAACTGATCTCCGGGAATATTCTTATTTGAAATCCCATCAAAAAGAATGTCTCCATCATATTCTTTATGCTGACCAAGCAAAGCTTTAATGAATGTTGATTTACCTGCGCCATTTCTACCGGTTAAAGCCACAACACCTGAGTGAATAGAGAGATGATTTGTTGTGAACAAAATGCGTTCACCAATCCTCAATTTTATATTTTTCAACTCAAGCAACACGATTATTCAGTTTTAAAATGGTATACACAATCACCGGTGCACCAAGCAATGCCGTGACAGTATTAAGTGGTAGAGCGCTGCCGGTGACACGCACAACCAAATCAGAAAGAATGGCAAGAAAAGCACCACAAAGAATGCAAGCAAACAAATGATGTAGATGATTTTTTGAAGATATGATCATGCGCACGAGTTGCGGCACAGCTATGCCAATAAAACTTACCGGTCCGCAATACACCGTAACAACCGCACTCAACACACCGGTAAAAAAAATAACCAGTAAGCGCACGCGGGTGAGTTGTATACCGGTTGACTGCGCGTATTGTTCTCCAAGCACTAAAGCATTCATGGGTTTGACCAAAAATAATGAACCAACAAAACAAATCAGACACAAGCTAACCATCCATACGATATTTATTGTTGAGATACCTTCAAAACTACCCATACCCCACAACACATATTCGCGCGTTGAAGATAAATCAGCAGATACCAACATCACATTGATGAAAGCACTGATGAAAGCACTGAACATTAAACCAAGCACCAACATGACAACCGGATTGGCAATAAATTTTGAGATAAAAAGTAAAAGCGCAAGAACACTAAATGAACCTAAGATACCGGCCAGAATCAAGCCGGGATTACCAAAAAATTGCATGGCAGAACTTCCGCCTAAAATAACAAATGCCACACCTAATTCAGCGCCTGAAGTAATACCCAAAACACCGGGACCGGCCAGCGGATTTCTAAAATAGACTTGCAAAATGAGCCCCGCAACCGCAAGTGCCGACCCACCACAAAGTGCCGCAATAGTTCGGTTGAAACGACTTTCAATGATGTATGACCAGGATGGATTTTCAGATATCCCGCCAAAAAGTATGTCCATAGTTTTATTCATCGGTATGGACACATCTCCCGTAATCAAACTGAGCAACGCAATGCCGGCAGTAAATACCAACAAGATTAAAAGTAAAATGAGATCTCTTCTAGAACGCACGTTGTGTAAAAACAGGTTTCTCAACAAAGGTATCAAATCTCTCAGGATTTGATTCAGGTCTCATTTTATCTACTATCGCAATTTCTTGGGCGATTCGCACCGTAAACCCATCGCCTTAACTCACAGAACACAGTTCATAACTCTGCCCGGGTGCTTATAAATACAGACACTTGGTTTGGTAATTTTACTTTGGGATAGTATACATGCGTCATATTCACAAAACACATGTTAAGTTTTGCAGGTATATTTTCCAATTGTGAAACAAGACAATGACATTGCGCAAAACTATAACTACTGAAACAAAATGAAATTTACTACGCCACAAACGCTAAAGCAAATTGCAGATTTTCTGAATTGTCAATTCGTTGGTGATCCGGGAATGATTGTCACAGGCATCAATGAAATTCATAAAGTTGAACCGGGTGATATCGTGTTTGTGGATCATCCAAAATATTATAAAAAAGCACTCAACAGCAAGGCTGATGTGATTATCATTGATAAAGAGGTTGAAGAAATTCCGGCCGGTAAAGCCATTATTATTTCTGCAACGCCGTTTGATGCATTCAATCAAATTACCCTGCATCATAATCCTCCAAAAGTGTGGTCATCAGCTGTTGGTGATAATTTTTCAATTGGCGCCGGCTCAGTAATTCATCCGCATGTAAGTATTGGTCACAACGTGAGTATTGGAAAAAATTCTACCATCTTATCCGGTGCTGTGCTTTGTGATTTTACTATTATTGAAGATGATGTAATTGTTGGTCCCAACGCGGTAATTGGTCACTCAGCATTTTACTACAAAAAGAAAACAGATGGATACCACCGCATGCATACCTGCGGGCGAACCATTTTAAAAAGTCGTGTTGAAATTGGCGCAATGACTACGATAGATCGCGGCGTAACAGGTGATACCATTATTGGAGAAGGAACAAAAATTGACAACCAGGTTCATATTGGACACGATACGGTGGTTGGAAAAAATTGCCTCTTCGCTGCCAATGTCGGCATAGCCGGTTGTGTGATTATTGAAGATCATGTCACCCTCTGGGGACAAGTTGGAGTAACCAGCGATATTACCATTGGCGCACATGCCGTGGTTCAAGCCCAATCAGGCGTTTCACGCAGTCTTGAAGGTGGGGCAACATATTTTGGATCACCTGCCAATGAGGCAAGAACGGTGTTGCGTGAAATGGCAGCGCTGAGAAAACTTCCGGGTATTATAGAAAATTTATGACCTACGTTCCTGAGAAAATATTACTTGATCTTGAGAACAAATTAAAAGCAAAAGATTTTAAGCTGAATTCTCTGCTTGAAATTACTAAGACTATTAACCTGAACAAGCCGGTGGATGAACTCATGCGGCTATACCAATTTATTTTGCACGAACAACTGGGCTTGCGCAAATTTATCCTGTTTGCCAATCAACGTGGCTGGCAGATTTTGCTTAAAGCAGGTATTCGTGGTGGCGTGAAAGATATTCAAGTTGAACGTGACATTTTGCGCTTCAGAGAAATTACCGTAATAGAATCATCTCACAAAAAATCTCTCAATGAATTTGATGTTGTGATTCCGGTTTTACATAAAGATCAAGCGTTGGCTTACTTGGTAATTGGCGGTTTGAGAGAAATACAGAACAAACCTCAACCGGCATTCGCCAATCTGAATTTTATTCAAACGCTCACCAATATCATGGTAGTTGCCATTGAAAATAAACGCATGGCTAAAGAAAGTGTGAAGCAAGAATTAGTGAAGCGTGAACTTGAACAAGCTTCTGAAATGCAAAAGTTGTTGTATCCTTCCAATCTTCCATCAAATCATAAAATTGATATTTCAGCCAAATATCTTTCACACAATAAAGTGAGCGGTGATTATTATGACTATATCAAACTGAATGATGATGAATTCATTATTTGTATTGCTGATGTAAGTGGTAAAGGTCTGTCAGCAGCCATGCTCATGGCTAATTTTCAGGCAACCGTGCGCACCATGTATCGCTATGGTAGACGTGATTTAAAAGAATTAATTCATGAACTGAATACCCAGGTTTTTGATTCGGCTCACGGTGAAAAATTCATTACATTTTTTATTGCAGAATATAATGCGTCAACCAGAAAGATGAAGTATGTAAATGCCGGACATAACTGGCCTGTACTAATCCGCGGTAAATCATCAAGATTTCTCAATAAAGGATGTATTGGTTTAGGTATGCTTGATGAAATTCCGCACATGGAAAGTGAAGAATTAGAAATACAAAATAATACCACCATCATATTGTACACAGATGGTGTGGTAGAATTAGAAAATAATGCGGATGAGCAATTTGAAACCGAACGTCTCACAAAAATTGTTCAGAGTTTTTATCCGCTCTCCATGGAAGATTTGAATGAAATAATCTTTTCAAAATTAGATGACTGGCGAGGCAGCAGAAGGTATGTTGACGATACAGCGATTTTAAGTTGCAGAATTTTCTGAGGGGATCTTGAAGTTTAATGCTTCAGGGTGGCTTTAGGGCACGAGCGAGATACTCGCACCAGCGTTGGATTTAGGGCACGAGCGAGATGCTCGCTCCAGCAGGACATGAGATTACCATTTTATCTTCTTTTGTCTGCTTGAAAGAATCAGTATCTAAAAAAATATCGAATAGCAATTAATTCTACAAAGTACAAGACCGATAAATTCTGAACTCAGCTTATATTTCACTATTTTTGAGATCTGAACCAATCTTAGGCTTTTTACACTTGGCAAGAATTTTTGAATACCGTTTTCTCAAAGCTGATTTCGTGCTGAAAATGCTGATGTGGTTTGTATGTGGATTC